>CACZDV010000010.1 GCA_902780025.1 uncultured Prevotellaceae bacterium
CGGCAGGAAACTGATGGAGGAACGGCAGTCCATCGTTGAGAGCGAGATTGAGCGCTACCAGTCTGTCAAGGGTATGGAACGCTACATCAACCTCCTATACTACAGTAATTTCATGATGTATTGTATGGGGTATGACATCTTCGGGGCTGAGCGTACCCTGCTGTATCTCGATGCCCTGACCATGATGGCTCCTAACATGACCTCGCAGAACAAGCCGCTGCTGCTGAACTGTCGCGGCAACTGCTATCTGCTGAAGGGCGATGAGGACAGCGCCAGGAAACTGTGGCAGCAGATTAAGGAGATAGACGCAGACTTTTTCAAGAAACAGCCCGATGACAATCGGCTCAAGCAATCTTTCGGAGAGTAAAAGTTATGATTAACAGGCAATTATTAGAACCAGAGAGTATCGTCGTCATCGGCGGCAGTAATAACGTACATAAGCCGGGTGGTGCGGTCGTGCGCAACCTTCTTGACGGCGACTACAAGGGTGAGCTCCACATCGTGAACCCCAAGGAGGACGCCGTGCAGGGCATCAAGGCGTTTCACGATGTCCGCGAATTGCCACCGACGGACTTGGCCATCCTTGTGGTGGCGGCTAAGTACTGTCCCGACTACGTGAAGTTGCTGGCTGCTGAGAAGAATGTACGTGCGTTCATTATTATATCGGCAGGCTTCAGCGAGGAAACTCCTGAAGGTGCCGCCCTCGAACAGCAGATTCTCGACACTTGTGCGCAATATGGCTGTGCGCTGATAGGCCCTAACTGTATCGGCCTGCTTACCCGTTGGCACCACTCGGTGTTTACGAAGCCCGTGCCGCAGTTGAATCCCAAGGGTGTTGACTTCATCAGCAGCTCGGGTGCTACGGCGGTCTTTATCTTGGAGAGTGCCGTTACCAAGGGCTTGCAGTTCAACAGCGTATGGTCGGTGGGCAACGGCCACCAGATAGGAGTCGAGTCCGTCTTGGAATACATGGACGAGCATTTCGACCCTGAGCATGACTCGTTGGTGAAGCTGCTTTATATCGAGAATATCGGCAACCCCGACAAGATGCTCTATCACGCTACGTCGCTCATCCGCAAGGGTTGTCGTATTGCCGCTATCAAGGCCGGCAGCAGCGAAAGCGGCAGCCGGGCGGCCAGCAGTCATACGGGAGCCATCGCCTCGAGCGACTCTGCCGTTGAGGCCTTGTTCCGTAAGGCGGGCATCGTGCGCTGCTTCAGCCGCGAGGAGCTGACCACCGTCGGCTGCATCTTCCATGCGACGGCTCACTCCTCACTTTTCACTCCCCACTCCTCCTTGAACTTTGCGATTGTCACTCATGCCGGCGGTCCTGGTGTCATGCTGACCGATGCGTTGTCGAAAGGTGGTATGCAGGTGCCTCCGCTGACGGGGCCCATCGCTGAGGAACTGAAGTCGAAACTGTTGCCGGGCAGCAGCGTGGCTAACCCTATTGACATCCTGGCTACCGGTACTGCCGAGCATCTGGGCATTGCCATTGACTACTGCGAGCAGATGGACGATATTGATGCCATCATGGTCATCTTCGGCACACCCGGTCTGGTGAAAATCTTCGAGGTCTACGACGTGCTCGACAAGAAAATACGTGAGTGTCGCAAGCCGATATTCCCCATTCTGCCCAGTGTCACCACCGCTGGTCCTGAAGTGCAGGAGTTCCTGAAGCGTGGTCATGTGAATTTCAGCGACGAGGTGACATTGGCTACCGCGCTGGCACAAATTATGAAGACCCCGAAGCCTGCTCCGTTTGAAGTCGAGCTTTACGGCACCGACATTCCCCGACTGCATACCCTCATCAGCGGCATTAAGGAAAGCGGCTACGTGTCGCCCGAGCTGGTGCGTGAGATTCTCTCCTGTGCCGGCATCCCGCTGGCTCCCGAGCTGGTGTCTACGTCGAAGGACGAGCTGTCGGACTTTGCCGAGAAAGTAGGGTTCCCTGTGGTCGCCAAGGTTGTAGGCCCCGTCCATAAGAGCGATGTCGGCGGTGTGGCCTTGAACATCCGTTCCAAGGAGGTGCTTGCGGCAGAGTTCGACCGTATGATGCAGATTCCTGATGCTACGGCGGTGATGGTGCAGAAGATGATCAAGGGTACTGAACTGTTTATCGGCGCTAAGTACGAGGAGCGTTTCGGTCACGTCGTACTCTGCGGTCTCGGCGGTATCTTTGTTGAGGTATTGCGCGACGTTTCCTCAGGTCTTGCCCCGTTGAGTTACGAGGAAGCATACTCCATGATTCGCTCCCTACGTGCGTATAAGATATTAAAAGGAACGCGAGGCCAGCAAGGCATCAACGAGCGCAAATATGCCGAAATCATCGTCAGGCTGTCCACCCTTCTGCGCTTTGCCACGGAAATCAAGGAGATGGATATCAATCCTCTCCTTGCTGATGCCGACAACGTCATTGCCGTCGATGCCCGTATCAGGGTTGTCCGTTAGCAGTCTCAGGAATTGAGCAGGGCCTGCAGCGCCTCTTCTTCGCCGACAACCCAGATGATGTCGCCCTCGGAGAAGCGGTACTTGGGCGATACCTGCGACAGGTTTTCCTGACCTTCCTCCAGTCCTACAACCATGCAACTGTAGAGGCTGCGGATGCCACTCTCTTCGAGCGTCTTGCCGATGAAGGGACTGGTGTCGCCGATGATGAGCTGGCGCAGCTTCATCTCGCGGCTTTCCACGTCGACTTCCTCACCCAACAGTTCGGTAGTCAACGCTCGTCCGAAGTTTGCCAGCTGTTGGTCGCTGCCGATAACCTGCAGATGGTCGCCGGGGAAGATGATGTAGTCGCCGTCGGGAATGTTCAGCCGGTGGCCGCCACGCATGATGCTGCTGACGTGGACACCATATTTCTGTCCCAAGGAGAGTTGCTTCAGCGTATGCCCCATCCACAGCGAGTCGGAGGGCACTTCGAAGTCGGCAATGTGGATATCACGGTCCAGCAGTTTGCCTTCGTAGAGGGGACGCTTCCGGCCGTGTACCTGTGCCTCGATCTCGCGGCTGCGCAGGTTGTTGATGAACAGCCGTTCCATGACGATGCTGCGGTGCTTGATGGTGCGCGACAGGATGATTAATATCAGGGCAGTCACGCCGAGCGTAATGATAAGGGCGCTACTGAAGCGGCTGAGGTAGTTACAGATGTAGAAGATAAAGCTGACGGCAATGATGGCGCGCACCAGGACGGTGAACAGCAAGGGCAGCCGGTTGCGGTTGCTCTCGGCCCACAAGGCTTTCCACTCCTCGCTGTGGTTCTTCTTCATGACCATCGCCCGCAGGAACGGGGCAATGCAGCCAAGGGTGAATATACCCGTGATGGCGTTGGCATACCAGTGGAGCTCCCAGCCAGGCAGCAGCCGGCGGGTGAACGGCAGGAGAAAGGTGAACATCAGCGCGATGACGGCCGACGTCAGTATGGAATACACTACGGTGTTGACGGTCATCTGTGTCAGCAGTCGTTTCCACTTGCTCTGCTCGTTGGTGTTGGGGTGGCTCATCGACAGGTGGTTGAGCGACTTGATGACCTTCGAGGGCAGGCGGTGTTCGAGTGCGTTATAAGCCGGTGTGGCGAGCCGTATCATGTAAGGTGTGAGGAATGTGGTAATAACGGATACGGCCACCACGACCGGATAGAGGAAATTGCTGATGACGCCGAGCGAGAGGCCCAGCGAGGCAATGATGAACGAGAACTCACCAATCTGTGCCATCGAGAAGCCGCAGCGCATAGCCGACTTCAGGCTCTCGCCGCCCAGCATGAACGAGATGGAGCCGAAGATGGACTGGCCGATGAGGATGGTGAGTACTAAGATAAGGATGGGCAAGGCATACTCCATCAGGATTTGCGGGTCGACCAGCATACCGACGGAGACGAAGAAGACGGCGCCGAAGAGGTTCTTCACCGGCTCTACCAGTTTCTCGATGCGCTCGGCTTCAATGGTCTCAGCTAAGATGCTACCCATGATGAAGGCACCGAAGGCCGACGAGAAACCTACTTTGGTGGAGATGACGGCCATCGCACAGCACAGACCCAGCGAGACGATAAGCAGCACCTCGCTGTTGATGAGCTTGCGCACCTTGCGCAGGAACAGGGGAATGGCAAAGATACCCACCACGAGCCACAGGATGAGGAAGAAGGCTATCTTGATGATGCTACCCAGCAACTGGCCACCGTTGGGACTGTTGCCGCTGGCGATGGCTGACAGCATGACCATCATGACGATGGCGAGGATATCCTCAAGGATAAGCACCGACATCACCAATCCCGCAAACTGCTGTTGACGAAGCCCCAAATCGTCGAATGCCTTATAGATAATGGTGGTCGACGACATGGCGAGCATACCGCCGAGGAAGATGCAGTCCATCTGGCTCCAGCTAAAAGCATGACCGACCATGATGCCCAACAGCGACATGCAGAAGATGATGGTGACGGTCGAGATGATGGGTGAGGCGCCCATCTTCAGTATCTTCTTGAACGAGAAGTCGAGACCTAATGAGAACAGCAGGAACATGACGCCGATGTCAGCCCACAGGTGGATGTTCTCCTGATCGACCACCGATGCGGTGTAGGGCATGTGGGGTGACACTAAGAAGCCGGCCACGACGTAGCCTAAGACGAGCGGCTGCTTCAGTTTCTTGAATACAATGGTGACGATGCCTGCTACAATGAGCATCAGGGCCAAGTCGTTAATGAGTGGGGCAAGTTCTGACATTTCTATTGGTGATTGGTGAAGGGAATCAGGAATTGTAGCCGGCGGTCAGTTCGCAAATCTTGACGATGACCTGCATGGCCTTCTCCATTGACTGGATGGAGACGAACTCATAGGGACCGTGGAAGTTGACGCCGCCCGCAAAGATGTTGGGGCAGGGTAGTCCGCGGAACGACAGCTGGGCACCGTCGGTACCACCACGGATGGGCTTTACTTTCGGAGCCACGCCGACCGCCTGCATCGCATGCAGCACGACGTCGATGACGTGCATGGCGTCGGGGTCTATCTTCTCCTTCATGTTATAGTATTGGTCACGGACCTCAGCCACAACGGTGCCTTCGCCGTATCGGTCGTTCATCTGTTCGGCACAGCGCTGGATGAAGTGCTTGCGGTCTTCGAAGCGGTCGCGGTCGTGGTCGCGGATGATGTAGCTCAGCCGTGCCTCCTCGATGTTCGACTGGATACCGAGCAGATGGTAGAAGCCCTGATAGCCCTCCGTCTGCTCAGGAGTCTCGTCCTCGGGCAGCATCTTGGCAAACTCAGCGGCCAAGGCGTTGGCGTTCACCATCTTGCCCTTGGCATAGCCTGGGTGTACGCTGATGCCGCGGATGACGATCTTGGCTGAGGCAGCGTTGAAGTTCTCGAACTCCAGCTCGCCTACATCGCCGCCGTCCATCGTGTAGGCCCATTCGCAGCCGAACTGCTCGACGTCGAAGTGCTGGGCACCGCGACCTATCTCCTCGTCGGGATTGAAGGCGATGCGAATCTTTCCGTGCTTGATTTCCTTGTGCTCCTGCAAGTAGACCATTGCCTGTACGATTTCGGCGATGCCGGCCTTGTCGTCGGCGCCGAGCAGCGTGTGGCCGTCGGTCACGATGAGGTCTTCGCCTACGTGCTGCAGCAGTTCGGGGAACTTCTTAGGTGACGACACGATACCCTCGGAGAGCTCGATGTCCGAACCGTCATATTGCCGCACAATCTGCGGATGGATGTCGGCACCTGAGCAGTCGGGACTGGTGTCGTAGTGGGAGATGAAGCCGATGGTGGGCACTTTCTCCTCTATATTAGCCTTCAGCGTAGCGTAGATATAGCCTTTCTCGTCCATCTCAACGTCATTAAGTCCTTCGGCTTCGAGTTCCTTCTTCAGGTATGTGGCAAATGTCAGTTGTTTCGGGGTACTCGGCACACTGTCGCTCTCTTCTGACGACTGTGTGTCGAACTTCGTGTAATTGAGGAATCTTTCGGTAATATCCATTGTCTTATTGATAGATTTTCGGCAAAGGTACGAAATATATTTGATTCAGCACCCATAATTTAGAAATATTTCGTAATTTTGCAGCATGAATTTGAAAAGACTTAAGGGAATAGTGCTGCTGGCGGCGGCTTTGACGGTTGTCTTACCGGCAAAGGCTGACGGCGGCTTGGAATATAAGGTGGAGATGCAGGCGACGGTGGGCACGGGCGACCACAGCCCCCTTTGGCTGAATGCCAATAAGTACGGACTGAGCTCTGTGGATAAGAGCAACGGTTACCTGCGGGCTGCCCTGATGCGTCCGTTGGCACTCGACTCCATGAAAGAGTGGGGGCTGGGTGGCGGAGTTGACCTCGCTGCTGCTTACAACAATACCAGCAGTTTTGTTATTCAGCAGGCTTTTGTTGAGGGCCGTTGGCGCAAGGGTGTGCTGACTGTCGGCAGCAAGGAGATGCCGATGGAGATGAAGAACCAGGAACTGAGTACGGGCAGTCAGGTCTTTGGCATCAACGCAAGACCAATCCCGCAGGTGCGAATAGCCTTCCCCGACTATGTCAATGTGCCGCTGACGAGAAACTGGCTGCAGTTCAAGGGCCATCTGACATACGGTAAGTTCACGGATAACGGCTGGCAGAAGGATGTTGCCTACGGACGGCATAACTACACGCAGGACGTTATGTTTCACGGCAAGTCGGGATTCCTGAAGCTGGCGAAGCCCGGCAGTCCCTTTTCTGCCGAGGTGGGAATGGAAATGGGTTGCCAGTTTGGTGGTCATTCCTACGCTTTCAACGGTGAAGGCTATGGGGAGCGTAATGTGAACGACGTGACGCTGAAGTCTTTCTTCCGCGCCTTGATTCCTGGCGGCAACGACGGCGACAATGCCAACCCCGACCAGAACTACAAGGGTGCCGACGGCAATCATGTGGGAGCGTGGTTGGCCCGTCTGAACTACGAACAGCCCACGTGGGCCGTTCATGTCTATGGTGAACATTACTTCGAAGACCTCTCGGCTATGTTCCAGCTGGACTACGACAACTACACTACGGGCAGCAAGTGGATGGAGAAGCACGGGCACCGGTTCCTGCTCTACGATTTCCGCGATATGCTGCTTGGTGCTGAACTGAACCTCAAGAACCAGCCTTGGGTGAACAGCCTCGTCTTCGAATATATCTACACCAAATACCAGAGCGGTCCCATCTATTTTGATCACCAGAAGTACCTGCCTGACCATATCGGCGGCAAGGACGGTTACTATCAGCACTACCTCTATACCGGATGGCAACACTGGGGACAGGTCATGGGCAATCCCCTCTACCGCTCACCGCTGTATAATACCGACGGCAACCTGCAGACAGAGGACAGCCGCTTCTACGCCTTCCACTTAGGACTGTCGGGTAATCCGTTGCCGGGACTCCACTACCGCCTGTTGGCTACAGCGCAAAAGGGCTTCGGGACATACGCTGAGCCGTTTGACGACCCGAAGCGTAATCTGAGCCTCCTGGTAGAAGCAACTTACGCCCTCCGCGGAAAGGCGGAAGGCGTAAGCGTCAAGTGTGGAGTCGCGATGGACCGCGGTTCGCTGTTGGGCGATAACGCGGGCGTACAGCTGACTCTTATTTATCAAGTTCCTTCAAGTTCTCGGCAATCATCTCGTCGGTGACCGTGTAGTTCTGCAGGTCGCCCTTGATGTAGGCCTCGTAGCTCGGCATATCGATAAGTCCGTGACCCGAGAGGTTGAACAGTATCACCTTCTCCTCGCCCGTCTCCTTGCACTTCAGTGCCTCGCGGATGGTGGCGGCAATGGCGTGGGTGCTCTCAGGGGCGGGGATGATGCCCTCCGTACGGGCAAAGAGCATACCGGCCTCGAAGGTTTCCAGCTGAGGAATGTCGACACCGTGCATCAGGCCGTCCTTGATGAGCTGTGAAATAATCATACCTGCACCGTGATAGCGCAGACCGCCGGCGTGGATGTTGGAGGGCTTGAAGTTATGTCCAAGCGTGTACATCGGCAGCAGGGGCGTGTAGCCGGCCTCGTCGCCGAAGTCGTAGCGGAACTGTCCGCGCGTCAGCTTCGGGCAGCTGTCGGGCTCGGCAGCAATGAATTCCGTCGTCTTGCCGTCCAGCAGGTTGTGGCGCATGAAGGGGAACGAGATACCGCCGAAGTTGGAACCGCCACCGAAGCAGCCGATGACGATGTCGGGATATTCGCCAGCCATCTCCATCTGCTTCTCAGCCTCCAGTCCGATAATCGTCTGGTGCAGGCCAACGTGGTTGAGCACAGAGCCCAGCGTGTACTTACAGTTAGGCGTGGTCGTAGCCAGCTCCACAGCCTCAGAGATAGCTGTGCCGAGCGAACCGCTGTGCGTCGGGTCTTTGGTCAGGATGTCCTTACCGGCACGGGTTGACATCGAGGGAGAACCCTCGACAACGGCACCGAAGGTGCGCATGATGCTCGAGCGGTAGGGTTTTTGTTGCATGGTAATCTTCACCTGGTAGACGGCGCAGTCCAGCCCGTAGATCTTAGCGGCGTAGCTCAGTGCGGCACCCCACTGTCCGGCACCCGTCTCCGTGGTGACGTTGGTCGTGCCTTCCTGCTTGGCATAGTAGCACTGGGGCAGGGCAGAGTTGATCTTGTGCGAACCTAAGGGGTTCGTCGACTCGTTCTTGAAATAGATATGGGCGGGAGTACCGAGTGCTTCCTCCAGTGCGTAGGCACGTACCAGCGGTGTCGAGCGGTAGTACTTGTACTTTTCAAGCACGTCCTCGGGGATGTCTATCCAGCGATGCTCCGTGTCCAGCTCCTGCACACAGCATTCGCGGGGGAAGATGTGTGCCAGGTCGTCGACGCCCAGCGGCTGCTTGGTGGCCGGGTGGATGGGCGGCATCGGCTTGTTGGGCATGTCAGCCTGGATGTTATACCACTGTGTAGGAATCTCACTCTCCTGAAGGATGAATTTCTTTTGTTTCGTCATTGTTTTTTAGTATTGGTGAATAATTACCGCCTGCAAAGGTACGAAATTAAAGTGAAAAGCGAAAAGTGAAAAGTGAAAAATTTGCTGCCGCCAGCGAAAATGTGTATCTTTGCAGCCGATTATGTGGATTATTGCAATAATATTGGTTTATTTTGCAGTCTTGTTCGGCATCAGCCGGTTGACGGCTCGGCGTTCTACGAACGAGACGTTCTACAGGGCTGACCGCCGTTCACCTTGGTATATGGTGGCCTTCGGCATGGTGGGTGCCTCCATCTCGGGGGTGACGTTTGTCTCGGTGCCAGGCATGGTGCAGCAGTCGCAGATGACCTATCTGCAGACCTGTCTGGGCTTTGTCTTAGGCTATGTGATGGTGGCTTTCGTGCTGCTTCCCTTGTACTACCGGCTCAACCTGACCTCTATCTACGCCTATTTAGGGACGCGGTTGGGGGTACGCTCCCATAAGACGGGTTCCTGTTTCTTCCTGTTGTCGAAGATGGCTGGCGCTTCCGTCAGGTTCTATGTGGTATGCATCATCTTGCAGCGCTTTGTGTTCCAGCCGTTAGGGGTGCCGTTTGCGGTGACGGTGGTGGGTTTGGTGCTGCTCATCTGGCTTTACACCCGCCGTGGGGGCATCAAGACGTTGGTGTGGACAGACTCCCTGCAGACGGTATGCCTGTTTGCGGCCCTGCTTATTATTATATATAAGGTGGTGGACGATATGGGACTGACGTTTGGCGGTGCCGTCTCAGCCATTCAGGCCAGTCCTTTGTCGCGGGTGTTCGTCTGGGACGACTGGATGTCGAAGCAGTATTTCTGGAAGCAGTTCCTGAGCGGCGCCTTTATCGTCGTCGTGATGACGGGACTGGATCAGGACATGATGCAGAAGAACCTGACGTGCAAGACGCTACGCGGCGCTCAGAAGGATATGTGTACGTATGGTGTGGCTTTCCTGCCTGCCAATCTGCTCTTCTTGTCGCTCGGTGTGCTGCTCACGATGTTGGGAACGGGTGCCGTCGGTGACGAGCTGCTCCCTGCTTATGTGGAAGGCGCAGCCTCCCTTCACTCTTCACTTTTCACTTTTCACTCTTCAATCTTCACCCTCGGCATTGTGGCGGCCTCGTTCTCCAGCGCCGATTCTGCGCTGACGTCGCTGACCACGATTTTCTGCGTGGACATTGTCGGACGACAGGACGACGAGCGGCTGCGGCGCAGGGTTCATATCGGCGTCTGCGCTGTGTTCGTTCTCTTTATCCTGCTGTTCAAGGTGTTGAACTCCACCAGTCTCATCGATGCCGTCTATATCATTGCCGGCTACACCTACGGTCCGCTGCTCGGGCTATTTGCCTTCGGACTGTTCACCCGCCTGAAGCCGCACGACGGCTGGGTGCCCTACATCTGCGTGGCGTCGCCGCTGCTCTGCTACGGTATCGACGTGCTGGCACAGTCGCTGTGGGGCTACCACTTCGGCTATGAATTGCTGATGATGAACGGGATGCTTACGTTTCTGGGGTTGTGGATAAGCTCTCGATATACTCTTTTGGCAGAAGGCCATACTCCTTCTTGAAACAGGTGGAAAAGTATTTCGGGTCTTTGAATCCTACCTTGTATGCCAGGTCGCTGACGCGTATCAGCGGGTTCTGCTGAGCCAGTCGCATCGCTTCCTTCATACGGATGTCGCGGATGAAGTTGTTGATGCTGAGTCCCGTCAGCGCCCGTAACTTATTATATAGGGAAGAGGAGCTGGCGCCCATGTCTGCGGCCAAGGCGTCGCGGTCGTATTCGCTGTTGTCCAGGTGCTCGTAGACGCAGTCCATCGCCCGCTTCAGGAACAGTTCGTCGGGTGTAGGCTCGGTGTTTGTTGGCTGTTGCGCTATCGTTATCGCTATCGGTTTTGCCAGGTTTCCCTTGAATTCTTCCCGTACGCGGTTGCGGTTCTCGACGATGTTGTTGATGCGCAGTTCCAGGTCGCTCATCTTGAAAGGCTTCGTCACATAGCTGTCGGCGCCTATCTGCAGGGCCTCGTTGCGGTCTTCCTCCTGCGTCTTGGCGGTCAGCAGGATGATGGGTAGGTGCTGGTAGTTGGGGTCGCCCTTGATGCGCTTCGTCAGGGTCAGACCGTCCATCACGGGCATCATGACGTCTGAGATGATGATGTCCAGCTCCTCTTTCTTGATGATTTTCAGCGCCTCTTTGCCGTTGGAGGCCGTCTTGACGTGATACCTGGTGCTGAGCAGCTGGTTCATCAGCATCAGCAGTTCCACGTTGTCTTCCACGATCAGCAGCTTGTAGGCATCGTCGTCGACGACATTTGATTCCTCCAGCTCCTGCGGCTCTTCGTCGTGCAGGCGGTTGGCGATGTCGAGGATGGCGCTTCGGGCCATATTGATGTCTATCCTGTGCTGTTCGTCTATCTGTGAGGCCGAGAACGACTCCTTGTTGATGGGCAGGGTGACGGTGAACGTCGTTCCGACACCCTCCTCGCTGTCGCACTCGATGGTTCCGCCGTGCAGGTAGACTAATTCGCGCGTCAGCGCCAGTCCCAGTCCCGTGCCGATGGTCTTCTGCTGCCGGTATTCGCCGTCGTAGAAGCGGCGGAACAGCTTTTTCATCTTGTCCGGGGGGATGCCGATGCCGTTGTCGCTCACCTTAATAATAATATGGTCGTAGCGTTTGTTGGTATGTACCTGCAGCAGCACCTTTCCGTTCTCGCCATCCGTGTATTTCGCCGCGTTCGACAGCAGGTTGTAGATGATTTTGTCCAGTTTGTCGGTGTCTATCCAGCCCATCATGGTCTCAGGTTCGCACTCTATCTTGAAGTCCAGCCCCTTCTTGGCCATCAGCGGCTCTATGCAGACGGCCGTCTGCCGTATGTATTGCATGACGTCGCCCTGTGCCACTAATAGTTTCAGCTCGCCCGACTGCGACTTGCTGGTCTCCAGGATCTGCTGCAGCAGTCTCACCATTCGCTCGATGTTCAGCTGCATGAGGTCGTAGTCCTGCTCGTTCGACGGTGCTTTCTCGCGCAGTCTGTCTACCGAGGCCGAGATGACGGTCAGCGGGGTGAGCAGTTCGTGGGTGATGTTGGTATAGATGGCACTCATCTGCAAACGGTGTCTCACGCGTATACCCCGTTGAATCACCTCTCTTCCCAAGAAGAAAAGTGCCACAACAGCGACGATGATGAGTATAATAATGACTGTTTGCAGGTTCATAGGGTTTACAGTTGACGCTGCGAAGTTACAATATTTATCTCAAAAACTATCATTTTTATGTCGAAAAAAGCAAGGAATTACCCAAAAAAGGTCGAAAAAATGTGATTTTAGGTAGAAAATTTGTGATTTTAGGTCGAAAAAATGTGATTTATTAAATTTTCGACCTAAAATAATAAATAGTCGACCTCCTTTTTGAAAAGTTGCATTATCTTTGCATCACGAAAAGATTTTTAATGGTTAAGGTTTATGGTTGATTAATTTAGTTTTTAAAGTAGAAAAGCCTCGCTGTGAAGCGGGGCTTTTTCTATTGTCTGGTGGTTAGTGTTCTCTAACCACTAACCTCTAACCTCTAACCACTAACCTTTATGAGTTCAAAAGATACCGCTCCGCCTCGATGGCGGCCTGGCATCCGCTGCCGGCGGCGCTGATGGCTTGGCGGTAGACGGGGTCGGCACAGTCGCCGGCCACGAAGACGCCGGGAATCTTCGTCTTGGGCGTTCCGTCAATCTTCTTCAGGTAGCCCACCTCGTCGGTCTCTAACCACTCGCGGAAGATGTCAGTATTGGGCTTATGGCCGATGGCCAGGAAGAAACCGTCGATCTGGATGTCCACCAGCTCCTCGTCGGGCTCACCCTTGCGCTTCACCAGATGGGCACCCTCCACGCCGTTCTCGCCGAACAGCCCTAAGGTGTTGTGCTCAAACAGGATTTCGATGTTCTCGCGCTCCTGGACGCGCTGCTGCATCACCTTCGAGGCGCGGAGGAAGGGCTTGCGTACAATCATATACACCTTCTTGGCCAGCCCTGACAGGTAGAGGGCGTCCTCGCAGGCGGTGTCGCCGCCTCCGACGACGGCCACCGTCTTCTTGCGGTAGAAGAAGCCGTCGCAGGTGGCACAGGCCGATACACCCTGCCCGTTATACTTGCGCTCGTCGTCCAGTCCTAAGTACTTAGCTGAGGCACCGGTGGCTATGATGACCGTGTCGGCCTCAATCTCCGTACCGTCGTCGGCGGTGCAGACGTAGGGGGCCTTCGAGAAGTCCACCTTGACAATCTCGCCGTCGCGGATGTCGGTGCCGAAGCGCTCAGCCTGCTCCCGCAGGTCCATCATCATCTGGTTGCCGTCCACGCCCTGCGGGTAGCCGGGGAAGTTCTCCACCTCCGTTGTCTGCGTCAGCTGTCCGCCGGGCTGCATGCCGCAGTACTCCACCGGGCCGAGGTTAGCCCTGGAAGCATAAATGGCAGCGGTGTACCCTGCGGGACCGCTGCCTATAATCAAGCATTTCGTCTTCATCATTATTTCAGGAGCTCTTCTATCTGTGCTGCGATGTTCTCCATCTTCTCCGTCGGCTCGAAGCGGGCGACCACCTGTCCCTTTTTGTTGATCAGGAACTTGGTGAAGTTCCACTTGATGTCGTTCTTCTCCTTATAGTCGGGATCCACTTTCGACAGCATGTCGTCCAGGATGTGGGCAATAGGATGCTCCATGTCCCATCCGGCGAAGCCCTTCTGCTCCTGCAGGAACTTGAAGAGCGGGTCGGCGTCATCGCCGTTCACCTTCACCTTCTTGAAGCGGGGGAACTCCGTGCCGAAGTTCAGCTTGCAGAACTCGTGGATGCTGTCGTCGGTGCCGGGTGCCTGCTGGCCAAACTGGTTGCAGGGGAAGTCCAGGATCTCAAAGCCCTGGGCGTGATACTTCTCGTAGAGGCTCTCCAGCTCCTCGTACTGCGGTGTGAAGCCACACTTCGTGGCGGTGTTGACAATCAGCAACACCTCGTTGGCATACTCCTTGAGCGACACGTCCTTGCCTTTTCTGTCCTTGACAGAGAAATCATAAATTGTTTTCATGTTGTTTGGTTTGGTTATTATTAAAAAAAGAGTGCGCCGAGGCATATGCAACTACCTTGACGCACTCTCTTGTGTATCATCTTTCAGTGTGTGAAATATCTTATTTCTTCGCAGCCTTACCGTAGCGGCTCATGAACTTATCGACGCGACCGGCCGTGTCAACGAGCTTGCTCTTACCAGTATAGAACGGGTGAGAGGTGCTTGAGATTTCGACTTTTACCACTGGGTAAGTTTCGCCTTCGAATTCTACTGTGTCATTCGTCTTTGCTGTAGACTTCGTAAGGAACATATCGCCGTTGGACATGTCACGGAACACGACGGGGCGATAGTTTTCTGGATGAATTCCTTTTTTCATTTTTGTTAATTCTTATATGTTAATGATAATTTCGGGGTGCAAAATTACAAAGAATTCCGCAGTTAGCCAAATTTTCTGCCAATTATTTTACTTTTTGTGACGAAAACTGCCACAGTTTCAAAATAATTTCCTATCTTTGCGCCCAGAAACATACCTAAAACTATTATGACTATCATCGGAATCGCCGGAGGAACCGGCTCGGGAAAGACCACCGTCGTCAAGCGTATCGCCAAGGCACTCCCCCCTCATTGTGCCGCCGTCATACCCCTTGACTCGTACTACAACGACACCACCGGCATGACGCCCGAGGAGCGCAAGGCCATCAACTTCGACCACCCTGACGCCTTCGACTGGAAGTTGCTCACAGAGCACATCCGTATGCTGAAGGAGGGTAAGGCCGTCGAGCAGCCTACCTATTCTTATATAGAGAGCAACCGCCAGAAGGAGACCATCCACGTCGAGCCCAAGCCCGTCATCATCATTGAGGGCATCATGGCCCTCCACCACAAGAAGCTGCGCGACATGATGGACCTCAAGATCTTCGTCGATACCGACGACGACGTGCGACTGATCCGCAATATCCGCCGCGACGTCGTCGAGCGTGGCCGCACCGTCGACATGGTGCTCGACCGCTACGAGAAAGTCCTCAAGCCCATGCACGAGCAGTTCATCGAGCCCACCAAGAAGTTTGCCGACCTCATCGTGCCCTGGGGCGGTGACAACCGCACCGGCATCCATATCCTGAAGACCTACATACAGGGCATCGTCACCGGTGTCTGACCATCTGGACTTCCACGACTACGGCTTTTACCACCGACTAAACCCAGACGTGTGGCGGCTTCGAGTAAAGAAGGGGTATGATGATGCGAATGAATTCTCGAGAGAATTTAAGCGTTAGGTGGCACCTTTCGGTTGCTTAGGAGGCACCTAAGCGGCCAATTCTCAAGAGAATTTATCAACAAGTAGTATGGTCTTTGCTATATGATAGGTAGCAACGATTAACTCAGGACGTACCAAAGACCTCAGTAAACCACAGGTATCTCCATCACCCCTCGGTGATGTCTTCCTTGATTTCCTCGTAGGTGTCGAGCTGCGGCTGCTGCTGCGACTGCTGCCACAGCTTCTTGTTGCGGTAGAACTTCAGGGCGTAGATGAGCTCGGCAGTACCGTAGAGGAGCATGCACCAGCCGAGGATGAGCATAGCCATCTCCAGCGGCTTCATGGGTTTCAGCATGACGTAGAGGCCGGTCAGGAGGATGAGCGAGGGCAGGAGCAGGTACCAGAAGCTGATGTGCCCGTAACGGCGACCGCTGAAAATCGACATGTACTGGTTGATGGCGCCGAGGATGAGGATGATGCCGATGATATACATCAGGGCGGAGACGAAGGCGGTGGGGGTGAGCACAAGGATGAGTCCGAGGATGGCGCTGCCGATGCCCACGATGGGGAAGGCGGGCTGCTCGCCAGCCACGAGGTGGCCCTCGGTGTCGTAAATCTTATACTCGCTGACATGTCGGCGCGACCAGAAGTAGGTGACGCACGAAATGGTGCCCGATATGAGGAACAGCGCGCCGATGGCGACGGTGATGCCCTTGACGGTGTTGTCGGGGAACTTGATGAGCAGTACGCCTATAACGATGGCGCAGAGGGCACGGAAAACGGAGCTTTGCAGTATTTTTATCATCTTTTTCGTGATTTTTGGTGCAAAGATAATAATTTTTTTATAACTTTGCACCAATGAAGACAAGATTATTTTTGGTCAGGCACGGCGAGACCGTGGATAATGCCAACCAGATCATGCAGGGACAGACGCAGGGCGAGCTCAACGACGAGGGGGTTCGGCAGGCGCGTGAACTGCGTGACTGCCTGGCATCGACGGCGGTTGACGCGTTTGTGGCCAGCGACCTGTGGCGCTCGGTGCAGACGGCGCGCATACTGAGTGAGCCGCACGGGCTGGAGGTGGAGACGACACCGCTGCTCAGGGAGCGTGACTGGGGCTCGTTCACGGGGCGCTATATCCCTGACCTGAAAGACGAGGTGTGGCCCGACGACATTGAGTCGCTGGACGACCTGACGGCGAGGGCCGGCCGCTTCCTGCAGTTTATCAGGGAGAGGTATGAGGGACGGACGGTGGTGGCTGTGGGTCACGGCATCATCAACAAGGCGATACAGGCGGTGTACTACGGCAGGCAGATGCGTGAGGTGGAGCGGATGACGAACTGTGAGGTGCGGACGCTGGAGCTGTAGGCCCGTGGAAATACTAACCAATGAAGAATAGCGTATGAGAAAGAGATTATACACCTTATATTATATGGGGGTGCTGCTGGCGGTGCAGGCTGCGGCGCAGCAGGCGCGTGACTTCACGTTTGCACACTTAGGACGCGCCGAGGGGCTGAGCAACCAGCGCGTCTACACGGTGCGTCAGACGACTGACGGTGTCCTGTGGTGGTCGACGAAGGACGGTGTGGACCGTTACAACGGTGTCAGCATCTGTCACTACGCGATAGGCAACACGGCGGTGTTCGGCAACTATGCGGGCCGCATCACGAAGCTGGCCGAGGCTGCCGGCAAGGCGCTGATGGCGTTTGACAACAAGGGCGGCATCTACGCCTACGACGAGGTGCAGGACGGTTTCGTGCTGCGTACCGATCTCGCGACGCTGTTCAAGACGGACGTGCTGCTGAACGACGTGCTGTTCACGGAGAAGGGCTTGTGGCTGGCTATGCGCGAGGGTGTCTACTACCTGGAAGGTCGGCAGTTAGTGCCCGTGCTGAAGGATGTCTATACGAGCACGGTCGTCAGCACCCGCGACGGCATGCTGCTTTGTACGAAGGACGGTGTGCTGCGCTATAAGGGAGGGGAGACGGCGCCGCAGGAGGGTGCGAAGCTGGAGAAGCTGCTGCCCATCCACGTGGAGAGCGGTTACTACGACGCCCTGTACGACAGGGTGTGGCTGGGCGGTTTCCAGAGCGGCCTGCACATCCTCACCCAGTCGCAGGCGGGGACGTCCGAGGAGTATCCGATAACGGGTGATCCTATTGTCAACCCCGTGCGCAGCATCTGTCCCTATAATGACAGCATCATGCTGGTGGGCATCGACGGTCAGGGCGTCTACAAGGTGCCCCGTCTGCCGTCGCCCTCGAGAACATATAGGAGTGAGCTGCTGTTCGACGCCAACGACGGTCCCAACGGTGTGCTGCATGGAAACGGCATCTATGCCGTGATGCTTGACCAGTGGGGGAACGTTGTCATCGGTTCCTACTCGGGCGGCATCGACATAGCGCGGCCTGTGGGCAGTACGCCGGCGGTGTTCCAGCACGGGCGCAATAACCATCAGTCGCTGCTGAACGACCGTGTCAATTGTGTGGCGCAGTTGCCCAATGGTCTGCTGGCGATGGGTACCGACAATGGCGTAAGCCTGCATAACCCCTACACCCAGCACTGGCAGCATGTCTGTCGCGGTGCGGTGGTGCTCAGCCTGTGTACCACTCCGGCGGGAACGTTGCTGGCCGCCACCTGGGGCAAGGGCGTCTACGAAATCGGCAGCGACGGCAGCGAGCGCCAGCTCTACACCCTCGGCAGCGGGGTGCTGAAGGACGATCACGTCTATAAACTGTTCTACGACCGTGAGGGCAACCTCTGGATGGGCTGTCTGGACGGCGACCTGGTGCAGAAGACACCTTCGGGCAACCGCTATTACCCTATTAATAATGTACAGGACATCGTGCAGCTGCCCGACGGTAGCATCGCCATCGGTACGGCCAACGGCATCTGGCTGATAGATACGAAGACGGGCAAGGTGAGTGAACTGGACTACGGTGCCACCATCAGTCCCGACAATTTCAACAAATACATCCACACGCTCTTCGTGAACGACAACGGCGAGCTGTGGATAGGTACCGACGGTGGCGGCGTCTACGTCTATGATCTGGCCAAGAAGCAATGCCGCCAGCTGACAACTGCCAACGGCCTGCCCTCGAATGTTGTCTGCAGCATCGGCAAGGACAATCGCGGGCGCCTGTTCATCTCGACGGAGCACGGCCTGTCGTTCGTCAGTCCCCAGTATCCGGGACAGGTGGCCGACGTGAACTACTGCTACGGTGTCAACCGCGAGTACTCTGCCCGTGCCGTTGCCGTCCTGCGTAACGGCCACATCCTCTATGGTACGACGGAGGGAGCGCTGATAGTCAATCCCAACAACATACAGGCCCTGAACTATAGCGCCAACCTGCGGCTGCGGGGCATCAGGTGTGCCGGCTCTGACGACGAGGACTTCAAGAAGGCCGTACACCAGACGCTCAACAACGGCGGTGCGTTGCGGCTGGGTTACGGTCAGCGTACCTTCGAACTCTACTACGAATGCATCAACCTGCGCAACCAGTACGACATCGCCTACCAGTACAAGGTGGGCAAGGGCGACTGGAGCCAGCCCACCGACCAGCAGTACATCCGCTTCGCCAACCTCGAGCCCGGCAGTCACCAGCTGCTGCTGCGCAGCGTCAGCCGTACGTGCGGAGTCGTCATCGACGAGGTGCGCCTGACGGTAAACGTCGCCCAGCCGTGGTGGAACTCGTGGTGGATGTGGCTCATCTATGCCGCCCTGCTGGTCGTTGCCTTCTACGTGGCCTGGCGCGTCTATCAGCTGCACTCCAAGTACATGCGACTGGTCATCAGCAATCTTCATCCCGAGGCGGGCGAGAGTACGGCAGTCGAGACGGCAGAGCGGGTAGGGGAGGAGGAGCCTCAGGAGGAGCCGAAGACCGAGGAGGGCTCGTTCTTCATCGACAAGGTGACGAAGCTGGTGATGGACCATCTGTCGGAGAGCGACTTCAACATCGACCGCCTCTGCCGCGAGATGGCCATGAGCCGCACACTCTTCTACATCAAGCTGAAGTCGTACACCGGCAACTCGCCGCAGGACTTCATCCGCGTCATCCGCTTAGAACGGGCGGCCGCCATGCTGCGCAGCGGGCACTCCGTCAACGAAACTGCCGCGCTGACGGGCTTCGAGAATTCCAAATACTTCAGTACTGTGTTCAAGAAATATTTCGGAGTGTCGCCCTCGAAATACCAGTAAAAAGGGGTTCAAAAACTATCATAAAAGGTTTCAAAACTGTTATATCACGGATTTGAAACCTTTTTTGTACGCCATCAAACCCTTATGTGCAGGAGATATTGTAATTTTGTGGCATGAAATCTAAAACTACAAGCAACATGAAGAAACGAATCGCTATTTCAATGTCGTCAGCGCTGCTCATTGCGGGTTTGCTGCTGCCGACCGGTTTGACGGCTCAACCTACGGCCAAGGAGTGGAACGCGAAGGTAGTGGGCTGGAACCTGGGTAACCAGTTCGAGTGTTCGGCGCCGGGTCAGGACGGCGAGTCGATGGCCATCAGTTGTCCCGACGGTGCCATCAAGGCCGAGACTGCCTGGGGCAACCCGGTGGTGACGAAGAAGGTCATCAAGGCCGTGAAGGAGGCCGGCTTCAACGCCGTCCGCATTCCCGTCCGCTGGCAGTGCCACATCACCAACGCCCAGGCTATGAGCATCGACAAAGCCTGGCTCGCACGTATCAAGGAAGTGGTGGGCTGGTGTCTGGACAACGACCTGAAGGTCATCATCAACACCCACCACGAGAAGTGGCTGGAGGGACGACCCACTTATCAGTACAAGGAGGAGAACAACCAGAAGCTCGCGCTGCTCTGGTTGAACATAGCCAGCGAGTTTTCGCAGTACGACTACCGCGTGGCTTTTGCGGGAACCAATGAGGTACACATACGCGACAACTGGGGAAAGCCCGAGAAGGAGAACCTGGAGGTGCAGAACTCCTATAACCAGACGTTTGTCGACGTGGTACGAGCCACGGGCGGCAACAACCAGAAGCGTCATCTCATCGTGCAGACCTACGTCTGTAACCCCGACTTCGGTCTCGACGACGGTGGTTTCATCGTGCCCAAGGACGTCGAGGGCAACGGCAACGACTACCTGAGTGTGGAGTTCCACTACTACACCCCGTGGGACTATGCCGGACTGTGCAAGAACAACTTCTGGGGACAGGCCTACCAGCAGCACGGCGATATCCCCGAGAGCGACGAGAAGACGATGACCGACTTCTTCGACCGCGTAGTAAAGACGTGGAGTAATCAGGGCTTGGGCATTGTCATCGGCGAGTGGGGTGTCACCGACCGTCAGAAAGCCGGTCAGACCGACATCATCCACGAGAACATGACCTACTACTGCCATATGCTGGTCACGGAGGCCAAGAGGCGCGGATTCTCCACCTTCATCTGGGACAACAATCGTTTTGGCAGCGGTTCCGAGTATTTCGGCATCTTCGACCGCGGTGCCGGTATGAAGGTGAAGGCTCCCTGGATACTGCAGGGTATTGCGGCTGTGAAATGAAACCAATAATTAACTATAAAATAATAATGTACATGAAGCAAATCCATCGGAAAATTGCATGTATGGCCGCAGTCGGTGCGCTGACGCTGACGGTCGGCCTACAATCGTCACTGGCCGCAGGTGTGGCAGGTGTAACAGAAGTGCAGCAGGCAACGAAGGTTTCGGGCGTCGTCACCGACGGTTCAGAACCGATTATCGGAGCCAGTGTGCGAGTGAAGGGAACAAACAAGGGCACGGTGACCGACCTCAACGGACGGTTCAGCCTGGAGACGACCGTGGGCACAGAGCTCATCATCAGCTATGTAGGCTACAAGGAAGTGACGGTGAAGGCCGCCGCCACCATGAAGGTCGTGCTCGAGGAGGAGAACACCGCCCTGAGCGAGGTGGTGGTGACCGCCCTCGGCATCAAGCGTGAGCGCAAGGCCCTGGGCTACGGTGTGTCTGAGGTGAAGGGCGAGGAACTGACGAAGGCCAAGGAGACCAACGTCATCAACTCGCTGTCGGGTAAGGTAGCCGGTCTCGTCGTCCAGAATACGGCGGGCGGTGCAAGCGGCTCTACTCGCGTACTGCTGCGCGGTAACACCGAGATGACCGGTAATAACCAGCCCCTCTACGTCATCGACGGTGTGCCCCTCGACAACACCAATTTCGGCAGCGCCGGCCTTGAGGGAGGCTACGACTTGGGCGACGGTATCTCGGCCATCAACCCCGATGACATCGAGAACATGACCGTGCTGAAAGGCCCTGCAGCTTCTGCTCTTTATGGTAGCCGCGCCTCTCACGGTGTCATTCTTATCACCACGAAGAAGGCCGAGAAGGACAAGGTCAGCGTGGAGTACAACGGCTCGCTCACCTTTGATACGCAGAACACCCAATGGGACGACATCCAGCAGGTCTATGGTATGGGCTACAGCGGTGCCTACAGCCGTGAAGCTACGTCGGGCACCAACTCCAGCTGGGGTGCCAAGGCCGACGACTTCCCTGTGGAATACTTCGACGGCGAGAAGCGGCCCTTCCTCATGTATCCCAACAATACCTCCGGCCTCTTCCGCACCGGTCTCACCGCACAGAACACCGCCGTTCTGTCGGTTAACTCCGGGAAAACCGGCGTCCGCTTCTCCGTCACCGACATGCGTAACAAGGACATCCTGCCCAACACCCACATGAGCCGTGACAACTTCAATCTGCGCGTGACGACCGCCGCCGGCCCTGTGGATCTCGACTTCACGGCGAACTACACCCGCGAGGACGTCAAGAACCGTCCCGCACTGGGTGACTCACCGAGCAATATCGGCAAGAACCTCATGACGCTGGCCGGCACCTACAACCAGGCGTGGCTCGAGAACTATCAGACCCAGGACGGCGAATATGCCAACTGGAACGGTAACGACCAGTACAACAAGAACCCCTACTGGGACCTCTACAAGAACGAGAACACCTCGGCCAAGGACGTGTTCCGCCTTACTGGTAAGGCCATCTGGAACATCACCGACCACCTGAAGCTGCAGGGTACCATCGGTACCGACATGAACTTCATGGACTTCCAGGAATACATTGCACTTACCACGCCCGGTACGCTTGCCGGAGAACTCAAGCAGCAGAAGTTCAACAACCGTACCCTCAACGCCGAGCTGCTCGCACTCTACAACCAGTCGTTCGGCGACTTTGACGTCAACGCCACACTCGGCGGCAACATCTTCAAGGTATCCAACAAAACCGATGTGCTCACTGGCAAGGAACAGCAGATGAAGGACATCGTAGCCATCATGAACTACGCCGAGCAGAGCATCCAGCAGAATACCTACAAAAAGCAGATCAACTCCATCTATGGCAGCGCCAGCGTGGGCTATCAGCATACCTACTATCTGGAGGCTACGCTGCGCGGCGATAAGTCGTCGACGCTGCCCCCCGACAATAATGTATATGTATATCCCTCGTTCTCGGGTAGCATTGTCTTCTCGGAGTTCATCAAGAACAAGCAGCTGATCAACTACGGTAAGATCCGTGCCTCTTGGGCACAGGTGGGTAGCGATACCGATCCCTACCAGCTCGCCCTCAACTACTCGACGGCGAAATACTCGTATGGTGGTTTTGTTATAGGTATGATCAACAATACCACCACGCCTAACAAGGACCTCAAGCCCACACGCACCAACAGCTTCGAACTCGGTCTCGAGATGAAGTTCTTCAACGGACGCCTCGGCCTCGACTTCACCTACTACAACCAGTTGTCGAAGGACCAGATTATCGGCCTCGCCTCTTCGTCGACCTCGGGTTATAACTACCGCCTGGTCAATGCCGGCGAGATTGAGAACAAGGGTATCGAACTGGCACTCAACGGTCGTGTGCTGCAAATCAAGGACTTCGCCTGGGATGCCGGCCTGAACTTCTCGAAGAACCAGAACAAGGTAAAGTCGCTCGTGTCCGGCATGAACTACTTCGAGCTTGAGAAGGCCACCTGGTGTGGCGTCAGCGTCGGTGCTGAGGTAGGCGAAAACTACGGCAGCATCATCGGCAAGGACTATGTTCGCAACGAGAACGGCGACATCATCATCAACACCGCCAGCGGACTGCCTACCACCGACGCCCAAAACCACACCCTGGGCAACGCCTCGTGGGACTGGACGGGTGGTTTCTATTCCACCTTTACCTACAAGGGCTTCCGCCTCAGCGCCGGCTTCGACGTGAAGGTGGGTGCCGACCTCTTCTCGATGTCGATGCGCTCGGCCTACGCTACGGGTAAGGCCTCGGGGACGCTCGAAGGCCGCGAGGAGTACTACCAGGCTATGGAGAAGCGCAAGGAGCAGAACCTGACCCTCGACCAGTGGAACGAGAACATCAAGACGATGCTGGCCGCCGAACCCGACGAGCAGAAGCGCGTAGAGATGGGCAAGCAGTATGGCTACGTGGTACCGGGCGTCATCGACAACGGCGACGGCACCTACACCCAGAACTACATCCCCGTGAACCCCGAGTCCTACTGGAAGTCGGCCTCGGAGAACTGCCCTGCGATGTTCATCTACGACAACAGCTACGTGAAGTGCCGCGAGATTACCTTCGGCTACACCTTCCCCGAGAAGTGGCTCGGCAAGGCCGTGAAGGGTCTCAGCGTCTCGTTCGTGGCCCGCAACCCGTTCATCGTCTGGAAGAACATTCCTAACATCGACCCCGACTCTGGCTACAACACCAGCGGCCTGGGACTCGAATACGGCTCGCTGCCCTCGCGCCGCAGCTACGGTTTAAATGTCAATCTTAAATTCTAAGGAGGAACGAATCATGATTACAAAGAATATATTCAAATTCATCGCTGCCTGTTCTGTATGCTGCTGTGTGACAGCAGCCCTCACCTCCTGCAGCGACAGCTACATGGAGGAAATGAATACCGACGATACCAAAGCCGAGTCGATAGCGCCCAGCGCACAGCTCACCACAGCCCTGCTGCAGACCTACGGTGACTTCGGTATGATGGACACCTACCGCTCATATATCACAGGCTTCACCCAGCACTTCGCCGGCGGCTGGAACGTCTCGAACTATGCTGGTGACGTACACCCGCAGGACGACCAGATGCGCCTCGTGTGGGATCAGTTCTACGCCGTGGCCATCAAGAACCTTGTTGACGCCATTGCCAACAGCGAGGACAAGCCCAACACCAACGCTGCTCTGCGCATCCACCGCGTGCTGCTGATGTCAATCCTCACCGATATCTATGGCGACATTCCCTGTATGGAGGCTGGCAAGGGCTATACCGAAGGCATTGCCAACCCGAAGTACGACACGCAGGAGGATATCTACAACTTCTTTTTCGAGGAACTGGCTGCCTGCGCCGAGCAGCTGGGCACTGGCTCCGACCGCATTGGTGGCGATGTGACCAGTCTCGGTGGTGATCCCGCCGCTTGGAAGCGCTATGCCAACACACTGCGCCTGCGCTATGCCATGCGCATCAGCGACGTGAACCCCTCGAAGGCCAAGGAGGAGTTTGAGAAGGCCCTCGGTGCCGATGGTGGCTACATCCAGAACGCCAAACAGGATGCCTATATCATCTATACCGACGGTCCGTTCACCCTCTATGACGGTTCGCGCGACCTCGATTTCCGCGTCAACGCCCTCGGCGAGATTCTCTACGGTCAGGACCCGACGTCGCCGACCTTCGTCTGCTCCACCTTCTTCGACATCTTGAAGGATAACAATGACCCGCGACTCTACCGCATCTGTCGCCACTACATCAACACCAAGCGTGCCGAGGTGAAGCCTGACCGCGAGTGGAACGTCGACGTTACCGACGAGGTGGTGCCCTACTTGGAGCGCACCGGTACCTACACGGCCTGTGTGCCTGGTGCCGCCTGGTGGAGCGACTGGGTGAATGCTCCCGCCAACAGCGAGATTCCTACCTTGGAGAAACTCGTCGCCCAGTACCCGGAGGCAGGCTTTGACAAAAACAACTTCAACGCCCGCATGATACGTCCCTTCCTGAGCATCGACTTTGAGATGCCCGACTGTCCGGGTGCCCTCATCAATTCTGCTGAGGTGGAGTTCCTGCTGGCTGAGGCCAAGCTGAAGGGCTGGAACGTTGCCGGCACTGTGGAAGAGCACTTCAAGGCTGGCATCGAGGCTGCCATGGGGTGGATGAACGACAATTACCTCCAAGATGCGGACAAGATTTCAGATAGTGAGGTCACAACCTATATCAACGGTCTGATGAATGCCGGTGTACTCACTGAGAATGCCAAGGAAGCAATCAACACGCAGGCCTGGATCCTGCACTTCACCAATCCCTCTGAGGCATGGGCCAACCTGCGCCGCTCCGACTATCCGACGATTGCCGACCGTACGAAGCTGCCTACGCGCCCTGACTTCCCCAACGACGAGCCCGACAAGCGCACACCCAACCGTCTGCGCTATCCCATCCTCGAGAACCAGTACAACAGCGCCAACTACCAGGAGGCTCTCGACCGTCTCGGCGGTAGTGACGACTGGCACAAGCGCCTGTGGTGGGACGTTGCTGACATCCATGTGAAGTAAGGTAAAGTGAGTTAACGAAATGATTAAAAAACAAGTATTATGATTACCAAGATTTATAAAAGCATATTCACACTCTGCGCTATGTGTCTTCTCTGTGGCATTAGTGTCAGCTGCTCCTCCGACGAAGACCCCTTCTTCACCGCAGGCGAGAACGACGCCCCGCGTATCCTGAACACCGATATCCCTGAGGGTAAGGATGGCGAACCGGGTGTCATCAAGACGATTGTACGCACAGAGAACTTCACTTTCGAGGTGATGGTCACACCCGTCCATCAAACTACCGTCACATGGTTCATCGATGGTGAACAAGTGGCCGAGGGACTCACCATTGACGTGCCCGTGAAGACCGGTAACCACACGCTGAAGATTGTGGCCACCACTACGTCGGGCAAGACCACTTCGCGCACCTGTACCATCGTCGTACAGCCTGCTGCCGACGATCCCGTGCCTGCTGGTGATATCTACGAACGACTTGTCAAGCAGGGCTCCAAGGCCAAGCTTCACGGCACTTTCATGTCGAAGGTCACTAAGGTCATTATCGGCGAAACCACCGTCGAGGCTACCTACAATGCCGATGACGACTGCGTGGAATACACCGTGCCCGAACTGCCCGACGGCACCTATCAGCTGATGGTCGGCGATGCCGAGGGCAACATCTTCGGTGGGGGACAAATTGAACTGAACGCCAACCCGCAGTACCCCGTCGTCGGCGAGAAGACACTTTGGGAGGGCGAGTTCAACGTCACCTGGGGCACACCCTTCGATGGTCTGAAGGAGACCATCCTCGACCTCGTCGGCGCTGGCGACGTGCTGCACGTCTATGTCACAGGCAACGGACAGGGCTGTGCCGCTACCTCGTGGTGGCGTAACATCCTGACCGGTGTATCCGAAGACGATGAGCCTGGTGGCCGTGGCGACGTCAAGATTGAAGGCGATATGACCCTCGACTACGTCCTCACCGAGAAGTCCATCCAACTGCTGACCGAGCAGGATGGCATGCTCATCGTCGGCGACGGATATACCGTCCTGAAGATTACCATCGACCAGACCACTCAGTCTTCCGAGACTACCCTTTGGGAGGGTGAGGCCAGCGTTACCTGGGACAAGCCCTTCGACGCACTGAAGGAGACCATCCTTGATTATGTAAGTGCAGGTCAAACTCTGCGCGTCTATGTCGAGGGCGACGGTCAGGGCTGTGCTGCTACATCATGGTGGCGCAATATCTTGAACGGTGTCTCTGAGGACGATGTGCCTGGCGGTCGTGGCGACTTCATAATCAGCGGCGAACAAGTGCTGGAGTACGAGCTTACCGACAAGTCCATAGAGTTACTGACCGAGCAAAATGGCATGCTGGTCGTGGGCAATGGCTTCACGGTTAAGAAGATTACCGTACAATAAAGAACGACGATGAAGAAAGCTTTTCTGTCTATAATGCTTGTCTTGGCTACCTGCTCCGTGCAGGCGGCCAAGACTTTAAATGACCTGACGCTGGAGGAGAAGATTGGTCAGATGATGCAGCTGGTCACCGACCTCTTCGGCACCAACGACGCGCAGGGCGTGTTCCACATCGACCGTGCCAAGGCCGACACGTTGTTCAGTAAGTATAAGATAGGTTCTATCCTGAATGCTCCTAACACCTGTGCGCCGACTGCCAAGCAGTGGGAGGAGATTATTGCCGACATTCAGCAGCTCTCGATGAAGCACATCGGCATTCCCTGTGTCTTCGGCCTCGACCAGAACCACGGCTCGACCTACACGCAGGGCGGTACGCTGTTTCCGCAGAACATCAACGTGGCGGCTACCTTCAACCGCGACATTGCCCGCAAGAGTGCTGAGGCGACGGCCTACGAGACCAGGGCCGTCAGTGTACCCTGGACCTTCAGTCCCACCATCGACCTGGGCCGCGACGCCCGCTGGCCCCGTATCTGGGAGAACTTCGGCGAGGACTGCTATTTGAGTGCTGAGATGGGACGTGAGCAGGTGCTCGGTTTTCAGGGCAGCGACCCTCAACACATTGACCAGCAGCACGTTGCCGTCTCGCTGAAGCACTTCATGGGCTACGGTACCCCTTGGACGGGAAAGGACCGCACACCGGCCTACATCGCTCCCTCGCAACTGCGTGAGAAGCACTTCGCCCCGTTCCTTGCCTCGCTCCGCGAGGGGGCTGCCTCGGTAATGGTCAACTCGGCTTCCGTCAACGGGATGCCCGTGCATGCCAACCGTGAACTGCTGACCACGTGGCTGAAGGAACAGACGGGCTGGGACGGTGTCATCATCACCGACTGGGCCGACATCAACAACCTCTATACCCGCGAGATGGTGGCCCGCGACAAGAAGGACGCCCTCCGCATCGCCATCAACGCCGGCATCGACATGATTATGGAGCCTTACAGCGTGGATGCCTGCATCCTGCTGAAGGAACTGGTCGAGGAAGGAAAGATTCCCATGAGCCGCATCGACGATGCTGTCAGCCGCATCCTGCGGATGAAGGAACGGTTGGGACTCTATGAGCACCCCACGCAGCGACTCAAGGACTACCCGAAGTTCGGCGGCAGCGAGTTTGCCAAGCTGGCCCTCGACGGTGCCGTCGAGAGCATGGTGCTGCTGAAGAACGAAGGCAACATCCTGCCCATCGCACCTCGTACCTCGAACCTCGCACCTCGGATTCTCGTCACCGGCCCCAACGCCAACCAGATGCGCTGTCTGAACGGTGGTTGGAGCTACACGTGGCAGGGACACCGCACCGACGAGTTCGCCCAGCATTACAACACCATCTACGAGGCCCTCTGCAACGAGTACGGTCAGCAGAACGTTGTGCTCTGTCAGGGTGTCACCTATAACGAGAAGGGTAAGTACTGGGAGGAGAATCAGCCTGACATCGAGGCTGCCGTGAAGGCTGCTGCGGATGTCGACGTCATCATCGCCTGCATCGGCGAGAACTCCTATACCGAGACGCCGGGTAACCTGACCGACCTGACCCTCTCAGAGAACCAGCGTAACCTCGTCAAGGCACTCGCCAAGACGGGCAAGCCCGTTGTCCTCGTCCTCAACGAGGGCCGTCCGCGTATCATCAGCGACATCGTGCCCCTGGCTCAGGCGGTGGTCGACATCCTACTGCCGGGCAACTACGGCGGCGATGCCCTCGCCGGACTGCTGTCGGGACGCTACAACTTCTCGGGCCGTCTGCCCTATACCTATCCCAGTGAAATCAACTCGCTGGCCAACTACGACTTCAAGAAGAGTGAGGAGTCAGGAACGATGGAGGGTGCCTACGACTACAACGCCCGCATCACCCTGCAGTGGGGTTTCGGCTATGGACTCAGCTACACCAACTTCGCCTATAGCAACCTGCGTGTCGACCGCCAGCACTTCACGAAGGACGACGTGCTCACCGTCAGCGTCGACGTCACCAACAACGGCACCCGGGCCGGTAAGGAGAGTGTGCTGCTCTACTCCAGCGACCTCATTGCCTCGATGGTGCCCGACGGTCGCCGTCTGCGCCAGTTCGAGAAGATTGAGCTGCAGCCTCAGGAGAAGCGCACCGTCACCTTCCGTCTGCCCGCCAGCGACCTGGCCTTCGTAGGCTACGACGGCCGTTGGACGCTCGAAGAGGGCGACTTCCAACTGACCGTCGATAAGCTTTCCACGAAGGTCGTCTGCGACCGTACCTATACGTGGGAAACGCCTAACAGATAGGCAAATAGAATATTCTCAGAGGTTAACGGCCTCGTGAGCCTCCGAAGTGTCCGTGGCTGTTAGAACTGCCGCCAGAGGGACGGCTGCCACTACCGACGGAACGACTGCTGCCGCCAGAGGGACGACTGCTCATGCTGCCGCTGGAGTGTCCGATGGAACGAGAAGGTGCGCTGCTGGAGCTGCCCATCGAAGAACGTGAGGGAGTGCTGCTGGAACCACTGCCAAATGAACGGCTGGGACGTTCGCTGCCACTGCCTACTGTGCTGCGGTTAGGACGCTCGGTGCTGGTGCCGCTTCCCACTGTGCTGCGGTTAGGGCGCTCGGTGCTGGTGCCGCTTCCAATTGTGCTGCGGCTGGGACGCTCAGTATTGCCACGTTCCATCGTTCCGCGGTTGGGACGATCGTTGCCGTTGCCGAAGCGTCCGCTCTCCATCGTGCTGCGGTTGGGACGGTCGTTACCTCTGCCGAAACCGCGGTTGTCGTTGCGGTCGCGCCCGGTAATCCGTGTGGAACTGCCGCTGCCGCGAACACCACGATAGTCGCCACGATCGAAGCTATTGCGCATACCGAAGTGCTGACGGCCCTGCGGAACAGCGGGACGGAAGTGATTGTCGCGACCGTGATAGTAGCTGCGTCCGCCGTTCATGTGCCAGGCATGGCCGCCACGGTAGGTGGCATAGAAGTGGGGACGGCCGAAGTAGAAGTAGTCACGGTGCGGATAGCGGGCATAGATGGCGAAGTGCCAGTAGCCGGCATCCCAATAGAGCGGGCGGTAGAAATAGGTGGCGGCGCGGAATGCTTCCCACTGCCAAGAGTAGAGGATGTAGCTCAAGTCGAGGTTGCGGCGCTCCCAATAGGTGCCGAACACGTCGTTATAGCTGGTGACGCTCATCAGGTAGTCGAGGTTGATTTCGTAGGCAGCCTCGTACTGTGCATCGGTAAGATTCAGCTCATAGGCCATCTTATCCGTCAGGAACAGCGCCTCGTTGCGGGCCTGCTCGTAGCTCATTGCACTTGCCGACACGGTGGCGGTCAGCATCATCATCAGTGCGAATATCATCTTTTTCATAATCGTAATGTTTTTATCGGTTCGACATTTTTATTTCTTTTCACGGTGCAAAGAAACAACAAAAACCGGACCTCTGCAAAGGATTTTCCCTAAATGCAAGGGGGAAAATCCCTATACCTTGCAAACTTCTTCATTTTTCGCTCAATAATTTGGCTGAAAGGAAAAAAAGTACTACTTTTGCACACAAGATGAAGAATAGACTCCTATTTGTATTCATGCTTGGCCTGGGGCTGACGGCCTGCGAGGTGCGTGTCTCGGAGAATGGCGACTTTGACGGACTGTGGCAGCTGGCAACCATCGACTCGATAGGCAACGGACGTTCTGTCGATATGCGCAGTTCGGGCGAATACTGGGCCGTGCAGGTGCATCTGCTTGAGGTGCGCAATTCGAAGAAAGCCCACGGCAACCTGCTCTTTCGCTTCAGTTTCGAGAATGATTCACTAAAGCTCCGCCCACCTTATTATGATGAGAGTGGCGAGGGTGGAGCGAACTTGGATGAGTTGCAGCAGAAGGTCAGCGAACATGCCGTTGCAGCACAGCGCCTCAGTCCCTACGGTATTGACCGTCAGGACCAGTCATATCGCATTCATACGCTCAATAGCAGCCGTATGGTGCTTGAAAAAGAGGATGTAATACTGAGTTTCCGTAAGTATTAGAAGACCTTGCCGAAGGCGATTCTGGCAAATGTCAGACCCAGAATCTTGAAGTCGAGTGCCCACGAGCGGTTCTCCAGATAGTAAAGGTCCATCTCCAACCGCTTCAGCATCTTCTCCATCGTGTCCGTATAACCGTTATACAGCGTTGCCATCGACGTGATGCCTGGACGTATCTGGTACAGGTACTGGTAGCGCTCGTCGTGCTCCATAATCTGGTCGATGAAGAACTTACGCTCAGGACGCGGACCTACGAACGACATCTCACCCTTGAAGACGTTCCAGAACTGCGGCAGCTCGTCCAGGTGGTGGGCACGGAGGAAACGGCCTGCTTTCGTCAGGCGGTCGTCATCGTCGGTGTCGCAAAGCTCAGGCCCCTTCTTCTCGGCATCGACCACCATGCTACGGAACTTGTAGATATAGAACGGGCGTCCGAAGCGGCCTATGCGCTCCTGCTTGTAGATGACAGGACCATTTTTCTCGCGCTTGATGGCAATATAGCAGAACAGGAAGAGCGGTGAGAAGAGTATCAGACAGATGAGCGAAACCAACAGGTCGAACACACGCTTGACGTTGCGTTCAAAACCGTTCATTCCGTCGATTACGTATCCACTCTTGTGAACTGTCATATATGTTGTTTTCGAAGTATTATTCAGTTTGTTTATACTACTAACGGCACTCGTGCCGTTTTATTGCAGTTATCAGCAATTTTTTTTCAAGAAAAGTGCATTTTCCTGCAAAGCGGGTGCAAAGGTACAAATAAAAATTGAGAATTGAGACGATGGAAATGATATTTTTTTTCTTGTGCGCGTTTTTCAATGGTAAATAAAAGAATAATTCATCTCAAATGTCAGGGTATTGTTCGCAGCAAATGCTTGTAGATAAAACTGCGCAAGCAGTTGGGCAGCAAGCGAATAAAGAACCGCTGCAAGATGTTTCGCACAAGACGGTAAGTGGAAATGTAACCTGTTTCACGCAGTTTCTTGAGAAACAAAATTTCGTTGCGGGCATAGGTCAGACCGCCCCGGCGCCTGATCATCTCTGGAGAGCGGCGGAAGAGCAGTAACGACTGCTGCAGATTGTGGAAACGATGCCCACCCTGCAACATCCTAACCCATAGATAATAGTCTTCAAAGAGGTAACAGGGCTGGTAACCACCAGCCTTGATGACCGCCTGCCGACGGAACATGACCACGGGGTGGTTAATCGGGTTACGCTTCTTTCCGAACAGGAAGATATCGTGGTGCTGTTCAGGCAAGTTACGTATGCCGACAACGTTCGAGGGTTCATGGTCGAACTCCGTAATCCAGGCGCTGAGCACGTCGACTTCAGGATGCTGTTGCATGAAGGCCAGTTGCACCTGGAAACGGTCGGGGGTGGAGATGTCGTCGGTATCCATACGGGCAACGAGGTCGTAGGAGCAGGCCTCCAATCCCTTGTTCAGGGCGACACCCAGCCCCTGGTTCGTGGGCAGCACCACGCGCCTTAGTTGCGGGAACCGTTGCTCTTCACGGCTGATGGCTTCGTACAAAGAAGGTGTCAGCGGCCCGTCCTCCACCAGGATAATCTCCGTGGGAGCAACTGACTGCTGATAGATGCTATCGAAGCTCTGACGCAAGTATTCAGGCTTCTCTTTATGATAGACAGACATCAGTACGGAAAAGTCCACCATGTCTCTATTCTTCTTCTTTGTTTACCAGTTAGTGGCTGCAAAGGTACAACAAAAAAGTGAAAAGTGAAGAGTGAAGAGTGAAAAATTTTATTTTTTTACCTCTTCCCATGATTCAGGCACTGGCGAATGGGTACCCTTGATGTGCAACCACTTGTCGGGCGCAATGACCACCTTGTCGGAGTTCTCGTTAAGCCATGCTCCCCACCACGAGAACGAGGAGTTGGCAATGATGTTGTGGCGACAGAGCGACATAAGGTGGATATCCTGAACGCTGTCGGCGCCACGGTTCCAGTCGACATAGACGATGAGTTTGCCCTCTAACAGCGGGGCAATATGCTCGCGACACCATCTCAGGTCGTCGGAGAAGATGCAGAACAAGTCGCCGCCCACCCGCTGCTGTATGCGGCTGATGGCTTGCCGGTAGTAGTCCAGGTCGCAGATATCGTGGAACAGTTTGTCGTGGGTGTAGTCGCCACGCCGCACGTGGATGCCAATGCTGTTAGTGGCCTGCAGTCGCTGGGCGGTCTCGCGGTTACGGTCGTCGAATTCTGGGAACCGGAAGGTCTGCAGGATGATGTCGCGGATGTCGCGGAAATACTCCTCGTGCTGCCAGTAGCCGTCGTAGTAGGTACTGCCCTCGCGTGTCAGCGCCGTCGGCTCCAGGGTGAGGTCGGGCCGCTCTTTGAGCATCGTCTTACGGACAGGCAGCAGGCGGCTGCCGATGCGCCACAACTGAAAGGTGGGGTATGGATATCCCACGCGGGCCACTTCACGCCAAGAGGCAGCCTCGTACTCAGCGCCAAACACCTTTCCTATCTCGAAACCCCGGTGCTTACCGTAGCCCCGGAAACAATGGAGGTCTATCAGCACCCGTTCCTCAGGAAACCGTTGCTGCAACGACTTGTAGAGGGCAAACTGAAACATCTGGTTACCCAGGCCACCTAATATCTTTACGATTTTCATCTTTCTTGCTTTTGTTTCTTTAAGAATACCACACAGACTCCTGCGAGGGCATACACCATCCACCAGCCCTGTGCCGCCTGCTCTTCTATGATGGGGAGCACTTCAAGCTGGTCCATCGGCAGGCCATAGAGCAGGATGATGAGTAGCGTCACCACCTTGAAACACAGGAAGTGCCACGTCAGTATCGTCAACGTGTGGTTGCCGATGAAGTCCAGCACATGGGAGAGCCTGACCATCAGACGGCTGCCGGCTGCCAACAGCCACTGACACACTCCCCAGAGCATCCAGATGCCAGCCAACGCCGTCAGGATACAGGGAAGCAGGGTGGGCAATGTGGCATCCGTCATCTCATGGGGCAGCATCCATTCGCCGACGGCAACAAGTGCTGCCAGCAGAATCACGGGGATAGGTCGTTTGATTCTGGTCAGAATCATGAACCTGTCCTCCTGACTCTCCATACCCGCAAAAAGGTGTCCCAGCGCCATGTACGTCCCTGCTAAGAACATCCGGAAGACGATACGCAGACCACCGATATAAGGCACCAGCAGCAGACAGGCAACACTCCCCGCCAGCAGGATGGCCACCGCCCACTTGCTGCCAGCCAGCCTGCGACAACCATAGAACAGCAGCGACGCACCGAAAAGCGTGTTTAAGAACCAGTAGGCACCCAGCAACGGCTCGGCGCCGCTCATGGCAAACTGCTTCAGCACCGCCACCCCCATTTGCGGTAGCGTATAGGGAACGACGTCGCACAGAGGACCGTAGACGTGAATAGCGCACAGCACGTTATGCAACAGCACCATCGGTATGCCATACTTCACGAAAGGCCACCATAGCCCGCGTAGCCGACGCTTGACAAATGTCAGCGCGTCATTCAGGTACTTTTCCTTAAAACAGTACCCGCTGACATAGAAGAACAGCGGCACATGAAACATATAGATGTAATTACGTGCCCAATTCTCCAGTGGCAATGAATGACCTACCACCACCAGGATGATGGCCATTCCCTTGGCCATGCTGACAACAGGATTTCTATTTGGAACAACCATCACCGGAGAACTATTCTGAGCTTTACTTCTTTTTTCACAAGCTATTTCTTTTATGCTTTTGGTGCTGCAAAGATAGGAAATATAAATGAAAGTCCCAAGAAAAAGGGCGAAATTCTCCCTTTTCTCCTTCCCCATCGTCACACCGAGGACATCTCCTTCATATACATTTAGGAATTATTATAAAAAACGGTGACACGCTGACACAACCACGATGTACAAAAGGGATGCAGCGTCTTAAAGGGTGGCACACGCTGACACAAGGGTGACACACCCCGAAGGTCAGTTTTCTGCCAGTTTATAGAGCCGCCGCTGACGTCCTTCGCCCCTTTCGAAGCCGTTCCTGCGCAGATACAGTCCTAACAGCGTCGCGTGGGAATGGTTCTCGGGGTTCAGTTTCAGGGCGCTGAGAATCTCCGTCGGACTCATCATTACCACCTCGTCGGCAGCCGTTGGCTTATGGTAGCGGTCTTCGAAGATGCTCACCACGTTGGGCGTTTCGTAGTAGTCGGCGTTCTGCGCCACTATCTGCTGTTCGCGCTCCCCCGTGAAGGCGTATTCCTCACCGCGTTCTATCTCCTCCACTATCTGTGCGTAGAGCTGGCGGTAGTCAATCTGACGGTCGCCCTGTGTGTCTGTATCTATCACGTCGCTCACCTCGACCACCATATAGCGGCGGCTGCCGCTCTCGTCCTTCAGCGGGGCCAGTGAGTTGGTGGTGGCGCAGAAGGCAGCGTAGCGCTGGCTCTGCTCGAAGGTCGTACTGTAGAGCTTGCGCTCCTTCACGTCCGTACGCTGGATGAGGTGCTTCAGGAAGGCCGTCTGTGCCTTCGACACCTGGTCGTACTCGTCGATGTTGATGAGCAGGAAGCGGCTCAGCGCGCGAAGTGCCTCCTTGCGGTTGGCGAAGTCGATGCGGTCGATGTAGAACGGCATCAGCTCCTTAGGCAGCAGCATCCGCATAAAGGTTGACTTCCGAGTGCCTTGTCCGCCCACGAGCATCAGCACCATCTGGGCGCCGTACATCGCATCGCGGCCTGCCCGCCACTGGCTCACCATCGATCGCATCCATATCTTGAAATTGTCGCGCCAACCTGGGGTCTGCGTCTTTACGCGGTCGGCCAGCTCGCCGAGGCGGTCGCGGCCATCCCAGGCGGGCAGCCCCTCGAGCCATTCGCGCACAGGGTCATACGTATCAGTATAGGCTGAGACCAGTATGCGATCCAGGTCTTTCGGCCACACCTTGATACCCTCGTTGATGGCCGCATTGTTGATGTCGTTGCGCACCTCCTCGGTCAGCGGTTCCCACCATAGGGCATAGCGGTACTTCTCCTGATACTCCAGGTCGCCCGTCACGCTGTTGCGGCGGAACATATAGCGGCGGCGCAGAAACTCTTCCAGCAGCTGCTGGTGCATCAGCGACCGCTCCACAGGGTTCTTCCGTCCCAAGGGGTGCTTCTCGTAGGCGACATTGAATGTCGAGCGCACCAGGATGTCCTTCTTGAAGAAGAGTCCCATCGCAATGGTGTCCTTGATGGCCAGTTCCTTGTCGATGCCCGCCTTTCGACACTCCACAGCCAGTCTCATCAGGTACTCGTCCTCATCCATCTCCTTGCCGTTGGCCAGTTCGCGACAGATGAAGTTATATTTCGTGGCGTCCATCTCGCGGCGCGTGTAGCCAGGCAGCACCTCTGTGTCGAGTCTTACCTCAGCCGACCGGCTCACCATTCGTGCCGAAGCCTCCGTCAGGGGTTCCGTAGGCTGCACCATCTCGATGGGTTTAGCCTCAGGATGGTAGTAGACCTGTTCGTCGTAAGAGATGCGGAAGTGTTCCGAGCCGTCGTGCAACACCTCCTCAGGCTTGTAGCCCGTCGAGGCGTAGGCAAACTCTGCCGCCCGCTTATAGGCATACTGCTGAAACAGAGCCACTTGCGTTTCTTCCGCAGGCAGTCTGCCTCCCGTCAGCCGGTAGGCCACAACCACCTCCAACGACCGCCCAGTGGCGCCGACGAACGACAGTACCGTCTGTTCCCATAGGTTCACCGTCCGCCGCAGCTGTTCCAGCGCCTCGACGCCCTCGTCCACCCGCAGCGACAGCAGCACCAGCCCTGTGTAACTGGCTTCCGCCCCTCTTGCCGGCATCACCATCGGCAGTTCGTCGGCGGCCATCGGCCCGCAGACCATACCGCCCTCCATCGGCGTCTCGCGAAGCCCCCTTGCAGCGTCCACGCGGCTCTGATATTTACCACTTCGCGTCCACTCGGCTATCTGGCTGAGTGTCATGTACTTCTCCTTCCACTCGTGGCGGTAGAGATAGCGTACCTGTACTTTATTGATGTCTTTCATACGTCCAAACTCAATCGTTGCTACTTATAACACAGCAAAAACCGTGCCGTTTTTTGCTAAATTCTCTCGAGAATTGGCCGCTATAGTGCCTCCTTAGCCACCGAAAGGTGCCACCTAACGCCTAAATTCTCTCGAGAATTCAGCCATTAGGTGGCACCATTCCTCCTTCTATGTCTGCTCCTCAATCGGGTTTGGTCGGCTGTAAAGCCCCGACTGCCAATGTGTCACCCTTGTGTCAACGTATGACACCCTTTAAAACGCTGCACACCCTTTATATATCGTGGGTGTGTCAGCGTGTCACCCTTTATCACAAAACTATCGGATGATTTTCCGACCATTCCTGATATACACCCCACGGCGGGACGGGCTATTGACACGACGGCCCTGCAGGTCGTAGACTGATGCATCCGTCTGTCTGCCGATAGTGGTAGGCTGAATGCTCGTTGGATTCTTATCTGTAAAATAACCTGGGGCATCCTTTCCCTGGTCTATGCGGGCATAGGTTTCGTCAACATTTCTCATATAATACGTTGTTCCTTTTCCGCCAACAAGTTTGTTACAATCCTTGAACATCGAGAAATTACTATAGTGATGCACCGACTTGCTTGTATCCCAGTTACTTCCATAGATAGTGGTCAATGACTCGCAGTTGTTAAACATACTGCTCATGTCCGTCACATTGGAGGTGTCAAAAGAGCTCAAATCAAGAACAGTTAGGGATTTGCAGGAAAGGAACATACCACTCATGCTCGTTACATTAGAGGTGTTGAAGCTGCTCAGGTCAATACTGGACAGCGCATAACAGTGAGCGAACATTAAGTACATGCCCGTCACATTGGATGTATTGAAGTGGCTTAGGTCAAGACTGGCCAGCGCTTCGCAGTTTTCGAACATCCAATACATTTGCGTCACGTTGGACGTGTCGAAGTTGCTCACATCAAGACTTGTTAGGGAGCGACAGCCACAGAACAATCCATACATGTCTGTTACGTTCGACGTATCAAAGTTGGTTATATCAAGACTGGTCAGATGGCTACAGCCATAAAACAAGTTTCCCATATTCGTCACATTTGAAGTATCGAAGTGGCTCACGTCAAGACTGGTCAGGAATGTGCACCCATAAAACATATTTTCCATATTCGTCACATTCGAAGTATCGAAGTGACTCACGTCAAGACTATTGAGATATGTACAGCCAGAGAACATACCACTCATATTTGTCACCTTCGATGTGTTGAAATGACTCACATCAAGGCTCTCGAAATATGTACAGCCATAGAACATATAACTCATGTCCGTCACGTTATCGGTCTTCAGATTCTCAATGCCTGTTATCGTCTTGAGTTGTTGACAACCGTAGAACCAATAAGCCGTGCTGGTGAGGCCTGTATAATCAGCAAAAGAACTGTCGAATTCTACATCTCTGACCTTACTCTGTATATGCATACCGCTAATATCATGCCATCCTCTTTCTTGTTGGCTACCGAAAGGGCCGATATCCATACCATTTCTACTTGCCTTCTGGTCATCATAATAGAAAGTCAGTTTCGGAAAATCGCCCGCTGTCATCACGGCGTATGCCTCTTTTGCCTGGATATCCGTGCCAGCCACTAACATAACCACCTGTAGGAGAAGGAATTTGAAAAATACTGTCTGTTTCATACGTTATTCTTTTTATGTTTTTATTACTACTGAAATGAAATGCCTATCGGATGATTTTCCGACCATCCTTGATATATACGCCACGGCGGGACGGACTGTCGACACGACGACCTTGCAGGTCGTAGATAGTACCTTTTACTGCGGCCGCCTTATTCCTGACTGTTTCTATTCCTGTCGTCAGCGTTTCGAATATGCCGGTGAAGACCTCGCGGCTGTTCTCAACGGTGACGGTGTAACGGCCTTTTGCGTAGGTAGAGATGTCGATGTTGAGGCCTACGATGGTGCCGGCGTCGACGGTCTTCTCATAGAGGGCCTTGCCCGCTTCGTCAGTAATGCTTACCTGATAGGCATCGTCGAGCGAATTGAGATTAATGCCTAACTGCTGATCGTTGTACTCACCATACAACGACGACATGGCCTCTATCCTCCTCGGTGCCTTGACCTTTGGTGCCTTGGGCTTTATCTTAATGGTATGGGTGAAGTCGATGCGGTCTTTTCGAGCTCCCTCAGGAGTAGCTCCATCCTCATATTCGTCGTTCATGTAGATGACCTCATCACCAACGGTACAGGACATCAGGAACTGCGGATTACTTTCATTTTCAGGATAAACATTTCTGAGCGGACCGTCAATACCTCCGACACCTTCCAGCCAAGTAGTAATGTAAATGTCTTGGCCACAAAGCATAATATCTCTATAAACGCCCTTAAAGACTTTTATTCCTCCAGTCTGCTTCGGTCTTACAGTGTAATAAGGTTGATAATCATTGAGAATTAAGGTGTCGTTGGCTTCGAGAGAGAAATCATACAACATCTGCATACCCTGTGTTCCCTCCATGCAAACGTACACTTTCTTATCTTCTTCGTACCAAGCTCCCACTTTGCTTAGGGAAGGCAGTTGTGCCCAAAAATCATAATAAGAAGAATGTGGACAATCTGGGCTGAGATACCGCTGGCACATCATCTGCTTGCATGTCTTTCCGCCGATGATGGTATCGCCATCGAAATAATAGTAAGTAACAAACTTCACTGGATTACCAGAGTCTTTGCCTCCCACCTTCCACACCTTACCGTCTTCAACAAATGAGCGATAAGCCATCTGTGGCGTCTTGTTGATGACGGGATGCTCCACGCCTTGATTATCCACAACGATATAGCTCAGGTTAGGGTCGAAGCCTGAGACATAGAAGTCAGTGGCATGAAGGAACGCACAGGTCGCGTGTGGCGCTAAGTCAATCGTTCTATAACGGAGCTTGTGTACCAATGGGTCATCGGTAGGTTCCTCAAAGAAGTAGATATAGTGGTTAGGGCCACAATTTGTGAAGATTTCTCCGTAGACATGTAGGCGGTCACCTTCCAATTCATAGGTAAGCCGATCTATATTGTCTTCCCTGTTTGTTGTTTTACCTGTAGGCAGGTTGCAGCCATGAACTTGCCCCAACTCGTCATGGAACGAGAATGGCAGATAACTCTCATCAGAGTAATTCTCCACATAAGCCAGATATCGAGGGTTGGGACTATACTCCGAGATGTTGCCTAAAGGCCCTTCGAGCGAACCTACGCCCTCTATCCATGTCTTTTGGTAAGACTCGTCACCTACACGACATACCGTCCATTTCCGCAGATAACGCTGATGTTCTATCACACTATCACCATTTTCATCATAGTCATAGCGTGTAATCAATGGCCCTTCCGTATAGTCACCAACTGATAATACTTTGTACGACATCATCTTCCGCACATCATACGAAAATGCCTCGAATGTGTCGCCTGCCTTCAAGGAATAATCGAATATAAGACGTTCCTCTTGTTTGTTTTCGTCGAAGATATACACCTTGTGATTCTCCTCACGCAAAAGTACCGCATCGTAGATTTCCGCCTCATTATTCGAATTCCAAGACATTGATATGTAAGTCTTTCCATTCTTCACCACTTCATTATTCGTCAATATGTACTGGTCAGAATAATGACTTGAATTGGTAATAGAATAATCCACATGCCACACCTTACCCTCTTCAACGAATGGGCGATAATCGTTGGGATCCTCCTGTGCCGACATCGTCAGTGATGCCAATACGTATGCCATAAATAGTAATGCTCGTTTCATAGCTGTTTGTTTTTTGTTATTTTCTCAGTATTTGTTCCAGTGTGATGTCTGGGTTGGTTTCTCCGAACACATCCTTCTTCAGCTTGAGCTTACGGTGCTGGACGGCAGAGACAGTGATGCAGTAGATGTTGCCGATGGTGCGGTTGCTGAGGCCCAGTCGGGTGAGGATACAGAGGCGGACGTCGTCTTCCTGCATTGTGGGGTACTGCTCACGGATTTTGGCAAAACGGCCGCCGTCGATGGCGTTGAGCGTACGTTCTATCTCGCTCCATTCGTGCGGACTGAGGGTGATGAGCGAATCGCCGCTTTGGTTGAGTTTCTTCAGTACTTCCGTACGTTCGAGGATGAAGCCCTGCAGGAATGTCACCACCTCGTTGGCCTGATGCAGCAGGGTCTTCTGGTGCTCCGCTTCCTGCTGAAGCCGCCGTTTCTCCTGTTCGGGCATACGAATACGGTAACGAAGGGCCTGAACCACCGCAAGAAGGATGATGACCGCAGCAACGATAACTATTAGGAGCGTACGGCCATACAGCCGTGAGCGGTATTCTAACTGCTGGTTCTCCATTTCCTGACGCAACGTCTCCTGATAATACTCGTCCTTCTGCTCGAGAGCCTTGTAATAGAAGTCCTCCACTTGTGCAAAAGCCTCGGTTATGCTATCCTCCACCGCTGTGGCCCCCATCCGTCGGAGTGCTATCTTGGCGAGGTTACTCTGCACGACATAGGCCAGATGGGCATCATCAGGTTCAATCTGCCGATAGATGGTTTCTGCCGAGTCGAGCATGTTAAGGCTGAGGTAACTGCGGGCCAGCACCTGCAGGGTGCCTGGCAGCAAATCGGGAGACTCTCCCCCAACCCCTCCCTGTTTAGGGAGGAGGGATTCGGCCTGATGGGCGTAGTCGAGCGACTGGCGATAGTCGCCCTTGGCCCAGGCGATGTTGGCAAGACTGGTGAGTGTCTGACACATCAGGTCCGTCATCTGGTTCTTCTCAGCGATACGGTAGGCACGGTTGATGAAATCGAGCGCTTCGTCGTAGGAACCCTCTGTGGTGTAAGCTAACTGGGCGGCGTAAGTACCTGCATAGTCGAGCAGGATGACCCAGTTTCGCTCATCGTCAGGATGCTGCTCATAGACGGTCAGGGCTTTCTTCATCAGCCGCAAAGCCTCCTCAGGATTGCTCTGCGACAAGGCTTCGGCCAATCGCTGGTACGCGATATAATAGGTGTGCCAATCCTTTGACGTTTCCGACAATTGGATGGCCTTTCGCAGCAAAGACTCACCATGCTGGATGCTGTCGTTGGCCAGAGCATCCTCAGCTTCCTCCAGACAACGTGCTGCCGTCTGCGACTCCTGCTGCTGACTGCAAGCAACCATCAGAACACCTATCAAGAATATGTACAACGATCTTATTAACATCGCTACCGATTATATGATTGTTTCTCGGTTGCAAAGTTACGACATTATTTCGAAAGTTGTATCAGTTGCCTATGGAAAATTTAAGAATGAGCCAATATTAAAAACAGCTGGAAATCAAAGAATTATAAATTATTGCATGTCCAGCCCTATGGAAACACGCTTATTTCTTTGCGTTGATGACGAGCGCTTTGTACAGCCAAAGCATGAGGCGGACGGACAACTCGGGATGAAGGCGGACAACGACGGGGCGGTCGGCCGCGAAGGTGCTCTGGATGTCAAGGTTCGCGGTAATCTGGCCCTCATGACCGTGGATGGAGCGGACGACCAGCTGCGGGTCATAGACGACGCGGCGAGAGGCCAGCATGCGATAGTACCACTCTACATCGACCAACCAGCGCAGCTCGTCGCAGAACGGCTGCAGCTGACTACGACGGAAGGCCAGGCAGGCACAAGGTCCCACGGCATTGGCAAAGAACAGACAGGAGGGGTGATGCAGCATGAAGCGCTTCATAGTGGCGTTGAAGTGCGACGGTTTTACGCGGTCGCCGATAGTGACTTCGACGCGAGACACGACGATGTCGGCACCATCGTCCATCAGCCGCTGCACCCGCTGCAGATAGTCGTCGCCGCTCATGGCCTCGTCGTGGTGCATCAGGATGACGTACTGGCCCGTGGCCTTTTCCAGACCACTATTCCAGTTCTTGACGGCTCCCAAGCTGGGCTGGTTCCTGAAATAGCGCAGGCGCTCGTCGCCGAGGCTGGCCACGTAGTCGGCAATGTCGGTGGTCGTGGAGTCGTCAGTGACGATGACCTCCATCGCGACGCCCTGCTGCTGCAAGGCCGACGCAAGGGCTCGCCGAAGCAACTCCAGACTATTGAACGTCGGGATGACGATGCTGAATACGGGCTTATTCATCGAAATTGTCCTTTCCCCTGAGCAGGAACATCATGTATATACCTATATAGATAGTCTTCAGCAGATAGGACAGCAGCACGGCCAGCGCCAATGCCGAAGCGCCCATGCCCTGACGGAGAAACAGCTGCGACAGGCCGATGAGCAGCGCAGCCCAGACGAGGTTCAGGCCAAAGCACGTCCACATCTTATCGCGACTGTAGATAGACATCTCGATGACATTAGAGACGGCCGAGAATACGGTGGAAACGGCTAACAGCGTCAGTGGCATGAGGTCGGTAAACGTCTGGCCGTAGAGCGGCATGATGACCGGACTGAGCAGGGCAACGGCCAGGGCGATGACCGAAGAGACGACCGCAATGAGCAGGATGTTGACGCCCAACGTCTTCTTGAACTTGCGAATATCAAAGAGGCTGGAGAGGATGGGCAGCACAATCTGGCTGACGGTGGTGGGGATGAAGAGGATGATGACCTTCCACTGGTCGGCCGCCTCGAAGATGCCTAATTCGGCATAACCGCTGTGACTGACCAGCATAGAGCGGATGGCGAAGAACACGGGGGCGACGGTCAGGGCCGACAGCGTAGCGGGGATGCTGTAAGTATAGAGCAGCCGCCAGTCCTCCCGACGGATAGCCTGGTCACGGGTGACGATATGTTCCCGTCGCAAGTCACGCCTGACGGCCATTGCGTTGGCCACGTAGAGCGAGACCACGCCGACGCCGAAGCCGAGGATGGCTCCCTCCAGACCGTAGAGCCAGGCACCGACAACCATGAAGACGGCCTCGCAGAGACTGCCGATGAACGTGTTGACAGCTACTGAACGGAAGTCCTCGAGGCCCACCAACACGCCGTTGGGCGCCCCGTTGAGGATAGATACAAAGAGCATGACGGCACCGAGTTGCACGGCCGTCCTGAGGTCAGCCGAGTGGAGGGCTTCTTTGGCCAGGACGTCGGACAGCAAGAGCATCAGCACTCCCACGACGATGCCCGCCCACCAGGCGAACTTATTGGAAAGCAAGCAGATAGAGGCAGCATGCACAGGGTCAGTCTTGCGATAGTTGGCGATGTAGCGAGTGGCGGTAACGCCGATGCCCGAGGTGCCTAAGACGATGAACATGCCGATAGTGGAGCGCACCATACCCAGTTCCCCAAACACCTCCTGCCCTAAGATACGGGCACAGAAGATGCCACTCAGCAAGACCAGAAACTTGCCTAAGGCCGTCCCCGTGAACGACCAGAAGGCACCGCTGGCCATGCGCTTGGCAATGTCGGAGGTTTTTATCCTATCAATCAGGGCTATTGGCATGGGCTATTGGCGATAAATGTTGAAGTTATGGCGTTCCTGATCGAAACGATAGAACTTGTAGGGTGTATAATGCTGCCACTCTGGCCGGAAGGCATTGATGCCAATCATCTTTGTTGAAAAAACAAGTACAATTACCACTTGGAGCAGCCGATGCGTACCAGGTATGGGGCGCGAGAAGGGTTCCTTCATGGCTTGTGGATCAATGTACTTGAATAACATGAAGAGAATGAGCGGCCAGAAATACTCATTGATTCTGGCAATGGGATAAAGCACCAGCGATACGATGCTGACACACATGGCTGTAACACAGATCCAGAAGTAGACAGGATCGACTTTTATCTTGCCACTAATACGGTGGGCATAGGCTATGATGCAGAGCAGGAATGACAGAAGTACACAGTCGGCGACACCGACAATAGAAATGGTGCTCTTCTGCACGGCTGCTTTGTAGTAGGGATGGTCGCGAAGTCCCAAAAGGGAGAGTACCTCGAAAACAAACGCAGCCAGAAAAACGGATATCCCAATGGCTATGAGGGCGTTTCTCCAACTTGGTTTGCTCTTGCAGATAAGGGGGAGCAAAAGGAGAAAGTATGCTGAATAGTGGAAAAGACCTGCACAGAGTATCAGCAATTCATATTTCCACAGCTTCCCTTTCTGGAAATAGTCGAAGGCGATGTAAAACAGCAGGATGGCCAGTGCCTGCCTGATAATGCAGTAATGGGTGAAGAACAGACTGGCTATGAGCATGAAAAAGCACATCTTGGCAATATCCTTGCAATGGCGGGCAACAAACCACACCTCACCAATGGAAATGACCAGACTGGAGAGGAAGATGATGGTATAGGGATTCTTTGACACATATTTGACAAGGAAATGAACAAGTACCTGGAAACCATATTCAAACTTGTCGAAAAGCCGGAATGTGAAGATAGAGTCATTCAGGTAGGCTAAGGAATGGACTTTACGGTAATAAAACCTATAATATGCGGGAGAGTCGGCCAGAACCGTGATGTCGCGGAATCCGAAGAAGATGAATAATAACAAGAAACAGCAGACAATCTCAAACTGTCTGGCTGTTTCTGTGCTATGGAATCTCTTTGCTAAGAAATGAACCGCCAGGAACAAGGTAAAATACAAGAAGATAATAACCATATCCTGACAATTATTACTTTGCTTCCTTTATGCCCTTGGTGTTTAGTTTTACAAATATGGAAGAAGCAGGCAGAAGGATACCTACAAGCAACGCGAGGAGCATAGTAGAGAACTTCTTGGGGAAAACAGGGTCTAACTTACCCATCGGCGGCGCAATGACCCGCGTGTTCCTTGAACTGAACACCTGAGTAATGTTATTCTCTTCCCGTTTCTCAAGGAGATAGAGATAAAGAGCCTCAATGATTTTCTGCTGGCGTTCTGCCGGCATAATCTGCGTGACCTTCTCTGGGGCTACGGCTATCTCATGCTTCAGTTTACTGTCTTCTTTGTTAATACCACGCTGGCTGGCTTTCAGCTGCGCCACACTTTGGTCAAGCGAGTTGACGATGGCCTTGCGCATTGCTGCCAGTTGGCTGTCGAGCTCCGTCACGAGCGGGTTGTTGCTACTGCTGTTCTCGGCCATCCGGTTACGTTGCAGCTGAATTTTGTTGTATTCCAGTATCTGAGTGGCAACATTCTCGTTGTCGGGCAGAAGGTTGGCAGGCAACACCTGATTCTTATCACCTACCTCTTGCACTTGCTTGCGTATCTGCTCCATCATGTACAACTGGTTGTTAATCTTGACCTGCGCTTCGTAGGTCAAAGCCGCATTTTCCATGTACATCTTGGCCGTCTCTTCATAATCGGGTATCAGGTGTTTCCCCTTGAACTGGGCAATATTCTTGTCCAAGTTAGCAAGCTCCTGTTCAATGTCTCTAATACGTTCATTGATGAAATGGGTAGAAGCATCGGCAGTACCTTTCTTCTCCTTGGTCCATTCCTCACGATAGACTTCGATAAGGGTATTGATGATCTTCTCCGCACGTTCTCCCGAAACATCTTGGTAAGAGATGCCGATAATATCAGTCAGGTCATCAGCGACATCTATCTGTATGTTTTGCAGGCAACTCTCAATCTCGTCATACCTTCTTTTCTTGGTGATGCGGATGGTTCTCTCTCCGTCTTCTTTCAGACAATTGTAGAAGTTCTTGGTGGGAATGACGGATACAGGTCCTATGGGAGTCTGGCAGACGCTGTTCACCTTGCCAGTCACCTCACCGTCGTATTTGTCTTTGTTCTTGCGGAATTTGTAGAGCGTAAAGGTGCCGTCTTTCTTCAAATCCATCTTCATGTAGGCACCGTCCTTGTCCGTCAGCTTAGGGAACGTCACCTTGATGGGCAGGGTCTCATCAAAGAGCTCAACCTTCCTGATACCTTTGTAAGTCTGGTATTTGGTGTCAAGTCCCAACCTGTTCACAACTTCTTCCATAAGTGCTGGCGACTTGAAAATCTCCATCTCATTGTTGACGTTTGACGAGATGTTCAAGCCTGCCATACTTGACAGCATACCCATATTAGATACCAGTGAGGACAACATTCCACCGGAACTGCTCTCGTCCTTGATGAGCACAGACGCACTACGCTCATACTTAGGATTGACCGCCATAATAAATAACAAGGCCAGTGCGCAGCAGCAGATAACACAACAAACAAACCACTTCCACTTGCGCTTGCAGGCTTGCCAGAAGTCAGCCATTGAAACGTTTCTCTCGTTTTCTGCGACAACCTTTTCGTATTCCTTGATTTCCATAATCCTTCTTCTAACTTCTCCTAACTTCTTCTAACTTCTCCTGACTTCTTATTTAAAAATAAGCATTGACAACGTGGCCGCCAGCGACACGATGGACGTCCAGAACGAGATGCTGCGCGTCTCATTACCATTGGCCAGCGACTGACGAGCCTTCGCATTGTTTGACTTCACGTTGATGATGTCATTCTGCTTGACGTAGAACACCTCGGAAGTCATTACGTCGCGACCGGAGTTCATGTTCACGACATAGGCCTTCTTGCCAGTAGGCGTCTCACGGATAACCATCACGCTGTCGCGCTTACCGTAGACGCTGATGCCACCGGCTTCGCTCAGCGCCTCAGGCAGTGTGAAAACATCCTTATTGATGAGGAAGGTGCCTGGCTTCTCCACTTCACCAATAACCGTATAGCGCAAGTCCAGATATTCTATCGTGACGGTGGCATCCTTCAGCAAGTCCTCGCGCAGTTTGTTTTGGATATCTTGGGCTGCTTCCATTCGAGTCTTGCCATTGACGGCCACCTTGCCGAGTGCCGGAATCTCAACATTGCCGTTATTATCAACAGTATAGCTGACATGAAACTTGTTGGCATCCACCTTTTCCCCGTCAGTGCTCGTCGAGAAACCCTTATTGAAGATATTGCTCATCAGCGGGTCTTTACTCGTCACCATCACAGAAATCTTGTCACCTGGCTGCAGTTTAATCTCACGATTAGCCGGAAGACTGATTTCCTGACCGTCGGTCAAGTCCTGGAAGTAGTTGAAATTCTTGGGCGTTACGCACGACACAGCCGTCAAGGCCGCACCTGCCACTATCAATAATCTGATGGTCTTCATTTCACCTTATATTATATATTTAATAACACAGATTTCACAAAATTGTTGCAAAGGTACGTATTTTTTTTCTATTTCTGTTGGAAAGTCGGGAAAAATGCGTATCTTTGCACCGAATTTACGTGATTCGTCTTGGGGTTGACTGGATTTGACGGCGAGATGAAATGGTACGTAAGCACGCGGAGGCTCGTTGGTTCCCTCCTTAATCTGAGTCAGCGCAAATTTAATTGGCAACAATGAGTATGCTCTCGCTGCTTAATCGAAGTACAGTAGATTATGAGCTTAATTCGCTTACAAGGTAGGCGAACGAGACGTCGCTCCGAGGATGTTGTTCCGAATCCAAAGATCAAGCGGCGCAGGTTAAATCGGGAATAGTCCACGAAGGCTTCGATTCGCGGATGAAATTAAAGAAGCTAAGGCCGTGATTGGTGGCTTGGGTCTTGTCACAGCACGAAAACGAAGGCCAAGATAAGCGTGTAGAAAGCGTATGGTTTCCTTGTGCGGACGAGGGTTCGACTCCCTCCAGCTCCACTTTTGGTTTTTGCTATCTTTGTCTGATTATGAAGAACAAAATGATGAAATTGTTTGGCCTGTTGGCGATGGGCGTGCTTTTGGTGTCGTGCGAGAAGGCTGTCTTCGATGAGGAGGCGGTGGATAGTCAAGATGCCAATGTGTTGATTCAAGTGGGCAATGTTGATGCCGGATGGGATGGCAGCGTGTCAAGAGCCTTGGTGAACATCTCCGAGGTCTGTACGCGGCTGCATTTTGCTGTGTATAAGAATGGTGAGCGTGTAGCGTCGAAGAATCAAGTGAAGGGCGATACGGAGTTTGGAACGTTCTCGTTACAACTGGCTGAGGGCTCGTATCAGGTTTTGGTGCTGGCTCACAGCGCCAAGAAAAACATTACGACTACTGACCCCACAAAGTTGCAATTCACTAATCCTGACAGTTCATCAGGCTCGGGATATTCTGATGCCTTTTACTATTACGGTAGCATGGAGGTGGATGCAGACGGAGCACATCTTGAGGCTGATATGAAACGCGCCACGTCGATGTTCCGATTGGTGACCAACGATGTGAAACCCGCTAATGTCAAGAAGTTCTGGTTCTATTATGAAGGCGGTAGTGGAGCACTTAACGCAACGACGGGCTTTGGCTGTGTGAACTCCAAGCAGGTGGTAACGGTGACGTTGGACGACTCACAGACGGGGAAACCTTTGCAGTTTGACTTGTTCACCTTCCTGCATGCCGAGACGGGTAGCTTGTCGTTGATAGTGAGAGCCTTTGACGAGAATGACAACATTCTGTTCAGCCGTGAGTTCACGGGTGTCACCATGCAGCGAAACCGCATAACGAGATATACGGGTAGTTTTTTTACAAAGAACACACCGGACGATCCTGACACGCCGGAGAACCCGGACAATCCCGAGAATCCAGATACGCCGGATACTCCTGACACTCCTGATACTCCAGATGATCCGAACACACCTGACATTCCAGATACTCCAGATACTCCCGACAATCCTGAGCCTGATGTGAACCCATCGAACGTCATCATGGTTGATCCAGAGTGGGGTGGGGTGCTGGATTTCACATTCTGACTCCTGAATTTGTGTTAATCTTCCCAAAATAGGCTGATTTTTCTGCTTATTTTCGTACCTTTGCGCCCACAAAAATTACGGATTATCATTTTTTATAATTAATATGGACAATAGTCATTCAATTGTTGGGTCCAAAATCAAAGGGATTAGGGAATCCAAGAATCTCTCCGTCGAGGAGATTGCCGAACGTAGTGGCCTGTCAGTAGACCAAATCAACTCAATTGAGACCGATCAGAACCTACCATCCTTGGGGCCGCTTATCAAGATTGCCCGTGCATTGGGTGTCAGACTGGGTACTTTCATGGACGATAACGACGCACTCGGACCGGTAGTCTGCCGTGCTGAGGAGCGCGAGCAGAACAGCAGCATCAGTTTCTCGAATGGTGCTGCCGACGCCCGTAAGCACATGGAGTATCACCCGCTGGCACAGCAGAAGGCCGGTCGCCACATGGAGCCGTTTGTCATCGACATCAACCCGGAGGATACTCCTGATTTCCAGCTCTCAGCCCACGAAGGCGAGGAATTCATCTACGTGATGGACGGTGAGGTGGAAATTATTTACGGAAAGGACAAGTATACCCTAAAGGAGGGCGACAGCATCTTCTACGACTCTATTGTGAAGCACCACGTACACGGTGCCCCCGGCAAATCGGCCAAAATCTTAGCAGTAGTTTATATTCCTTTCTGATTATTCTGATTACTTGGAATACTCAGAATACTCAGAAATAAACAGAAGAATGGAAACAAAGAACGTAAGATTAGACATGGCAGGCAGACCCCTGCCAGACAGAACATACCCTGCCGAGACGGGAAGTGCCGGTTATACGCTGCACGAGAAGACACTCGGCCAGTGGCTTGAATACTGGGCCGAGACAACACCCGACAAGGAGTACATCGTCTATTCCGACCGTAACCTCCGCTTTACGTGGTCGAAGTTCAACGAGCGTGTGGACAACCTGGCCAAGGGCCTCATCAGCATTGGCGTGAAGAAAGGCTCCAACGTGGGCATCTGGGCTACCAACGTGCCCGACTGGCTCACCTTCCTCTATGCGACGGCCAAGATAGGTGCTGTGCTGGTGACGGTAAATACCAACTACAAGCAGAACGAGCTGGAGTACCTGTGCAAGGACTCCGACATGGAGGTGCTCTGCATCACCGACGGCACATGGGACTGTAACTACGTGGATATGACCTACACGATGCTGCCCGAGCTGAAAACCTGCGAGCGCGGCCACCTGAACAGCGAGCGGTTCCCCTACCTGAAGAGCGTCGTCTATATCGGTATGGAGAAGTATCGCGGCATGTATAACACCGCCGAGCTGCTGCTCTTGGGACAGAACGTGGAGGACGAGACGCTGAACGAGATGAAGAAGAGCGTCAGCTGCTACGACGTCTGCAACATGCAGTATACCAGTGGTACGACAGGCTTCCCCAAGGGCGTGATGCTGACGCACTACGGTATTGCCAACGATGGCTACTTCACAGGAGAAAATATGGGATTCACGCAGGACGACAAGCTCTGCGTCTGTGTGCCCCTGTTCCATTGTTTCGGCGTGGTGCTGGCCACGATGAACTGTCTGACCCACGGCTGTACGGAAGTGATGGTCGAGAAGTTCGATCCGCTTGTCGTGCTGGCCTCCATCCATAAAGAGAGGTGTACGGCCGTCTATGGCGTCCCCACGATGTTCATAGCCGAGCTGAACCACCCGATGTTCGACATGTTCGACCTCAGTTGCCTGCGTACGGGCATCATGGCGGGTTCGTTGTGCCCTGTGGAACTGATGAAGCAGGTCTCGGAGAAGATGTTCATGACCATCACCAGCGTCTATGGCCTGACGGAGTCGTCGCCGGGTATGACGCAGACCTGTCTGAACGACACCTTCGAGCAGCGCTGCACGACCGTAGGCCGCGACTTCCCGTTTGTCGATGTCAAGGTGCTCGACCCCGAGACGGGCGAGGAATGCCCCGTCGGCGTTCAGGGCGAGATGTGCTGCAAGGGCTTCAACGTGATGAAGGGCTACTATAAGAATCCCACGGCTACAGAAGAGGTCATCGACAAGAACGGTTATCTGCACTCCGGCGACCTCGGCGTGAAGGACGAGCAGGGCTTCTATAAGATTACGGGCCGCATCAAGGACATGATCATTCGCGGCGGTGAAAATATCTATCCGCGCGAAATAGAAGAATTCCTCTACCACATGCCCGGCATCCGCGACGTACAAGTAGCCGCCGTTCCCTCGAAGAAATATGGTGAGGCCGTCGGCGCCTTCATCATCCTGGAGGAGGGTGTGACGATGACGCCTGAGGACGTACAGTTGTTCTGTCGTGGCAAGATTGCCCGTTACAAGATTCCCAAGTACGTGTTCTTCATCGATCAGTTCCCGCTGACGGGTTCAGGCAAGATCCAGAAGTTTAAGCTGAAGGAGATGAGTCTCCAGCTATGTGAGAAATTGGGAATTGAGGTTGTCTAAGCCTACAGTTTACCGAAATACATAAAAGAAAGCCGCTTCCTCGTAGATACGAAGAAGCGGTCTTCTTTTATTGGGGAATGTTTTTACTGCTTTTCAGGAGCAGCGGGAGCTTCCTGGGCAGGAGCAGCAGGAGCCTCGCTCTTCTGCTGGCTGGCACCGAAACCAGGCAGGTTGTTGGGGTTGGTCGTGGGATTCTCAATGCCTTCCATGACTGAACCCTCGGTAGAAGCCTGAGGAGCCACATAGGCACAAGCAATACTGATAATAACCATAGCCAAAGCCAGACCCCATGTTGTTTTTTCGATGAAGTCAGTAGTCTTGCGAACACCACCAATCTGGTTGTAGGTTGAGAAGTTGGAGGCTAAACCGCCACCCTTCGACTCTTGGATGAGCACGATGCCAATCATCAGCACGGCTGCAATCACGATGAGAATAACTAATAAAGTGTACATTTTTTTTACTGTTTATTTTTATTATTGTTTATAATCAATTTCTCTAAGAAACGTATTTGGTCTGCAAAGTAAGCATTTTTTTTCGGATATTGCAAACTTAATCGCTGAATTATTTCAAGTGCCTTCGAATATCTGCCCTGTTTTATGTAAATTCGGGCTAAAGTTTCGGTAAAATAGCCTTCTTCCCCCCCAGCTGAGGTGTTTTCATCGGTATTTTCCTGTTCAGGGGTGAACTCGGGTTTCTCATTGAGTACAATCTTACCTTTGTCATTATTTATGAATGAATCAATGAGGTCTTGTCCGATGAGTTGGGGTACCTCTTCAGCCGTATCGTCTTCCGTCTCGCTTTCCAATAGATAAGCCACGTAGTCAACGGCAGCGTCGGCGGGTGTTGGCTTGCGACGGGGCAACTTATTTCCTTCCGGCTGGTCAGCATCCTCCTTGGGTATGGAGTCCAGAAAAGAGTCGATAAGGGTCAGCGTACGGCTCTCGCGCTCCTCTGTGTTCTCTGCCTTCTTTGCTTCAACCTGCGGAGTGCGCAAACGGTAGTGAGCCGCCTCTATCATCTGGAAGAGTACACGGCGGTCGGTGATGTAGATTGCTGCGCGTCGCAATTCTTCGTCAAACGATGGGTCGTGGAGCAAATATAGATTTTGCAGCATCAGCAGCCTGACCGTCTGGAAATAGGGATATAGTGCCAGCAATGACCGCAACTCATAGAGTGTGTCACGGTCTAATCGTTCGGGGTGTTTTATCAGTTGCTCTATATCCATATTTCCTTCTTACTCTTCACTCTTCACTTCTTCACTACCAGTTTGCCACAGTAGCGTTGAAAATCTGATCGCAGATGTCTGTGAAAATCTGCTTCACCAGCTCGTCCTGTACGGAATTTAGCGATTGTGAAGAATCGTACGACTGTTGTGCCGTGAACTGTTTCTCAAAATCCTCGTTGTGGTTCTTGTTATTGGTGAAACGAACATTCACGGTTACCGACAGTTCAGTCTGGGCAGAGTAGCCGTCGCTGCTGACCGACTTGTTGCGCTGTTCATACTTTGTAATCTCACCATCCAGTCGCAGGTCGCCGTTTCGCTTTACCTGTGTCAGCTTGGTGTGGCTGGCAAACTGGTCCTTCAGCTGTGTGTTGAACATGTTGCCCATGGGACCCCATACATAGGTGGAGCGTACGGGGAAGTCGTTTATCTGGATGGTCTTGGTCTTCGTGTAGTCAATGCTGGCACCGTTGAACTTGTAGCTGATAGAACATGACATCAGCAACAGGCAGGTCAGCATGGCCAGTCCGAACTGCTTGAGACGGCGGTACAGGGTGCGGTCGCTGATACCCAGTTCCAATGCAGCCTTCTTGCGATTGCCATTGTTGCGGTCCAAGGCCTTTTCCAGCATCTGTCGTCCTAAGTCTGTCAGGTTCAGGTTCTCAAATTCCTTTTCTGGCTCAATGTATTCTTCAGCAATGGCATCCTCGGCGTTGACAGGGGGAATTGGTGTGATGGGACTGATAGTCCCGATAGGGCTGAGCTGAGTCGTAGTCGCGTGGGGAGCAGTACCTTGCACCTCCTCCAACTGTTTCTTCAGCGCTCCCATCTCGCGGCGCATGTCGTTGACGTTGCCCCGTAGCTCGAACAAGATTTTGTAGAGAATCTCGCGCTCGTTCTCAAAGGAGTGGTCACCGCCTTCGCGTGGGATGGTAGCCAGCTGAGTGCTCTCGCGATCCTGCGGAATGAACTTGGCCAGTATGGCTGGCGTGATAGTGCGCTCCTTGCTCAATACGGAAATCTGTTCCGTGATGTTCTTCAGCTGTCGCACGTTGCCCGGCCATTTATAGCGCATCAGCATCTGCTTGGCTTCGTCGGTCAGCACCACACGGTCCATCTTGTACTTCTCTGCCATCTGCATGGCAAAGAGCCGGAACAGCAGCACTACATCCTCGCCACGTTCACGGAGCGGTGGCATCTGGATGGGGATGGAGTTCAGACGGTAGTACAGGTCTTCGCGGAAGCGTCCTTCGCTGATAGCCTTGCGGATGTTGACGTTGGTTGCCGCCACGATGCGCACATCCGTCTTCCGGATTTCCGTTCCGCCGACGGGGATGTATTCTCCCGTCTCCAATACGCGGAGCAGTCGGGCTTGTGTGGCCAGGGGCAGCTCGCCTACCTCATCGAGAAACAAGGTTCCCTTATTGGCTACACCAAAGTATCCCAGCGAATCGTTGATGGCACCCGTGTAGGAACCCTTGACATGGCCGAAGAGCTCGCTGTCGATGGTACCCTCGGGAATGGAACCGCAATTGATGGCGAAGTATTTTTCGCGACGGCGGGGTGAATTGTCGTGAATGACTCGTGGGATAATCTCCTTGCCGACGCCGCTTTCACCGATAATGAGCACACTAAGATCGGTTGGCGCCACCTGTAATGCGACGTCAAGTACGTGGTTCAATGCTTCGCAGTTGCCTACGATGTTGTACCGTTGTTTAATACCTTGTAGCTCTGTACTCTTCATTTCGGCTGACAAAGTTACACATTATTTCTAAAATAACTGCAATTTTGGCAGATTTTTATTCTTTTTTCTCTGTTTCGTCCTTTTTCGGCTCTTTTGCCTTTGGTATTGCAAAGCGCACTTTCTCGCTTTCGTCACGCTTCTCCTTATATAGTTTAGGCAGCGGACTTGCCAACGGCTTGTCGTAGTTGATGCGGTTTCGATACACGTCGATACCCATGAAAATGGCGTGGCGGAGCACTGTCTCGTCAACTGTTCCTTTTCCTGCCTGGTCATAAACGACGCCGATTTCAGCCCGGGTGCAGACAAAGGGCATGCCGGTTACCAAGCTGATGCTGTCGTCGGGAGCCAGCGACTTCAGCGGTGCCAGTCCTTGGTCGTAGTACATGGCCAGGATAGCATCGAACTGCTGATAGTCGCCATTGCCGAAGAACTTGTCGGCAGCATAGGGGCCGAAGGCTTGGATGCCTTTCTGTTCCAGTTCTTCGATGGCGGGGATAATCATTTCCTTCTCCTCTTCGCCCCACGGATCGGTCTCATTGTCGGTAGGCGGGTTGAGTGCTAAGACGGCAATGCGCGGATTGGAGATGCGGAGGTCACGGCGCAGACAAGTGTGCAGAATCTCTCCTTTTTCCACGATGCGCTGCTTGGTAATAGCTTCAGGCACATCCTTAATGGCCAGCAGATTGGTGACCAATGCCACTCGAAGTTCATCAGCCATTCTGACGCGTAGTACCTCAGGTTCTTTCGACAGGAAGTCGGGCAGGTTGTCAGGTCCCATGACCAGTACGTCGGCCAGTCCCTGCTGTACATCGACCATCGCACGTTTCAAAGCCTTGCGGGCGGCTTCAGTAGCCTCTTCTGACGGCTGTCCTATCTCCACTTTGATTTCCTCGTCGAAGGTGGTGAGCAGGTTCAGCTTGTTTTCCTTAGCCTCATCGGCTGTGTTGATGACGCTGAACTGTGTTTCCAGTCCGAGGACTTTGCGGTGGTAGGTAGCCACCTTGGGCGAACCGTAGATGATGGGCGTACACAGCTCCAGCATCATGGGGTCTTCAAAGATTTTAAGAATCAGTTCGTATCCGACACCGTTAGTGTCGCCGTGCGTAATGGCTACGCGGGGTTTTCTTTCTTGTTGTTCCATTGTTAGTATAAAAAGGATGTTATATAGGTTTTGACTGTGTCTTGTGTGCAGTTGACAGCAGGCCGCAGGCGGCAAAGATGTCCTGTCCGCGGCTGGCCCGTATGGTGGTGAATACGCCGCGAGCCGTCAGGAAGTCGCGCAATCGTTCCATGCGTTCCTCGTCGGCTCCGGGCAGGTCCACATCGGGGATGGCGTGAAAGCGTATCAGGTTGACGCGGCACTCCAGCCCCTCCACCAGCCTGACAATCTCGCGACCATGAGCCAGCGAGTCGTTCAGGCCGCCAAAGCAGATGTATTCGAACGAGCATCGACGCTGGTGGGTGAAGTCGTATTGCCGCAGCAGGTCGACGACTTCCTGGATGGTCATCTGCCCCTCGGCAGGCATCAGTTGCCGCCGCTGTTCGTGTAGTGGCGAGTGCATCGAGATAGCTACGTGGCATTGGCTCTCGTCCAAGAACCGTTTCAGCTTGCCGCGTATGCCCACGCTGCTCACCGTGATGCGCTTGGGGCTCCACTGGTATCCATCGTCAGCCGTCAGTATCTCCGTAGCCCTCAGCACAGCGTCGAGGTTGTCCATCGGCTCGCCTTGTCCCATGAACACCACGTTAGTCAGCTGTTCGCGTTCGGGTAGTGCGTAGATCTGGTTCAGGATGTCGGCGGCGGTGAGGTTGCCCTCCCAGCCTTGCTTGCCCGTCTGGCAGAAAAGGCAGTTCATCTTGCAGCCCACCTGGCACGACACGCAGAGCGTAGCCCGTTCGTTGTCAGGAATGAAGACGGTTTCCACGTATTTCCCGTCAGCCGTCGGAAACAGGTACTTCACCGTACCGTCCACGCTACGCTGGCAGTCGATAGGTGCCATGCTGCCCACCGTGAAATGCTCCTTCAGCCGTTCGCGGTTCTGCTTCGAGATGTTGGTCATCTCGTCAATACTGCTGACGTGCTGCTGATAGAGCCAACGGGCTATCTGCCCGCCCGTGAAGGCAGGCATACCCAACTCCCGAACAGCTTCTTTCAGTTCGGAGCCAGTCATTCCCATCAGTACTTTTCGCTCGTCAGTCATTTGGGTGTTCCGCGATTTCGGCTGCAAAGTTACAAAAAACTTCCTTTTTTTTCGACTGTTACAGTTTTTATTTGTACTTTTGCAAGAAATTTTATGAATTCATGAGAGAAATGTTAGATTGCTTTCTACCCGACTTCGACCGCCAGGCGATGGCTACAACCTTGGAGCAGCTTAGCGAGAGCAAGACGGTGAGAAATATTTTCTGGACCCAAGGACTGGCCAGCAGCAATTCTGTGATGAGCATCGCCGAGCAAGCCCGTGCTCCTTATGTGCTACTGTTCACCAAGCCTACTTCCGTCTCATTGGGGAAAGGGGCTTTGGAGCGGTTGCTCCGTGTCGCCTGCGACTCAGGTGCCGCAATGGTCTATGCTGACCGTGCAGGCCATCCTGCCATCGACTACCAGTTGGGTTCTATCCGCGATGATTTTGATTTCGGCTCCTTGTGGCTCGTCAAGACCTCCCTGCTGCATACTTTTGCCATGCAGGCCGGTGAGCACGACTATCGCTATGCTGGGCTGTATGCCCTGCGCTTGTTCTTGAGCCGTGAGGGCCAGCTGCTGCATCTCAATGAACCGCTTTATGCCGAAGAGGAACTCGATACACGCGCCTCAGGCGTCAAGCAGTTCGACTACGTCAATCCTCGCAATCGGGAGGTGCAGATAGAGATGGAACAGGCCGCTACGGCCCACTTGGCCGCTATCGGAGCCAAGATAGATTCTTCGTTCTATCGTACACCTGACTTCGGTGAGCAGGAGTTCGAGGTGGAGGCCTCCGTCGTTATTCCCGTCTACAATCGCGCCAAGACCATTGCCGATGCCGTAGAGAGTGCTTTGCAGCAGAAGACCTCTTTCAAGTATAACGTCATCGTGGTCGACAACCACTCCACCGATGGCACCTCTGACATCCTGTCCCGTCTGTCGTCATGCCATGACGACAAGCTCCACGTGATTGTTCCCGAGCGTCGTGACCTCGGCATCGGCGGCTGCTGGAACGAGGCCATCAACGACCCGCGTTGTGGCCGCTTTGCCGTGCAGCTGGACTCCGACGACCTCTATTCCTCGCCCGCTACGTTGCAGCAGGTGGTCGATGCCTTCCATAAGCAGAAGGCCGCTATGGTGGTAGGCAGCTACCGTATGTGCGACTTCGAACTGAACACCCTGCCGCCAGGACTCATCGACCATCGTGAGTGGACTGACGAGAACGGCCCCAACAATGCCCTGCGCATCAACGGGCTGGGCGCTCCCCGCGCCTTCTTCACCCCGCTGCTGCGCCAGTTGCAGTTCCCTAACACCAGTTATGGCGAGGACTACGCCCTGGGGCTTGCCTTCTCTCGCCACTACCGTATCGGCCGCATCTACGACGAGCTCTACCTCTGTCGCCGCTGGGGAGGCAACAGCGACGCCGCCCTCTCGGTCGAGAAGGTCAATGCCAACAACCTGTATAAGGATCGCCTGCGTACGCTCGAAATAGAAGCCCGCCAGCGGCTGGTTAGTGGCAAGCCCGACAAGGTGATGACGGAGTCATCGCTCCAGCGCTTCTTCGACCGTCAGATAGAGACGTGGGCAGACGTCCGTTGCCGTTATCGCGAACTGAACAATGTGAAGACCCGCGAACTCAGTAATGGTGCCTCGACGGTGGTCCTGCAATGGAATCCTGCCCGCATAGGCTCTACGGGTGCCAAGATTGACAGCCAGAGTCTCAGCGAACGCCCCTGTTTCCTGTGTGCCCAGAATCGGCCAAAGGAGCAGCTGAAGCGTACCATTGACGGCAAATGGGAGTTGCTGGTCAATCCGTTCCCCATCTTGCCCATGCACTTCACGCTGCCAACCCTGAAGCATCAGCCGCAGGCTATTAAGAATATGTATGGCGAGATTTACCGGCTGCTGACAGACTATCCGGAACTGATGGTCTTCTACAACGGTCCCAAGTGTGGCGCTTCGGCACCCGATCATGCCCATCTGCAGGCTGGCGTCCCGTCGGTTTTGCCGCTGATGGATTCCTGGCAGCGCCTGTCGCGTGAACTGACCACCGTTGTCAGTCTCTCCGACAATGATGATATCTCTGTCATCAACGACTATCCCTGTCCGGCTCTGCTTATCCGCAGCCGTATACGCGAGGCTGGCGAACGACTGTTCCGCCGTCTCTACGCCGTGCTGCCTTGTCGGGCTGACGAGACAGAGCCCATGATGAATATCGTAGCCTGGCGCAAAGGCGACGATTACCTGTCGGTGGTGTTCCCTCGTGGCAAGCATCGTCCCGACTGCTATGGCGACATTCTCGTGTCGCCAGGTGCCATCGACATGGCGGGACTCGTCATCACTCCTCGTCAGGAGGACTTCGAACGGCTGACAGCTGAGCAGACCATTGCCATTCTTCAGGAGGTGGCGTTGCCGAGGGAAGCCTTCGACGATGTCGTCGAACAGCTGCAGCATGAAATTCAACCTTCGACCTTTAAAACCCCAAACTCCAAAGAGCCGACGGTCAGCGTGGGTATTGTCAGCGGTCAGAAGATTGTGTTCACCCTCAATGCGCCCTATACCGCCAAGGGAGCCGCCTATACGGGTGAGCAGACGGTGGAGTTCAGCGAGGGTGGCATCCTATGGCACGGCCAGCAGTATCGTGAACTGCTCTTCACGCCACAGTCGCCTGACGCCTCATTCTCGCTTCACGATGTCACCATTGGTGTCAACTTCCATTGGGAGCGTAAGCAGACGCAAAGCTTCAACGGCACCCTGCGGCTAGTGGTCGACAGCGACCGCGTGACAGCCATCAACGAGCTGTCCGTCGAGCGCTATCTCACCAGCGTCATCAGTAGCGAGATGTCGGCAACGTCGTCGCTCGAACTGCTGAAGGCCCATGCCGTCATCAGCCGTTCATGGCTGTTGGCACAGATGGAGAAGCGCCGTCAGCTGAGCAATGGCAATGGTGATAATTTCTTCTCGTTCACCAAGAAGGACGATGAACTCATCCGCTGGTACGACCGCGAGGACCATACGATCTTCGATGTCTGTGCCGACGACCATTGCCAGCGCTATCAGGGTATCACCCATGCCGACAACCCTTCGGTGGTCGAGGCTGTCAAGGCCACCCGTGGTCAGATTCTGGCGTTCGATGGCCAGATCTGCGATGCCCGCTTCTCGAAGTGCTGTGGCGGACAGACTGAGGAGTTCCAATACTGTTGGGAGGACACGCCAAAGCCCTACCTCGTCTCAGTACCTTGCCCCTATTGCGACACCCACGACCGCCATGTCTTGTCGCAGGTGCTGAATGACTATGACCAGGAGACGCCCGACTTCCATCATTGGACGGTGGAATACACCCAGCGCGAACTCACAGAGCTGGTCAGCAGCAAACTGAAGATGGACCTTGGCGACATCGTCGACCTCGTGCCCTTGGAACGAGGTAAGAGCGGCCGCATCTGGAAACTACGCATCGTCGGCACCAAGGGTTCCTTCACCATCGGCAAGGAACTCGAGATACGCCGCACGCTCAGCGAGACTCACCTCTACAGCTCGGCTTTTGAGGTAGAAAAGAGGAGTGAGGAGAGAGGAGAGAGAAGAGAACGTTTCATCCTCCACGGTCGCGGCTGGGGCCACGGCGTCGGTCTCTGCCAGATAGGCGCCGCCGTCATGGGCGAACAAGGCAAGCCGTATAGCGACATCTTGCTCTATTACTATCGTGGCGCAGAAATTAAACGACTATATTAAAATTGTGCATTGTGAATTGATAAATTGTGCATTATGAAATCAGTATTGAATAAGAGGAGTCCCTGGGCCTGGGTGCCCACACTTTACTTTGCCGAGGGTGTTCCCTACGTGGCTGTGATGACCATCTCGCTCATCCTCTACAAGCGTCTCGGCATGTCGAATACCGACATCACGCTCTACACCTCGTGGCTCTACCTGCCCTGGGTCATCAAACCCCTGTGGAGCCCCTTCGTCGATATGCTGCGCTCCAAGCGTTGGTGGATTGTCACCATGCAGCTGCTCATCGGCGCGGCCCTTGGTGGTGTGGCCTTTACCATTCCCGCCTCGTGGTGGCTGCAGGGTTCGCTCTGCTTCTTCTGGCTGATGGCTTTCAGTAGCGCCACCCACGACATTGCTGCCGACGGTTTTTATATGATGGGACTCGACGAGCACGAGCAGGCCTACTTCGTGGGTATACGTTCCACGTTCTATCGCATCGCCACTATCTTCTCATCGGGACTGCTGGTCGGACTGGCAGGTGCCCTGCAGGTGATAACGCGCAGCATCCGCTATTCGTGGAGTCTGGTCTTCTACCTCATGGCAGGCCTCTTTATTGCCTTCTGGCTCTACCATAACTGGATTCTGCCGCGACCCTCGGAGGATGGCGAGAAACATACCAAGACGGCCAGCGACATCTGGCGTGAGTTCTGCCAGACGTTGGTCACCTTCTTCCAGAAACCGCAGGTATGGGCGGGCATCTGCTTTATGCTCTTCTACCGCATGCCTGAGGGACTGCTGGCCAAGGTGTCGGCACTCTTCCTGGTCGATGCGCCCCACAACGGCGGGCTCGGACTCTCCGACGGCGAATACGGACTGGTGCAGGGAACGGTGGGTGTCATCGGACTCACCGTCGGAGGCATCCTTGGCGGCATCTGTGCCAGTCGCGACGGACTGAAGCGCTGGCTCTGGCCGATGGTGCTGGCTATCACGCTACCCGATCTGGTCTATGTCCTGCTGGCCTACCTGCTGCCCACCAGTCTGCTGACCATCAGCACCTGTGTCTTCATCGAGCAGTTCGGCTACGGTTTTGGCTTCTCGGCCTATATGCTCTACCTTATTTATTATAGTCAGGGTGAGCACAAGACGTCGCACTATGCCCTTTGTACCGCCTTCATGGCGCTGTCGATGATGATTCCCGGACTCTTTGCCGGTGCCTTGCAGGAGGCCGTCGGCTACCAGTGGTTCTTCATCATCGTCATGCTGGCCTGCTCGATGACCTACGTCGTTACTGCCTGCCTCAAGGTTGACCCTGAGTTTGGAAAGAAACGGACGGAATAAGCCCATACTAACGAATACTTTACCAACATTAATTAATAAAAGACAACTAAATGAAAACGATTGCTTTTGTCATCGCCTGCCTCCTGACGGCAGGAACAGCCTTAGCCGATGGCCGCTGGGTAGGAACCTGGGGAACGGCCCCGCAACTCGTCGAGTCACACAACAACCCGCCTTCGCCCGGCTTGGGCAACAACTCGCTGCGCCAGATTGTGCAGGTGTCCATCGGCGGCGAGAAGGTACGCCTGAAGCTGACCAATGAGTTCAGCACGGGCAGTACTGAGATCAAGGCCGTAGAACTGGCCATCGCCAAGACTTCGGGCAGCAGCAGCGAGATTGACGAGTCATCGACCGTTAGCCTGACCTTCAACGGCAATGGCGGGGTGACGATGCCTGCCAAGGGCACGGCCATCTCTGATGCCGTCAACTTCAAGATGGGACCTCGCGAGAACGTGGCCATCACCATCCACTACGGCTCGGCCTCGTCGTCCAGCGTCAGCGGACATCCCGGTTCGCGCACCACTTCCTATCTGAAGGCTGGCAACACCACCGACTTCAGCAACGCCACCAAGACCGACCACTGGTACACCATCCAGACGCTCGAGGTAGAAGTGCCCGATGATTCTCCCTCGGGTGCTGTAGCCATCCTGGGCAACTCCATCACCGACGGACGCGGCTCCACCACCAACCAGCAGAACCGCTGGGCCGACGTGCTCTCGCGCCGTCTGCTGGCTAACGAGCCGACAAGCAATATTGGCGTCCTCAACATGGGCATCGGCGGCAACTGCGTGCTGGGCGGAGGCCTTGGCCCTGCTGCCGTCAACCGCTACCAGCGCGACCTCTTCGGACAGGAGGGCGTGAAGTGGATCATCCTCTTCGAGGCTGTCAACGACTTAGGTGGTGCACAGAACGGCGTACAGACGGCTAAGCGCATCATCGACGTCTATAAGCAGATAATCCGCGAGGCGCACCAGAAGGGCATCCGCGTATTCGGCGCTACCATCACCCCGTTCAAGGGTAACAGCTACTACACCGTTGACCACGAGAAGGGCCGCAGCACCATCAACAAGTGGATACGCACCACCAAGATGCTCGACGGCGTGATTGACTTCGACCAGGCCGTACGCAATCCGCAGGACACCATCGCCATGCAGTCGCAGTTCCTCTTCGAGAACGACTGGCTTCACCTCAATGCCAAAGGCTACGAGACGATGGGTGGCTGCATCGACCTCAGCCTGTTCACCAAGACTGGCCCCTTGGCCGCCGACGATGAAGAGGAAGAAGACTACGGCGAGGCACTCTGGATAGAGGCCGAGAAGCTGCGTACGAAGACCGCGGGTACAGCCTTCCGCGTGGTCGACGACGGTGCTGCCTCCGAGGGTAAGTACCTGCTGACGGTGGACGACACCAAGACCGTTGCTCCTACCGATAGTGCGCACATACTCGCCGCGAACTTCACGACAAAGACTGCCGACACCTATTATGTCTATGCCCGCGTAAACTGTCCCGGATACGACGACGACAGCTACTGGGTGAGCATGGACAAGCCGTTAGGCAGCGACTTTGCCAATGGCATCGTGACCAGCGGTTGGGAATGGAAAGAACTCTACAGCGGCTCCCTACAGGCCGGCAGTCATACGTTTTATGTCGGCGGGCGCGAGAATGGCGCCTGCATCGACAAACTCTGTATCACCAGAAATCCAGAGCCGCCTACGGGAATGGGCGGCTCTGCTGTAGTGACCTCCCTCAACTCTTCACCCTCGGCCACTCACCTTTCTCCCTCTGACTTCTACTCCCTGAGCGGCATCCGGCTGACGGCGCAGCACACAGGTCCGCGCATCGAGGTCCTACGCTCCGACGATGGCACCATCCTCTCGCGCCGGATTGTGATGAAGTAAGATCGTATCGGGCATCAATCCCTGTAAGACAGGCTCGCTCGTCATCTGCTTTTCCTGTCGGCCAGCACCATTCCCACGAGTATGAGTACCGTGCCGAGCAGGAACCAGATGGTGATGCGCTCGTTGAGCAGCCACCAGGCAAAGATGATGGTGGTGACGGGGTTCAGATAGACCCAGTTGGTGGCGACGACGGCACCCAGCTTGCCGATGACCCAGTTCCAAATGAGGAAACAGAGCATGGAGGCAACGATGCCGAGAAAGAGCAGGTTGCAAATGGTGGAGGGTGAAAGGTGAAGGGTGAAGGGAGAAATGAAGATTCCTGCCTCCTCGGGCACCAACATATAATAAGGAATGATGGTGACGAGGCCATAGAAGAATATCTTGCGGGTGATGAACAGCGTGGAGTAACGTTCCAACGCAGGCTTGACCTCCGGTCGAGACTGCTCACACTCGACAGACCTAATGCAAGCATCGCTCTGCCCTCGTTCATACGCAGCCTTCATCAGGATGCTGTAGACAGCCCAAAGCAGGCAGGCGCCGAAGGCTAACAGGTCGCCAAGGGGTGAGAGATGGAGCACGAAATGACCATTGAGCACCACGACGGCCATACCCACGCAGGCCACCACCGAGCCCAGAGCCTGAATCCTGCTGATACGTTCCGACTTCCTGTAGAAGATGGCAAAAAGTAGCATGGCGAACAACGGACACGAGCAGACGATGAGCGACGTGTTGGTGGCCGTCGTGTAGAGCATCGCCGCATTCTCCATCAGGAAGTACAGCGACCCGCCCGTCACGCCCAGCGCCACCATCAGCAGCTCGTCGCGCCAGTCGTCACAGAACCAGCGGTGCTGTCGTGTCAGCGACCACCCCAGTAGCAGGACGTAAGCGATGATGAAGCGCAGCGTGAAGATCTGCGCAGGCGACAGCCCCTCCAACAGCAACATCTTTGTGAATACAAATGTGCTGCCCCAGATGGCCACCACGACAAACGCTACCAGATGATATCTCAGTCTACGTATTAGTTCCACGGTGCAAAGGTAGTGTAAAACGAGCGAATAACCAAATTATAACTACGAAAACCACCTCAAAACACCCGAAAAACGGTCTTCGGAGTTTGGTCGGACCAAAGTCGAGGTTTGGTCGGACTAAACCCGAGGTTTGGTCGGACTAAAGTAAAAGCCATTTGCCCACACATTTCCTTCCAAGTAAGGTCGGGATACTGAAATTCTGCGCCGCTGATGTGTGCGCCAAGTACAGGGAAAACATCGGAACGAGGGGTTCATACATGTCTTTCGAGGCCTGCGAGAGCAGCAGGCGGATACATTCTGTGCCTTTACCGAAGTTAGGCATCTCGGGTGCCTTGCGTTTACTGATATCGTATCTCATTGATTTTCTGCTTTTTAGATGAATTTGACATAAGCTCCGCGTTCCAGTTCCAGTTGTTCCAGTTTTATTTTTAGGTGTTCCCATATCCCTATTCTAATATAACTATCTATATATTAATTAGTTATATAATCTTAGAAAGGGGGTTGTGTTCCTCGTTTTTTAATTGGAACAATTGGAACTGGAACGCTCAGCCATTATTTCTTAATTCTTCACTCTTAACTTTTCACTTCTCACTTCTCACTCTTCACTTCCCTCTACCAGGCCAAAGAGTGCCATGCAAAGATACGAAAATTCCTGCTCACTTCATTCAGCAAGCAGGCACTATTTCATAAGTTTCAGATTTCATCGCCAAATATTTGGAATTTATCACCAAAATCACTATCTTTGCACCACGGAAAAGAAATAACTATGGACGAAAAGAATAAGAACACCGAATTTGAAGGCGTGACAGCTCAAGAACCGTCATTGGCAGAAATGCCTCTTACAGAACTGAAGGAAGTCGACTACACCTTCGGCAACCGAGACTTCGGCTATCCCCATACGCTTGAGGAGCTGGAGGCAGCTCTCGACCAGGCAGACACCCAGCGCAATGACCCGTCAAAGTGGGTGTCGTCGGTAGAGTTCCATAATCGTCTTGAGCAGAAGTATCCATGGCTAAGATAACGTGGAACGGTTTAGCTTCAAGACAACTCGAGACTCATCTGGATTACGCTTTGGAGGAGTTCGGCCAGAAGTGTGTTCGTAATTGGTATCGCGATATTCTGCGCATAGAATCTCGACTAAAACTCCACCCTCTGTCATTTCCTAAGGTTTCCCTGCTCGCACATCGGGAAAAAGAATATCGGGGTGCAACTATCATGAGAAACTTCCAACTGATTCATTACTATGACGCAGAAAGCGACACCGTCTACATCGACGCTGTGTGGGACATGCGCATGAATCCAGTCAAGCTGAAGAAGATGATTAAATAAGATAATCCCCACAACTCTCAACGGAATTGCGGGGATTATTATAAGATATTGGGCGGTTCAGTAGTATTTTGCACAATAGGGTCGGTTCCAGTGTGCACTTAGGGTAGGCATTTGATTTCACTCTAGATTAGGTGCCTGTTCCTATGATTCTATCGTTTACCAGCCTTCCTCTACATCTTCCTCTTCGTCTTGCAGCCTATCGTTCATGCCATATTGATCCACGCTTCCAGCCAGAATCTGGCATTTGTACTGAAACTCTTCAACCTTCACGGAAGGTTCCATATATGCTTGCTTTGTCATAGTTGTGTCCTCCATAGCTTACTTAATAAAAACTTTCTTACCATTCTCAATGTAGAGTCCCTTCGTGGGCTGGGCCACCGTACGGCCTTGCAGGTCGTAGTATTTACCTCTTATTTCTTCCTTCTGACCTTTTACCTTGTTCATGCTCGTTGTCTCGCCGAAGCCGAAGAATTCGCGGGAACCACCGCCGCTATACGTCAGGTAAGCCTTACCTACGCCGAGCGTCTTGCCCGAAGCCAGCCTGTAGAAGCCCACGCCATTTGCAGCCGTATAGTTCAGCACGTATGTTGTGCTTGGGTCGGCAGTCGTCACTCCTACAACAGCAGACACGCCCGTCAGGTTATTGGTTTGCGTGTCGCTGCTGGAGGACTTCGTCAGCGTCATCACGGGATTGTTGCCTTTTGTTTTCAGGACAACGGCAGTGCTCGGGTTCACAATTCCGTCTTCGACCTTATTCAGCGTCAATTCTGTGCCGCTGAGAGTCACCTTGAACACCTCCGTGTTCTCATCAGCCTGAAAACCGTAACGCTGATTGTAGAACGTCGTCCAATTAGCACCGTCTGCCGAGTTCGCCGTCAGGTTCATTGTCACCGTCGCGTCAGCTTTGATATTATTAAATGCAAAAGAACCAATAGACGGATTGCTGTTAAGGGTGACAGTAGCCAGGTTTGTGCAATGCTGGAAGGCAGAGTTGCCGATAGTTGTCAAATTGGAACCGTCGGAAAAGCTGACTGTAACCAGGCTGCAATTCAAAAATGCATTATTGCCGATGCTTGTCACGCTGGCGGGAATGGTGATCGATGTAAAGTGGCAACCATTAAAGGCATAATCCCCGATGGTTGTCAAATTGGAACCGTCGGAAAAGCTGACTGTAACCAAGCTGCAACCAGAGAAGGTAGCATAGCCGATGCTTGTCACGCTGGCAGGAATGGAGATCGAACCCAGACTGCATTCATTAAAGGCATAATCCCCGATGGTTGTCAAATTGGAACTAGTGGGAATGGTGACAGTAGCCAGGTTTGTGCAATTCTGGAAGGCATAATTGCCGATGCTTGTCACGCTGGCGGGAATGGTGATCGATGTAAAGTAGCAATTCTTAAAGGCATAATTGCCGATGGTTGTCAAATTGGAACCAGTGGGAATGATGACAGTAGCCAGGTTTGTGCAATTATAGAAGGCATAATTGCCGATGCTCGTCACGCTGGCGGGAATGGTGATCGAACCTAGGGCGCTGCAACCAGCAAAGACATTATCGCCGATGGTTGTCAAATTGGAATTGGTGGCAATGGTGACTGACGTCAATTTATTGCAACCCAGGAAGGCTCGTTGACCGATGCTTGTTACGCTTGTGGGAATATAGACCGATGTAAAGCTTGCATTGTTGCAACCCTGGAAAGCAGATTCACCGATGGTCTTCAGTCCATCGGGAAGCGATACCGATGTCATTTGCATAAAACCGTAAAAAGAATTGTAGCCGATGTGAGTCACGCCAGACTCGACCACGACGTTTTTGATGGAGCTTCTATAGTTATACCATGGTTGATAACCATCGCTCGAATAATCCGCCATAGCTCCGCTGCCGCTAACGGTCAGCACACCGCCAGAAAGACTCACTGTGCAGTTGCCACTAGTCCACGGCTGCGCCCATGCGCCCGTCGCCGTCGTCATCAGCAGCACGAGCAATGAAAGTAATTTTTTTTTCATAATTCTATAGTTTTAAGTTGTGATTCGATAATATACAAAAAGAAAACGTGAGCTGTTTACTTCGCTTACGTTCTTTCCAGGTATCGCCAAACACCCAATAGGCCTAAACGAGTATAGAGCCCACGCCATCGGCGTGAACATCTACTTTTACTCTTGCCTATTCTTTCAATTTGGCGATTTTGGAAAGAACAAGAATCAAAGCGGACGCTTCAACGTATATGTCTTGTCTGTTGTTATGTCATACGCACTTCGTTTTTAGGGTTATACAAATATTTATTTCCCCCACTTCTCCCAGTCGGTTTCAGCGAGGTAGCGGGTTATGTGTTCTTTTAATTCCACGATTTCGCTGTGTATAACAGCCCAGACGGTATCGCTGTCAACTCGGAAGTACTCATGAACCAGGAAGTTTCTCATGCCTGATATGTCGCGCCACGCAACCTCAGGATGGGCATCCTTGAAGGTGGTGGTTAGCATATTGGCAGCCTCGCCTATAATCTCAATGTTCTTAACGATTCCGTAATATCGCAACACGTCAGCCTCCAACTCTTCACGCGAGAGTTGACCGGCATACGTCTGAAGCCGTTCAATGGCCTCCAGAATATGCTCCAGGCGACTTCTGTCTCTAAGCGGCTCTCTCATAAATCAGGATTTTATCACGGTCAACACTTTCACGAGCAAAGGGAAGCAGGCCTTTCTCCGTAACAAGGTCAACCCGCTTCTGAAGCAGGTCTTGCAGGTCGAGCATCATACCGCTCAGCTTGAACAAACCGACCATGTTGTCGGGTACTATCAAAAGGTCTACATCGCTGTCGGCGTTCTGTTCACCTCGTGAATAGGAACCGAAGAGCCAGACCTTCAGGACGGGTTGCGTCTTGAAGTAGTCGGCTATCAGCTGGGTCATCTTCTCTGTACTCATCGCTTCTGTCATTTGCTTATCTGCCTGCAAATATACGAACTATTTCCGAAACTGCCAAATTATTCCGACGATTTGTGTGCGATGCGCCCTGCGGAAGAAGGCGAAAAAATACACAAAAGGCGATCGGCTCTGCCGCTTCGCTTGCGAAGAACCGTTCCTTTTGTGTATAAAAGCGTGTTATTGCTTGATGTCGATGTCGCGCCGGACGTTGTTGCGTATCTTCGTGAGATACTCTTTCATGCCTACGGCGTCCTTCTGGTCGATGATTTCGAGGAGCTCCTTCAGCTCGGTGCGAATCTGCGCTACCTGGTCGTGGGTGTAGGGGTTGAACAGGATTTCCTGCAGCAGGTAGTCGTCTTCGTTCAATACGCCCTTGGCTATGCGCATGTGGCGCTTGAAGGTGGTACCGGGCGCGTCCTGATGCTTCATGACGGCAGCGAAGACGAAGGTGGAGACGAAGGGGATACTCAGGGAGTAGGCGACCGTGCGGTCGTGCTCCTCGAAGGTGTACTCGTAGATGTTGAGTCCAAGCTTCTGGTAGAGGTCCTTGAAGAAGATGCGGCCCATGTAGTCGCCCTCGCTGATGATGATGGCGTTCTCCTCGGAGAGCTGCTGCAGGTTGGCGAAGGTGGGGCCGAACATCGGGTGGGTGGAGACGTAGCGCATGCCGGTCTGCTCGTAGAACTCCTTCAGGTCGGTCTTCACGGAGGCGATATCGCTGATGATGCACTCCTTCGGCAGATAGGGGATGACCTCCTTAAAAACGGGAATAGTGTACTTCAGCGTGACGGCGTTGATGAGCAGTTCGGGACGGAACTCCTGAATCTCCTCGAACGTAGTGAACCGCTGGCAGTTGTAGGTGAAGCGCATGCGCATGGGGTCGCGCTCGAAGACGGCGACCTCATGCTCGAAACTCAGCAGGTCGATGAAGAAACTTCCCATCTTGCCTGCGCCCATAACTAGTATTTTCATAAAATTGAAGAATTCAAGAATTGAAAAATTGAAGTTTTTAAAGCCACATGGACTTCAATTCTTCAATTTTTCAATCTTTCAACTTTTATTTATTGATGATTTCTATCTGTTGTCTTACACTCTCTTCGTGGATGTTCTCAAAGACTTTGGCGACGAAGTCGGGGCCCATGCCGCAGAGCGAACCCTGGACGCCGCGCTTCGACAGGATCTCGTTGTAACGCGAGGCCTGCAGCACGGTCATGTTGTGCTCCTTCTTGTAGTGGCCAATCTCGCGGCAGACGCGCATACGCTTGGCGAGGATGTCCATAATCTGGTTGTCGAGCTCGTCAATCTGCTTACGCAGGCTGGTGAGTCCCTCGGTGGTGGTGTGCTCGTCGCGGATGATGAGCAGCGAGAGGATGTAGTCGAGCACCTCGGGCGTCACCTGCTGCTTGGCATCGCTCCACGCCTTGTCGGGGTCGCAATGGCTCTCGACGATGAGCCCGTCGAAGCCCAGGTCCATCGCCTGCTGGCAGAGCGGGGCAATCAGTTCGCGACGGCCGCCGATGTGCGAGGGGTCGCAGATGATGGGCAGTTCAGGTATGCGGCGGTGCAGCTCGATGGGAATCTGCCACATCGGGGCGTTGCGGTAGATCTTCTGCTCGTATGAAGAAAAACCTCGGTGGATGGCTCCCATGCGCTTGATGCCGGCCTGGTTGATGCGCTCCAGGGCACCTATCCACAGCTCGATGTCGGGGTTCACGGGGTTCTTCACGAAGACGGGCACGTCGACACCCCTCAAGGCATCGGCCAGCGCCTGCATGGCGAAGGGGTTAGCCGACGTACGGGCACCCACCCAGAGGATGTCGATGTCGTACTTCAGCGCCAGCTCTACGTGCTCGGGCGTGGCCACCTCGGTAGATACGAGCATCTTGGTCTCGTCCTTCACCTGCTTCAGCCACACCAGGGCGGGTTCTCCGTGACCTTCGAAGCCGCCGGGCTTCGTGCGGGGTTTCCAGACGCCGGCACGGAAGTTGTGGCAGCCCTTCATGGCCAGCTGTCGTGCGGTTTCCATCACTTGCTCCTCAGTCTCGGCCGAACAGGGGCCTGCAATCACGAAGGGGCGTTCGTTGTCACTCGGTAAATTCAATGGTTGAAGTTCCAGTTCCATAACTTATATTGCTTTTTTGATTCTTTCTAATGCCTGTTGGATCTTGTCTTCTTTGGCGCATAATGATATTCTTATATATCTTTCGCCGTTCGAGCCGAAGATGAAGCCTGGGGTGATGAAGACGCGGGCCTCGTGAAGTACCCTTTCGGTCAGGTCCTCGACGTTCCCGATGCTGTCGGGGATGCGTCCCCAGAGGAACATACCCACTTGGTTGGGGTCGTACTTACAGCCTAAGACGTCCATAATCTGCTCGGCATACTGGCGGCGGCGGGCGTAGGTGTTGATATTGAACTCACGGTGCCAAGCATCATCGTTCCTGTAGGCCTCGGCAGCAGCCAGCTGGATGCCGCGGAACGTGCCGCTCTCGATGTTCGACTGTACCTTCAGAATCCACTGGATGAACTGCGGGTTAGAGGCACAGAGACCCACGCGCCAGCCTGGCATATTGTGCGACTTCGACATCGAATTGAACTCAATGCAGCAGTCCTTGGCGCCAGGAATCTGCAGGATGCTCAGGTGCTCCTCGCTGAGGATGAACGAGTAGGGGTTGTCGTTGACCACCACGATGCCGTGCTCCTGGGCAAACCTGACCAGTCGCTCGTAGGTCTCGCGGCGGGCACGGCCTCCCGTCGGCATATTGGGATAGTTCGTCCACATCAGCTTGACACGCGAGAGGTCCATCCGTTCCAGCTCGTCGAAGTCGGGCTGCCAACCGTTGTCCTCGCGCAGGTCGTAGTTCACGATCTTCGCACCCAGAATCTTCGAGAGCGACGTGTACGTGGGGTAGCCGGGATTGGGCACCAACACCTCGTCGCCTGGGTTGACGAAGGCCAGCGTCACATGCAGGATACCCTCCTTCGAGCCGATGAGCGGCAGCACCTCTGACTTCGGGTCGAGGTCGACATTGTACCAGCGACGGTAGAAGTCGGCCATCGCCTCGCGCAGTTCGGGCGTACCCTGAGTGGGCTGGTAGCCGTGGGCGTTGGGGTCGTGAGCCACTTCGCACAACTTCTCGATGGTCTGCTCTGAGGGCGGCATATCGGGACTGCCGATAGCGAGCGAGATGAAGCCACCTCCTTCAGCTTGCGGCTGAAGTAGTATTCTTGTACTAAACTTAATCTGTCTGCAGGTTCAATTGGTCTGTTTGCCATCTTTATATTCTCCTAAAATCTTTAAGTCCTTGGTCAATGGAATAATCGCGTCAATCGACTGGCGGTAGCGCGTCAGGTCGTCGTACATCACGTCCACATAAAAGAGGTACTCCCACTCGCGGCCGATGATGGGCAGCGACTGAATCTTCGTCAGGTTGATGTGATAGAACGAGAGAATAGCCAGCACATGAGCCAGCGAGCCCTGCTCGTGAGGCAGCGAGAAGACGATGCTCGACTTGTTGGCCTCCATCAGCGGGCGCAGCATGTCGGCCTTGTTGGGATTCGAGACGACGAGGAATCGCGTGAAGTTATGCTTGTTGTCCTCGATGTGGTCCTCCAGCACTTTCAGGCCGTAGAGCCGTGCTGCCTCAGCGTGACAGATGGCTGCCCATCCGCGATGCTGTCCCTCGGCTATCATCTTGGCCGAACCGGCGGTGTCCTCGGCCTCGACATTCTTCAGCTGCGGATGCTGGCTGAGGAACTGGCGGCATTGCATCAGGGCGACGGGGTGGGAGTGAACCTCGCGGATGGTGTCCCAGTCGTCCTCCGGCAGACAGCAGATGCTGTGGGTGATGTGCAACTTGTGCTCGCCGACGATGGTGGTACCCGAGTCGCGCAGCAGCTCGTAGTTATGCAGCAGCGAGCCCGCAATAGTGTTTTCTATCGCCAGCATGCCGATGGCCGTCGGGTCTTGCTTGATGGAAGCAAAGACCTCCTCGAACGTCGAGCAGCAGATCAGCTGTATCTGTTCGCCCTCGTAGTACAGGTGCGCCGCAATGTCGTGGAACGACCCGATGAGTCCTTGAATTGCTATTCTCTTCATTTATTTCTTATTTCTTAACTCTTAACTCTTAACTCTTAACTCTTAACTCTTACCTCTTACTTCTTACCTCTTACCTCTTAACTCAAAAAAGCCCCGCTTTCACTTGGTTGTGAAGCGGAGCCTTATTTCAATTTTTCAATTCTTCAATTTTTCAATTCTTACATACGGGCTACCGCTTCACAACTCGTTGCAAAGTAAAAGTAATAGCCGTAAAAGTAAGCATTGTGATTCAACATCTGTCTTCTCGTTTTTGTTTAACGGGTGCAAAAGTAACACTTTTCCCCGAATTCAGCAAATAAATTGCAAGAAATTTTCGTTCAGCGCGTAAATTAACGTCAATTTCACCAATAAGAATCGCCGCTTCCCCCTTTTGTTGATGCAGGAGCGTGATGACGTAACTAATGACTTGAAGAATCGTTTTCCATGTCTTGTTCATAATACTGTGTGTTTTAAATGGTGAATAAATCTCGTGAAGACGGCAGAACGCAAAGGCGAAATTAAAGGGCTTCAGCAAGGTCTTCAGCAAGGGGTTCAGCAAGAAAAGATAGACACCATTCATCGTTTGCAGGCTATGGGATTGTCTGTTGAACAAATCGCCCAAGGAGCTGGTATGAAAGTTGATGAGGTAAAGAAACTATTGCAATAGTCTTTATGACAAGAGATGACAGGGGACAGAGTTCCCTGACATTTCCGGTTGAAATGTGTTTTCTGAATAAATTTTTATTTTTACTTACACTACTTACGCTCGACTGCAACGAACTGAACATCAGGAGGTTGCGGAGTGTAAGTAGAGTGTAAGTAGTGTAAGTAAGAAACTTTGACAGAACGGAATCTCTGAAAAATCGGCGGCTAACGTGCTTGTATTCGGCTGGTTACGGCAGGAAAGATGGCGGCAAACGGTTATCTCCATGCCATGGAGCTGGTAGTTCCCCCGGATGGAACTGGTAGCTCCATGGCATGGAACTCCCAGTAAGGCGGCACCTTTCGGAACGTTTGGCGGCGGGTTTTGCAGTTTTTGCTGGCGGGTTTCGCTGTTTTTGCTGTTGGGGGTCGCTGTTGCTGATGTCACTAATTTTTACTTACACTACTTACACTATACTTACACTGTGTAAATTATTGATTATTAGGCTATTGTAAGCGAGTGTAAGTAGTGTAAGTAAAAAGTAAACTTTCATACGAGGAACTATAAGCGTGTTTTTTTGCGTAAAACACGCTAGTTAGTAGGGGAAAGGTGTGTCAATATCCAGTCGAGTTGCTGGCGGTTGGTCGCGTCGCTGGTCCAGTGTTCATTGACGGGGGTGACGAGACTCTCCTTTTCACACTTCAGCAGGTTCCAGACGGCATAGCTCGTGGTGGGCGGACAGGTGTTGTCGTTGTAGCCCCAGGTCATGTAGGTCCTGGCCTTGATGTAAGGGGCGAAGCAGCAGACGTCGAAGTAGGGTAGCGTCTGCAGGTGCTGTGGGGTAAGGAATCCCTCTGCTTTCGAGAAGTGGGGATAGCCGTGTGTACGGCCTTCCTCAGCGGCGGCCGCCATGTCGCTGAGTGCGGGGTGGTTGGCCACGCAGAGCGTCACACGGGGGTCGAGGGCAGCGGCGATGAGCGCAAGGGCACCACCCTGGCTGCCGCCCTGCGTGATGACATTGTGCCCATCCCATTCGGGCAGTGAGCAGAGGAAATCGATGCAACGCACCAGTCCTAAATAAACGTGTTTCATATAATAATGGTCGCGGCTGTCGATGCCCTGATACAGATAGCCTTTTGTGCGACCGTCGAAGGCCGAGCGCACGTCCTCGAAATACTCCTCGGGCATGAGCGGGTTCATGCCGTGAATCTCGGTGATGAAGCGGATGACACCATTCTCGGGGTAGTAGTCGCGCGAGTTGGGCTCCTTGATGCGCTTCACGCCAGCACCCGGCGGACAGAGCACGACGGGAAAGCCCCCTCCCACCTCCCCCGACTGGGGGAGGCTCTTTGGCATCATCAGCAGACCGTAGAGTGCCTGGTGCTGGCGGTTCAGGTCGATGCGTACGAGGTAGCAGTCGGTCTTGTCGGTGGTGAACTCCGGGCAGGGCGTCTTCGTGAACTTCAGCGGGTAATTGGCCGCCTCCTTCAGGTTGTCCTGCCAGAACTGCCAGAAGTCCTTTGGCTCCTGCGTATAAGGCACAATCTTCTCGGGCGAGAAACCAATCTTCACGTGGTGCTGATAGGTGGTGCCGTCAAGCTTCATCGTCAGGCGGATGTCGCGGAAGCAGGGCTTCTTTGCAGTCCCCGCCTTGATGATGCCACGCCCGTTCTTCAGCGTGACGGTGCCCCTGGTGTCGGCCTCCATCAGGTCGTTGCCTATGGCATACTCCACCACGCCGTCGCGCGGTATACCATATTTATAGAACTGCACCTCGATGGTTGCCTGCTCGCCCGTTCGATAGAGCCAGTCGGCATGGTCGGGCACCGTCACCCACAGGTAGTCACTCTTGTAGGGATAGTTCTCAGCATTCATGCCGATGACCACCAACAGGCCAATGAGAACTGTAAGCAAATGTTTCATCATCTCTGATTTGTTTTAAAGTAGTTTGTTTGCGGGGCAAAGGTAGTAATTATTTTTGAAAAGACAAAAGGAGGAACATGGTTTTTGTCCCTCCTCTGGCAAATTAACCTAATTACTTACAAAAATATTACTTTACGATGAATTTCCTTGTCTGGCCGTTGCTCATGCGGACAATATTGATGCCCTTCTGGAGCCTGTCAGTCCTGTCGCCGCGCAGCGAGTAGATGCCGACGATGGTGGCAGGCTGCTGACTGAGTTTGGAGGGTGTTTCAATGGACGTGAGGATACTGTTGATGTTCTCCATCACTTCGCGAATCTGGGTGATAGCAGAAAGCGTACCTGATGCATTGCTCTTGTCGACGGCGATGCCCATTACTGTCTGCAAACTGGCTCTCTGATCGTCGGTCAGTTCCGAATTGGCCAGTATCTGCTCGGCCTCTTCCAATGTCTTGTCGTAGCACTCGGCGATTGGTTCTGCCTCCATGCCGAGGAAGGTGAGGCGGAAGTTGTCCCAGATGCTCCAGCGGTCAGCGGCACTGGCATTGAGCGAACGGATACCAATGCGCAGTTTTCCATTCCACACGACACCTTTTACGCTGTTCTCGTAGAGCCCTGCAGCGAAAGCCTCAGAGGCGGTTTTCATCGAGTTGGGAATGACATGCTCATCCTGCATTGTATAAGCATTGTCCTCCTTATAGAATCCTGCCTCCTGTGCCTCTTCAAATACATTCTTCACAAGTGTTTCACCCGTGTTGGCGTAGAGCGAGGTCAGTACCTCAGCCTCTTCATTCAGCCACTCCGGCTCTGCCTGAGCATTTGCTGCCGTGCGATAGAAGGCCTGGGCATCCAGGCGATACACGCCATTGGGCAGCGACACTTCCTGATAGAAGTCGAAGTTCTGGTTCCAGCGCTCCACGTTCGGGTTTGTCGTCATGCCGCCGGGCGAGGGAGTGCCCAGTTTCTTGTTGAAACTCCAGCCAGTCAGTCCGTTGTCGAAATTAGGATTCGTGAGTTTGGCTGTGGCATCAGCACCAGCTGCCATACAGTTGTCCAGGACATTTTGAATCAGTTGGTTCAGGAAGGCCTTCTCTTCAACAATCTGCTCGGTGTTCAGTGTGCCATGACCAATAATATAGGCAGCATTGCCGTTGGGAAACACTTCGTCGGGTTCGTTTTCCGAATCCATATAGTCGGCCAAGGTGTCGAAATCGTCGCCTGCGTAAGACTCCTTGAGGACCATTTGTCGGGCATCGTCGTGAAGCGCCAGGTAGCCGTCGTAGGCAGCGATGTTGGCTTTTATACTGTCGTAGAGTGCCGTGAAGCGGGGCAACTCTGCCACCAGTTCCTCTTGTGTCGTGGCATTGTTCAGGATGTTGAGCGACTGGCTGTATGCTTTCTTCAAGGGTTCATAGCAAGCCTTGTCGGCAAAGGAGTCGCCGCCGCTCAGCGTGTTCTCAATCCACATCTTGTAGGCCTCATAACCATTTCCGAAGTATTTCAGACGGAAACAGTCGGCCATGACCCACTGCGTTCCCTCAGCGGGGAAGCCGATACCGATGTCGACGGTACGGTCGGTGACGTAGGTCAGCACGCTATAGGGTGTAGGGCCGCCTGTCGTGATTTCCGTCTTGGCATCGCCGGCGAAGATGAACGGACCGTTGGCCTGCGAGTAGGCACCGGCAGTCAGCTCGTAGATGCCATTGGGGATATTCACAACCTTCTGGGAAACGAGGATGTTCTGGTTGCTGCCCCAGAGGTTCAGGGCAGGTGCGCTCATTACGTCTTCAACCATGGCAGGCACCCATCCGTTGATTTCAAATGTCTTGGCAGTGCCCTCCTTAGTCCAGCCGCCATCGCCGCCTTTCACCTCCTGATTGAAGTCGGGGTTCACGATGCGGTCAGTGAAGTCCTTGGGATGATCAGGAGTTACCCTCTTCTCGTCGTCCAGCGAGATGAGCGTCTCGGCCTGTATGATGGTTTCTTGCAGTTCCTCTTTCGTCGAGTTGGTGTTGTCGTACACTTTCTGCAACTCGCCCGCGTCAATACCTCTTGTGTTCAGCTCGTCAATCAGGTCTTTCAACTTCATGGCCATATTGTAGAGCGCCAGTTTATCAGCATAGACGGCATAGTCGGCCTCACTGACAAAAGCCCAATCCAAATAGTAAGAAGCATTAGCATCAATGTCGCTCAAGTCAACGATGGGATTGACCACAGTACTCATATCCTCCTCGTCCCATCTGACAATTCCTGCACAGGTGTTCGGATACAATGCGTCGTTCTGTTTAGGGTTGGCGGCTGCGCAGCTAAAACGGAATGTGCCGTTTTCCTGTTTGGTAAACTCCCAGAAGTAGTCGCCCTGATTGCCCTTGTCCATGTAGGAGCCTCCGGCATCGTCGATGAACATATAGAACCAGTTTTGCTGCACAGGCCGGAAGTCCTGAATGGTATAGGTCTTTCCGTCCCACACGTATGAAGTGTCGTTCGTCTCGGAAATCTGCTCTGTCAAGTACTTCTCGACCTTGATCATCAGGCCCTCCTCGGCTACACTGGCCTGTGTGCCGTAGGCATTGCCCTGTGTGAGAAACATTTTCGTCCCCACATTATATAAATAGGAGGGCTCGTCCAAAAGCATGTCATTGGTTAATTGAACGTTAGGTTTTGACCATTGCGCCGTAGCAAGCATTGCATGCACGGTGATCATCATTGTAATTAGTAGTCGTTTCATAATTGTTTGATTTTTGAATAGAAATGATTTATAGTTTGTATTAATGAAAAACTGCTGCAAAGGTACGTATTTCCTTTGCAGCAGGCTTTCACAGTCGTAACTTTAAGTAACAAAAATGTAACTTAGCGTGTCAATAATGTATCAAATTACGATTGTTACAATAATGCAAGTGCCTGAATCAATGGACAATAAAGCCAGCCTTGCTATCATTTCAAGAATTTCTCCAATTGTTCGGCCTCCTCCTGAAACTCCTTGGGCTTGAAACCGTGGCCGGCACCTGGAATGATGTGCAGGCGTGCATCCTTGTAGAGTTTCTGGGCGCGCTTCGAGTCTTCAATCAGCACGACCTGGTCTTTGTCGCCCTGAACGATGAGCACGGGGCCGCGATACTTACCAATGATGTCGAAGGTGTTCATATCGTGGATTTCCTCGAAGAAACGACGCCCCATCTTCACGTTCCACAACTCTGTCACCTCAGGGATGTCCGACAGCTTCGGATAGCGGGCACGCCAGTTCTGCGGGATGCAGAGGGCAGGGAATACAAGCACCAGTTGGCTGACAGCATCGCGCATCTGTGCAGCGGTGAGGGCTGAGACCAGTCCGCCCTGGCTCTCGCCGATGAGCACAATGTGCTGGTGACCCTGACTGCGGAAGTAGTTGACAATGGCGCGCAGGTCACTTTGCTCGTCGAGGATCGACATGTTGAGCGTATTGTTGTCCGAACGGCTATTCACCGAGCCGCAGGGGAAGTCGAAGACGTAGCATTGGTAGCCCAGCTTCTGCATCACGTCGAAGTAGCTGCGGCCATAGTGGTAGGTACCGTTGAAACCGTGGGCTACAATAGCGATACCTTTTGTTTGACCTGATGGCGTGAATAGTTCGCCGTAAATCTGACGGTCACCGTTCATGATCCACAGCGGCTTCACATTCTTGAAGTCCACGAAGTGCTTGGCCTGGATGGTCCAACCTTGATACCCCTTGGCTTCACCACCGAGAAAGGTTTCGGCGCAGTCAGTCTTCCCCTTCAGTTGCCAGTCGAGCCAGTCGATGACCAGCCGTGCATAGTCGCCGCCATATTGCTGTCCGTAGGTACCACCATGTCCTGAAGCAGGATGGTTGGCCCACGCCACGGGCACATGGCCGATGCGCTCGACGTCCTTCTTGGCATTCTCGTAGGCCACATCGCTCTCTCCGCCCGTCACGTATAATATCGGTGTATGTACCTTCGGCAGCGAGGCACGGCTGGCACCCGCCATCTCCATGTCGCCCATGCCGGCGTTCATAATCATCAGCGTCGTGAGTCGCGGGTCGGCAGCATTCCAGAGCACTTGCGCTCCGCCACACGAGTGGCCTGCGGCAGCTATCTTCAGCGTGTCGATGTTCTGATAGTAGTCGCTGCCCTTGGTGCGCGCCTGCTGCAGCATCCAGTCCAGTCCGCGCTTCAGTTCGCTTGACTCCGTAGAATTCTGCTTGCGACTGTCGAGCCGCTCCTCCATCTCGCCGATGGCCATCACCACATAGCCGTGCGAGGCCACCTCCGTCAGCATCCGCTCGTAGCCAGCGTTGGTGTCCATGCACCCGCCGTTAGCCCACATCAGTAGCGGCAGCGCCCCTATCGTGGCATGTGCCAAATTCAGGTCTTTGGGACGATAGACCACGAAGTCCTCAGCACCCGCCTCTTTCACGGCGATAGCCTTCAACACTCCCGAACCACCCTCGTCGATGGTCTTTACTTGAATACCCTGCCCATAGCAAACCATGCTGACGAGGCAGATAAAAAACGTAAAAGCTAAATGTCTCATATTATCAATACCTTTTAATCTTATAACTCCTGATACTCCCGTTTATTGTCTCGCGGACGATGTTAATGCCTCGGTGGGGCATAGAAGAGGGGGTGCCATTGAGATTGTAATAATGTGTGCAGTCAGACAATTCCTTAATGTATTTGACTCCTGTTGGCTCTCCTCTTGTTGGCAACATCTGACCTTCAAGCGGGAAAATACGTAGCGAGGAGATGTCGGGCAGTCCGGTGGTGCCGGTAGCGGTTAGTTGTAAAATATGGGTGCCTGCTTCTGACACCTCTATATCGACAGTCTGATAGGTGTCCGTGTCCTTATAGAAATAAGTGCGAGCGATGCTGTCACCATTGACTCTCAGCTCCGTTCCCCTGAGTGTAGGACTACTGTATTTGAACGCCAGACGATATTTTCCTGCCGCATCGAGCTTCAGGCCCCAACGTGCCGTGCCCCCTTTTTTGTCGCCGTTCTCAATGGTGGCGTCGCCCATCAGCGCCGACTCGCCTACGAAGAAGGTCACTGTGTCGGTGATCTGAGTGTTCTTGGCGTTGTCGGTGGCCTTGGCCCAGGCAGTGTGTGGGCCTATCGTGACATCTGGAACTGTGAAAGCAGAGGTAGCAACAGTACCTACTGCAGCAATGTCTTCCACTTTATACGTGCCGGCTGTCTTCTTGTCGATATGGAACTCCACGGATTGTATGCGGCCCTTGCGCTGATGCTGCACACGGGCCTCCATCGTCAGTTCGCCTGGCTCCACGGTCTGTTCGACTTTTGGGGTCTGCATCGAGGCTTTCATCAGCCACGCCACCTCCGTATGCTTGATGCCCAGATAGGCATCCATGGCCTCATTGGGGCGCTTCGTATTCTGGTCCCAGGCTCCGAGGTCATAGCCTGCCATCGACTCGGGTTCCCAGTAGAAACAACCGGGATCGCCGTTCTTGATAAGCGCATCCATCAACCCTACCAGATAATTATTCCCCTCAATGGCTTTGTTCCAGTAATGTCCCGTCTCCACCACCATGACCTTCGTCCCGTATCGCTTCTCCAAGTCCTTGATGTTGGCCATCACTTTCGTAATCATCGTTGGGCCGTCAAGGTGCGACCAGCGGGGATAGGCCGACATGCCTATCATGTCCCACTTCACACCACGGCTTTTCAGGGCGTCGAACATCGACCGGTAGAGCGAGTTGTCGTGGCCGTCGGGCAGATGGATGATGGTGATGATGCTGGAGTCGCAGTCGTGACAGGCCTTGATGCCCGCCTTCAGCATACGTGCGAAGTTATCGGTGCCGCCCTTATTGGTCTGGCAGGTGGGGTAGAACATGCCACGCTTCGTCTCATTGCCAATCTGTGCCCAGCGGGGGGTGATGCCCGCAGCCTGTAGCGCGGTGATGACGTCCTTGGTGTGGTCATACACATCCTGTTCCAGCTGTGCCACGGTGTGGTCTTTCCATGCTGCCGGGCAGTCCTGCGTACCAGGGTCGGCCCACGAGTCGCTGTAGTGGAAACTCAGCATCACACCCATGCCCTTAGCCTTGACCCGCTTGGCCATCTTTACCACATCCTGCTTGCCACACCAGCCGCCGCTGGGGTTTACCCACACGCGCAGGCGGACATTATTGATTCCCTGTTCCTTCAGAATCTGCAGGATGTCCTTCTGTCGGCCGTTCTTGTCGAGCCACTTCGTACCCCAGCTCTCCATCTGCGACACAAACCCCACGTCGGCGCCGAAGGCGAAATCAGTCTCGTGCGCTTTGCGGTTGAAGATGGTGTCAGTTACCGTGACGGCATGGCCGCTCATTGCCGCCCATGTCATCAACATGATTAGTAGTAGATTTCGTTGCATTGTAGTTTTTAGTTTGGTTATAATATTTAGGATTCAATACTTGATGACGGAGAAACCATCGGGGCGTACTACCTCGAAGGCGTATTGTGCATTGACGTTACGCAGCACGAGGGGATAACGCTCGCTAGGATGCATGTCGGGCAGGGCGATGGCTTGCTGATGGCCGTGGCGGTCGGCGTAGCGAAGGGTGTAGCCGCGCAGGGTGTACGAGGGAATGCTGTTCTTCACCTGAAGGACGATGTTGGCATCGCGGTCGGCGGCATCTACGTCGTACTGTCCGGCCAGCGAACCCTCGTTCTTCTTGGCATTGGCAGGCTTCACTTCCACGATGTCGATGGGCGACATCAGCTGGCGTAACACGTAGTAGGAGGCTTTGGGCGTGAGGTCGGTGTGGCAGACGCCGTGGCGACGGATGCGCCAGCGACCCAAGCCCTCCTCGCCCATCTGCGTGCGGTAGTCCTGTACGCAGAAGTAGATGTAGCCGCAGACGAAGTCCTACTTCTGCCACTCCTTGATGTGGTAGAGCATGTCGTCGATGCGTGTGCCGTCGCCTCCGGTGAAGGCGGGTTCGCACAGGCCATTCTCAGTAATGAAGAGCGGACGATTGCCGATGACCTCGCGGATTCGCTGCAGGCGGGCGGGCAGTTCCTCGCGGTTGTTGCCGTGCCATGTGCCAGTATATTCGTTCCACGTCGGGAGGTCGAGCACCAGCGACGGGTCGTTGCCCAGTTCTCGCCATATCTTGTTGCAGAGTACATCGACGATGCGGGTGCTGTCGAGACGGCGTACTTCGTCGGCCAGGCGCTTTACCTCCTCGTGGTTGCCACTGACCTCATTGCTGATGCCCCAGCCATAGATGCAGGGATGGTTGTAGTAAGCCTCAATCATCTCCTCAAGCGCTTCGCGAGCCACCTTGCGCAGTTCGGGCGTCAGCTGACGGCCCGGCTGCTGCCACCACGAGAGTTCCAGCTGGCAGAGGATGCCCATCTCGTCCATCATATCCACCATCTGGCGGTCGGGCACGTAGTGGAACCGGGTGATGCAGGTGTTCAGGTCCTTCATCGTGCGCACGGTCTTCTCGATGAAGGCTCGCGGCTCGGCCATTCCATAAGCGGGGTTGGAGCCTGGCATATCCTCGATACCCGGCAGTCGTACCCGCTCGCCGTTGAATACGAATGAACGATTCTCAATGCGGAAGTCGCGGAAGCCGAAATGGTCGGTGAGGGCGTCGCTGCCAGGAATCTCAAACGTGAAGTCGTAGAGGTTTGGCTGGTCGAAATGCCACAGTTGAGGATTGTTGATAGTGATGGTCGTCGAGAACTGAGGCTCATTCTTTCCTTTTTTCAGCGATACAGCAGCATCGTATTCCGTTCGGCCCGTCTGGCGGTTCTTCACTACGAGTCTTCCGCTGAGCCTGTTGTCCATCTCATTCCACAAGCGGATGTCGAAGCGTACAGCACCCGACATGGCGGGCGTGACGTGAACATACCTCAGCGTCTGCTTGCCACTGACATGCAGTCGTACAGAGCGGTAGATGCCTCCGTCGTTGCTCCAGTCGAACGACCGTTTGTAGGGCAGCGCCTTGTCGGTGTAGGCGTTGGAGGTATGGACCTCTAAGATGTTAGAGGTAAGAGGTGAGAGGTAAGAGGTAATGTCGAATGAGAACGCTGTATAGCCATTGCCCAAATGCTCGCCCACCTTCCGGCCATTGACATAGACCATGGCATCGTGATGGACAGCCTCGAAATGCAGCCTTACCGTGCGTCCCTTCATATCTGCGGTGATGGGCAGCGCCCGCCTATAGACTGCCTCGCCTGCGTAGTCCTCCAGTCCCTCCATGATATTATAGGTATGGGGAACATTGACGGCATAGTCCCTGCCGCCAATCGTCATCTGCCACTCACCATCGAGCGCGATGTCCTGCTGAGCCAACGCTGCATGGGCCGTGCTGACCATCAGCAGCAATACAAGGAATTGTCTTTTCATATCTATCGTAAAATTTTTCTCGTAGTCCCATCGGCATCACGCACAATCAGCAGACCGCGTTCGTTGCCGTTTGTCTTTCTGCCGCTGAGCGTGTAATAGCAAGGTTGCGAGACGGGCCACCTGGCTTCCGTTATTGCATTTGTAAGCTGGTCGCCCTTGCGAACCAGCGACACCTCGTCGATGTGGCACCAGGCGTTGGCTTTGCCGTCGGCATAGAAACCCAGCTCCACCTGACCGCCGCTGACCTGCAGGTCTTCAATGATGACCTCATGCCACTTGCTGTCGCTATAAGGCATATCAGCACGACGTGTCTCATTGCCCACCTTGGCATACATATACAGCTCGTTGAACTGGCTGCCGCTCTTGACATAGCATTTCAAAGTGTAGAGGCCGTCTTTCAACTCCACAACAGGGGTCGATTTCACCGTCTGGCTCACCCTGCGTGTAAAGTCAACCTTATCTTGAATGTTCAGACAGTAGTTGCCCGTCACCACCTCTCGGTCAGCCGACGAGTTGCTGGCGTTGAGCACGGGAGAGTCAGCACCGCCGATGACCACCTTATTGCCTTTGATGACCGTGGTCTTCCATCCCTTCAAGTCAGCCTGACTGGGCTTGTTGCTGCTGGGGATACTGACACGGTCGGCATTGAAGAAGTGATTCCTGACGTAATTGTTATCATCACCAATCCACCACTCGCCAGTCTTGGCATCAAGGTGCCACTGCGAGAGCGAATTGAAGTAGGGCTTACCGTTCACAAACGAGATGGGACACCACTGGTTAAAACCCTTGCCATTGCCGGCAAAACCTGCCCAGCGGTCGCCGCAGTAGATGACGGTCTCCTGCTTCGAGCCGCGCACGGTGTAGAAGAAGCCAGTCTGCGTGACGTGTCCATAGTCATCGGCCGAGCCAGGCATGATCTGCATGTTGTTCGTCGGCGTGTAGGGACCGTAGATACTGCTGGCCTCAAGATAATACACATTTGAGGCGTTCCAGCCGTAGAGATCGCTCGCGCACACGTAGTACTTATTCTTATATTTGAACATGCAGTCGCCCTCGCGCCCTGAGCCTTTGTATATCTGGTGACAGTCTTTCAGGCCAATCTTTCCGTCGGCGCAGACGCCAATCTCTGACAGATAGATGCGCCCGCGCCCCTTTCCATAGCTGTAGCAGAGGTATGATTTGCCCGTATCGGGGTCGGTGAATACAGTCATGTCGCCCGTGTTTGGCGTGCCTATTATATTAGTCATGTCAATCTCGTTGTGACGGGTGTAGCTGCCTGTCGGTGTAGAGCACGTTGCCACCAGCACGTGGTCGTTGAACTGCGTCAGCAGGGCGTATTTCTTCGCTTCCTCGATGTAGGCCACGCCCATACGTCCTACCCAGTAAGCCCAGCCGGCGGCATCGGGGGTGAGCACGTTGCGCACGAACTTCCAGTTGACGAGGTCATCGCTCACGTAGCAGGTCACGCCTAGGAAATTCGTGATGTTGCTCTTACTGCCTGCCAGCGCCTTAGGGCAGTAGTCAACGGCCTCTTGATATTTGGCACCATACCAGTAGTAATGCTCTACGCCTTTAGCATCGGGGAAACGGAAGATACCACCACCCTGACTGTAAATGTAACTGCCGGAGGTGGTCTTCCAGAATGTGTCGTTGTTGATGACGTCATTGGCTTTTACCGAATTGAAGGCCAATAGGCCGAGAAAGATTGCAAGTAACTGTTTCATATTCGTTGTAGTAGTTTGTTTTCGGCTGCAAAAGTACGAATAATGCTTAAAAGAGCGTTTCACTGTTGTCACTTCTCGTTGAAATTATGTAACTTTGCACAGTTTTTACTTATGACACACTTGAAACATTGTCACATATTGCTGTTACTTGCCCTGTTTCTGCTGCCATTTCGCGGCATGGCACAGGAGATGCTGACGCTACCACGTTTGGAGCAGCTGTCATCGCAGCATGTGACGCAGGTCATACAAGACGCTGAGGGATTCCTTTGGTATGCCACTGAAGGCGGCGGCGTGTGTCGTGACGACGGACGGCAGATGACGGTGTTCCGCAGCGACGCTGAGCGTCCCGACCTCTTAGGCAGTAACGATGTGGCCAGCATTGCCGCAGCGGGAAGGTACATCATCATTGGTACCTACCACGGCGCCAACCTTTTAGATAAGCAGGGCTACAGCATACGCCGACTGACGGAGGTGGACGACAAGCGAGTGGATGACATCATCGTCTCCGAGAAGAACGGCCATTGGTGGCTTACGTCCAACAAGAAAGTCTATGAATATGCTGACGGGAAACTGCTAAGGACCTATCCTCTCGGCGACAAGTACATCTTCCGGTTGCGTGAAGACTCGTTGGGACAGCTATGGGCAATGGAGTGGGAAGGTGGGCTGTTGCAACTGAAAGATGGTGCGTTCCAAAGAATCTCCAGCCATGTTGAACTGGACAGCATCGACTTTCGCCGTGTTATGGCCGACCGTCAAGGGCGACAGTTGGTAGCCGACGGCTTTGGAAAGTGCTACGCCTTGGGCAATAACAGCATCAAACCTTTCTTCGATGGAGGACCTCTTACGAAGGATGTCGCAGACTCCATACGCATCGCCAACGGACTGTCAGAACGTCCCACCGCCATTGCCACCGACCACGAAGGCAACCTTTGGTTTAGCACAGGCAAGAATATCCGCTGCAAGACAAAAGATGCCGAACAAGTCGTTCTTCCTGATACGAAGGATGTGTCTGCCATGGTTTTCACAAAGGATGGCATCCTCTGGCTCGCCACCATCTTTGGCACCATCATGACCTATAAAGACGGGCAACTGCTCACCGACGAATACGCCTCAAATGAATATGGCGATGCCGTTGTAGCCTTACAGACAGACAGTACCGGGCACCTCATCATCGCTTACGACCGTTATGCCCGTCTCTATGACCCCGTCAGGCAAACGCTCCGCCAGCAGAGCAGCGAGGCCGATGGCATCTACAGCATTGAACTACAAGAGACGCAACCTAACGAACGCTGGAGCCAGCCCGAAGAGAAAAACACAGAACGATTGCCTAAGGGGATATGGTGGACGATAGCTGTCCTGCTCCTGCTGCTGACTGCTCTTATGGTCTATGTCTGGTTCCTTCATCGTCAACGCAGGCGATTCCTGGAAACAATGAGACAACTGCCTGCTCAAGAGCAAGCCGTTGCCAGTCATCAGAACGAAGAAGCCGAAGCCCCTATTGTTCAGGCGGAAGAGCAGCCAGGCGAAGACGTAAAAGACAAATGGCTGAAGAAAGCGATAGACTTGGTAGGGGAGCACCTTTCCGACGAGCACTACGGCGTGGAGCAACTCAGTGCCGACTTGTGCATGAGCCGTATGACCTTCTACCGTAAGATTCAATCAGCCACAGGCCAGAAACCCACCGAGTTTATCCGGACCATACGCCTGCGCCGAGCCGCCGAGCTACTACATGAGGGTCGTCTGACTGTCAGCGAGATTAGCTACGCCACCGGTTTCTCGTCCGTCAGCTATTTCAGCCGTTGCTTCCGCACGATGTTCGGCGTTTCCCCCACACAATTCTTAGAAGAGACAAAAAACCAGTAAAGTCATTTGCAATCAATATGACACAGAAGTACGCTTTATTCTTTGACATCGACGGGACGCTCGTGAGTTTTAAGACGCACGAGATTCCTGCATCGACCATCTTCGCACTCACGCAGGCTAAGGCCAATGGTTCGCGGGTGTATATCGCCACAGGACGGCCGCCGCTGATTATCACCAACCTGGGCGCCATCGAGCACTTAATCGACGGCTATATCACCACCAACGGCGCCTTGTGCTATGTGGGCAACGAGATGGTCACCTGCCAACCCATAGCTAAGGAGGACGTGATGACGTGCGTGGAGGACTGCCGGGAGAGGGGCAACAGTCTCATCGTGGTAGGCCGGAAGGACGTGGCGGTGATAGACCCCAAGGGCGACGTCGACCGCATCTTCCGCAAGATGCTGGCCGTGAAGAACCTCGACAAGGCTTCGCCGTTGGACGTCGTGCTGCAGCAGGACATCCTGCAGTTGACGCCGTTCTTCCCTGCCGACTACGAACCGGTGCTGATGGCCCGTATGCCGCAATGTGTGTCAGGTCGCTGGCATCCGGAGTTTACGGACATCACCGCCAATGGTGCCGACAAGGGGAAGGGCATCCTGGCCATGGCCCGCCACGAGGGTTTTGACGTCAGTCGCACGATGGCCTTTGGCGACGGCGGCAACGACACCTCGATGATTCGGCAGGCTGGCGTCGGCGTGGCTATGGGCAACGCCATCGACGAGCTCAAGCAGCAGGCCGACTACGTCACTACCTCCGTCGATGACGACGGTATCATGAATGCGCTGCGGCATTTTGATGTGATATTTTCGGCTCAACATACCATGTAAATGGTAAAAAGCGACGAGCGAACGACTATTTCTTTTTCAATCTGTTGGTCGTCTCGATATTTCTTGCTACCTTTGCAGCAGTAAAGTGTGTCAAAAATAACAGGTTATGGGAAAGAAAGATATCACGGATGTACTGCAGCGCAACGTGGCCATCATGGCGGGCCATACGGCCAAGGAGGACAGCATGATGCCCGCTACGGGAGCCCCGCTGCCGTCGGTTGAGGAGGTGAAGCGCATCGTGCAGTTGGTGAAGGTCATCATCTTCACCGACTACTTCCACAAGCGGCAGGCCAACGAGCGTATGCGCTCGTATATAATAGGTGTGAACATGGAGGAACTGTACGAGCTGCTGCGCCGACAGATAGCCTGCGGACTGCAGTTCTGCACGGAGTGCGGTTGCGACGCTGAGAAACAGGCCGACGAACTGGCCTTGCGGTTTATCGACGAACTGCCTGAAATCAAGCGCCTGCTCTATACCGACGTTGAGGCCATGTTCGACAACGACCCTGCGGCGCAGACCTACGGCGAGGTCATCTTCAGCTATCCCGTGGTGAACACGATGACCCACTACCGCATAGCCCACGTCCTGCATCAGATGGAGATTCCCATCCTGCCGCGTATCATCACGGAGCAGGCACATTCGAAGACAGGTATCGACATCCATCCAGGTGCCAGCATCGGCGAGTACTTCGCCATCGACCACGGGACGGGCGTCGTCATCGGCGAGACCTGTATTATCGGCAACCACGTCACGCTGTATCAGGGTGTCACCCTTGGTGCCAAGAGTTTCAAGTATGATGCCAATGGCAATATGCTGAACGTGCCGCGTCACCCCATCATCGAGGACTACGTCACTATCTATTCCAACGCCTCAATCTTAGGGCGCATCACCATCGGCCACCACTCCGTCATCGGCGGTAACATCTGGGTGGTCAACGACGTGATGCCTTACTCGCGCATCCAGCAGTCGAAGGCGGTGGACTTGTCATTCCAGGGAGGATTAGGCATTTAGTGCTATGGCAGTAGGTAAGTGGATAGGCGGATTCTTAGGATGGATGGCTGGAGGCCCGTTGGGGGCCTTGGCCGGCTATCTGCTGGGCTCGCTCTTCGATAGTGCCCTCGACGCTGTCAACACCCCAGGAAACTCAGGTACGTTTGGTAGCGGTTCTGGTCGCGACGGTGGTTTCCGTGCTTACGAGGAAATGTACCGACAGGCCTACCAGCGCCAGCAGGCACAGGGCAATCGCAACAGCTTCCTCTTCGCCCTGTTGGTATTGTCGTCCTACATCATCAAGGCCGACGGTAAGGCGATGCACTCAGAGATGGAGATGGTGCGACAGATGCTGCGCCAGAACTTTGGCGAGGCCGCCGTCACCCAGGGTAATGATATTCTGAAGAAACTCTTCAACGAACAGCAACGGCAGGGCTGGAACGGCTTCAAGCAGACCGTTCGCGACTGCTGTCAGCAGATCAACAGCAACATGGACTACTCGCAACGCCTGCAGCTGTTGAACTTCCTCGTGATGGTGGCGCAGGCCGACGGTTCAGTACCCCAGAGCGAGATTACCGCCTTGAAGGAGTGTGCCACGTGGATGGGACTCTCCCCCAACGAGGTCGACTCTATGCTCCACTTGGAGGGTAACACCCTTGAGGATGCCTACAAGGTGCTGGGTGTCAGTCCCAATGCGACGGATGACGAGGTGAAACGCGCCTACCGCCGTTTGGCTCTCGAGCATCATCCCGACAAGGTGGCCGCCCTTGGCGAAGACGTGCGCCGAGCAGCAGAAAAGAAGTTCCAGGAAATCAATGCCGCTAAGGAACGTATCTGGAAAGCCCGCGGACTCTGAACACTTCTTCGCCAGGCCTTTTGTCAGCCTCGCGGGGTAAGTAGATAGGTGCATCGGGCTGTAGCGGCAGGATACGCAGTTCCAACGCTGTACAACCTTCAGGCAGTCTCCACAGACCATACAGGAACGGTCGACCGTAATAGAAATTGTCGGCCACCAGACGCCCGTTGGCATAAAGACGGGCGCAGTCGCCACGATAGTCGATGGACAATAGAGTGGGGGCCTGAGCGGCGAGGGACGAAAGGCTGATTTGATAGACGGTAGCCTGTTGCCAGTCCTGTTCCGACGGTGCCTCAGCCACCTTGGCCTTGCCCTTCACGATGGTGCGCAGCGGCCCTGCTTCCTTCACTTTCTTGAATGTCAGCTGCATCTCAGGAACAGCCGGACTGTCCTGATGATTCAGGAACAAGCGTTCTGCCTCCTGCTTGGTTATCAGGTAGAGATTGCCGTAGACGGGCTTGGCTGTGCCGCGCGGCTTCACGTTCTTCAGCGTTTTCCCGTTGGTCATGCTGATGGTGGTGGGTATGCCAGGTATCTGCATCATGTAGGTCTTCCCTTCACGACGGGCTACCAACTGACCGGTAGCATAGCGGATGCCGTCGATGTTGACAGGGAAGATAGCCATGCAGCCGCTGGGGATGCTCATCTTGGGCAGTTTCACGCCGCAGGCCTCCAACTGCACGTCCTTCTTAGTTGAGAGCTGGTAGAAACGTTCGTAGTTGTTGACAAAGATGAATCCCCCTTTCTCTCTATCCTCGCGAACTGCCCATCGCAACTGTGTGTCCTCGCCTTTCTTCAAGTCCTTCGGGCCAGGGAACGAGGCTTCCATCGGAGCCAGCGTCTCGCCCCAGTCGTGCATGAAGAGGTGGAGTGGACGTAGCGTATAGTACTGCGGATAAGTCTGGCCGTACTCACCCAGCGGTGCCTGGAAGTCGTAGGTCATCACGGGCAGGTCGTTGTTGGCGGTTCCTGGCGATGTCTGACACTCGTTCATCGTGTGGAGCACTCCCTCAGGATTGGTGCCGCCATGATACATATAGTAGCCTAAGAGATTAGAACCGCTGCCCAGCTTGACAAGTGCCATCGAGTAGGCATCCTCAGGGTAGACATACGGACGACGATGATAGGCCGTCGCCATGCCGCCACCCAGTTCGCAGGTGAAGTAAGGGTATTCCTGTGATGAAGGAGTGGTGGGGTGGGGCGCGTTTTGAGAATAGTCAAACTGGTCTGTGGCAATGGCTGTCGACGAGCGGAAACCCTTGAAGTTGAAAGCCTGATAGTAGTTGCCGGATCCCTCAGTCGTCTCCTTGTCCCAGAAGCCGTCAGCATAGTCGCCATAGAGGGGCAGCATCTCGCCGTAGGGTACTGGTGTACGCAGCTCAGGCCAGCCTGTACGGGTGTAGAACGGCAGGTCGAAGCCTATCTTCTGGGCTATCCGCTTCAGGGCCACAAGGTATTCGCCGCGTCCGCGATACTCATTGTCGAACTGGGCGGCAATGACGGGGCCGCCGTCCTTCCATTGCAAGCCTTGCACCTGTGTAAAGATCTGGCGGTAGAGCTTCTCGGCTAAATCGAGAAATACGGGGTTCTGCTCACGCAGCTTGCAACCTTTGGTGAACGCCCAGTCGGGGATGCCGCCATTACGTACCTCGCCGTGACAGAACGGTCCCATACGCAGGACGACAGGCATGTCTTCCTGTTTGCACACTTCGAGGAAAGTGCGCAGCGAGCGCTGGCCGTCCCAGCGGAAGACGCCCTCCTGCTCCTCAATATGGTTCCAGAATACGTAGGTAGCAATGATGGTGACGCCACCCTCCTTCATTTTCTTCACTTCGGCGGGCCACTCGTCAGCAGGAATGCGCGAATAGTGTATCTCGCCCATCACAGGACAGACGCGGCGTCCGTCAATCATCAAGCTCTTACTGTCCCACGTCACGGTGGGCTGGTTCTGTGCCGTTGCTGTTGTCAGCGTCAGCAGCAATCCTATAAGGGTCAGCATTTTTCTCATTATAGTCGTAGTTCTCGTTATCGTCGGCAAAGGTACGCAAAAAAGCCGGAAGTACCAAACTTCAGACCTTTTTTCTATAAGTATTTGGTTATTCGGGAAAAATGTTGTAAGTTTGCACCCATGAAGAAGCTATTATTACCCATAATGACCCTCAGCCTGATGCTCACGGCCTGTCGCAAGGACAATGCCAACGCACAGGAAACCAACACGTTCTACAACAGCAACGCGACGCAGGAAGTCACCCGTAGCAAAGTCGTTGAGTACGAACAGCCCGCCCCCTTGAAGGACCGTCCTGAGCAGATTCTCAGGCGCATGGGCTATACCACCTCTTATAATCAAGAGACACGAAACCCCAACTGGGTGGCCTGGCACCTGACGAAGAGTCACACCTACGGCAAGAACCAGCGCTCGGCCGAGGTGTTCAGCGAGGACCCTGAGGTCAGTCCGCGCGCTACTGACAACGACTACTACAACTCACGCTACGACCGAGGGCACATGTGTCCGGCTGGCGACAACAAGTGGGACGCAACGGCCATGACCGAGTCGTTCCTCTTCACGAACATCTGTCCGCAGAACCACGCGCTGAACAAGTATGAGTGGAACACGCTGGAAATCCTGTGTCGCGACTGGGCCCGCAAGTACGGTTCCATCGACATTGTCTGCGGTCCCGTCTACGACGGCGAGACGCCCACCCGCACCATCGGCCGCAGCCGCGTCTGGGTGCCCGATGCCTTCTTCAAGGTCGTCCTCTGCCGTTCAGACCGTCCCAAGACCATCGCCTTCCTCTTCCGCAACGACGGCAAGAAGGTGACGCTCTCCAGCGTCGTCCACACCGTCGACGACATTGAGCGCCTCACCGGCATCGACTTCTTCCCTGCCCTCGACGACAAGACAGAAGACCGCATAGAAGCCGAGGCGAACCTGAGGGAGTGGTAAAGTACACACCATAAACCTACCTATACTTAAAACAATGAAGATTATGAAAAAGGCAACATTCATCAAAACTATTTGTGCCATCATGCTGATGCTGGGCACAAGCATTGCATCTAACGCTCAAGAAGAAGTACCCAACGACATGAGTGGGCATCGGGAAGACAACGGTAAGACCTTTCTTTTCTATGTGACAGGTGACGACAGCCAGGAGTGCTACGGCGGCAAAGACAATATTTACACGGACGACTCCCCGCTTAGTGTGGCTGCCGTACATGCCGGCCTGCTGAAAGTAAAGGAAACCAAACTCATTAAGGTGAAGGTTCTGGCACCAGCTACTGGTTTTCCGTCAATCACCAGAAACGGCATCACGTCAGCATCATCCGACAGTAGCGATGGCAGTTATCAACTCTTGGCACCCGAGAAGGGCGACATAGCCAATGCCCCTTCTACGATGTCACAATTCATGGGTAAAAACGGCGTTGTCTTCATCTTCCGCGTGAAAGCCCATAAAGAAGGGCCTATCTGGGGAGGAGGCCGCGATAGTGTCTACACCTCTGACTCAGAGATTGCCACCGCCGCCATCCACGCAGGTATACTGAAGGCAGGAGAGACAGGCATCGTGAAGCTGATGATGCTGCCAGGACGGAAATCATACCCTGCAACAACCCGCAATGGCCTGACTTCCCATGGTTTCGACAGCTGGGACGCCAGTTACAAGTTCCTTAAAAGGGAAGAGTCAGAAAAATAGCCGACAAGGAATGCTTACTTTTTCGTCCATGTCTGGGTCTCGTAGAACATGGCCACGTAGCCGCGTACCTTCAGGTTGTTGCCTTCGAGCCAGATGGAGCATTTGTAGGTCTTTCCGTTCTTGGGATTGTAGATCTTGCCACCTTCCCACTTTTCGCCTTTCTTGGTGAGCCCCGTCAGGATGTTGACACCAACAAGCTTACGGCTCTGTAGCTTCTTGTCAGGATTGTGGACGTCGAGTTGGCCGTCGCCTTTCTTAAGCCACACAATCTTGCCGTTCAGCTTGTCACCACTCTGGTAAATCTCCACCTGAGAATCACCACCTTCTGTTACCCACTTGCCGACAACGCTCTGAGCGTATCCTGCTACTGACATCATCGTCAGTACTAAGCTGATTATTACTTTCTTCATCTTATTCTTTCTTGCTATAAGTTCTGTTTTTATTCCCTCCATGTGGTTCCAAATAACCAAACTCAGTAAGTTGGCGAAGATACCGTTTGGCTTTATCGACCATTTATCGACCATTTATCGACCATTGTTTTGTTTCCAAAGCAACAACCAGTCAGGCTCGATGTGACATTCCCAAATGCCTGCGTATTTGCCAGAGAGAATATGAGGCCGGTACTTAGCGGGGAGTGTCCCGGTCTCGGCCAAAGGGCTCACCACTGTTTCGAAGTTGGCGATGTTCAGTCCGCGACGCTTGCAGAGCATATAAGACTTCTTGAAACGACTGGAGTAATTAATTGTGTATTTCATGCATCCAATTGCGCCATTAAATCGCAACAAAGAAGAAAAGTTATGTTTAATACTATGCAAGAATGAAGAATTAAATTCTCAACATTCACTTCTTGAAATAAGGCGAACTAATCTTTAGCAAGGTCAGACTGTGTAGATGGTTGCCTTGTGCGTCCGCATCACCTGTTCAAATTCTTGTTCATTATGGTTCATTATATCGATGTTTTTGTTCAACTTTACCCTTTTGTCGACACAAAGGTACGATTTACTACACGAAAACACGAAAAAAAATCAAAAAACGTATCATACATAAGAAGGGTCGGTTCCGTTGTGTATGAGCGTAAGTACTCTCGACGAAGTAAAAGTTCTTCCTCTATGAAAGCGACTTAAATATTGTGGAAGTGACATTTTTCAATAATGTCAATAATGCTACTTTTCTTAAAGAGTATTAAAAAGAATACTTTTCTGAAGTTTTATTTTGCAAAATAGTATTCTTTTTATTACCTTTGCGCCATATGGAAAAAATTATTGTAAATGTATCTTGGTGCGACAAGAATTACGGTGCAGCTCTGAGCGAGAATGTACCTGGTGCCGTGGTTGTTACTGCCAAATCATACGACGAGCTGATTGACGAGGTGCGCGACACGCTCAAATTCCATGTAGAAGGGATGATTGCAGATGGCGACGATATACCTCAATGGCTTCGAGATGGCGACTACGAATTCGAGTACCACCTTGATGCAGCAGCCTTGTTGCAGATGTGCTCCCCTTATGCCTCTATTGCTGCTATTAGCCGTGTGTCTGGTATCAATCAGCATCAACTCAGCCATTATGCAAACGGCATAAAAAAGCCTCGTCCAGAACAGCGTCGTCGCATCGTTGAAGGTCTGCATAAAATAGGCCGAGAGCTTATTGCTGTGGAATAATACTTACTTATAGAAAGACAACGGCAGGCATCTCACATGATGACCTGCCGTTTTTTTGTAATCTTACATCTTCCTCCCTCTTCCCTCAGACATCATTCAGTCCCCGCTCGGCTCTATGTGTCATGGGACTGTCCCCTGGCACCGCTTGTCACATAAGTAGTCACTCTCACAACCCCTGTTTTTATCAAAAATGAGTAAAAAATGGGTGATTTCTTGTAGATGTCGAGAAATTTATATATCTTTGCCACATATTACTATTAAACCCCACGCTTATGACGCACGCAGGACATAGGGCTTATAAGAAAGTTGATCAAAGGAACCGTCCCTGTGATCTTGAACAGATGGGTCACAGCATCAGTACTGTTTCGCGCTGGATGACTAACAAGGTGCAGCCATCCGTGGAACAGCTCTACGAGATTGCACGCCACCTTGATGTTTAGAAGGAATTGTTTTAATGAACAAAATTTTAATATTAAAAGCACGAAAACATTTGGTATATTCCTATTAATTTTATACTTTTGCATGGTAAACACAGGTGACAGGGGGACTGTCCTCGTCACATTGCTCGCTTAATCGCATTTTTGCATCATCCAATGACTGAAAGCTTATGAACTACCCACTTATATCAGAATACGTCGAGGCCATCAAGGCTGCAGAAGATAATTTCGATCAGTCGAAACATCTTAGTCCTGTATTGGGAGAGGATGGCGAGCCAGAGATGACCAGTGGCAACTTCGCTGTAGTCTTCAAGATGAAAGACGAGCAGACTGGCAAACTGCACGCTGTGAAGTGCTTCTTGAAGGAGCAGGAGGGAAGAGCAGAGGCTTATCGCCAGATAGCTGAGGAACTGGAGTATGTCAGCAGCACGTTCCTCACGCCCATCAAGTATCTGGATAAGGAACTGTTTGTGGATTCCAGCAACTCTGAGGATAGTGAGTTCCCTGTGTTGTTGATGGATTGGGTAGAAGGTCAGACGTTGGATAAGTACATTCGTGAGCATATCGATGATCAGTATGAATTGTCGCTGCTTGCCTATCAGTTCAGTCGTTTGGCGATGTGGCTTATGCCCCAGCCCTTTGCGCATGGCGACCTGAAGCCAGATAATATTCTTGTGAAGAGCGATGGCACGTTGGTATTGGTGGACTATGACGGAATGTATGTGCCAGCCATGAAGGGCCAGAAAGCCCGTGAGTTAGGCAGTCCCGATTTCCGTCATCCCAGCAGAACAGAGACTGATTTCGATGAACATATCGATGATTTCTCCCTCGCCAGCATCCTCCTTTCCCTGAAAGCTATCGCGCTTATGCCTAGACTTTTGGAAGTATATGGTGCTTCAGATCGTCTGCTTTTCTCAGAAAAGGATTATCGCAATCTTTCTGAAAGTAAACTCATGAATGCATTGAAGATACTTGTAAAAGATGACGAGCTTGATAATCTATATTCATTATTTCAATATACTGTAATTCATAAGATAATCTTATTATCCCCTTTAGGCATCCCTGATTTAGTCAAAAAGCCAGAGGGAATTTTTGTCGGATTTCATCCAATAGAATGTTTCAAGAAAGAATCACTCATCCAAAACGATTATTATATTGTAGAAAAATATGGGAGATTTGGGGTTTATAAGATGTCAGAAAGCAAATTGATAATTGAATGTATTTACAATATTATTCAGTATCGAGGTGGAAATGTCGTTTTTATTAACAAAGATAATTTGTGGGGTGTACGTTCATTTGAAGTCTCCGTTTCAACTTATACAGGAGATTTATTTGAAGTGAACATCCCATGTAAGTATCTTGACATAGAATTCGTTAATGAAGAAGATAATGAATATTATAGTGTAAAAACATCATATGAGTTTTCTAGTGAAAAGAGTGATTCGTATTCGATAGTGGATTATATGGATAATAGAATCTCTTTTTTCGATTATTATTCATTCTCAAGTCATCTAAAGTTAATAGATTTCAACCATATTTTGACTAGTTGTAGAAACAAATATGGTTGTGTAAGTTTAAGGGGGTATAAAAGTATACCATTTAAATATGACGAAATTACAAATAGAGATGACGGTCATTATAATGTAAGAATTGGTAATGCATGGGGAGTGTTAAATCTAAATGGTGCGGAATTGGTGCCTGTTCGATATAAAGATCCGATTTCTAAAAAAATTGATGATTCAGTAGTAATTGATACCTTGTCACATAAAAAAGGTGTGCTCAATGCAGATGGATCAGAAAAAATCCCTTGTATTTATGATTATATTAAACCTCTTGTGTCTAGTGAGTTCCCTGAAGGAGAATTATATGCTGTTGGTTTTGGAGGTTATGAAGATAGAGAATACAAAAATATAGAAAAAGCAAACTGGCTACTCGTAAATAAAGATTATCGCATAATAGTTGATTTAAAATTATTGCTGTCCGATAAAAATCGGAATTGATTAATAATCGTTTGAAAACGTCTATAAACAGGCAAATCTAGTTCTCATCTCAAAAAGTAACCCCTCC
>CACZDV010000011.1 GCA_902780025.1 uncultured Prevotellaceae bacterium
CTGCTTCTCCTCCGTCGTGCCGTTGGGGGTGAACTTCTTCTCAAATGACCATAACAGGAACTCGCGTTCTTCCAACTTGGCTAGGTCGGACTTGTCAGTAAAGAACTCATCGGGGTCAATCTTCTTTGGCTGTTCTACAGTGAGGTCGTTGGGAATCTCCTTGACGCTGACAGTAAAGCCCAGACGCATAGCGAGGGCACCATTGCGGAGAACATTGGCAAATCCAGCTCCTAATCTCTCATTATTCTTGGGGACATCAGAGTCGGGGATGAAGCAGAGCGTACAGTTCTGAAGGCGTAAGTCCTTTAACTTCTGGAACTGCTTGTCGTTCCAAGAACCGCCCAGGGAGGCAATGGTGTTGAGAATGTCGAGAGACTGTAGCTTCATCACATCAGGTGCTCCCTCTACAAGATACAGTTTACACTCCTTTCTTGCCTTTTGGACGGCAGCATCAATGCCGAAGACGGACTCAGACTTGTGGTAGAGTTCGCTGTCGGCTGAGTTGAGATACTTGCATTCAGACTTATCGTCCAATGCTCTGGCCGTGAAGCCCTCGATATTGGAATAGCGGTCTCTGATGGGAATCATGAGACGATTCTTATAGACACAGTACAAAGAATGAGTCTTCTCACTTAGTCGCAAGATACCCATCTGCTGCATCAGGTCTAAACTCAGTCCTGCCTTTTCGGCGAACTTCACCACGGATGTCCAGTCGTTGGGGGCATAGCCAATCTGCTGTTCCTTGCAGAAGTCGGCATTCCACCGACTGAGCATATAGGCTTTAGCAGCATTCGCGTCGGCAGTACCATTATCTAACTGACTGACGTAGAAAGCACATAGTTTGTCGTTGATGATGTGCATCGCCTCACGTTTCTTGTATTTTGCCTCCTCTTCCGGGGTGAGCCGAAGCTCATTCACTTTCAGATCGATGTTCTTTTTCTCTTTCAACAGCTTTTTAATGGCTTCAGGGAAAGAGAGATTATCCATCTCCATGACGAAGTTAATCACGTTACCACCCTTTCCGCATCCAAAACAATGCCAGAGGTTCTTGGCGGTATTGACACAAAAGGACGCTGTGTCCTCATTGTGGAACGGGCATAGGCCCTTGGCGGTGTGGCCACTGACATGCAGTTTGATGCCATAGTCAGAGACCACTTCTGCCAAGTCAACCGTGTCGAGTATCAGATCAATGTATTTTTTATTTATCATTATTCTATATGTATTTATTAGGATAGTTAAGCCCGCACACAAAGGCGCGGGCGTTACTCTTAATGCTTGTAGTCATAGAGTTTGTCTATGTCCCCTTTACGATAGAACACCTTTCGGCCAATCTTGACAGGTACCAGATATCTACTCTTATCCCATTGCCACAGAGTAGTAGAACTGACTCCAAGAGTTTCCATGACCTCCTGTTTTGGCAATAATGTGCCGTCATCACCACCCTTGCCTGAAGCCTGTGCGGCATTCTCAGCAAGAATACACTCAGAGAGTTCGCGGGCGAAGGCTATTGCACCTTTCTCTGTTAACGTAAAGGAGATACGATCATTCCCCTTTGAAATTGCTGACACGAGACCCTTTGCAAACATCTCATTTTCTTCACTCGATTCAAAGCAGCCAACCTTGTTAGTCTCACTTTGCAAAAAATTAGTTTTTATCATCTTGAAATAAATTAAATTTCCGGCTGCAAAGGTCCCGCTTTTTCCGCGTTGTTACAAGTGTATTATTTGTGGTGTTTGCTTAAAAAACGCAAAAACCCAAAGTGCTGATTATAAGCACTTTGAGTCTATTTCTATTATTTCCTTCAACCAACTTTTGTGGTTGGTCTGTAATCCTGTGTGGTTTTTACAAGGCGTTGGCTCGTGATATCGCCTTTTTCAGTTCATTTGCGAACCTTTTATTAGCCATCACTTCCGAGTGTTTTACATCCAAATAATGTGAGTTATAGTATGCCATATCGATGCCACAGGCACTGAGCATTTCCCCTTTCCATTCTTCTGCTCGCCATGGTTCACTGAGGTTGTCCGCAACTTCATGGATAAGATATATCACCCGGAGCTTTTCCCTGTCACGAACCACGCCATCAGCTCCACGTCTCAGATTCAGGAAACTGACAAAGTCGGACGGTTCCATGTATTCGAATTGACGGCCATTACAGAGCGGATAAAGATATAGGCATAATTGCAAACTTACAAAGTCACGTTGCCGACGAGTTCTTGAAAATGAGTTATTGCTCATGCCTCACCTCCTTCCTCAGGATTACAGATGTCTGCAATAATACACTTAGCAATCTCTGACAATCGATGAACAAGAACATTCAAAAACGCTATGTCGAAATAATACAAACCTGACAGAGCAAGTATTTCCTTCCGATGGATTTCATACAACTCATTTACATGAGCGTGTACTTTGTCATATTCTTCCTTCAACCTATCGCATTTCTCATCTAATGGCTTAAACTCTGGATCAGAATATGGCATGAAGTCTATGCGGTGACTAATCTCCTGATACTCCATCCATAGGTCGTGGGCTTTTTCTTTCTCTGACTCCCATGCATCCTTGAATGGCTTTAGGTACCGGTCACAATCAGACTTCGTTTCAAACGAAGAAATAAGAGATCCTGAAGCTTTATATACTTCTATAAACGCTTCTGCTTCTGCTAACAGTTGCTTCGTATCATGAAGTAGCAGGTCAGGATTACTTCCACCCTCGCCAAGAACATAGTCAATGATGGCATTCGTGTCTTTGTGGTCTCTATAAAAAAGCCACAACTCACGCTTCTCTTCAAAACTAAGAGTCTGTCCGCTAACGTACTTTTTCAGAAGTTCATTAACAGCGTGTAGTCTGGATGCTGTATTGAGAATTACGTTTCCTTCCATGCTTATTACTCAATAATCTCCCAAAAACCTCCTTTATCTGGACCAACACGACGTATGACACCCTGGTCTTGTAGTTTCCTGATATTTCTTGCGATATTTCTCCGGTCAATACCTATTATGTCAGCCATCCTAGAGGTTGAGATGTAAGGATCTTCTCTTACCAAGTCAATGATTTTCTGTGACGTTTTCTGTGACGTTTTCTGTGACGTTTTCTGTGACGTATCTATGGCGCTTCCTGTGACGTTTTCTGTGACGTTTTCTGGTAACTTTTCTGTTAACCCATGAGAATTATCTGGTAACTTTTCATTCACCTTTTCCCCGTTTACATTCACCTTGGCCGCATTTACGTTCACGTTTTCTGTGACTTTCGGCACAGTAATCTTCAGGATGAACTCGTCGGTTCGGAAGGATGGTGCCTTAGCACCATTAGCTTCCTGCTCGCGACAAATACGATCCAGGCCCTCGCCAAACTCCTTCACATAGTGATATGCTTTGAGGAATGCAGCTATCTTCGGATTACGAGAGAAGTGGGTGGTACGGATATTTGCAGGCTTTACCAGTCCTGGCAATTTGCCAGGCGATTCAAAAACAAGGCGGTCATCGAACATCTTGATTTGAATCTCAGTTCCTTTGATGTTGTACGCTCTATGGCAACAGGCATTTACGGTCATCTCTTGTATCACGAACTCAGGATAGTCGCGACGAGTAATGAACTGGCCATGCTGTCCGAGGAAGGTATGCTCACGTACCTGTGTCTCCAGATACTCAATCGTCTTCTTAACTTGATTCAGGATGGTTCCTTCAAAGGTGACATCTTTGATGACGTTCATCTCTGCACCCACCTTCTCGTCAATACCTTCGTATCTGATAAAACGGGTACGGCCACGAGGGAAAAACTTCTGAGGGTTCTTGCCAAAGAGCAGGATACAGGCGACACTGACATCCTCCTCACCTTTGTTGTTAGTCGTCACAAAGTTGTTGTTCTCGCGCAAGTACTCCATTGGCGACTTTCCATATCCCAGCAACTTGGCATAGTCAGCAACGGCATCCATGTCAATGTCATCAACCGTGGCACCATAGACAGCCGTGTCCTCATAAGAACGCTCGCCTTTGTCGTACATCAGTTGCAAACGCTCCTCGAATGTCAGTTTACGGCTCTTGTCGCCCACGCGGATATAGGCTTCATCAGCCTGATTGGTATGCAGGAACATGCTGGCAGGGATGTCCATCAGCAGTATTCGGTTCTCATTCCCATGCTGGTCTATGCAATCCATGTAGCTGCACTTGACAGGAATGGATGGAATACAGAAATCGAAGGGGACGCGCAACAGTTCGTTCAGTTTCTCCGTATATTGATTGATGCCCTCAATCCTTCTGGTCTTGTCAGATATGCCGATTGCCAACAAGCCACCATCGGCATTGGCCATCGCAACGATGGGTATTGCCAACGCCTTAGGGTCTATCAGGATGCTCTTCAGGTCAAACGTCTGACCTTCTTTCCCTGTCCTTATCTCTTCTATCGTCATCATTTGCGTGCAAAGTTACTACTTTTTCTTCAAATTGCTATACCTTATTATATATATTAACGGTTGGATAGAGTTATCCTATCATATCAATCACGTTTTTCAACGTCTCGTCTTCAATCTTGCGATAACGTTTGAACGCCTTGGAACCATCAACATGACCAGACATCTTACCTATCAGATTTGGGTCGGCTACTTTGAAATACGCATTACCAATGAATGTACGACGTGCGAGGTGGCTTGCTGCAAGTTCATTGATTGGCCTTATCTCGCTTTCTCCTGTCTTCGGATTCCTAATCTCCACATTACGCGTAACGCCAGCCAATGTGAAGATGACCTTTAACGCTTCGTTGTACTTTTGCGGAGAAATAAGAGGAAACAACCTACCCCGTCTGTCTTGGCCTTTGTATTTCTTTATCAGTTCTAATGCCTTTGAATGCAATGGAACACGAGCCTGAATCGGTTCTTCCGTTTCGTCCTTGGTCTTATGAGGTGTGTAAACTAGAACACCGTTATGAATGTGCTGTGGAGTCAGCTTTTCCAAATCACCGACTCTACAACCTATAAAACACTGAAATACGAAAATGTCGCGTAGAACCTTTAAGGTCTTAAGAGGCATCTTTGATGCTTTCTTCTTTTCTTCATCATAGTTCTTCCAGGCTTTATCAAGATCTGCATCTGCAATCTGGTTTCGCTCCTCTATAGTAATATAATAAGGTGTACCAAAAATCGCGGCACCAATCTTCAATCCATCAAAAGGTCTGTTATTAGTATCTCCTCGTTCATAATAAAAACGGAACAAAGACTTCAATCGTGACAGCATGTTTTTCACGGTATTATCGCCACGTCCTTCCAATACATGCTGCCCAGAGCCGACTGCCAAGGGATAATCTTCAAACAGTTTCTTGAATAATTCCGGGTTAGCATCCGACAGTTCCTTCTCGTTTTTGAGATAATCTGCAAAATCTTCAATGTCATTGCGGGTAACCGTATCAATATCAAAGACAAAGTTCTTGCGGGTGTCATCAGTTGCCCTAATATATCCTTCATATCTGGCAATGGCACGAGTGATGACACGGAAAGCTCGTGCATGAGATTCCGCAAGCTGTCTTTTTGTTATGTACTGCTCTACAAGTTCATAGAACTCCTTTTTCTCAACCTTCACCTGATACTTCTCAGGATGATTGTACCTGTCAACAATATCAGAAAGCCAGTCACCCTTCACAGAATCCTTATCTGCTGCCTCATATTTTTCAATGATATGCTTTTTCAGGCTACTAATCCGCTTTAACTGCTCCTTGTGATATATCACTTCTGGAGTTTCATTTCTTCTCCCATTAACGACCAACTCACCACTTTCACGCAAAGCCCATCCAAACTTCTCTGCTTCCTGTAGCGTTGCGGTGTTAATCCTGTCAGGAATGTCATTGTGCAGCAACTCATGCGTTTTCTTTCTGTCAACGTAATATTCAAAGAAATCAGCATTGACATAGATTTCACTTTTTGTCCTCAAGTTGAAGACACTACCATTGAAGAATCTGATAAGTATTTCTTGTCTTCCTGTTTCTTGTTGAACCTTTGAAGAAAGTCTTAATTCTATTTTTGCCATAATTCGATATATTTGTAACTGGCTGCAAAGTTACAAAATCATCATAAACAAACCAAACATTTTTGGCGCATTTTTGGCGTTTTTTACTTAAATTGGCGTGATTCAACCGAATTTTGGCGGAAAAGTCAATTTTTTAAGTTTCTTATAACTATCTGATATTTAACGTTGTAGTATTTTTGGCGTTGGTTCGATTAAGAAAATTGTGTCGCAAGTGTCGACACAAAAAAAAAGCAAGCCTTTCGGGCTTGCTTTTTTATTCACTCTTCACTTTTCACTCTTCACTAGCGCGCAGAGCGCCTACTCTCTGCGTTCCGTCGAATAACGGACGGTGACGGTCGGCGAATAGGTATTCAGCAGCGTCAGCAGGATGGTACCTTTGTCGTTCTGGAAGGTCGCCTCCTTATGCAGATCGCCGTGCTTTCCCATGTTAGGCCAACCATACACTTTCTCGAAGTCGTCGTGCAGTGCCTGCCACAGGTTTGTCGTCGAGTCATTGTACGTAGCGCTGTAGTTCTCTAAGATGTCAACGATGGTGTCATTGTGATGATAGACGGCCACCGTAAAGTTACGGGCCAGCGTGTCAACCAGCACATAACGGTCCTCATACTTCGTGGTGTCGAGCCACAGGTTGGGCAGCTTCTGCTGCAACGAGTCAACCATCTGCTTGGCCGACATGCCCATCGACATACCACGATAGTCAATGTACCCACGCTCACCGGAGCAGGCACACATCATAACAACGGCCATTGCGGCCAACATGATCTTCTTCATTCTTCGATATTTGGTTATTTCGACAATCCGTCATTCTGAATAAGCCATTCGCCAATCTGCACGGCATTCAGCGCAGCACCCTTACGGATCTGGTCGCCAGAGAGCCAGAAAGTCAGACCATTCTCGTCGGAGAGGTCCTTGCGTACACGGCCGACGTAGACATCATCCTTGCCGGCAGTCTCCAACGGCATGGGATAGGTCAGCGTCGAGGGGTCATCCACTAATGTGCAGCCGGGAGCAGCGGCGATAGCCTGCTGGGCCTCCTCGACACTCAGCGGACGCTCCGTCTCAATCCATACGCTCTCAGAGTGGGAACGCAGCGACGAGACACGGACGCACATGGCCGAGCACTTTGCGTCGGTATGCATGATTTTTCGCGTCTCGTTAAACATCTTCATCTCCTCCTTCGTGTAGCCATTGGGCTGGAACACGTCGATCTGGGGAATCACATTGTAGGCCAGCTGGTGCGGGAATTTTTTTACTGTCTTCACCTCACCCGTCTCCACAATCTCCTTGTACTGCTGTTGCAGTTCGGCCATGGCGGCGGCACCGGCACCTGAGGCGCTCTGATAAGAGGCTACGTGGATGCGCTTGATATGGCTCAGCTGCTCTAACGGCTGCAGCACCACAACCATCATGATGGTCGTACAGTTGGGGTTGGCGATGATGCCACGGGGACGGTTCAGGGCATCCTCTGCGTTGCACTCAGGCACCACGAGGGGCACGTCGTCGTCCATGCGGAAGGCCGAGCTGTTGTCAATCATCACACAACCGTACTTCGTAATCGTCTCGGCAAACTCTTTCGACGTTCCGGCACCGGCCGAGGTGAAGGCGATGTCGATGTCCTTGAAGTCGTCGTTATGCTGCAGCAGTTTCACCGTCAGCTCCTTGCCACGGAAGGTGTACTTCGTGCCGGTACTACGCTCAGAGCCAAACAGCACCAGTTCGTCCATCGGGAAATTTCTCTCGTCAAGCAGGCGCAGGAACTCCTGCCCTACGGCGCCCGAAGCGCCTACAATTGCAACTTTCATCGTTCTTTTTCTTTTTTATCTGTTACTTTCGGCTGCAAAGGTAGTGATTTTTTTGCATATCGCAAAAAAAATCACTACCTTTGCACACAGAATGACAACTTTGGCAGCATATTTCCCCATCACCGACCCCACGTTGATTTTCTTCGTGGTACTGATGATTATCCTCTTTGCCCCTATCGTCATGGGTAAACTGAGGATTCCACATATCATCGGCATGGTGCTGGCAGGTGTCATCATCGGACAGTACGGCCTGAACATCCTGGAGCGCGACAACTCCTTCGAGCTCTTCGGCCGTGTAGGTCTCTATTACATCATGTTCCTGGCAGGTCTCGAGATGGACATGGAGGGCGTCAAGCGCAACTCGCGCCGCTTCCTCGTCTTCGGACTGCTCACCTGTTTTGTGCCGCTCGTCCTGACCTACGTCATGGCCATCTACCTGCTCCATTACTCTCCCACAGCCTCTTTCCTCTTAGGTTGCATCATGGCCTCCAACACCCTGATCGCCTACCCCATCATCGGCCGCTACGGTCTGCAGCGCCACCCCTCCGTCACCCTCTCCGTAGGCTCCTCCATGATTAGCCTCTTCATTGCGCTCGTCATGATTGCCGCCCTCGCCCAGACCGCCGCCTCCGTCCCCCCGTCTCCCTATGCTGACACCTCGTGTCAGCCTTCTCCAGCGGTCCCTGATCACCCCCTCTCCCCCTGGCTCTTCTGGCCCCTCTTCCTGCTGAAGCTCGCTGCCTACATCGCCGCCATGCTCTGGCTCATCCCCCACCTGACGCGCTACTTCCTTCGCCGCTATAGCGACGCCGTCATGCAGTTCATCTTCGTTCTCTCCGTCATGTTCCTCAACGCCGCCCTCACCGACTTCATCGGACTCGAGGGTATCTTCGGCGCCTTCTTCTCCGGCCTCATATTAAATAGGTATATCCCCCATGTGTCCGCGCTCATGAACCGCATCGAGTTCATCGGCAACGCCCTCTTCATCCCATATTTCCTCATCGGTGTCGGCATGCTCATCAACGTCCGCGCCTTGGCTGAGGGGCCCTACGTTCTTTGGGTCGTACTCCTCATCGCTTTCTTCGGTACTTTCGGCAAGGCCGTCGCCGCCTATCTTTCCAGCCTGCTCTTCCGGCTGCCCAAGGCCGACGGCCACATGATGTTCGGCCTTACCTCGGCCCACGCCGCCGGAGCCATCGCCATGATTATGGTAGGTATGCGTATGGAGGTGGCTCCCGGTCAGTACCTTGTCAACGACAATATGCTCAACGGCGTCGTAATGATGATCCTCGTCACCTGTATCATCTCCACCTTCATGACCCGCCACGCTGCCCAGCAGATCGTCCTTTCCCATAGGGCGCATAAGTCCCATGAGCCCCATAAGTCCCATGAACCCCATGAGCCCCATGAGCGCATCCTCATCTGCGTCAAATACCCCGAGATAGCCCCGCAGCTCCTCACCCAGGCCATCTTCGTCAGAAACGAGCGCTACCCTCAGGACCTGATGGCCCTCAACGTGGTCTACGATGACGAGAAAGCCAATATCAATCGCGAGGAAGGCCTCCGCCTCCTCGAGCAACTGCAGCAGCAGGCTGCCGCCGCCGAAATAAAACTACAGACACAAGTCCGCCTCGCCACCAACATCGCCAACGGCATCAAACACGCCTTCCGCGAGACCGGATGTACCGAGGTCATCATGGGTATGCACGTCCATACCAATGAGAACGCCAAGTTCTGGGGCGATTTCATCCAGAGCCTCTACAACGGCCTGAACCGCCAGATTATGCTCTCGCGCTTCGTTCAGCCTCTCAATACCCTCCGCCGCATACGGGTAGCCGTACCCAGCCGTGCCGAGTATGAACCCGGCTTCCACCGCTGGCTCGAACGCCTCTCGCGCCTCGCCGGCGAACTCGACTGCCGCATACAGTTCCACGGCCGCGACGAGTCGCTGACCCTCATTGCCGAATACATCAACAACAACCATCCCTCGGTACGTGCCGAATACACCCCCATGGCCCACTGGAACGAACTGCCGCAGCTCGCCGCCCACATTGCCGATGACCATCTCTTCGTCGTCGTCACCGCCCGTAAGGGTACCATCTCCTACAAGAATGCCCTCGAGCGTCTTCCCGACGAACTACAGCACCACTTCTCCGGCAAGAATCTCATGATTATCTTCCCCGACCAGTATGGTGACCAGAAGGAAGACCGCATGAGCTTCACCGAGGCACAGCACCATGAGGAATCGAGCATCTACGACTGGCTCCTAAAACTCCTCCATAAGTCCCAAACCTCCCATTAGCCTCAGAAAAATCAGAATACTCAGAACACTCAGAATACTCAGAAAACATGATTACCACAAGCAATATCACCAAGAGTTTCGGCTCCCTACAAGTTCTCAAAGGCATCGACCTCCACATCGACCGCGGCGAGGTCGTCAGTATCGTCGGCCCCTCAGGCGCTGGCAAGACCACCCTCTTGCAGATCATCGGCACCCTCGACCGTCCCGACTCCGGTTCGCTGTGCGTTGACGGTATCGACGCCACCACCCTCAGTCAGAAGGCGCTCTCCGACTTCCGCAACCGCCACATCGGCTTTGTCTTTCAATTCCACCAGCTGCTGCCGGAGTTCACCGCCATCGAGAACATCATGATACCCGCCTACATCGCTGGTATCTCACAGAAGAAAGCCCGCGAACGCGCCAACGAGCTGCTTGAGTTCATGCAGCTCAGCGACCGCGCCACCCATAAGCCCGCCGAACTCTCCGGCGGCGAGAAGCAGCGCATCGCCGTGGCCCGCGCCCTCGTCAACAACCCTGCCGTCATCCTGGCCGACGAGCCCTCCGGCTCCCTCGACACCCAGAACAAGCAGGAGCTCCACCGGCTCTTCTTCGATCTCCGCGACCGTTTCGGCCAAACATTTGTTATTGTCACCCACGACGAACAGCTCGCCACCATCACCGACCGCACCATCCATCTACGCGACGGGCTCATTGAGGAATGAATGGAGGCTCCAAACAATGCGTTTGGAGCCTCTATTCAATACGTTTGGCGGCTCTATTCTTCAACATCGCCGCTGATAGACAGCCGAAGGAAGCCGGTCTTGGCATTACTGACCACACGGATACTCTTCTGGAAGTGGCCTGCGGGACGATTATGACTGTCGTAGACTGCCTTGATGGATGCACGTTCACCTGGGTCGACACTTCCATGGGGATAGTCGACGAGCGTACAGCCGCAGGAGGACATCACCTCTGTCAGCCGCAGGGGCGTGGCCCCGATGTTATGGAATACAAACTCGTAGCTGACGGTACTGTCCTTCGGCACCTGTCCGAAGTCATGGCTCAGCGTGTCGAACTTGATCTCCGCCTTGTCTTCCGTCACCTTCACCTTCCCGTCGCAACTACAGGAGGCCATCAGTGCCACCAGCAACAGGGACAGACAAAGGGTAAAAGCTATCTTCTTCATGTTTACTTTCATCTCAACCGTTTACTGTGCTGCAAAAGTAGCAAAATATCCACGATTGGCCAAACAATTTAGCAAAATAAACAAAAAAGAGCCTGCGAAACAAGTCGCAGGCCCTTTTTCATTATGCTGTATCGTGATTACTCGGCGATGCAGATAGAGACGCGGTTCATGTCGTTCTCCTGGAACGGCTGGACGCGGCTGCCCTTAGAGTCATAGCTGATGCGGGAGGCATCGATGCCATACTGCTCCTTCAGGGCCTTCACAACGACGTCGGCGCGCTGGGCGGCCAGGCGGTCGTTGATCTTGTCGTTACCGGTGCCGGCGTCGGCATAACCGGTGACGACGACCTTAGACTCCGGATACTTAATCAGGTAGTAGGCGATGTCCTTCACCTTCTGGGCCTCTTCAGCGCGGATGTCGGTCTTGTTGATCAGGAAGAAGACATCGCGGCGGATGGGCTCGATCTTCTCGACCACGGGAACGGGAGCGGGCTCCACAACGGGCTCCGGCTCGGGCTCAACGATGGGCTCCGGCTCGGGAACGGGAGCGGGAGGCAGCACCTTGGTGTAGGTCTTGCCCAGGTTGAAGCGCAGACCGGCCAGTGCGTTGAAGTACCAGTCGAGGTTGTTGTCGTGGTCCTTCTTCGAGTTGTACTTGTCGTTCAGGCCGTTGGCGTTACCCTCGACGACGATGCTCACGCAATCGCTCAGGCGGAAGTCCATCTGGATACCGCCGCGGCCGAACGGGCGAACCTTCGAGCCGTCCCACAGGTTCTCCAGCAGGTAGGCGTCCTTGTCAGTCAGGTGAGAGGCAATCTCGTTCACCTCGTCGTTGTCGAATGCGATGTTAGCACCGGCACCCAGATAAGCCTTCAGGTTAAAGAAGCGGGTGGGGTTATAGCCAGCAATGAGGTTAGAGATGTTGAAGATGACATCGAGGCCGGGAGCCACGTACTTATACTTATAGCTCTTGGTGAAGGCCAGACCGCCCTCGAGGGGCACATAACCATTCCAGCCACCCTTCGACTGCCAGCCGTTGCCCTGGAGGCGCAGGCCGATAATCGGGTTGAACTGGTAGCCGATGCCCAACTGGACGTTCGGCGACAGCAGACGGCGGAACTTCGTCTCGCCGAGCGTGTACTGGGCACCGCCCTCCAGCTCCAGGAACCAGTGCTTCTGGAACGTGTATACGGCACCCTCCTTGTCAGTATAGGTGGCCTGCGCACTGGCGCTCATCGTGAACGTCAGCATAGCGGCGGCCAGCAACATTTTCATTGATTTCATAATCTTAGCGTTTTAAAGGGTTTTTACTTCTTCTGTGACTTCTTGAGTACGTCCAGCATCTTGCTGACCTCCTTCCGGCGTTCAGGATCGGCCGGACGGGTCTTCAGCTCCTTCGTGGTGTCGACCACACCCACTTCAACAGTAGGACTGGGTTTCACAATCAGGTAGCAGGTCTCGGCCACGCTGTAGGAAGCGCTGAGGTCGCCGACATAGCTGATGATGACAGAGTCGCCATACATCACGGAACCGTTGGTGAACGCGCACTCAGTGATGTCGAACTTCACCTTCGAGCCGTCGATCCTGACGATCATCACCGAATCGGTGATCTCGTCGACCAGGCCCGTGGCGTCGCCACGTACCACCTTGTGGCAGCCTACCGAAAGCAGCGCTACGGCTGCCAAAGCCATCAGAAAACCTAATACTTTCTTCATTTTACTAATTCTCACTTTCTTTTTTAGTAATAATGGGGGCGTCCGCAGTGGGCGCCCCCATTTCTATAGGATTGTGACCACTTAGTCACTTAGTGTTCATTGCTTTCGCTTAGCGGCGAGCGCGACGAGACAGGTTCTCAGTTGAGTAAGGCTTACCGTAGTAGACCGTGAAGCCATTACCGTTCTGAACATTTGTCGTGTGACCCCACTGGTGTACCAACTTGGCGGTAGACTTCAGCTTGAAGCGGATCTGGTCAATCTTAGTCGGGTCGAGGGCAGAGGTCTTAGGAGTAACCTTGATACCGAAGCCATCCTTACCAGTAATATCCTTATAGTAGGTAACCGTGAAGTACTCACTAACCTGGGCTGTGATATCCTTGGCACCGGGATCCATCTCTACCTTCTCGATGATAGGATCAGTAACGTCAACGATAGCAATCCACTTAGCCTTATTGGCATCACCTGTCTGGGTAACATTGTTCTTCACATCGTACAGGTAGTGGTTATCCTTGGTGAGCTGAGCACCCTTCACGGCTACTGTATCAGTGTAGAACGAGATACCCTTGTTCTTCAGATCGTCATTAGCAGGTTTATTCTTCGTGTAGTCGCTGGTGAACTGACTGAAGTTGGTCTTGAAGAAGGATGCACCCCAAGCCTTCTTACCATCGCCGTCCCAACATGTCAGGGCTTCGAGGTTGCTGGTCCATGTAGCACCGATACTGTCGAGTTCGACGCTGAAGCCCATACCATAAGGAATGGTGTTGCCGGACTCAGTACCAATCTTAGCAGCCTCCTTACCAGCATTCGGGTTGGTGGCGTCAGTGTAAGTAACTGTGTTACCATCCAGTGTCAACTCGGCAATCTTAACACCGATACCAGGAGCAAACGTCTGATCGAGAGCGCAGGTGAAGTAGCACTGGAAGGCAGCGTCAGCAGCATTCTTGACGAAGCGACCATTAGCATTGAAGTACTGAGGCTTCACAATGTAGTCATTGTCGACGCTCACGTTACCACGCTCATCGAGTTTGAACGAAATGTTCTTATAACGGTAACCAGCCTTCACAGCCAGCTTCTTGTTGGCATTGTACTCGTCGATGACAGTGTACTTCACGAACGGCAGGTAGTAACCAGGCTTCTGAGTCATTGTTGCGCTCTTGTCAGCCTTGACACCTGTGTAGTTGAAGCCACCTGATGTAGAAGTGCCCCAAGAATCGTACATCTTGAACTCGGTTCTAGCGTCAGCGTTGAGATTCTCCTTACCATCAGCAGCAAACTTACCAACTTCACCGCATCCAGGGAATATGAAGATATAGTTCTGGTCGTAAACCTTAGACGTACCTTCTTCCCAAACAAGACCTACGAAGATCTCCTCGAAGTTGTAAGGACGTACATCGGTAGCCCAACGATACTTGTAAGCGTTTTCGCTGCTAACTGGGTTGGTGATTGCACGGGTAGCACGACTAGGTTCTAGAGGTCCGAAGTCATCATTGTCGTCAATCTCTTCGCGATAAATCCACGGATACCAAGTATCCCAAGCCACACCGTTACCAGCAGCAACAGCAGCAGGAATCAGTGCGCCAGCACCATAGGCATCACCTTCCTCGGTAGCATCAGCACGGAACCAGTCGAAGATATCCCAGCTCTTGGTAGAAACCCAAGGACGCAGGTAGAAGTTCACGGCCTTAGCGTTTTCTTCCTGATTTACTCTTACCTTGAAGCCTGTGGGCAGCTCAGTCGGCATCACCTTCGTTACCTCAACATCGATAGTGTTCAGCGTAGCGATGAACTGGCCACCAGCGTCAACCTGGTTGATGACAGCCTTCAGGTAATAAGTAGCACCATCGAGCAGACGGTCAGCATTCTTCAGGAGACACTTCACGTTCTGGGTCTTAGCGGTAGGCATGGCGCTCCACTTAGTCTCGTCGGTGACGGTTTCATCCTCGGTGTAGTAGAAGACGAACAGCTGGTCACTGGCATAACCAGTAGTATTCAGGTTCGTGGGCAGATAGTCGTGACTACCCTTCAGAGGCTGGAATGCCTTCTCGAAGTCAGCATGTGAGCGAACGACGGGGTTGTTGTCAGCCCACTCCCACTCAACGTAGGTGTAGATATCGTCTTCAATGTTGAAGAACGGCAGTTCGTTGTTCTCGTCAGCGTTGTACTCGATAATCGGGTTCTTACCGCCCTCAATCGTATCCTGGATGTTCCAAGACTCGTGAGTGGTCTCAGCAAGTACATGGAAGGTCAGCTTCTGCTCATCAATCTTCTCACCGATGCGTACGTAGAATGCACGGCCATCGGGGTCATACAACGTACCGTCGAGGTTGACAGCGTAGACACGGAAACCGATGATGTCGCCCTTCACGTTGTTGGCATCCTTCACGTAGATAGAACCAGTGTTGCCCTTGAAGAGGGTACCCTTCACATAACCCTGGTCACCACGGCTGGTGTCAACCTGACCATTGTGGATGTAGTAGTAACCAACGTTCTTGTAGATGTAGTTCACCCAAGAGTTCACCTCTGAAGAGTTAGACTCCTTGGCGAATTCCTCATCGAGCGTTACATAGAAACCAGCCACGGGCTTAGCCTTCGGACCCTTGGTGCACTCAATAAGTGACGGGAACTCGATGTCAATCTTTGCCCACTGCTTACCGTCTTCGTCAGTATAGTTGAAGCCAGCGTTCAGGATAGCGAAGTCGTGACGGTTATCGATACCGTTGTAGATGTAACCGCCAGCACCGATAGTGCCGTGAGCGTAACGGTTGACGACGTTACCGTCTTCCTCCTCATTCAGCTGTGCATAGGTGAAGCCGGGATAGTCGAGCATCTCCTCGGCACCCTCATCGGTAGTGCGGACAGTACCGAGGCGGCACTCATCCTGATTCAGAACGAGGTACTTGCCAGTCTCGTCAACATAAGTCTTCTCCTCTGCGAAGGTCTTGAAATGACCATTGTCGTTCTCTGCATCGTCGGTCTGAACCTTAGAGTAGCCGGGGCCGTCCTCAGTCCAAGCGTAACGGTTGTGGATGTTGGCAACGGTCAGGTCGTTAACGTCGAAGTCCCAAGCGTGGTAAGCCTCAGCGATATTCAGGTCGAGGTCGTACTCAGAAACAGCGTAACGGTTAGCCTCGGTGTTCTTGGCAGCAACGGCATAGAGGATAGACTTCTCATTCTCCTCACCAGTGTAAGCAGCCTTCTCGAACTTCTCAGCAATCTTGCTGTCGTTCAGCTTCACCTCGATGACCCACAGGCCGGTATTCACCTTCTCACCACGGGTGAGATACTCACCGGGACGGTTGTAACGGCGAACGCTCTTAACCTCAATCACCTCGTCGTCACCAACGATGTTCTCACCCTGAGAGTTCAACAGAGCAATGTTTTCCTCGGTCAGAATAGCGTCAACAGGGCTAACGCGAACGAGAATAGTGTCAGAATAGCTACGGAACTTACCCTCGGTGAACTCCAGAGAGTCAGCAGTGAACTTCTGTCCGGCAGCGTTGGGGAATACGTTCTTCTTCTCAATAGCATAGGTGAACAGCAGGTGGTGGTCGAACTCACCGTAACCGGTACCGTCCTGATACTTATGCATATCCTCGTGAGGGCCAGCGAACAGGTTGATGCTGGTGATCATGTTCATAATCTCACCGTTGGCAGCAGCAACGATGTCGTTAACCTTACCGATAACAACCTCGCTCTTCAGCAGCTCCTCCTGGTACTTCAGCAGGCCAGAAGCCTCCTCACCCTCAGCTGCAGCTGAGGGAGCGAACCAAGACTCGAGTGCAGAAATCTGGCCGACGATGCCCTTGGCCTCGCCCTTGCCGTTGATCTGCTCGTCAAGAGTAGTGATGCTGTTGCCCAGAGTGGTCTTAGCGGTCTCAAGAAGATCGCCAATGCTATCGATACCTTCCCACAGCTTGGCGTCAGCAGCCTTGTAGGCAGTAACAATCTCACCAGCCTTGGTGTCGTGTGCGTCAGCGATAGAATCGATAGCGGCAGCAACGAGCAGGAACTCGAGAGTCATGGTAGCATTGATAGCCTCGTCGATAGAATCAACCTTGGCATCCAAAGCCTGCATGATGGTCACACCCTTCTCGTAGTAATCCTCGACCAGGTCGGTAACGTCGCTCTCCAGGAATGCCTGCAGGCGGTCCTCCAGGACGGCGTCAATCTGCTTGGCAACCTCATCAGGGATGATGTGGTTGATCAGAGCTTCTCTCAGCTGGGGGATAGTCTTCTCGTTGATGGTCTGGATGGCTGTAGAGTTGGCGTCGATGTCCTCGCGCAGCTTGTCGTTCACGAGCTTCTGGGCGGCAGCGGCATCCTGATCAGCCTTCTGCAGGGCCTTCTCGGCCTCGTCGAGAGCCTTCAGGATTGACTCATCCTTCTCGCTCAACTCCTTCAGCTTGCTCTGGATGGTGGCGATGTCAGCCTTGTTGGTAGCAGAAGTGGTCTGCAGCTCCGAAACCTTACCATCGTTCAGCTTGATGTAGTCGTTAAGAGCAGTCTCCACCTTACCAATAGCGGCGGTAGCGTCGGTCAGGTTCTTCGTAATCTGATTCTGGAGATTGTTGAAGTCGCTCTCCTCCTTGGTCTTCAGAGAAGCAATCTCGGTAGCGTTCTCATTGGCCTTGTTCAGAGCCTTTGTAGCCTCGTCGAAGGCGTTCTTGGCAGAAGCCTTTGCCTCGTTGATGGCTTTCTCCAGCTCAACATCCTTAGCCAGCAGGGTGATGATGTTGTCGCCGTTAGCCTTGATGTTGGCGTTGGCAGTAGCCAAACCATCCTGCAAAGCCTTGATGGCGTCTTCCAAAGAAGTCTTGGCAGCCTTCAACTCAGCAACCTCTGACAACAGGGTCTTGATGTTCTCGGCGTTGACCTTGCCAGTCTCCTTGGCAGCATCCAGCTCCTTCTGCAGAGCGGCGTCAGCCTGGGCGTAAGCAGTCTCCACGTCCTTCAGCTGCTTCTCCAAGGCGTTCACCTGCTGCGAAACAGTGGTGACCTTCTCGTTGATCAGCGTCGTCAGTGAAGTGTTCAGTCCGTCCACCTTACTACGAAGATCGTTGATGTCGTCATCGTAGTCCTTACAGGACGTGAAAGCACCTACGGTGGCCACGAGGGCTACCATAAGCAGTTTACTAAAAACTTTTTTCTTCATACGATTAATAAATTAAATTAATAAAAAAATTAAGTTGTTTGTAATTCTATCTTCTTTTCTCTCAAATTCCACACCTTATAGCCACGCCGAAGCGGACGTCTGGGCATTGTTTCTCCTGTACGGAGCCACATTTTTGGTGCAAATATAGACATATTTCTGAAATCTTGCAAGAATTTTCGATTATTTTTTCAAAAAAACGCAAAAAACTTGCCATTTTTAGGGCTTTTCGGCGATTTTCCTATCATTTTCATGCAAAAATGTCTTTACACACCTTATTATATATATATATTAGAACTCCGCAGATTTCGGTGTTCTCGGGAAGGGAATGACGTCGCGGATGTTCTGCATGCCGGTGACGAAAAGGATAAGGCGCTCGAAGCCCAGTCCGAAACCTGCATGGGGGCAGGAACCGTAGCGACGGGTATCGAGGTACCACCAGAGTTTGTCGGTCTCCATGCCTCGGTTGTTGATTTCGGCCATGAGTTTGTCGTAAGATTCCTCACGGACGGAGCCGCCGATGATTTCGCCGATCTGGGGGAAGAGGACATCGGTGCCCTGCATGGTAGGTGCGGGAGCCTGGATGCCGTGGTAGCCGACGGAGGGCTGACACGGGGTGTCAGCAGAGACGGACGACGGGGCGGCGGGGTTCTGCTTCATGTAGAAGGCTTTGATGGCGGAGGGGTAGTCGGTCATGATGACGGGCTTGCGGAAGTGCTGCTCGACAAGGTAGCGTTCGTGCTCGGAGGCGAGGTCGTCGCCCCAGTTGCAGGGGAACTCAAACTTGTGACCGTCGGCGATAGCCTTCTGGAGAATTTCGATACCCTCGGTATAGGTGAGGCGAACGAAGCTGTCCTTGAGGACACTCTCGAGACGCTCGATGAGGGTCTTGTCAATCATCTGGTTGAGGAAGGCAAGATCGTCCTTGCAGTTGTCGAGGGCCCAGCGGACGCAATATTTGATAAAATCCTCTTCAAGATCCATGAGTCCTTCCTGGTCGAGGAAGGCCACCTCAGGTTCGATCATCCAGAACTCGGCGAGGTGACGAGGGGTATTGCTGTTCTCAGCACGGAAGGTGGGACCGAAGGTGTAGATGGCACCGAGGGCCGTGGCACCGAGCTCACCCTCCAGCTGTCCGGAGACGGTGAGGGAGGTCTGCTGTCCGAAGAAGTCATCGTCGTAGATGATGGAGCCGTTCTCATCTTTCTTCAGGTCGTAGAGGTTCTTGGTGGTCACCTGGAACATGTTACCTGCACCTTCACAGTCGGAGGCGGTGATGAGCGGGGTATGGAAATAATAGAACCCATGCTCGTGGAAGTAGGTATGGATAGCCATCGCCATGTTATGGCGGATGCGCATGACAGCTCCGAAGGTATTGGTGCGGAGACGCAGGTGGGCGTTCTTACGCATGACCTCGAAACTCTGGCCTTTCTTCTGCATGGGGTAGGTATTGTCGCAGAGTCCATAGATCTCGATTTCGGCAGCCTGGATTTCGGAGGGCTGGCCGGCAGCGGGGGACTCGACGAGGGTTCCGGTGCAGCGGATGCAGGCGCCGGTGGTTACGTCCTTGAGACCCGCCGGAGAAGCGGAAGACTGGCACGAGGTGCCAGCATAGACAGACACCGTGGCCGGAGAGGCGGCGGGCACGGTGGCCGGAGAGGCGGAAGACTGGCACGAGGTGCCAGCATAGACAGACACCGTGGCAGGGTCGACGACAATCTGGACGTTCTTGATGGTGGAACCATCGTTGAGGGCGATAAAGTCGACGGCCTTGGAGGAGCGGTGGGTACGTACCCAGCCCATGACGGTGACTTCAGTACCGTAGGCGGTGGACTTTAAGACGTCGGTTATTTTTGTTCGTTTCATTGTTTTTGCTATTTTTCTTTTTAAGAGGTTATCGCTTCGCTCAGGAAGTTATGGGACATTACTTCTTCCGAATTCCCATTAGTTCTCCTAACTTCTCCTGAATTCCCATAACTTCTTCTTACTTCCCCTAACTTCATTACTCATAAGCACCCATGCGGAGGCGGTCGACCTCTTCCTCGGTGAGGTAGCGCCAATCACCACGGCGAAGGTTCTTCTTGGTGAGACCAGCAAACTGTACGCGGTCGAGCTTGAGGACGCGGTAGCCAAGGGACTCGAAGATACGACGGACAATGCGGTTCTTGCCGGAGTGGATCTCGATACCCACCTGCTTCTTGTCAGTCTGGTCGGCATACTGAACGTCGTCGGCCTTGATCTCGCCATCCTCGAGCTGGATGCCCTCTGCAATCTTGGAGAGGTCGTGGGCAGCGACGGCCTTGTCGAGATAGACGTGGTAGATCTTCTTCTTGAGGTACTTGGGATGCGTCAGCTTCGAGGCGAGATCGCCGTCGTTGGTGAGCAGGAGCACGCCTGTGGTGTTACGGTCGAGACGACCAACGGGGTAGATGCGCTCGGGGCAGGCGTTCTTGACCAGGTCCATGACAGTCTTGCGCTGCTGCGGGTCATCGCTGGTGGTGACGTAGTCCTTGGGTTTGTTGAGGAGCACGTAGACCTTCTTCTCGATAGAGACGGGCTGGTCATGGAACTTCACCTCATCGGTGCGCAGCACCTTGGTGCCCAGTTCGGTGACCACCTGTCCGTTGACGGTGACCACACCAGCCTGGATGAACTCATCAGCCTCGCGACGGCTGCAGACACCAGCGTTGGCGAGGTACTTATTGAGACGCACCGGCTCATTGGGATCATAGTTGATCTCCTTGTACTCGATACGCTTCTTCAGGCTATACTTGGCATTGGGGTCGTAGTCGGCAGTGCGCTGACGCTTGTTATACGGCTTCTGGCCATAAGGAGCCTTGCCATAAGGACGGTTGCCCTGACGGGGAGCGCCGTACTGCGAGCCACCCTGACGGTAGCCACCCTGCTGACGGTTGTTATAGCCATAACCCTGCTGACGGGGCTGGTAGCCCTGCTCGTCACCCTCCTGGTTGTAGCGGGGACGATAGCCCTGCTGGGGACGGGGCTGATAGCCACCACCCTGACCGGGACGGCTGTTATAGCCATAGCCCTGCTGGGGACGCGACTGATAGCCCCCTTGGTTATAGTTGTTACGGGGACGGTAACCCTGACGGGCCTGACCATACTGCTGGCCGTATTCACCCTGCGGCTGACGGGACTGGCTGCTCTGCAGGCCAGCTCCGAAACCTTCAGGACGGAAACCGCCCTCGTCGTTGTTGCGATTGAAACTGGGACGCTCGCCGGGTGTGTAGGCCGGGCGTTGTCCGGTGTGTATACGCGGCCGTGGCGAACGTCCACGATAGTCACGCTGAAAACCATTGCCTGCTGCTGTGTGGCCCTCTCGGCTACCAGCGTTCTGTTCTGTTGCAGGCTTCTCTTCGTAATTCTTCTCGTTTTCGAAATCCATAATTGTGTTGTGTTGTTTTCTTTATACCTTATTATATATATAGGGACTGGCACGGGGTGCCAGTATAGGCGACATTTCTACATGCCGGTGTAGGTGGCGGGAGTGATGGCACGGAGCTCGGCCTTGACAGACTCGCTGACGTTCAGCGTTTCGATGAAGTCGGCGATGGTCGTGGCGGTGATACCCTCGTTAGTGCGGGTGAGTGCCTTCAGCGCCTCATAGGGATTGGGATAGCCCTCACGACGGAGGATGGTCTGGATACCCTCGGCGACGACAGCCCACGTATTGTCAAGATCCTGCTGCAGCTTCGTCTCGTTGAGGATGAGCTTGCGGAGTCCCTTGAGCGTGGACTGGAAAGCGATGAGGGCATGACCCATGGGAACACCGATATTACGGAGGACCGTGCTGTCGGTGAGGTCGCGCTGCAGTCGGCTGACGGGGAGTTTTGCCGAGAGGAACTGGAGGATGGCATTAGCGATGCCGAGGTTACCTTCCGAGTTCTCGTAGTCGATGGGGTTCACCTTATGCGGCATGGCACTGCTGCCCACCTCGCCGGCCTTGATCTTCTGCTTGAAGTAATCCATGGAGATATACATCCAGAAGTCGCGATCGAGGTCGATGACGATGGTGTTGATACGACGCATGGCATCGAAGATGGCGGCCAGCCAGTCGTAGTTGGAAATCTGGGTGGTGTACTGTTCGCGCTCCAGACCGAGCTTGGCGCTGACGAAATCGTCGGCGAACAGTGGCCAGTTGAACTGGGGATAAGCCACGTGGTGGGCATTGAAGTTGCCGGTGGCACCGCCGAACTTAGCGGTAATCGGCGTCTCCTTCAGCGAGCGCAACTGCTCTTCGAGACGGTAGACATAGACCATTATCTCCTTGCCGAGACGCGTGGGCGATGCCGGCTGTCCGTGAGTCTTGGCAAGCATCGGCACATTACGCCACTCTTCGGCATAGTCATGGAGCTGCTCGATGAGTTCCTCAACGAGGGGATAGTAAACCTGTTCCAACGCTTCCTTGACGGAAAGGGGAACGGAGGTATTGTTGATATCCTGGGAGGTGAGGCCGAAATGGATGAACTCCTTAAAGACCGCCGGAGATGCGGCGGGCACAGGGGAAGGCTGGCACGAGGTGCCAGCATAGGGGGACGAGGCGGGCACAAGGGCGTCAATGCGTTCCTTGATGAAATACTCGACGGCCTTGACGTCGTGGTTTGTCACCTTCTCGATGTCCTTCACGCGCTGAGCATCCTCAGTAGTGAACTGACGATAGATATCGCGCAGCGGCTCAAAGAGGCTGCGATCGAAGTTTTCGAGCTGAGGCAAGGGGAGTTCGCACAAGGATATGAAGTACTCTATCTCTACACGGACACGGTAGCGTATCAGAGCATATTCTGAAAAGTATCCTGCTAAGGCTTCGGTCTTTCCACGATAGCGGCCATCAATAGGCGAGATGGCAGTCAAAACACTAAAATCCATTTCTCTTCTTTTGCGCAAATTAAAAACCGCAGCATCGAGGGCTGCGGAACTTTCTCTATGTTTTCGTGGGCGCTGACGGATTCGAACCGCCGACCCTCTGCTTGTAAGGCAGATGCTCTAAACCAGCTGAGCTAAGCGCCCCTTTCGTGTTTGCGGGTGCAAAGGTACGAAGAAAAAGTGAAAAGTGAAAAGTGAAAAGTGAAAATGTTTTGTTTGTTAACGTTTTTTAAGTTGAGGGCCGCCGGAGAAGCGGCGGGCACAGGGGAAGAGAGAGGACCGCCGGAGAAGCGGCGGGCACGGGGGAAGAGAGAGGACCGCCGGAGAAGCGGCGGGCACGGGGGGAGGGGTTAGCCGAGGAGATGCTCGATATCAGACTGAGGGAGGATGCAGAGGATGGCGCGACCGTCAGGGGTGTAGTTGACGTTGGTGCAGGCGAAGAGCTGGTTGGTAATGCTGTCCATCTCCTCATTGCTAAGGAGCTGACCATAGGGAACGGCAGTGGCGCGGGCTAACGAAAGGGCGAGACGTTCACGGCGAGTGACAAGGGGGGAGGCAGTCTTCTCAGCAATATCGGCCACAAGGGACTGAACAAGGGCAACGGGGTCACCATCGGCATCGGCGGGGATGGCATTGACGGCGTAACTGCCGCCACCAAGGTCGGAAAGGTCAAAGCCCATCTCGGTAAGGAGGGGCAAGGCCTCCGTCAGCAGGGCGGCCTCAGCGGATGAGAACTCTACAACCTCCGGAAAGAGGACGCTCTGGGAGGCCATGGGGCGGTCGCTGGTTTTAGCGAGGTAGTGCTCGTAGAGAATGCGGACAGAGGCGCGGTACTGGTCGATGATCATAAGGCCGGACTTGACGGCTGTCATGATGTAACGGGCCTTGTATTGGTAGTGGACGGGGGACTTTTCGGCGAGGAGGGAGGGCTGGCACGAGGTGCCAGCATAGGGGGACGGGGAGGAAGAGGGAGAGGCGGGAAAAGCGGCGGGAGCTGGGGAGGGCGCAGGGGAAGACTGGCACGGGGTGCCAGCATAGGGGGACGGGGAGGAAGAGGGAGAAGCGGGAAAAGCGGCGGGAGCTGGGGAGGGCGCAGAGGAAGACTGGCACGAGGTGCCAACATAGGGGGACGGGGAAGAGGAGGAACCGGTAGGAGAAGCGGCGGCTTTTTGGGGGGGGAAGGGAGTATAGGCAGGGTTATAGGTGACGCGGGGGGCGGCGATGTCATCTTGGAGGGGATTGAAGGGGGGAATATCGGGACGGCCCTCGGTGTCGAAATCGATGGCGGGGATATCGCAGAAACGGCCGATGGCATCTTTAACGGCGGCGGTGAGAATCTGCCAGAGGGCCTGTTCGTTCTCGAACTTAATCTCGGTCTTCGTGGGATGGATGTTGACGTCGATATCCGTGGCCGGAACATCGAAGTAGAGGAAATAAGGAGGCTGCATGCCCTCGGGGACGATGCGCTCGTAAGCATTGAGGACCGCCTTATGGAAATAGGCATGCTTCATATAGCGGCCGTTGACAAAGAAGAACTGATGGGCGCCTTTCTTCTTGGCAGCCTCCGGTTTTCCGACGAAGCCGGTGACCGTAGCCATGGTCGTGGTGACCTCCACAGGCATGAGGTCCTGACTGAAACGACGTCCGAAAACATCGGTGATACGCTGCAGGAGCGTTCCACGACGGAGATTCATCACCTCCGTGTCGCCGGCATGGAGGGTGAAAGCAACGTCCGGGTAGACCAGGACGATACGCTCAAAGGCGGTGATGATATTATTCAGCTCGGTGGCGTTCGACTTGAGGAACTTACGTCGTGCCGGAACGTTATAGAAGAGGTTCTCCACCTTGAAGCTACTGCCGACGGGACAGGAGGCGGGTTCCTGAGACAGCACCTTGGAGGCCGCAATAGAGAGGCGGGTACCAATCTCTTCATCAGCGGTGCGGGTGGTCAGTTCCACCTGCGCCACAGCAGCGATGGAGGGCAGTGCCTCACCTCGGAAACCCATGGTATGAAGGGCGAAAAGGTCGTCAGCCTTTTGTATCTTTGACGTAGCATGCCGCTCGAACGCCATACGGGCATCGGTCTCGGACATCCCATGACCGTTGTCGATGACCTGGATGGTGGTGCGCCCGGCATCGACGATAATGACGTGAATGTCTGTGGCTCCGGCATCGACGGCGTTCTCCACCAGCTCCTTGATGACGGAAGCCGGTCGCTGGATGACCTCGCCAGCTGCTATCTGGTTGGCGACGGTATCGGGGAGAAGGTGGATGAGGTCCATGGGCGCTTTGCTAGTGAAAAGTGAAAAGTGAAGAGTGAAGAGTGAAGGGTGAAGGGTTATTCTTTGGGGGCTTCTTTTCGTTTGCCGCGCCAGTTGAAGATGTCATAGCGGCTGATGGGGCGGATATAGTCATACCAGGCATAGCCGGGGAGTTGCTTCTTCTCGGGGGGAATCTGACTCATCGGGTAGAGCGTACCCTCAGCCTTCGGCATCCATATTTTCTTCATCTTACGGTTCTCCATGAACATCCGCAGCTCGGTGGTTTCGGTATAGTTCAGGCCGATGAGTGAGCTGTCAGCCTCGTCGACGGGATAGTAGATGATCAGCACATTATCCTTCGCCTGTGCCTCGTCAATCTCTCCGTTCTTGAAATAGGCGAACATCTCACTCGACGATATCTGGTTGTAATTCTCGCGGTCGGGCAGTTGCTCGATAGAGAAAGCATTGTCGATGACATGGGCGTGGTCGATGACGGAGTCCTTCATAAACACCTGGATCTCGTCGCCCACCAGCTGCTGGCTACCATTCCAGACAATGGGGTCATGGTACATGGTCATGCAGGAGTCAAGGGAGTTGTAGACCAATGAGTCGCACACCGCCTGGACATCAATCCGGTACGCGCGAACCTTATTATAAGCATGTATCTTACGATAGACGGAGTCGGTATTGATGTTGAAGGTGTAGATCTTAAAGGTGTCGGCATGCATGAAGAGCGAGTCGCGCTGTGAGTAGTCGATGGACACGGCGCGGTCAGTACACATGGCATAGCCCGTCACATCGTTGTACTCCCCGTATTCGCAGGTCAGTTTGTTGCGGTTGACGGTATCCGTATAGATAACATTATAGTAAGCCTTGCTAATACCCGTCTTATCATCGTGCCAGACGCTGTCGCCGACAAGCGTCTTTCCCTGATTGGTCATCACCGAACGGTCGAGGAGGCGGGCGCGGTCGTTCTTCGTGTCGTAGTAACCGCGTTCAGAGTAGATATGACTCTGTCCGGAGGTGATGTCCGTCGGTCCTACAATCTCAGCCGTCGAGGTGCGGGTGTCATAATAGAGCGTATCGGTGGTGAGGTACATATCCTTGGAGCGCATCTTCACATTATAGTTAAAGACGGCGAGTTTCGTCTTGGTGTTGTACTCACCCCAGTCGGAGACGAGCGTTGTCTTACCGTCGACCATCTTTCCGCCCTCGAAGAAGTAGGCATTGTCATAGAGACGGTCGAAGTTCAGGCTGTCGGTATAGAGGGTCATACTGCGGTTCTTCAGCTGCACATTATAGCGGGCGATGGCCATTGCGTCGTTACCGTCGTAGAAGGCATAGTCGCTGAAGAGCGAGAGTGTGTCGCCCTGGTACATCTTCACATGGCCGAAAGCCTCGAAGGAGTTGGAAGCCTCATAGAAATAGGCGCTGTCGCAATGCAGCGTGGCCCCTTTATGGCGGAACTGCACCTTACCGTTGAGGATCTGCGCCTCACGGTTCTTGAACTGGTCGTAGTGGAGGACGTTGGCGTTGACGAGGTAGATGCGATTGTCGACGACCTTGGCGCGCTTCGGCCGCTTCGCGGACGCTGCGCTTGTGAATAGAGAATAGTGAATAGTGAATAGTGCCACCAGCACTATCCAACATATATGCCATATTGTAAACTTTTCACTCTTCACTTTTCACTTCTCACTAGGGCGAAGCCCGCCTTACCTTATCCAGCCTTGATACTCAAAGTCACAGTCGCGGTAGTCATCGTTGATACGGACGTAGGTGGACTTGATCTTCTCCGTCACCCACTTGTGGATCTTCTCTTCGCGAAGCTTGGCGGTGACCACATCCTTCAGCACCTGGAAATCCTCGGTGATAGTAGCCTTGTGAGCCTCCGCACGGCTCTTCAGCTTGACGATGGCACAGACGGTCTTACCGTTTTCGTTGACCATCTGGAAAGCATTCGACACCTGTCCCACCTTCAGCGTATCGACGACACGCGCCACGTCCTGCGGCAGGTCCTGCATGCGGAACCTCGAGGTGTTGGTCTGAGCGTCGATGCGGTTGGTCATCAGTCCGCGGTTGCTACGGGTATTCTTGTCATCAGAGAAAAACACCACGGCATCCTCAAACGTCCACTCGCCGATGAACTGGTTCTGTATGGGTTTGGGAGGAACAGCTGCACGAATGTCGTTGGCGACGGAGTCGAGACGCACGAGACAAGAGGTGATGGCCGAGTCGCTGACCTCCGGCTTCAGGAGGATATGACGGGCATTGACCTTATCGCCGCGCTTGTCGATAAGTTGGATGATATGGAAACCGAATTCGGTTTCCACAATCTTTGACACCTTCTTCGGATCAGTCAGGTTGAAGGCGACGTTGGCAAACTCCGGCACCCATTGTCCACGACCGGTATAGCCTAACTCTCCACCGTTACGGGCAGAGCCGTCCTGAGAGTAAAGGCGCGCCAACGTCGAGAACGAGGCCTCGCCCTTGTTGATGCGGTCGGTGAACTCACGTAACTGATCTTTGACGCGGTTGATTTCCGTAATATCTATGGGCGGTGTCTGCGTGATAATCTGCACCTCGACCTCGGTAGGCACGAAGGGCAGGCTGTCCTGCGGTATATCCCTGAAATGGCGGCGCACCTCGGCGGGCGTCACCTTGATATCCTCTACCAGCTTCTGCTGCATCTTCTGCACCATCATGCGGTCGCGGTAGTCATCGTGCAGCTGCAGTCGCATCTGACTGATTGTCTGACGCTTATACTCCTCCAACTTCTCACGTGAGCCGGCCATCTGCACCCAGGCTTCTATCTGCTGGTCGATACCTGCGGCAATGTCTGACTCCGTGACCTCGATACTATCGATGGCAGCCTGATGGAGGAATAGTTTCTGGACGGCTATCTGCTCGGGGATGGCACAGTCGGGATTGCCCTTGAAACGGACACCCTCCTGGGCTGCCTGCAGACGCATCTGCTCGATGTCGCTCTTCAGGATGGCCTCGTCGCCGACGACCCATACGACTTCGTCGATGACGGAGCCACGGGGAGCGGCGATGCTGTCGGCAGTCGGCGTCTTATCCTCGGCCTGACCTGCAGCGACGGCCGGGGCACCGTGGAGCACTGCCGCGCTGCCGACGGCGAAGAGCACGAGCAGCGGTGTTAGGAATGATTTCTTCATCTGTTAGGGCTTATTGACATTTTTCAGGGCGTCGTAATTGACGCTGAAGGAATAACGGCGGCGCAGTTCGGCTACCCACTCACGTTCCAGCTCGTCCTGATAGTCAGCGACGACCTGACCGCGGACGTCGGTATAGTCCTCGGGACCTTTCTTCAGCACTTTTCCGTACACGGCATCGATGGGATAGTCCTTCAGCTTGGTGACCACGGTATCCTTCTTGAAGATGGCGCTGTCGACGAGGGCATTGTCACCCTTTCTGAAGACACCTTTCTCCACACGGATGCGGATGATGGAATCGCCGTTGAAGGTCTTGCGCAGCGCCTCTGCCCACTGGTCGAAGGCCAGTTTCTTGACGCAGTTCTGGACACCCTTGACATCGGCCTGCTCCTTGACGTGATAGGCTATACCCTTGAAGCGCGGCTCCTTCCAGGCGTACTTCTTCTTGTTCTTCTTGAAGTACTGCGCCAAGCCTGCCTCGTCCTTGGCGGCCTTGTCCCAGACGTGCTGGTTACTGATCTCATAGAGCAGCAGTCCCTCGTAGTATTCGCGGATGAGGTTCTTCATCTCGGGGTCGTTAGCCGACAGCTCGTCGGCTTTCTTGTTCATCACGTCGGCAGCCGTCAGCTTGCCACCCGACTGGCTCACCAGGGTATCTACCTTCTGCTGTGCCAGACGGTCGCGGATGCCGCGCTGCTCCATGAACTTCAGGATATTTTCCTTATGGAACTCAAAGGGTTCCAGCTGTTTGTGGGCTTTCATCAGAATGATATGATAGCCGTAGGGCGACTGTACGATACCCGACATCTCGCCATCTTTCAGGGCGTAGGCGGCATCCTCAAACTCCTTGACCAACTGTCCGCGCTGTACGAAGGGCAGCAGACCGCCCTGTGCTGCGGAACCCGGGTCCTGACTGACCTTCTTGGCCAGTTCGGCAAAGTCGGCACCCGCCTTGAGGGCATTGTAGATGGAGTCCATACGCACCTTGGCCGCACGTTGCTCAGCCTCCGTAGCCTTCTGGTCGAGACGCAGCAGGATATGTGCCGTCTGGATCAGGCCCTCGGGACCTATCTGCTTGACAGTATTGTCGTAGATGTTATGGGCCTCCTCCAGCATATCGGCATCGCTGACCATCGCGGGACGCACCTGCTGGTCACGGTACTGTGCAAACTCCTGCTTGAACGACGTGAGCGTGTCGTAGCGGGCATCGAGGGCGGCTGCCACCTTCAGCTTATAGTTGAGGTAGAGGTCCACGTACTCATCGACGGTCTTCTTGTCGATGACACCTTCGGAATTGTTCTTATTGTAGGAATACTCAAACTCGCTGAGCGTCACGGGCTTACCGTTGACCGTCATGACGACGGGATCGTTCTGCTGTGGCATCGCCGCAGCACAGCGAACAGAAGGGATGGCGGCGAGAATGAGGGCCGCGATAAGGATATTCTTTTTCATCGGTTTAATCGTTAGGACGGCTATAATTGGGTGCTTCGCTGGTGATGGTGATGTCGTGCGGATGACTCTCGTTGACACCGGCATTGGTGATGCGGGTGAACTTGGCATCGTGCAGGGCTTCGATGGTGGAGGCGCCGCAGTAGCCCATACCGGAGCGCAGACCGCCAACCATCTGATAGATCACCTCCTGGACGGTGCCCTTGTAAGGTACGCGACCGGCGATGCCCTCGGGCACCAGTTTCTTCACGTCCTTCGTATCGGCCTGGAAGTAACGGTCCTTCGAACCGCGCTCCATAGCCTCGAGCGAACCCATGCCACGATACGACTTGAACTTACGGCCGTTGTAGATGATGGTGTCGCCCGGCGACTCCTCGGTACCGGCCACTAACGAACCCATCATGACACAGGAGCCACCGGCTGCCAGCGCCTTGACGATATCGCCCGAGTAGCGCAGTCCGCCGTCGGCGATGAGGGGCACACCCGTACCCTTCAGGGCGCTATAGACATCGTAGATGGCCGACAGCTGGGGAACACCCACGCCAGCCACCACACGGGTGGTGCAGATAGAGCCCGGTCCGATGCCCACCTTCACGGCGTCGGCACCGTTGTCGACGAGCATCTTGGCGGCCTCGCCCGTAGCGATGTTACCCACCACGATATCGATGCCGGGGAACGAGGCTTTTGCCTCGCGCAACTTCTCGATGACACCCTTCGAGTGGCCGTGGGCGGTGTCGATGACGATGGCGTCGGCACCAGCATTGACCAGCGCCTGCATACGGTCGAGGGTGTCAGCGGTGACACCTACGCCGGCAGCCACACGCAGACGGCCTTTGTCATCCTTGCAGGCCATGGGCTTGTCCTTGGCCTTGGTGATGTCCTTATAGGTAATCAGTCCGACGAGGCGGTTGTCCTTGTCGACGACGGGCAGCTTTTCGATTTTGTTCTTCTGCAGGATATCGGCAGCAGCCATCAGGTCGGTCTGCTGATGGGTGGTGACGAGGTTCTCCTTCGACATGATCTCATCCACGGGACGGTCCAGCCGGCGCTCGAAGCGCAGGTCACGGTTGGTGACGATGCCCACCAGCCGCTTGTCATCATCAACCACGGGGATACCGCCGATGTGGTACTCGGCCATGATGTCGAGGGCCTGAGCCACCGTCGAGCCGAGGGGGATGGTAATGGGGTCATAGATCATACCGTTCTCGGCGCGCTTGACGATAGCCACCTCACGGGCCTGGTTCTCGATGCTCATATTCTTGTGAATGACACCGATACCGCCTTCGCGGGCAATGGCAATAGCCATCTGACTCTCGGTAACGGTGTCCATTGCGGCCGTCACGAACGGCACATTCAGGGCGATGTTACGCGAGAAGCGGGTTTTCAACTCTACCGTCTTGGGCAGTACTTCCGAATAAGCGGGAATGAGAAGGACGTCGTCGAACGTCAGGCCGTCCATCACAATCTTGTCTGCAATAAATGAAGCCATAAATCTGTTGTTCTTTAAATATTGCGTGCAAAGGTACGAAAAAAAAGTGAAAAGTGAAAAGTGAAAAGTGAAAAGTTATAGTACCTTGTCCTTTTTTAACCTTTCACTCTTGACTTCATCACTCTTCACTTTTCACTTTTCACTAGTGAAGCGCCCGCGCTTCGCGCTAATTCGCCATATCCGAGATGAACTTGATGCGCACGAGGCGTATCTCCGTCTCGTCGCCGCCCAGCTCCTGGATGGCGGTCTCCAGGTCGTCGGTGTCAGAGTCGGCGAAGTAGTCGTAGATCTCGTCCACGCGGTCCTCGTCCATCACCTCCTCCAGGAAATAGTCGATGTTCAGTTTCGTACCGCTATAGACGATGGCCTCCACCTCGTCCAACAGGTCGTCGAAGTCGATGTTCTGCGCCGTGGCGATGTCGTCGAGGGCTATCTGACGGTCGATATTCTGGATAATCTTCACTTTCAGCAGCGACTTCTTGGCCACCGTGCGCACACGGAGGTCGGCCTGCCGCGTGATGTTGTTCTCCTCGCAGTAACGCTTGATGAGGTCCACAAACTCCTTGGCGTAAGGCTGTTTCACCTTACCCTCGCCCACTCCCTGGATGCTCTTCAGCTCCTCTAAACTGACGGGATATTCGGTGGCCATCTGCTCCAACGACACATCCTGGAAGATGACGTAGGGCGGACGCTCCAGCCGTTTCGATACTTTTTTCCTGAGGTCGTTCAGCATACTGCTCAGCACGGGATCCAGCGCGCTGGTTCCTCCGTCGTGCTCGTCAGGCGTATCGGGATCCTCGCTATACTCATGGTCCTTGGCAATCATGAACGACTGCGGCGACTTCAGGTATTTCTTACCGGCAGAAGTCAGTTTCAGCAGTCCGTAGTTCTCGACGTCTTTCTTCAGGTAGCCCGCGATGAGCGCCTGACGGATGACGGGGCTCCATATCTTTTCGTCCATGCCCTCACCGGCTCCGAACAGGTCGTGGTCCTGGTGCTTGTGGGCGATAATCTCCTCCGTCTCGCGACCAATGATAAAGTCCTCGACATAGTCGGAGCGGAAATTCTCCTTGATGGCCTGCACCACCTGCAGCGTGAGCACCAGCTGGTCCTTGGCCTCGATCTTCGTCTTCGGGTGCAGACAGTTGTCGCAGTTATGGCAGTTGTCCTTGTCGTAGACCTCGCCGAAATAGTGCAGCAGCATCTTCCTGCGGCATACCGACGACTCGGCATAGGCAGCCGTCTCCTGCAGCAGCTGTCGGCCGATGTCCTGTTCGGCCACGGGCTTGCCCTCCATGAATTTGTCGAGCTTCCGCAGGTCTTTATAGCTGTAGAAGGCCAGGCAGATACCCTCGCGACCATCGCGACCGGCACGGCCAGTCTCCTGGTAGTAGCCTTCCAGCGACTTCGGGATGTCGTAGTGGATGACGAACCGCACGTCGGGCTTGTCGATACCCATGCCGAAGGCGATGGTAGCCACGATGACGTCGATGTCCTGCATCAGGAACTTGTCCTGCGTCTCGGCACGTGTGCCAGAGTCCAAGCCGGCGTGGTAGGCCAGCGCCTTGATGTCGTTGGCGCGCAGGATCTCGGCCAGCTCCTCCACCTTCTTTCGCGACAGGCAGTAGATGATGCCGCTCTTGCCGGGGTGCTGCTTGATGAACTTGATGATATCCTTGTCGATGTCCTTCGTCTTCGGCCGCACTTCGTAGTAGAGGTTCGGACGGTTGAACGACGACTTGAACTCCGTAGCGTCGACAATGCCTAAGTTTTTCTTGATATCGGTACGCACCTTATCGGTGGCGGTAGCCGTCAGCGCTATGACCGGCGCCACACCTATCTCGTTGATAATCGGACGGATACGGCGGTATTCGGGACGGAAGTCATGTCCCCACTCGGAGATACAATGGGCTTCGTCGACGGCATAGAACGAGATCTTCACCGACTTCAGGAATTCCACATTATCCTCCTTCGTCAGCGACTCGGGTGCCACATACAGCAGTTTGGTGATGCCTGCCCTGACGTCGGCCTTCACCTGGTCGATGGCGGCTTTGTTCAGCGACGAGTTCAGGTAGTGGGCGGTTCCCTCGTGCTCACTCATCTGCGAGATGACGTCCACCTGGTTCTTCATCAGCGCTATCAGCGGTGAGATGACGATGGCCACGCCGTCCATCAGCAGCGACGGCAGCTGGTAGCACAGCGACTTGCCGCCGCCGGTGGGCATGAGCACAAAGGTGTCCTTGCCGTCGAGCACATTCTGCACGATGGCTTGCTGGTCTCCCTTGAACGTGTCGAAGCCGAAATATTTCTTCAGGGCTTCCGATAAGTTAGTTTTCTTGGTCATATAGGTTTCCTCCTTGTTTCCTCCTTATATAGGTTATGCCGCTAAATGCGACTTCGCCAACTGCTCCAATGCATAGTCTTTGGTGACGGTAAATTTCTTTACCTTTCTCGACGGCGTATCAAACATGGCATCCATCATGATATTCTCCACGATGGAGCGCAGACCGCGGGCACCTAGTTTATACTCCACCGCCTTGTCCACCATCAGTTCCAAGGCGTCCTTGTCGAACGTCAGCTCTACGCCGTCCATCTCAAACAGCTTTTTATATTGCTTGATGATGGCGTTCTTCGGCTCGGTCAGGATACGCTCCAAGGCCGCGCGGTCGAGCGGATTCAGATAGGTGAGCACGGGCAGACGGCCGATAATCTCGGGAATCAAGCCAAAGGACTTCAAGTCCTGCGGCGAGATGTATTTCATCAGGTCGTCCTTATCAATTTTCCTGACATTCTGCACCGAGTTATAACCCACCACATGGGTATTCATACGCTGGGCAATCTTCCGCTCGATGCCGTCGAAGGCACCGCCACAGATGAACAGGATGTTGCGGGTGTCCAGATGGATATACTCCTGGTCGGGATGCTTGCGCCCGCCCTTCGGCGGCACGTTGACGATGGTACCCTCCAAGAGCTTCAGCAACCCCTGCTGCACACCCTCGCCGCTGACGTCGCGGGTGATGCTGGGATTGTCGGCCTTTCGCGCAATTTTGTCGATTTCATCGATAAAAACGATACCTCGCTGGGCGGCTTCGACGTCGTAGTCAGCCACCTGTAGGAGTCGCGTCAGGATGCTCTCCACATCCTCGCCCACATAGCCGGCCTCGGTAAAGACCGTCGCGTCGACAATCGTAAAGGGGACATCCAACAGACGGGCGATGGTGCGCGCCAGCAAGGTCTTGCCGGTACCCGTCGAGCCTACCAATATAATATTAGACTTCTCGATGTCGACGCCATTATCGTCCTGCGGCTGTGCCAACCGCTTATAATGGTTATAGACGGCCACCGACAGATAGCGCTTGGCTTCGTCCTGGCCGATGACGTACTCGTCTAAATAGTCCTTGATCTCACGGGGCTTGGGAACTTTCTGTTTGGCGTCCTTCCCCTTCGCCTTTCCGTCCTTTTTCTCCTTGAACTGTTCCTGCACAATCTGATAAGCCTGCGCGGCACAGTCCTCGCAGATATATCCGTTGATACCGGTTATCAACAGTCTGACCTCACGGTCGGTCCTTCCACAGAAACTACATGCTTTTTTCATTACTCTTCACTTCTTCACTCTTCACTTTTCACTTCTTCACTTCCTCACCAGAATATTATCAATCATTCCATATTCCTTCGCCTCCTCGGCCGTCATCCAGTAGTTACGGTCTGAGTCCTGATACACCTTTTCATAGGGCGTATGCGAGTGGTCGCTGATGATGGTGTACAGTTCCTTCTTGAACTTCAGAATCTCCTTCGCCTCAATCTCGATATCCGAGGCCTGACCCTGCACACCGCCCAACGGCTGGTGGATCATCACACGACTGTGGGGCAATGCCGAGCGCTTGCCCTCCTGACCGGCTACTAACAGCACGGCGGCCATCGAGGCGGCCATACCCGTACAGATGGTGGCGACGTCGCTCTGGATGAACTGCATCGTGTCGTAGATGCCCAGTCCGGCAGTCACGCTGCCGCCGGGCGAGTTGATATACAGCGAGATGTCCTTGCCCGAGTCCACGGAGTCGAGGTACAGCAGCTGCGCCTGCAGCGTGTTGGCGGTGTAGTCGTCAATCTGGGTGCCGAGGAAGATGATGCGGTCCATCATCAAGCGGCTGTAGACGTCCATCTGGGTCACGTTCAGCTGGCGCTCCTCCAGGATGTAGGGATTCAAGTACTGCGACTGCACACGCATCACGTCGTCGAGTGCGTGGCCGTCCATTCCTAAGTGCTTTACAGCGTATTTTCTGAAATCGTTCATAGTCTATTGTCGAATAAGAGATACAAAGTTAATAAAAAAAAGTAGAAAACCAACAAGTTTCCTACTTTTTTTTGTTTTTTTTGTTTTTTATGCATTTCAGCTTACTCGCCGCGCATCATCTTGTTGAATTCCTCTAACGTCACCTCCTTCTCGTTCAGCTTGACGACGGTCTTCAGCTTCTCGGTCAGCTTCATGTCGACGGCGCGGTCCACGAAGTTGTCGATGTTCTCGCGCTTCTTCAGCTGCTCGGCGGCGTAGTTCTCCAACACATCGTCGGGAACGTTCGACATACCATACTGGGCGAACTGCTGACGGACGGCCTCCTTGGCGATGACCTTCAGGTCGGCTTCTTCCACCTTGATCTCCTGGGCAGCCACTAACTGCTCCTTGATGAGGTGCCACTCCAATTCACGGATGCTACCCTCGAAGTGCTTCTCCACGTAGTCGGCACCCTTGTCCTTGTTATTGTTCAGCATCACGCGCTTCAGCAGGGCCTCGGGGAACTCCAGCTTACCTACCTTCTTTTCCATATGCGCGCGCACGTCGAGCAGGAACTTATAGTCGCTGTTCTGGACGAGCTGGGCCTTCAGCATGTCGCTGATCTTCTGGCGGAACTCCTTCTCGTCCTTGCATGTTCCCTCGCCGAAGACGCGGTCGAACAACTGCTGGTTCACCTCGGCGGGCTGGAAGTGGCGGATTTCTGTCACCTGGTAGCTGAAGTCGCTGTCCAGGTCCTTCACCTGCTCCTTGTCAACCTTCAGCAGGGCGGCAATCTCAGCATCGTTGTCGGGATAGGCCTTCTTGGGGTTGAAGGTGATAATGTCGCCGGGCTTGCAGCCGTCGAAGAGCTTGCGCTGCTTCTCGTCCTTGATATAGGCAGGCATGATCATACCGCTGTCGGTAGTGATGCCGCCCTCCAAGGTGTTGCCCTTCTTGTCCAACTGGCGCAGGTCACCGGTCAGCGTGTCGTTGCCGCCGAAGATCTCACCCTTGACGAACTCGCCGGCCTGAGAGGCGTACATCGCCACCTGGTCGTCGATGAGCTTGTCGTCCACCTTGATGGTATAGTAGTCCACCTTGTCACGACCGCTCAGCTCAGCCTTGAACTCGGGAGCAACGGCAATGTCGAACACAAAGGTGAAGGGGCCGTCCTGCTCCAGGTCCTGCGGCTCCTGCTTCTCGCTGGGCAACGGCTCGCCTAACATCTGGATCTTGTTCTCCTGGATATACGCCATCAGCTTGTCGCCCAGCAGACGGTTCACTTCGTCCACCTTGACGGCCGTGCCGTACTGCTTCTTGATCATGCCCATAGGCACCATTCCGGGACGGAATCCGGGTACCTGGGCCTTCTTGCGATAGTTCTTCAGGGTCTTCTCGACCTGTTCCTGATAGTCTTCCTTCTCGACGGTGATGGTCAGCAGACCGTTCACCTTGTCGGCGTTCTCAAACGTAATGTTCATTGTCTTATACCTTATTTATATATATATGATCGAAATTGGGCTGCAAAGGTACGAAGATTTCGGCGAAACGCCAAAAAAATAATTACTTTTTTCAAATTTCGCTTGTTTCACACGCTCAATTCTCTAACCCCTAACCTCTAACCACCAACCACTAAACGCTCCTTTTGGTCGGACTAAACTCACCTTTTAGTCCGACCAAAGGGGGTACTTTAGTCCGACCAAAGTCCCCCGTTTTTGCGTCCTTACGTAAGTTGCTCTTCCTCAGCCTCTTTGCGCCGCTTCTCCTCGTCGAGCTGCTGGAAGTCTTTCTTCTGGAGTACGAAGTTCGAACCGAGGTATTTTTCGCGGACAATGGGGTTCTCGGCAAGCTCCTCGGGCTTGCCCTTGAAAAGGATGCGCCCTTCGAAGAGCAGGTAGGCGCGGTCGGTGATGTTCAGCGTCTCGTGGACGTTGTGGTCGGTAATGAGGATGCCGATGTTCTTGTACTTCAGGCGCCAGACGATATGCTGGATGTCCTCGACGGCGATGGGGTCCACACCCGCGAAGGGCTCGTCGAGCATGATGAACTTCGGCTCGATGGCCAGACAGCGGGCAATCTCCGTACGGCGGCGCTCACCACCCGACAGCTGGTCGCCCTTGTTCTTGCGCACTTTCTGCAGGCGGAACTCCTTGATGAGCTCCTCTAACTTCTCCAACTGGTAGGCGCGGGGCTTGCCCGTCATCTCGAGCACGGAGAGGATGTTGTCCTCCACCGACATCTTGCGGAACACCGAGGCTTCCTGGGCCAGGTAGCCGATGCCGGCACGGGCGCGCTTGTAGACGGGGAAGTCGGTCACCTCCTCGTCGCCTAAGTAGATATGTCCGCCGTTGGGCACGATCAAGCCCGTGGTCATATAGAAAGAGGTGGTCTTGCCGGCACCGTTAGGTCCTAACAGTCCGACAATCTCGCCTTGGCGCACGTCGAAGTTGACGTCGTTCACCACCGTTCGCTTTCCGTAGCGCTTTACCAGGCCCTCGGCCCTCAGTACAATGCTCTCTTCTTCCATAATCTCTGCAAAGGTACAACAATTATGGCAAAACATTCGTCCTTTAACTCCTTTTAACTCCTTTCACTCCTTTCACTCCTCAAAAAAAATGTAACTTTGCAGCCAAATTACGAAAAGTCGATGAAGCTTCTGCAGAAATGGCTGACCACCTTCGGTCGCTATGTCATGCTCATGGGACGCACGTTCAGCGTACCCGAGCGGATGAGGATGTTCCGCAAGCAGTATGTCAAGGAGATGGCGCAACTGGGCGTCAACTCCATCGGCATCGTGCTGCTCATCTCGTTCTTCATCGGCGCCGTCATCTGCATCCAGATGAAGGTCAACATCGAGTCGCCCTGGATGCCGCGATGGGTGGCGGGCTACACCACCCGCGAGATCATGCTGCTGGAGTTCTCGAGCTCTATCATGTGTCTCATCCTCGCCGGAAAGGTGGGCTCGAACATTGCCTCGGAGCTGGGCACCATGCGGGTGACGCAGCAGATAGACGCCCTCGACATCATGGGCGTCAACTCCGCCTGCTACCTCATCCTGCCTAAGATTCTCGGCATGATCACGCTCATGCCCTTCCTCGTCATCTTCTCCAGCGGCATGGGCATCGTCGGCGCCTACTTCACGGCCTACGGCATGCACATCATCACGCCCGACGACCTGACGCTGGGCCTCCAGCACACCTTTATCCCGTGGTTCATGTGGATGTCTATCATCAAGAGCCTTTTCTTCGCCTTCATCATCACCTCGGTGCCCGCCTTCTTCGGCTATACCGTCGAGGGTGGTTCCGTCAATGTGGGTAAGGCGTCGACGGATGCGGTGGTGTCGTCCTCGGTGCTGATCCTCTTTAGTGATGTCTTCTTAACCCAGCTGCTGTCATGATCGAAGTCAAGAACCTCTATAAGTCATTCGACGGCAGGGAAGTGCTGAAGGACATCTCAACCGTCTTCGAGGATGGAAAGACCAACCTCATCATCGGACAGTCGGGCTCCGGCAAGACCGTGCTGATGAAGAACCTCGTGGGACTCCTCGAGCCCACCAGCGGACAGGTGCTCTACGACGGGCGCGACTTCGTGGCCATGAGCAAGAAAGAAAAGATTATGATGCGCCGCGAGATGGGTATGATCTTCCAGTCGGCAGCCCTCTTCGACTCCCTCACCGTCCTCGAGAACGTCATGTTCCCCCTCGATATGTTCTCGACGATGACCCTCCGCGAACGCGAACGCCGCGCAATGGACTGTCTGGACCGCGTCAACCTCGTGGGTGCCGAACTAAAGTTCCCCGGCGAGATCTCCGGAGGTATGCAGAAGCGCGTCGCCATTGCCCGCGCCATCGTCATGAACCCCAAGTACCTCTTCTGCGACGAGCCCAACTCCGGCCTCGACCCCAAGACTTCCCTCGTCATCGACGACCTCCTGCACGGCATCACCCAGGAGTACAAGATGACCACCATCATCAACACCCACGACATGAACTCCGTCATGGGCATCGGCGAGAACATCATCTTTATCTATGAGGGCAACAAGGAGTGGCAGGGCGTCAGTCACGACATCATGGAGTCCAAGAACCAGCGCCTCACCGACTTCATCTTCGCCAGCAACCTCCAGAAAAAGATGCGCGAGGCCGTCCTCGCCAACGGCATCAAGATCTAATTATGGTGCCCGCCGCTTCTCCAACGGCATCAAGATCTAATTATGGTGCCCGCCGCTTCTCCGGCGGCATCAAGATCTAACCACGGTGCCCGCCGCTTCTCCGGCGGGCCCGTTTCTCTATGCCGTCAAAGGCTACGGGTAGGCGAGCTTGGCTCGGGATTCCTCGTGACGGCCCCTCCCCAAACGTTAAAACTTCTTAACGGCCCTCATTTTTTACCCTCCTTTTTATACAACATAAGGAAAATTTTACTAATTTTGCGGAGGATTAGTAACAAAATGGGAGAGGACATCATATGCCCTATACCTTATTAATTATAATAGCTAACAAAAAAACAAAACATAATACAATGAAGATTAAGCAACTGAGAACATCCGGATGCACGTCAGCGGTGAGGAAACTGCTGGCTAGTCTTCTGTTATTGGCCTCGGCTACCGTCGTTCAGGCAGCCGATGTCGTGGGAGACACATTGGAAGTACGCTTCCGCGTCGGACAGAGCAATCTCGACATGAATTATGCCGACAATGCCAAGGTGATCGACGATTTCGTCAACAGAGTCAAGACGCACTATCAGCGAATGCCGGACAAGAGCCTCAAACTCGAGGTCTACGGCGGTGCATCACCCGAAGGTCCCGCTGAGCTCAACCGCCGACTGGGCGAGGAGCGCGGCGTCACCCTCAAGAACATTCTGATGGAACGTTTAGGAACCCTCGTAGACAAAGTGACCGTCATCAACCAGGGAGCCCGCTGGGGTGCCTTCTACAAAACGGTGGAAGCCAGCAACGAGCCTTGGAAGTACGAAGTACTCAAAAGCCTGGCTCAGGAACAGGGACAGGACGAGTGGAAGGTTGACCCGCGTGAGGAGAAGCTCCGCAACATGCGCAAGGGAAAGATTTGGAAGACACTGTCTGACAAGTACTTAGCACCCCTCCGCACCTCGGGTTCGGCTGTCATCGTGCCGATGACCGAGGAGGAGCGTTGCTGCGACACCCTCGTCATCCGCGACACCATCGTCTATCTGCCCGACCGCTGCCCGCAGTATGCTGACCCCATCGACCACACACCGGTCATCGCCCTCAAGACCAACTTCCTGCTGTGGGGTGTCATTGCGCCTAACGCACAGGTCGAGGTTCCCCTCGGCACCAAGAACCGCTGGAGTATCGAGGGTGAGGTCTTCTGGCCCTGGTGGATATGGAACCACAACACCAACGCACACCAGTGTGGTGACGTAGGCCTGGAGCTCCGCTACTGGCTCGGCGACCGCATGAAGCATCACCTCATCGACGGCTGGCACATCGGCCTCGGCGTAGGTGCCGGTTACTACGACTTCGAGTGGCTCATCGGAGAAAAGCACAAGGGTTATCAGGGCGAGTACCTGAATGTATATGGAAACTTCGGCTACCAGCACCGCTGGGGTAAGCGCAAGCAGTGGGCCATCGACGCCGGTGTCGGTTTCGGTTGGATTCCCACCAACTACCGCGAATATCTCGGCTCCAGCATCTTCCCCGTGGGACATGAGGAAGAGCCCGACGGCACCAAGGAAGACCCGCACCTGATGTGGCAGAAGACCTCGTGGAAGCACATCGTAGGTCTCACTCACGCCAACATCACGCTGGCCTACATCATCCGCACCTCTAAGAAGACCAAGATCTACACCAGTATCGACGACGAGCGCATCCCCGTCTACGAGCCCGCTCCCGAGCCCCTCACAGGCGCGGAGGCCGGCAAGGAGGCCCAGCGCTTAGAGAAGCAGGGCCGCACGGTTCCCGCCGCTTCTCCGGCGGGCACTAAGGCCGCCAAGGCCCCCGCCTCTTCCGTCTCCTATGCTGCGACCTCGTCGCAGCCCACCAAGGCTGACAAGAAAGCCGCCAAGGCCGCCGCAAAGCAGGCCGAGAAGGAAGCCAAGGCTGCCGCCAAGGCCGCCGCCAAGCAGGCCGAGAAGGAAGCCAAGGCTGCAGCCAAGGCCGAGATAGAGGCTGAGAAGGCCGCCAAGAAAGCTGCCAAGCAGGCCGCAAAGGAAGCTAAGAAGGCTAAGTAAGAACGCTAAACTGAAGGAAAGATGAAAACGACCAAGAAATACATCAAATGCATCACCAAGGCGCTGCCCGCCGTGGCAGCAGCGCTGATGCTCCTGACTACGGGCAGCTGCGAACGCCGCGAGCTCTACGTCTATCAGGACTACTTCAAGCAGGTGAAAATCCTCACCGACTGGCGACACTACGACCGCGACAAGTGGCTCTATCCTCACACCCCGGATCCCTATGGTATGAGCATCTGGATCTTCCCCACCGACGGCCGTAAGTCCGAGCACTACATCACCGCCGACGTGAACAACTTCGAGACCTACCTCTCCAAGGGTACCTACGAGGCACTCGTCTTCGACTACTCTCCCTCGGAGTACGGTAAGCAGGAGTTCATCGGCATGGACTATGCCAACACCGCCAAGGTGCAGTCGACGCCGGCCGCCTACCAGCCCATCGAGGACATCGAGCTCTACGGCGACCCCGCCTACGCTCACCAGATGCTGCAGAAGCAGGTAACTGGCTACTGGACGGTTCACAACCAGCCGGAGCAGATGGCCAGCGACACCACGATGATGAACATCATCTCGGGTAAGTACGACCACTATATCCCTTACAAGGAGCGCGGGTCTTACCAGTCGACGCTGATTCAGCAGACGTTCAGCATGTATCCCCTCATCGTGCCTTGGCACATGCGCGTACGTATTCCTATTAAGGGTATCTACTACCTCTATAAGACTCAGGGTACCATCGCCGGTCTGGCCGACGGATTCTTCCTCGCTGAGAACCGCACGTCCGATGACCCCTGTATGCTGGCACTCGACGACTGGGAGGTCTTTGTGACGGGCGACAACGAGGGTTACATTGCCAAGACGTTCGACACCTGGGGTATGCGCAACGAGCTCTGGAAGGACTACGACGGCATCAAACAGCGCCAGAACTGGGTGCTCAACCAGAAGACGCCTGATCCCTTCTTCGTATCGTCGGCACCTAAGGACGCTGTGCGCGTCAACCTTGCCATCACCCTCCGCGACCGCAAGACCGTTTGCCACTTCCATATCGACTGCGGCAACGTGGTGGAGGTCTATGGTGACACCGACAGGCTGATTATCGGTAATGCCGACGCATTGAGTATTGACCTCCGCAACGTGCTCACCGCCGACGAGATCCCTACGCTTCCTGAGGTAGAGGGTGTCAACGGACTGGAGTTCGGCGGTGTGGTCATCCCCTGGAAGGATGGTGCCAAGGTCGAAGTAGGCTTCTAAGCATAACCAACAGATTAAAAACATATAAGAACAAAAAAGAGAGAACAACTTTTATTTTTATTTATTCACTAAATTATTAACGTATGAAAAAGTTATTTCTTTTCGCAGCAGCCGCAGCAATGTTTGCTGCCTGCTCTGAGACCGAAGTGCTCGATCAGAATGCTAACCAGCAGGCTATTGAGAACCAAGGTGGAGTGAAATTCGATGTCTACGCTCAGCGCGGCATCACCCGTGGCGGTGGCCAGACCGGTGACCTCAACAACGCCAACATCGGCGCAAACGGTTTCGGTGTGTTCGCTTATTACACCGCTGGCGAGCAGTACAGCACCAGTGCTACGCCTAACTTCATGTACAACCAGCAGGTGACCACCAAGGAAAGCCCCGCTACCTATGGTACCATCTGGAAGTACGAGCCCGTGAAGTACTGGCCGAACGAGTACGGTGATGCAGCCATCTCCGACGAGGTTGACTACGTGACCTTCTTCGCTTATGCTCCTTGGACCAAGATCGAGCCCACAACGGGTGAGGTTGACGTTCCCGCAGATGCCACACAGGAACAGAAGGATTCTCTACAGAACTACAACATCATCAGCGTCAACAAGAACACCGCTACCGGTGACCCCATCGTGAAGTACGTGGTGGACACCAACCCCGCAACTTCTGTTGACCTGCTCTGGGGTATCGCAGCTGAGAACGCTGTAGAGAACTACACGCCGATCGACGGTAAGGAAGGTAGCACGACGAAGAACAAGGCCGTGGAAGTGAAGCCCGGTCTGCCGTTCATCGACCTGGTGAAGCCCAACGATCCTGCCAAGGACAAGCTCGTCTTCAACCTGAAGCACGCTTTGGCTAAGGTAAGAATCACCATCGACTACATCGCTGACCAGAAGACTCCGAAGGAGGGTACTTATCCCACCGGTACTGCTATCGATGACAAGTATGAGGACGGTGCTGCTCCTACTCCCGACGTTACCGATGTGATCAACGCCGACGAGACTCGTATCTGGGTTCGCCAGTTCTCTATCGAGGGTTGGACCAACAAGGGTGCGCTGAACCTGAACAACACCGAGCCCGGCCTGCCTCTGTGGAAGGACTTCGACGGTGTGAAGGAGCTCGTATTCGGTAAGATGATCTATCAGGACGGTCTGAAGGACGGTGCTGAGGGTCAGGGTAAGATCGATAAGGGCGAGAGCCTGAAGGGTCTGAACGCTTGCCTCCTCGAGGATGCTGAGGTCAACGTAGCAGATGCTGACGGTAAAATCCGTAAGTTCAGCCGCAAGAATCCTGGTGTAGGTGCTATGACTGTTGACGGTGGTAAGCTGGATGTCAAGAAAGCAGTTGAACTGAAAGAAAATACAGCAACTGTTCAGAAAACTGCTGGTAATAATACAGCTATTCAGGCTACTGGTGCCGTAGGTACCACACTGCTCTTCGGTGGTGATCCCAAGGAGAACAATGGCTACTTCTATGTGATTCCCCGTAACAACGGTGAGGATGTTAACGTCACAATTGCTTACGACGTTGAGACCATCGACCCGAACCTCGCTGATGTATTCTCTGACAACCTGACCAAGGGTAGCAGCATTGAGAACATCATCACCAAGGAGGCTATCTTCGGTAAGGGCATCGACTTCGAGCCTGGCTATCAGTATGACATCCACCTCCACCTCGGTATGACCAGCGTGAAGGTTGAGGCTACTGTTACTCCGTGGATTGACAATGGTGAGACCATCGTGAACCTGCCGAACAACCAGGATCCCAACCAGGCTACCGCTGAGGTTGCTCTGCCTGACGTAGGTACAAAGTACGGTTATGTTTCATACTTCGACAAGGATGATGACGTTGCTGTAGACTATGGTTATGCAGAGGTTGTTGCATTTACTGCTCCTGATAACCAGTTCATTGGCAACTATGTCGCAATTCAGCCTAAGGGATCAAAGGTTGATGCTTACAAGAACCTGACTTTCTTCGTTCCTGTAACTGCAAAGATGGGCGAGAAGACTCAGCTCCTGAAGTATGACGAGGACGATAAGGTATTCAAGACCACAGGTATCTGGGTAGTTATCTCTGAAAATGAAGTAACGGAAAAGCCCGCAGCTCCCGTCTATGCATTCACTGGTGTCACATATAGCTCTAACGGAACAGTAAAAATTGAAGCAGAAGGTAATAACGCTTACAAAATTACTGTCCTGACAAATACGCCTGGTCCTGAAGCTTCAACATTTGATCCATTCTACGTCAAGCGCCCCGCAAAGGTTGATGATATCGTAGAACTGTATACCGATCCTGCTTGCACAACAAAGGCTAACATCCGCATTAAGGTTGGCAAGAAGCAGTAATCCATCAGTATAAACTGAATAAACGCTAAATAAGGCGGAGCCGCCGGTGGCGTACCGGCGGCCCCACCTTCCTAAAAAAACAAACACGCGCACACATACATTATTACAATTAGATGAAGAAAAGCGGGAGTGTCCCCTGCCCGCCAAGAGGCAAGAAGTGAGGGAGAGAGACGGCTCAGCCGTCAACCTATGCTGCCACCCCGTGGCAGCCACCCGAAGAAGACAAAAATAAAAAATAAATAAGATATGAAGAAATACTTAACATTCTTTGCAGCCGCCCTGATGGTCACAGCCTGTCAGAACGACGAACTGACTACAGAAGAGGTGCAACAGAAGGGAGACCCCATCACCATCGGAGTCGACGAAGGAAGCCTCACCCGAGCTGTTGGTGAAGTAAACACCGCCACGAAACTGGCAGAGACAGGATTCGGCATCTTTGCATCCTACACAGGTAAGCTGAAGTATGAGAACACCACCGTCTCGCCTGACTTCATGTATAACCAGAAAGTTGTAGGACAGTCAGCCAGCGGCGGCGGCTACAACTGGGTTTACAACCCCGTGAAATACTGGCCCAACTCCACCAGCAAGGAAACGGGCGAAAGCAATGAGTACGTCTCTTTCTTCGCCTACGCCCCCTACGAGGCCAACCCCCGCGAGGGCTCCGAGACGGGCATCATCGACATGTCGAAGAAGTACGACCTCGGCGACCCCTGGCTCAACTTCCGACTGCCCGACAAACCATGGGGCGACGGCGCTAACCAGGTGGACCTGATGTACGGCGTCAAGACCGGCGGACTCATTGACACGGGATGGGACGACGAGCTGTTCATCGACCAGATGAAGCCCTCAGACGTCAAATCCTCCATGCGCTTCGTCTTCCGCCACGCACTGGCCTGCATCGGCGACCAGATTACCGTGCAGCTGACCAGCGACATGGCTACCTACATCAGCGGCTATGCCACCGTCTACCTCGACAAGCTCACCATCGAATATAAGAACCTCACCACCAAGGCTCGCCTCGTGCTCAACAGCCCCAGCGGTCCAAACTGGAAGGAGATCATCAGCGGCGAGCTCACCACCACACGTACCTACACCAAGCAGCCCGACACTCGGCTGCAGCTGACTGATACGCCCCAAGAGCTGTCAGCACACGAGGGACTGTTCTACATACCCTTGCAGGTGCGCGGCACCGACGCCCCCGTGGCTGAGGTCACCATAGACTACACCGTGAGAAACAACGCCGGCACTGAGTACAAAGGACAGGCAACAACCACCATACCCCTGAGCCTCACGTTCGAGGGACAGAAGCAAGCCATCGCCCTGCAGATTACCAAGGACCTCGGCCTGCTCCACCTCACCTACGAGATTGGTTACGAACCCGCCACCGAGCCCTCGTATAGTCGCGAGGCGAGGTGAGAAGTGAGAAGTGAGAAGTGAAGAGTTAATGATATGAATAAGTATATCCGGTTCGACTGGGCGATGAAACGCCTGCTGCGCAACAAGGCCAACTTTGTTGTGTTAGAAGGCTTTCTGTCCGTTCTGCTCGAACAGGATATCAAGATACACAAGTTCCTGGAGAGCGAGGCAAACCAGGACGATGCTCAGGACAAGTACAACCGCGTGGACATCATGTGCGAGGACGCCACTGGCCGCCGCATCATCATCGAGGTGCAGAATGAACGCGCCTACAGCTACTTCCAACGGATGCTCTACGGCACCAGCAAGGCCATTACCGACTACATGGAGCTGGGCGATGACTACGACAAGATACAAAAAGTGTTCTCCATCAACATCGTCTACTTCGACCTCGGTCAGGGTTCCGACTACGTCTACCGCGGACGCACCGACTTCCGGGGACTCCACGACGGCGAACCGCTTCACCTGTCGGAACGCCAGCGCCAGCTTTTCGGAGCCAACGAGCCCGCCGACCTGCTGCCGGAGTACTACGTACTGAAGGTGAACAACTTCAACAAGGTAGCCAAGGAGTCGCTCGACCAGTGGATTAGCTTCCTCAAGACCGGCGACATCCCCGACAGCTTCAACGCCCCGGGACTGCCTGAAGCCCGCGAACGCCTGCGCCTCGACAACCTGCCGGACAACGAGCGCCGACAGTATGTACGCGAGATGGAGCGCCGCATGGTGGAGAACGATGTCATGAAGTCGAAAATCATCGACGAGCGCGAGGACGCCACCAACATCGAGCGCCAGCGCATCATAGAGAATATGAGAGCCAAAGGATTGTCCGACAACGAAATCAACGCCCTCATAGGCCAATAACGAGAGAAAACAAAAAAAAAGAAAAAAGATATGAAGAAATTTATTCTTGCATTCATTGCACTACTACTCGCAGGAGTTACAACAACAGCGTGGGGACAAAGATTCTATGCACCTCCAGAAGGTTCAACGCCCGGACAGACCGGGACTGAACAACCCGGGACTGGAGCGCAAGTGACCCCAGCAGAAGCAAAAGCCAAAATTGGCGAAGAGTTATATGGAACGTTGGAGGAAGCCTTTGCTGCGGCCAACGGGGCTACAACGACTACGACCATTACGCTGCTCGCTGACGTGACGGTTACAGAAACTATCACACTCAATCCCACAAAAACCGTGACCTTCGATTTGAATGGTCATACCGTTTATTCAACTCTTGGCACCACATTTAAGCTGACCAAAGGTACTTTGTATGTTAAAGATTTGGGAACAACAAAGGGTGGCATTAGCGTTAGTGGAGAGGCATTCCGCATTGATAGTCGTGAATCAGGCGTGACGTCTAAATATGGAGCACAATTATCTATTTACGAAAATGTAAATGTCACCTCAAGCGGAGATTGTTGCGTTTTCATTCGTGGATATGCTAGTGTGACTACAAAAGGTAACCTGACAAGTCAGGGTACATACGCAGCAATTCAAGGTAATGGGTCAGACACACAAGGTTCTGAAATTAAAGTAACAGGAGGCTTTGTCAAGTCGACTCAAGAAGCAGCCATTTATCATCCCCAGAAGGGTACACTTACCATTAGTGGAGGTACTGTTGAGGGTTATGCAAGTGGTGTCGCTATCAAGGCTGGTACTTTGGATGTTTATGGAAATTCTGTCATCAGAGCAACGGGTCCGGCAAATATTCCCACTACGGGTTGGAGCAATGGCGTGAATGCTTCTGGCTGCGCTATCCAAATTGAGAGCAATCCGGATTATGATGCAAACGGTGTTAGTGTTACTATAAGGACGGTTACTAGTACTAACATTCCTACAATTGAGAGTACAAATGGTGCCGCTGTGTATGAGTATGTAGGAAAAGGCAGCAACACTATGCTTTCTACGCTCAAAATCACGGGTGGAACGTTCACTGGCGGTTCCGGCCAGCAGGCACTTCTGACCTCTGAGCAAGCAGCAAATGCAAAAGCTGTTTCTGTTTCTGGTGGTTCTTTCAACTCTGCTGTTAATGCTGCCTACTGCGCTGATGGTTACGCACCTACGGATAATGGCAGTGGTACTTATGGCGTAACTCTTCAGAATGAGGCAAAGATTGGTGAAACATACTACACCACCTTTACAGCAGCTGCTGATGCTGCTGGCGCAAATGACGTGATTGTCCTTCTTGCCAAGCCCGCAGCTGCTTACACAATGCCTACCGCCGACAAAACACTGAAAGTGGAGAAGAAGACTTTCTCTTGTACAATTAATGCTTATGAAGGCTACGTGATAGCCAGTACAACAGCTGATGGTGTCACCACCTATACTCAGGAGGTTGCCAAGGTAAAATTCACGGCAGCATCGAATGGAGCTGTTACCTATCTGTCAAATATTGACAACTCATGGAGTAAAGCTGGTACATATCAGCTCTTAGATGATATCAGTTGGGCACGTGTTCCTGTGAGCGCAAATGTAACTCTTGACCTAAATGGTCATACATGGACTTCCACCCAAAACTCTGATTTCAATGTGCTCTTTTTCAAGAGTGGTTCCAATAATCTTACCCTCAACATCGTTGACACTTCAGCAGGGAAGGGTGGAAAGATTGTCAATACAACGGCAAACGGTATTATCGGCATTAGTAACAGTGGCAACACCGTCAATATTGGCGAGGGCGTCATCCTTGAGGGTAATTCCGTGGTCATCACTGGCACAAACAACACACTTAATGTTGAGGGAACCATCAATGGCGGAAACACATTTGCTATTGCCACAAATGGTATTCAGACTACCAATGCCACCATTAACATTAAGAGCGGTGCCGTAATCACATCGAATGATGTGGCTGTTTATCTGCCTGGCACAGGTACTACAACTGTTGAGGACGGTGCAACTATTACTGGTGCTACTGCCATCTATCAGAAGTCTGGAACGCTGAACATCTCTGGCGGTACCATCAATGGTACCGGCGCAGCGGCTGACTTTACTCACAACGGCGACGGTGCGAACGCCACCGGTGACGCCATCGTGGTCGAGTCCTGCGACTATCCCGGCGGCACACCGACGACGGTCATCACCGGTAACCCGACAATCACCAGCGCTAACGGCGCGATGATCGCGGATCATGTCTACACCGCTCCTAGTGCAAGCACTGAAACTCCCGAACCCACCATCACCTCCCAGAGCAACACCATCACCCTCCCCGAAGGCGAGATGTGGATTGAGACGACGACCCCCGGTACTTATACGATTGGCGAAGCTGTAGCCAAGATAGGTGATACAAAGTACGCTACGCTTCCCGCAGCTGTCGCAGCCGCAGCCAACAGTCAGACCATCACGTTGTTGGCCGATATTTCTCTTACGGATCGTCTGTTTATCAACGCAGGTGCTACGCCTGCCTATGCTGGCACAGGCAACCGCTATGCCACTACCACAGAGAACAAGAGCATCACGCTCGACCTGAACGGACATAACATCGAAAGTAGCAGCAACATCGCTCTAGCTGGTGGTAGCCTTAACATCACCAACACGGGAACAGCCGATGCTACTCATGGCGTCATTTCCACTACAGAGAATGGTTTGGCTCCTATCGAGGTTCGCGGTACTGGCGATTTGACTCAGAAGCGCACCCTAACCATCGGCACTGGCGTGACCTTGTCAGGTAAACAGTATGGTCTGAACGTCTTCGGTAGCAACGACGCTAATAAGAACATCATCGACGTTACCGTCGGAGGCACGGTCAAGGGTATGCTCTTCGTGCTGGGTAACCTAAAGAACACCGAGAACAATATTAATATTACGGTGAATGGAACCGTCACCACCGACGGACTCGACTCTACCGACGAAGATCCTCTCACTGGTATAGCCCTCAATGGTAATGCTAACGTAACCATCGAAGACGGCGCTACCGTCATAGGTGAAAGCGGTATTGAGGTACGTGCAGGAAAACTGACGGTGAACGGCGGAACCATTACAGGTACAGCCACCGATTATAGCTACAATGAGAACGGTAACGGTACGACCACCAAGGGTGCTGCCATCGCTGTGGCACAGCACACCACCATACTGCCTGTGGACGTGAAGCTGAATGGTGGTACACTTGCAGGTAAAGAGCTGATTGCCGTGACCGATGTCAACGGTAACAGTCTGAATGATGTCTCCGTGACAGCTGCCACAAGCTTCGTCCAGAACACTGAAACTGAACTCCCCGGTGGAATGATGTGGGTTGACAATGGCAATGGCACTTATAGCATTGGTTTCACACCTGTGCAGGTTATCCATGCCAACAACACGATTGACGGCTACCTCACACTGGCAGAGGCTTTCGACAATGTAGTTGCTGACGAGACCATCAAGCTCATGGCTGATGTCACCATGAGTCAGAATATCACACTTCCAACTAACGCTAACGGCACGTTCAAGCTTGATTTCAATAGCCATACCATTACCCGTGGCGACTACAACATCAAGTTGTCCAGCGGTCAGGCCGTGCTCACCAATGTGGAAACTCAGGTCTTTGCACCAGTCAATGCCGAGGACTATGTCGTGGTGAAGGAAGCTTCTGGAGATAACACCTATCCTCATAAATATAATGTGGTCATGTCGATATCCAGTCCTAAGATTACCGTCACCGTGGCAGATATCGTATATGATGGCAAGCAGCATCTCGCAACTGGTGATAATGCCATAAAGGTAACGGTCTATGACTCGAACCTGCCCGGCCCACTACAATCTGGCGACGCTGGTGCCTACACCCTCAGCTTGGTTCCCACCTCGAACTATAACCTTGCTGACTTCGGTAACAGTGCCGATAACGTCTACAAGTATGCACGTACATACAAGGATGCCATCATCATTGAGGGCAAACCAGGTAGCCTGTATGCCGGTATGCGTACCGCAGACCTGGTTATTAGCCCGCGCAACATCAACGACGTTACCGTCGAGGGACACAGCCAGCCTTACACGGAAACAGGGTATACCGCTAACGACGATGCTACGACTGGTATCAAGAAACTCGTCACGCTGAAATACAATAATATTCCCTTGGTCGTTACCACCGATTACACGATTGACGTAGATGACACCAAGACATATAAGACTGCAGGAACATATCCAGAGGTCATCACCATTACTGCCGTCGAAGGCGGAAACTTCACAGGTAGCCGTAAGGTGAATTTCTATATAGGCAATTCTGCAGGTATTGACATCGCCACATGCAACGTCGAGGCAACGACGGTCTACAATGGAAGTGAACAAACTCCTACCGGAGCAGGTACTAACCCAACCCTTATTGTCAAGAATCCAAGTACAAACGCAGTCTTGGTTCAGGGTACGGACTATACCATTACGACTAAGTCTGAAACGGGTTACGAGTACACCAATGCCAAGACATATACTGATGCCATCACTATTGCCGGTATTGGCGACTACTATGGTACGAAGACCGTGGACTACATCATCACGCCGAAGGATATTGCAGGGTGTGCATTCACTACCTCAACACCGTTCACGGGTTCAGTAATTGTTCCTGCAGATGTCGTTGTAGTTAAGGATGGCTCGACGGACTTGACCAAGGACACTCACTACACCATCACCGTTTCTACTGGTTATACCTATCAGGATCCCGGTACCTATGCCAACGCCCTCACCATTACGGGTAAGGGTAACTACACCGGCGAAGTGACCAAGGACTTCACCATCACCCCTGAAGGTGCTATCGACCTGGCTAACGCTGCTGTGGTCATCTCTAAGCAGACCTACACTGGTGCAGACCTAAAGCCTACAGCTGCTACGACTACCGTGACAGTGAACGGTCAGGCATTAAGTTCTGATGATTATAATTTCAGCTTCGTCCAAGAAGGTGACAACTTCTATAAGGATGCTAAGGTATATAGCAATGCAATCATCATCACTGCTAAGACAACCCAAACCACATATTATGGAACGGCTGTAGGTAACTACATCATTGAACCTCGCGACCTGAGCGATGCTGGTATCACAGTTACTACTACTGACATTGATTATAATAACGCTGAGCACGATGTCGCTGTAACCGTTAAGTATGGTGAAAACGTGATTCCAGCAACGAACTACACGTTCGATCCTACCAAGGTGACTGAGGCTGGAACTTATACCATCACGGTGAATGCTGTTGAGAACAGCAACCTCGTAGGCTCGACTACAACAACGCAGAAGGTCACAAAGAGTCTCGGAGGTACCTACGCAACTGACTTCACGGTATCACCTGATCCCATCCCGACACAGACAGCAACAGGCTCCGAGATTAAGCCTACGATCGTGGTGAAGGATAAGGATCGCGAGATGATTAAAACTGATGAATACACGCTGAGCTATGCAGACAATACCGATGAGGGTACAGCAACAATCACCATCACAGGTACTGGAGTGTACAGCGGAACCAAGTTGGTGAACTTCACCATCGTGAATGAGTTCTTCGTGCTCGAAGGAATCACCTACCATCATGCTAATGAGGGTGAGGAAGTGACCGTCGGCAAGAAGGATGGTGATAACTACGTTCCTGCAATAGCCTCAAACTTGGCGCCGAAGGTAACAATTCCTTCAACCGTAACATACCAAAATAAGGTATTTACCGTAGTCGGTGCCGATGAAAAGGCCTTTGGCAATGCAGCTATCACAGCACTCACCTTGCCCTCCACCATCAAGAGCATCACGCCGTCAGCCTTCGAAGGCAGTACTAACATGAGGTATGTTGATGCAACGGCAGCCACGGAGCTCACACCCAACAGCCTCGACCGCACCATCAGCGGAACGACGTTCTACGGTCTGCCCAAGCAGTCGCTGGTGTTCCTGAATGGTAATACCATCACAGGTGAGAACTACATCTATAAGGTGGGAGACAATGACTTCCGCTGCGACGAGTTCAAGATCTACGATGACGTGAACGGTAACCAGCAGGTCTTCACCGAGGCCGACGGATACAAGTGGGCATACGAGAATCTGTACCCCTTCACCGCCAACACCATCGAGAATACCCGCCAGCTGAAGGCCGGACAGCACTACACCGTCTGCCTGCCTTACGACCTGCCGATACCTTCGACGTTGAAGGCTTACACCCTCGATGCTTCGTCATCAACCATCCTGGGCTTCAAGGAGGTAACAGGTACACTGGAGGCCTTCACGCCGTACGTCGTCATCGCCTCTGGCACCGGCAACCTGCTCAGCATAAGCACAGGCGGCCAAGTACCGGCAACGACTTTCGCCAGCGATGATGCTGCCACTCGTCTGACCCCCGCAGGAGCAGGAACAACCAACTACGTACTCGTTGGTACCATGCGCTATATGGATGGAAATGCTGCCCAAGGCAACTACATCATGCAGGGCGACAAGACCTGGAAGAAGATTGCATCTGATAGTAACTTCAACGGTCCTTGCATCCTCCCGATGCGCGCCTATATTGCTCCTATGGCCTCCATCCCAGGAAGCGGCGCCCGTCTTACTGCCACCTTCACCAATGCCGACGGCTCAACGACGGCCATCCGTGACCTGCAGTTAGACAACGACGGCGACGACACCTTCGACCTCCAGGGACGTAAGGTGAACGGCCAAAGCGCCGCCAAGGGTGTCTACATCAAGAACGGCAAGAAGCTGTATAAGTAAACATTTGTAAACAATACTGACACGGGGTGTCAGCATAGAAAACGACCACCGCTATCGTTAATCTATGCTGACACCTCGTCGTTTTCGTTAAACTATGCTGCCATCTCATGGCAGCTTAAAAAAGAAAAGACTCATGGACCACGAATCCTTCCTCAAGCACAAACCCTACGCCGGCACCGCCAAACCATCGATGCTCCGCCGCCGCGTCGGCCATGACTACTCCTCCCGCTGCGTCTATCTCGTGACGATGACCACCGAGGGACGTCGCCCCCTGCTGGGGACACTCGTGGGAAATGCTGAAGCGCCCGACGGCAGTCCCGATGCTCCACATGTGGTCCTCACGCCCCTCGGTGAACGTATTCGCCAGGCATGGCACGACAACGAGAGGCACTACCCCGGCGTCACCGTCCTCGCTACGATGGTCATGCCCGACCATCTGCATGGTATCCTCTTCTTCAAGGAGGAGGCGGGGGTGAACCTCGGGACGGTCGTCAAGGGTTTTAAGGCGGGGTGTAACAGGGCCTACCGGGAGCTGTTTGAACTGCCACAAGGTGGCAGCATAGAGAGACGAGGGGACGGCAGAGAGAAACGAGGGGACGGCAGTGAGAGACGAGGGCCGTCACAAGGAATCCCGAGCCAAGCTCGCCTACCCGTAGCCTTTGACGGCATAGAAAAACTGTCGAACTATGATGACACCCCGTGTCATCCTTCAAATACAGCAGGGAAGAGAGACCGCGAGCACGGGCTCCTTTGGTCGCCTCAGTATAACGACCATATCCTGGAGGGGGCTGGGGAACTGCAACGGTGGCGCGACTACCTGAAGGACAACCCACGACGGTTAGCAATACGCCGCGCTCATAGCGAATACTTCCGCGTACGTTTTGACGTCACCGTGGCAGGACGCACATATACCGCCATCGGCAATAGGTTCCTCCTCGACTATCCGAGGAAAAGGCAGGTGCAATGCTCGCGGAGCCTCACAGAGGAACAAATAGCAGAGGAGGTTAAGAAGAAGGTGGCTCTCGCCCGCGAGGGGGTGGTGCTGGTGTCGCCGGACATCTCGGACGGTGAGAAGGCGGTGATGGATGCTGCGCTCAAAGCCCAGCTGCCGTTGATCTTCCTGTCGCCACGGGGGTTCAACGAATACTCACGGCCGGGGCATCGCTATTATGAGGCATGTGCCGAAGGGCGCTTCCTGATTCTCGCGCCGTGGCCGCACAACAACCGCGAAACTCCACTAACAAGGCAGATGTGCTTGGAGCTGAATGCGATGGCGAAGGAGATATGTGAGGAGGAGGGGGAAGGCCGTCACAAGGAATCCCGAGCCAAGCTCGCCTACCCGTAGCCTTTGACGGCATAGAGAAACCAGAGACTGACACGGGGTGTCAGCATAGAGAGACGGACTAACGCATGCGCCAGCGGCCGTTATGCTCGACCATAGGCACTACGATTTCCTCTTGGGTGGAGTCACCATAGCAGAGGAGAAGGAAGACAGAAGTGTAGCCGGCAAGGGTATCGACAGTCACGGGGAGTCCCGAGCCATGATCACCTTCCTTTAACTTCTGACGGCAGAGGGACACTGAGACGATGCCCTGGTGGACACGCTGCTGCTGAGCCATGAACTGCTTATAGCCCGTGAACAACTGCTCACGGTAGCTGTCGGGCAGCGAATCGGCACCTACCCTACCCTCGAGGAACTTCTCGTACTCGCCTGCCACCAAATGGCGGTAATAGCCTTCAGCGGCCAAGGCTGCGAGTTCTTCGGAACTGAGGCGGTCGCCACAGGCAGCCACGAAGAACAGGAGTGCAAGAGGCCCAAGTAGTCGCCGTTTCCTCATTTCTGACGTATAAAGACATTGATGGGAGAACCGGTAAGCGTCCAGTTCTCGCGGATTTTGTTTTCGAGGAAACGCTTATAGGGCTCTTTGATATACTGCGGCAGGTTGGCGTAGAACACGAAAGTGGGAATCTGCGTGTCAGGCACCTGCGAGACATACTTAATCTTAATGTATTTACCTTTGACCGAAGGCGGCGGCGTGGCCTCGATGAGTGGCAGCATCACCTCGTTGAGCTTCGTGGTACCGATGCGCACCTTACGGTTCAGATAAACCTCCTTGGCGGTCTCCAGGACCTTAAAGATACGCTGCTTGGTGAGTGCCGAGGCAAAGATGATGGGGAAGTCGACAAACGGTGCCATACGTTCGCGGATGGCCGACTCAAAGGTTTTTATGACTTCCTGTGACTTGTCCTCGACGAGGTCCCACTTATTGACGACCACGACGAGCGACTTGTTGTTCTTCTGGATAAGCTGGAAGATGTTCATGTCCTGCGCCTCAATGCCACGGGTGGCATCAATCATCAGGATGCAGACGTCGCTGTTCTCGATGGCACGGATGCTGCGCATGACGGAATAGAACTCAAGATCCTCCGAGACCTTGTTCTTACGACGGATACCTGCCGTATCGACGAGGTAGAAGTCGAAGCCGAACTTATCGTAGCGGGTGTAGATACTATCACGGGTAGTGCCGGCGATATCGGTGACGATATGACGATCCTCGCCGATGAAGGCGTTGATAAGACTCGACTTACCGGCGTTGGGACGTCCTACGACGGCAAAACGGGGAATACCGTCCTCCGCGTCGTCCTTCGACTTCTCCGGCAGGAGCTCCAAGACCTTGTCCAGGAGGTCGCCAGTGCCGCTGCCGGTGGCAGCGCTGATGCAATAAGGGTCGCCCAAGCCCAGCTTGTAGAAGTCGTACTGATAGTACAAGTCCTTGCCGTCGTCGGCCTTGTTAGCCACGAGCAGCGCAGGCAGCTTCGCACGACGCAGGATCTGAGCCACGTCCATGTCCCAGTCGGTGACACCGTTCTTGATGTCACAGAGGAACAGGACGAGATCGGCCTCCTCGGTGGCTACAAGTACCTGCTTACGAATCTCCTCCTCAAAGATATCGTCGGAGTTCACAACCCAGCCGCCGGTATCGACGACAGAGAACTCACGTCCGCACCACTCACACTTGCCGTACTGACGGTCACGGGTAGTGCCAGCCTCGTCGCTGACGATAGCCTGACGGGAGTTGGTCAATCTATTGAATAAAGTGGACTTGCCTACGTTCGGGCGTCCTACGATGGCTACTAAGTTTCCCATATATGCTATTCCGGATTATATCCAAAGTTATTTAGTTCTTTCTGTGACGAGCGCCAGTCCTTGTCGACCTTGACGAACACTTCGAGGTAGATATGCTTGTCGAAGAACTTCTCCAGCGACTTACGGGCCTCGGTACTGACTTTCTTCAGTGCCACGCCCTGATGACCGATGATAATGCCCTTCTGACTGTCACGCTCGACATAGATGACAGCGTTGATATGTATCTGGCGGTCGTCCTCCTTGAAGCTCTCCACCACCACCTCGACAGAGTAAGGAATCTCCTTGTCGTAGTAGAGCAGTATCTTCTCGCGGATAATCTCCGAGACGAAGAAACGAGCGGGCTTGTCCGTCAGCTGGTCCTTGTCGAAGAAGGCGGGACTCTCAGGCAGCAGCTCATAGATACGCTTCAGCAGCATGTCCGTGCCAAACTTGTTCTTGGCCGAGATAGGCAGAATTTCAGCATTGGGCAACAGGCCGTGCCACTTCTCGACGATGTCACCCAGCAGTTGTTGAGGGGTTAGGGGTTGGTGGTTAGTGGTTAGAGATTTGTCTGCTGCAGAGGTATTCTCTAACCTCTCACCTCTAACCCCTAACCTCTGAAGTTCATCAATCTTATTGATAAGCAGCAGCACCGGGATGGTCATCTTCTGCACCTTCTCCAAGAAGTCCATGTTCTTCTCCGGGTTCTCCACCACGTCGGTGACATAGAGCAGTACATCTGCATCCTGAAGAGCCGACTCCGAGAAGGCGAGCATCGACTCCTGCAGCTTGTAGTTAGGCTTCAGCACACCGGGAGTGTCCGAGAACACAATCTGCATGTCGGGGGTATTGACGATACCCATAATACGATGGCGCGTGGTCTGCGCCTTGAAGGTAGCAATCGAAATACGCTCACCAACCAATTGGTTCATGAGCGTACTCTTACCTACGTTGGGATTCCCAACTATGTTTACGAATCCTGCTTTATGCATAGCTAAGCGATAGCATTTTCATCACTCTTCACTTTTCACTTATCACTTATCACTTCCGTTGTAAGCCCACTTGTAATAGCTTGCACCGTGGACGAAACCGGCACCGAAGGCGGTCAGCAGCATGTTGTCACCCTTTTTAAGCCGGTGCTCGTTCTCCCAGATAGCCAACGGAATGGTGGCTGCCGACGTGTTACCGAAATGCTCGATATTGACAATCACCTGATCCATAGAGACCTCCAGGCGCTTGGCTACAGCTTCGATGATGCGCATATTAGCCTGATGGGGAATCACCCATTGGATGTTGTCCTTGTTCAGTCCGTTACGCTCAGCCACCAATGCGCAATCTTCGCTCATATTCGTCACCGCATAGCGGAAGACCGTGCGTCCCTCCTGGTAGAGGTAGTGCAACCGGTGGTCGACCGTGAAGTGACTGGGAGGACTGACTGAACCGCCAGCCTTCATGTGGAGGAAGGGAAGTCCTTTACCGTCACAGCGGAGATAGGAGTCCATCACACCGATGTTCTGCTCCTCTGTAGCTTCCACCAGCACAGCGGCAGCACCATCGCCGAAGAGGGGACAAGTCTGACGATCCTTATAGTCAACGATGGACGACATCTTATCGGCTCCAATGACAATAATCTTCTTCGCACGACCACTCTGGATCATCATAGCCGCCTGGTCAAGGGCAAAGAGGAAGCCACAGCAAGCAGCCCAGAAATCGAACGCGTAAGCATTCTTCAATCCAAGCTTACCGACAACGATGCTGGCTGTCGACGGGAACTTGTAATCAGCGGTAGAAGTGGCGACGATGAGGGCGTCGATGGTATCGGGGTCAGCACCCGTCTTCTGCATGAGCTGCTTGGCAGCCTTTCGCGCCATATAACTGGTGCCGAGACCTTCCTCAGCCAGTATACGGCGTTCCTTGATGCCCACACGCGTCATAATCCACTCATCGTTGGTGTCTACCATGCGCGACAACTCCTCATTGGTGAGGACGTAGTCAGGCACGTAGCCGCCAACGCCGGTGATAATCGCGTTGATTCTGCTCATTATTCAGCTACTTCGTCCTCTTTCTTGATAGCAACCTTACCACGGTAGTAACCACAGGTGGGGCATACTGTGTGATACACATAGTAAGCACCGCAGTTGGGGCATACTGCCAATGTAGGAGCTACTGCCTTGTCGTGAGTACGACGCTTGAGGGTACGAGTCTTCGATTGTCTTCTTTTAGGATGTGCCATTTTAATTTACAATTTACAAATTTACTATTTACTATTTTACTATTCACTTTCCACTTCCTCGCTTTTCAGCTTCAGAAGCTTTTCCCATCGGGGGTCTATGGCTTGGCTGGACTCCTCATCACCGCTTCGGTCGGCTGACAGCTCTTCCAGAGCTTTCGTCATCGCAGGGTTACACTTACCAGGTGCATGCACATGCTGGATGGGTATGGCCAATGCTATAAACTCATAGATGTACCATGACGTGTCGAGTATTCCTTCGTTCTCGTCCACCATCACAGTATCATCTTCCTCTGAGTTCGTGCTTCCCAACTTCACCACCAGACGGTTGTCAGTCTCTATGGGCTGTTCCATCAGGTCGAGACAGCGGTCGCACGTAATGTCTACAGTGCCGACGGTATGGAAGAGGAGTTCGAAGAAGCCGGATGCCTTGCGTATAGACAGCGACACATGCAATGACCCGCTTTCCACTTCCGTCTCGTCCAGAGCCTCGAAGAAGGCCTTGTCAAGGTCGAATTCCAAGGTCGTATCCTCGGCTGTCAGTCCTTTCAGGTCTATCTTAAATTGCTCTAAACTACACATATACACACTTTTGGGGTGCAAAGGTACGAAGAAATAGGGAAATAGCCAAATTTTTTATCTATTTTTTCACCTTTTCAACTCTATCCGGAAAGTCGTGCCTTTCCCGACTTCCGAAGATTTGACGTAGATGCGGCCTTTATGATATTCCTCGACAATGCGCTTAGCCAGCGACAGGCCGAGTCCCCAACCACGCTTCTTGGTAGTGAAGCCCGGTGTGAAGACATTCGCGATGTCCTTCTTACGGATACCCTTGCCGTTGTCCTGCACCTCGATGGCCACGCGCCCAGGTTCCTCCGTCAGCGTCAAGACAATACGTCCGGAGCCTTCCATCGCATCAACGGCGTTCTTACAGAGATTCTCGATGACCCATTCGAAGAGCGAGGCATTCATCTTGACCACCACATCGTGATCGGGCAGTTGGCGCACCATCTCCACCTTCTTCGACGTACGGCGATCCATGTAGTCCACCACATGAGCGAGCACCTCGTTCATCGATGCGTCCACCGGCTCGGGCAGCGAGCCTATCTTCGAGAAACGTTCGGCAATACGTTCCAGACGCTTCACGTCCTTGTCCATCTCGGGTATCAGTTCGTCCTGCGGGTAGTTCTCCTTCAGGATTTCCACCCACGCCATCAGACTCGAGATAGGCGTACCCAGCTGGTGAGCCGTCTCTTTCGACAGTCCCACCCAGACCTTGTTCTGCTCTGCCTTCTTCGACGACAGCAGGGCAAAGATAGCCACCACGACAAAAATCATCACGATGCCCAACTGCACGTAGGGCCACTGGGTGAGTCGCTTCAGCATGATTGACTCGTCGTAGCACACCAACTGACTGGCAATGCGGATGGTATCGCCAGCCTGTATCATGCGCCGGGCGTAATCCATGATATGCAGCGTATCCTCAATATTACGGTAGTCGTCAATTCCACCCTCGCTGTTCAGCACAATGACAGGAATGGTATTGTTCGACTGCATCACGTTCAGCACCAGCGACAAATCCGTTGTCTCGTCGGCCTGATTCAGCGTCTGCAGCGCCTCGGCCCACGTTTCCATCTTAGCCCGCTCCTCCCGTTGCAGGTCACGCACCAGATAGTGCGACACCAGCAGCGACACCACAGCTATCACTACCGCCGCGATGACCAGCAAGATCTTTACCTGTCGGATTCTGTCAGTCCATTGCATACCTTATAATAACGTCAGCTTCCTTGTTTTATTGTATCCAGGCTGCATTACCAAACGAAAGAAGCCCTGCTTCATTGCTGAAACAGGGCTTCGCTGATGAAAGATGGCGGCCTCCTACTCTCCCGCATTGCATTGCAGTACCATCGGCGCAG
>CACZDV010000012.1 GCA_902780025.1 uncultured Prevotellaceae bacterium
ATCAATAGCAAGCTATCGATCTGCTGCCCCTCGACTTGCATGTGTTAAGCCTGTAGCTAGCGTTCATCCTGAGCCAGGATCAAACTCTTCATTGTATAAATTTCTATGAAATTTCTACGAGCCTCCGTCGTCACTCGGCAATTGAAAGCAAGCTTTCATTGCGCTCGTTCCTAGGAGCCTTGTAAAATTCTGTCTTGTCTGACCAGGACGACTATCCTTCAATTTCTTGACGGTTCGCAAATTACCCAAGTGCCTAATAATAAGCACTCGCTTCTTGTACTACTTGTCTGTTTATGGAAATCTTTCAAAGAACTCTTTCTCTACAGCTCCCGACCCAAGTTTTTGGGCGAAAGCGGATGCAAAGGTACACACTTTTCACCAACCTGCCAAATATTTCGGCAACTATTTTAAGTTTTTTAAGAAAAAAGAAATCCCTCTTGACGAGAATCAAGAGGGATATGAATTACACCTTATATTATTATTTTTCTTTCGGAGCCTGGCCGATCAAGTCCATGAACTCATCAAGCTTCGGGGTGATGATAATCTGCGTGCGGCGGTTACGCTGTTTGCCGACTTCGGTATCATTATCAGCCAAAGGATTATATTCACCACGTCCGCCAGCCGTCAGGCGCTTCGGGTCAACTCCATACTGGTTCTGCAGGGCCTGAACAACAGACGAAGCACGAAGGCAGGAAAGATCCCAATTGTTGCGGATATTCTCGCGAGAGATGGGCACATTATCGGTATTACCCTCAATCAGCACGTCATAATCCTTATAGTCCTTGATAATCTTCGCAATTTTCGACAGAGTCTCTGATGCACGGCTATTAATCTCATAAGAACCGCTCTTGTAGAGCATGTTGTCGGCCAGTGAGATATAAACCACGCCCTTAAGCACCTGAACATCTACCTCCTTCAGCTCTTCTTTCGAGAGCGAGCGCGTCAGATTGTTCTGCAGCACAAGGTTCAGCGAATCAGACTTCGACTTCACTTCCACCAAATGACGAATATACTGGTTTGACTCGTTAATCTGGTCGACCAGCTTTTCGATGGAGATGTTATTCTGCGAAGCGTTTGTCAGACTCTTGTCCAAAGCCCCTTGTAGCTTGTCGTAAGCTTTCTTTGACTCAGCCAGCGCGCGTTTCTGTGCAGCGAGCTGCTCCTCAAGGCTTGCCAGACGGGCATTCTTGGCTGCCAAATCTTCTTTCGCCGTCTGAAGACTGGCGGTAAGCGACTTATTCTCGTCCTGACAGTTTGCCAATTGCTTTTTACTTGCGCAGCTGGAGAAAAGAATTCCAGCCACAGCCATCATCATAAAAACATTCTTTTTCATAAACCTATTCTTTTTTAATGATTAATCAATGCGTCAAAACGCATGTTTACGGCTGCAAAATTAGTCATTGGAAGCGCAAAAGCGAAGATTTGTACATTTCTTTATGTTTATTTAACCTCCACTAACGAAGGAGTAGGTCTGTTTGTCTACAATTTTTCGTACCTTTGCACACAAATTAACTAACGATGAGAAAATCATACGTACTATCTACCCTTTTGTTCTGCCTGTTATGCGCCTCCGGATATGCGCAGAAGAACAAACGTAGCGTAGTAAAAGACTGGTCAGAATTACGTTCACAGCTGATATCAAACGTCAGCTATGACTTGACCTTCTATATACCTTCGGCACCTGAAGAAAAAGTCACTGGCATGGCGGTCGTTACTTTCACGCTGCCTACAAAGGCAGACATCGCGCTGGATTTCCAAGGACGCTTTACGGGCACATTCATCGTCAATGACAAAAAACGCAAGATACAGCAAGACGGGAAGCATATTATCATCCCCCTAAAATACACCAGGCCAGGAGCCAACAGGGTTGCCGTTAGTTTTGAAAGCAAAGACAATGCACTGAAACGACATGGTGACTACCTATACACCTGTTTTTCACAAGGACAGGTAAGTACCTGTTTCCCGTGTTTTGACCAGACAGACATTCGGGCAACATTCACCACCCACCAGAATCTGCCTGAAGGCTGGAAGGCTATGGCCAGCAATAGCCGAAGTCCCATTTCGCCCCATCTTTATTCGTTTATTGCAGGACGATTTGAGGAGCAAACCATCCAGCGCGAAGGACACAGCATGCGAATGTTCTACCGGAAACAGGATATTGCTGAGGAAAACCAGTTGCCGAAAATCATCCAAGACGCTGCCCAGGCGCTGCGATGGATAGAAGACTACACAAACCTGCCCTATCCCTTTGATGAATGTGGCCTGCTACTGCTGCCCGCCCCTCAGTTCAGTGACATCAATTACTCCGGTGCTATCTGCCTGACCGACTCCCGCATCCCATTCAAGGAGAAAGAGACAACCAGCGACAAGCAGTTGAGGAGTCAGTTGATTGCTCATGAGACCGCCCACCTTTGGTTTGGCAATATGACATCTGCACGTACCAGAAACGACATCTGGGCAAAGGAAGTACTTGCCAATTACATGACAACAAAGATGAATCATCAGCATCGTGGCAAATCTGATCAGGAGTTGGAGTTTCTTACAGGTTGTCAAGCCAGGGCTATGGCCTTAGACGGCAGCAAACAAGCCTATGCTATTGCCCAAACACCATCATCAGGCAACCATCCGGCATTGTTTAATGATATCATGATCAGAGACAAGGGCACTGTCATGATGCGATTCCTGGAGGAGATTGTTGGCGAAAAAAACATACAGACAGCCCTGCAAAAGTACCTGCGGAAGTTTTACTACAAGCCTTCTTCTTGGGATGACTTCATCAGTATTCTTCATGAACAAGTTCCCAATGAGAACATCCCACAATTCAGCGATGCGTGGGTAAAGCAGAAAGGGATGCCCGTTATACACACCACTTATCAAGACGGGAATCTTATCATCAGCCAAAAAGACCCTAACGGACGGGGAACCTTCTGGCGTCAGAAGTTCGAAATGCGCCTGATTTACGATTTCGAACGTAGTCGAACCATTACTATTGACATGAACCAACCTACCGTTAGTGTTAAGTTGAACAGTCAGCCCAACAGTATCATCCCCAACTATAATGGCCGCGGCTACGGACGCTTCACCTTAGACGAGACCTATACAAAAAGCTTGCCACTACGTATTGTGGTTACGCGAAATGACCTAAACCGCTATTCCCTACTGCTGACAGCTTTCGATAATTACCTGATGGGACGCATCCCTCCCAGCTATTTCGGTGAGCTATACCGGAATATGACAAAAGAAAAGAACCCCCTCATTATGCAAGCTGCTATCGACCATATGGCAAAGATAGCCATTGACCGACCTTCCTCAGAGCGTAAGACGCTGGAACTCTGTATGATGGATCTCTTGGGGGAGAATCGCCGCACAGACTGTCGCCAGATTGTCATCCGCAAACTGACAGACATCGCCACAGCCCCTGAGGTCATCAATTTCCTGCGGCAGATAGGACAAGCGCACAATGACCCGGCACTTGACGAAGCGGATTATGCTGCCATCCAACGGCTATTAAGCAGAAAACAATAAAAAACATATAACGTATGATTTACTATTTCAAAACACCGCAAAACAGCGTGATTGCCACTGAGGCCAATCATCAGCTGACACAAGATGAGACAAAAGAACTCTGCTGGCTCTACGGCAATGCCCAGATGTTAGATGCAGAGCATTTAGACGGATTTTTCGTAGGTCCGCGTCGCGAAATGGTGACCCCGTGGTCAACCAATGCCGTAGAGATTACGCAGAACATGGGACTAACGGGTATTAGCCGAATTGAGGAATATTTCCCAGTTGAGAGCAAGGATGCAGAGCACGACGAGATGCTACAGCGCATGTATACCGGCTTGGACCAGAACATCTTTACGATAAACATCAAGCCAGAGCCCATTAAGTATGTGGACAATCTGGAGGAATACAACGAGCAGGAAGGTCTGGCTCTCTCGCCCGAGGAGATTGAGTATCTCCACGGACTGGAGAAGCAGAATGGTCGTCCGCTGACCGATTCTGAGATCTTCGGATTTGCACAGATCAACTCTGAGCACTGCCGTCACAAGATCTTTGGTGGTACCTTCATCATCGACGGCAAGGAGATGGAAAGTTCGCTCTTCGCCATGATTAAGAAGACCACGCAGGAGAACCCTAACAAGATTCTCTCGGCTTATAAGGACAATGTGGCTTTTGCACAGGGTCCCATAGTTGAGCAATTTGCACCGAAAGACCAGAGCACCAGCGACTGGTTCCGTATCAAGGATATTGAGAGCGTTATCTCGCTGAAGGCTGAAACGCATAACTTCCCCACGACCGTAGAGCCTTTTAACGGTGCTGCTACGGGTACTGGTGGTGAGATCCGCGACCGTATGGGTGGTGGCGTCGGTTCTTGGCCTATTGCAGGCACGGCAGTTTATATGACCGCCTATCCTCGCCTGACTGATGATGACAAGCTGACCCGTGACTGGGAAAGCATTCTGCCCGTTCGCCAGTGGTTGTACCAGACGCCTGAGCAAATTCTGATCAAGGCTTCGAACGGTGCTTCTGACTTCGGTAATAAGTTTGGCCAGCCACTGATTTGCGGTTCTGTACTGACGTTCGAGCATCAGGAGGATGCATGTGGCTGTGGCACAGCCACAAGCTCGACGAAGTATGCTTACGATAAGGTCATCATGCTGGCTGGCGGTGTGGGTTATGGCACGAAGCGCGACTGTCTGAAGAAAGAGCCTCAGAAGGGCAACAAGGTAGTCGTCGTTGGTGGTGATAACTACCGCATCGGACTGGGGGGTGGTTCTGTGTCATCAGTTGATACTGGTCGCTACAGCAATGGTATCGAGTTAAATGCCGTACAGCGTGCTAACCCAGAGATGCAGAAACGTGCCTACAACCTGGTTCGTGCGCTCTGCGAGGAAGATGTGAATCCTGTAGTGAGTATCCACGACCACGGTTCAGCAGGTCACTTGAACTGTCTCTCCGAACTCGTTGAAGAATGCGGTGGCGAAATCGATATGACCAAGTTGCCGATTGGCGACAAGACTCTTTCGAGCAAGGAGATCATCGCCAATGAGAGTCAGGAGCGTATGGGCTTGCTGATCGACGAGAAGCATATCGAGCACGTTAGAAAGATTGCTGAGCGCGAGCGTGCTCCGCTGTATGTGGTTGGTGAGACTACTGGCGACGCTCACTTCTCGTTCAAACAAGGCGACGGCGTGAAGCCATTCGATTTGGATGTTGCCCAGATGTTCGGTCACTCGCCCAAGACCATCATGAAAGATAATACGGTAGAGCGTCACTATGCCGACGTGACCTACAGTCAGGATAAGATTGACGAATATCTGGACCGCGTACTCCAACTGGAAGCTGTGGCTTGTAAGGACTGGCTGACGAATAAGGTGGACCGTTCTGTGACAGGTAAGATTGCACGTCAGCAGTGTCAGGGTGAGATCCAGTTGCCTTTGAGCGACTGTGGCGTTGTTGCCCTCGATTATCGTGGTGAGAAGGGTATCGCAACAGCCCTTGGCCATGCTCCTCAGGCAGGACTGGCCGATCCTGCAGCAGGAAGTGTACTCTCTGTTGCCGAGGCGCTGACGAATATCGTTTGGGCTCCTTTGGCCGAGGGTATGGATTCGCTTTCATTGAGTGCTAACTGGATGTGGCCTTGCCGCTCTCAGGAGGGTGAGGATGCCCGTCTATATGCTGGTGTGAAGGCGCTGAGCGACTTCTGCTGCGACCTGCACATCAACGTACCCACAGGTAAGGACTCGCTTTCTTTGAGTCAGCAGTACCCCAATGGAGAGAAGATTATCTCTCCAGGAACAGTGATTGTATCTGCTGGTGGTGAAGTGAACGATATCAAGAAGGTGGTATCGCCTGTATTGGTAAACGATAAGAACGCATCACTCTATCATATCGACTTCAGCTTCGACGAGCAGCACCTTGGTGGTTCTGCCTTTGCCCAGAGCTTAGGTAAGGTAGGTGATGATGTGCCTACGGTGAAGAATCCTGAATATTTTGCTGACGCCTTTATGGCCATCCAACAACTCATTGAGAAGGGTTGGATTATGGCTGGTCACGATATCTCGGCTGGCGGTCTGATCACTACCCTGCTCGAGATGTGCTTCGCCAATCAGAAGGGCGGCATGCATATCAACCTGCACGACATCTGTAAGGATGGTGACGTAGTAAAGGCTCTCTTCGCTGAGAATCCTGGTGTTGTCATTGAGGTGAGCGACGAACACAAGCAGGAGTTCAAGGAGTTTATGGAGGAGGTAGGTGTTGGTTTCGCTAAGATTGGTTATCCCGTTGAGGATAGTCGCACCATCGTGGTGAAGGCTGGCGATGAGGAGAAAACCTTCGACATCGACGCCCTCCGCGACATTTGGTACAAGACTTCTTATCTGCTCGACCGCAAGCAGAGCTTCAACGGTAAGGCTAAGGAGCGCTTCGAGAACTATAAGAAACAGCCTATCGAGATGAAGTTCAATAAGGACTTCAAGGGCACGCTTGCCCAGTACGGTATTTCTGCCGATCGTCGTCAGCCCTCAGGTGTAAAGGCTGCCATCATCCGTGAGAAGGGAACCAATGGTGAGCGCGAGATGGCTTACTGCCTCTACCTCGCTGGTTTCGATGTAAAGGATGTGATGATGACCGACCTGATTAGCGGTCGTGAAACACTCGAGGATATCAATATGATAGTATTCTGTGGTGGTTTCTCTAACTCCGATGTACTTGGTTCGGCTAAGGGTTGGGCTGGTGCCTTCCTCTTCAACCCCAAAGCCAAGGAGGCTCTCGACAAGTTCTATGCTCGCAAGGACACCCTCTCGCTGGGTATCTGTAACGGTTGTCAGTTGATGATTGAGCTTGGTCTTACCGGCGCAGCAGGAGCAAAAATGCTGCACAATGACTCTCATAAGTTCGAAAGCGAGTTTATCAGCTTAAGCATTCCTCAGAACAACAGCGTGATGTTTGGCTCGCTGAGTGGTAACAAACTCGGCCTGTGGGTGGCTCACGGCGAGGGAAAATTCTCACTGCCAGAAGCAGAGAGCACGTATAACGTGATTGCCAAGTACAACTACGCCGGCTATCCCGCTAACCCCAATGGTTCTGATTATAACGTAGCAGGCATCTGCTCGGCCGATGGTCGTCATCTCTGCATGATGCCTCACTTGGAGCGCGCTATCTTCCCTTGGCAGAATGCCTGGTATCCGGCCGACCGTCGCCAGGATGAGGTAACACCGTGGATTGAAGCATTCGTCAACGCTCGCAAGTGGGTGGAGGCACAGAAGTGAAGAGTGAAAAGTGAAGAGTGAAAAGTGAAGTGAACATTTACTGGGATTTATTCCGAACTTTCTTTAAGATTGGCATATTCACCCTCGGGGGTGGATATGCCATGATTCCGTTGATAGAAGAAGAGGTCGTCAATCGTCATCAATGGGTTAGCAAAGAAGAGATGCTCGATCTGATAGCCATTGCCCAGAGTTGTCCTGGGGTCTTTGCCATTAACATCGCCATTTTTATCGGCTATAAATTACATAAGACCCAGGGAGCTATTGCCACGGCTTTCGGTACGGCTCTACCTTCGTTCCTTATCATACTGGCTATAGCCATCTTCTTTGCAGCGTTCAAGGACAACCCTGTCATTGCCGCCCTATTCCGTGGCATCCGTCCTGCCGTTGTGGCACTCATCGCCGTACCGACGTTCCGTATGGCACAATCGGCTAAGATTGGCTGGACAAACTGTTGGATTCCCATTGTCTCCGCGATTGCTATCTGGCTCTTAGGCGTTTCACCTATTTATATTATACTGATAGCCGGCCTTGGTGGCTACCTGTATGGCATGTATATTAAACCGACGGAATCATGATCTACCTCAACCTCTTCATCACCTTCTTCAAGATAGGCCTCTTTGGTTTTGGCGGCGGCTATGGTATGCTGTCGCTCATCCAGCACGAGACGGTGGAACGTGCTCACTGGTTATCAACAGCCGAGTTCACCGACATCGTTGCCATTTCACAGATGACTCCCGGTCCTATCGGCATTAACTCTGCCACATACTGCGGTTACACGGCTATCCACAACGCTGGTCATGGTCAATTAATGTCTGTACTCGGATCGGCTACCGCCACCTTTGCCCTCGTCCTGCCCTCTCTTATCCTGATGATTCTTATTAGCCGTATGTTCATGAAATACATGAACACCCGCCCTGTTCGCTCCGTCTTTGCCGGTTTACGTCCTGCTGTTGTAGGACTGTTAGCCGCAGCCACCCTGCTGCTCTGCAACGCAGAGAACTTCTCGACACCAACAATGAACCCATGGCAGTTCTGGATTAGCGTAGCATTGTTTGCTGCCACAGCCTTTGGCACAGGCTATCTGAAAATCAATCCTATCCGCATGATTTGCTATGCAGCCTTTGCGGGACTACTACTTCTCTATTAACAACATAAGAATTTTGATAAAATACCACAATATTTGATATTTCTCATTCCCTCTATTGTGGTTTATCGGAATAATGATTACCTTTGCAGCTGAAACTGCAAACTTAATCAATTAAATCAAACTTTTTGCTTATGAAGAAAACATTACTTTTCGTAGCTATGGCACTCTTCACACTGACAGGTGCCTACGCTCAGGAAGAAGGTGGAGAGGAAGCTCCCATTCCCGTCTACACCAAGTCATTCCAATCTGTCATTGACGATGCAAAGTTCATCGTGGCAGACAACCACTACACCAAAGGGCAGAGTGAGCTGCAGAAAGCCATTGAGGCGGCAGAAGCCAGCATCGCCACTCTGGCTGACAATGATGCCGTTCGTGAGGCTATGACCACCTTACAGGCCGCCATTGACCTGTTCGTCACAAGCAACGACTACGCTGATGCAACTGAGAAGGTACAGAATCCGAGTTTCAGCATTGACGGCAACAACTCCAAGACTATCACGTCGTGGACAGTAAAGAACTTCAAGCAGAATCGTCGTGATGCTGCCGTATACTCTACCACCCGCGAAGGATTTACTTTTACCTACTTCGCTGAGCAATGGGTTGCAGCTGCCAACGGTTCTCTGTCCGGTTCTGGTGACATTTCACAGGTAGTCAAGGGGCTACCCGCCGGCCACTATCGTCTGACTGCCGACGTCTTCGCACACAACCAGAAGTATGATGCCACCTGTGAGGAGGCCGTTGGTATACAGCTTTATGTCAACGACGCAGTTCGCGAGATTGGTTTGACAGGTCTTAGCGATACTCAGACCGCAGCTTTCAGTCTTGACTTCGATGTGGCTGAAGGCCAGGAGCCTACTATCGGTTTCCGTTTTGAAGGCACCAATGTCAACTGGTTAGGTTGGGACAACATAACGCTCTACTACATTGGCGACCCCGAGGGTTACAACAGTATTGTCAATGCCGAGAAGATTGCTGCTGCCAAGGAGGCACTGGCAAACGCTTTGGCAGCAGCCAAGGAAGTATTGGCCAGCGAAGACAAGCCTTTCTACCACAATGAGTTGCAGGCTGCCATTGACGCCGCCGAGGCTCTGACCGAATCGGCTACCCTGGAAGAACTCACTGAGGCTAAGGACAACATCGATACCGCGCAGAAGACCTTTAATGACTATAACAAGCACTACACTGCCCTGAAGTCTGCCATCGAAAAAGCAGAGGCACTGATTGCTGGTGGCGAGATGACCGTAGGCGTCGACCAATTCCAAGAGGCCATCAACACTGCCAAGACACAGTTGAGTACTGCTGCTACTGACTATGCAGACATCGCTGAAGGCGGTGCTGCCTTGACAGACGAAGCCCTTGACGCCCTGAATAAGGCAGAAAGTAAATTCCGCGTACTCAACGCCAGTTTTGCCAACCCCGCCAACGTCATCACCAACGGAGGTATGAGTTCTATGGATGGCTGGGATGTTTTATCTGGAGGTACTGCAAATCCCGCCCTGCACATCAACACATCGGGTAACGTCACCAACTTCAGCAAACCCTTCATGGAGTGCTGGGTCAACAACACGAACTACGGTCAGCAGAACTATGCCCGTCAGACCGTCACTGCATTGCCCGACGGACAGGAACTGCCCAGCGGCTATTATGTACTGAAGGCTGCCGCCTTGGCTACCCGTCAGGATCAGGCTGACCTGAAAGTATCCGGCGTCACACTGCAGTTCCAGAATCAGGAAGTGGCAGTACAGACAGAGAATGGCATCGCCAAGATTTACACCATTGGTTTCCAGAAGAATGAGGCCGGAGGTGAGCTGAGCTTCGGACTCTTCATTGACGAGGCTACCGATGCTAACTGGATTGCCTGGGACGAGGTTGAACTGCAGTTTGTTGGCGACAAAAACAAGTACATTGCCGACTACACCAAGGCCATGTTAGGTGAAAGCCTCGACGAGTTGAAGGCTGCTTTAGACAAAGCCAATAAGGCACTGGAGGACATTGATCTGCCGGAGGACTTCGAGAGCTCAGAACTCTTTGACTATATGGACGGTGCACAGTACTATCTGGACAATCCCACTGGCTCCGATGTCACAAAGGAAAGTATAGAACTGCAGATTCAGCTGCTCAACGAGAGCCTCGATCGCTTCTTCACCAGCGGCGTATCACCTAAGGATGGACAGTACCTCAACTACACCACGCTCATTAAGAACGCCGATTTTGATGTAACTCCCGGCAGTGAGTGGACAGTGGAGACAGAAAATGGCGTTCTGCCCGGTGGTACCGACTGCGTCAACTGGTGGTTTGGCAGCTCTGGTCCTGATGAGACTACTCAGGAATTCAGTCAGACACTTTCTGGCTTACCTGCCGGTAACTACCTTCTCGACGTGAACGCTGCCCTCCGCGTAGACATGAATTACTCTATCGAAGGTTACAAAGCAGAGAATCTGCCCAGCAACGTGACACTCTGTAAGGTCTACGCCAACAACGACAGTGTCGACGTACATCCTTTCTTCTATGAAGACGAGGCTAAGGGCCTGACGCTGGAGAAGATGCTGGAAATGACCAATGACTACGATTACCGTCACGGTAACGGCACCCTCATTGACGAGATGCTGAAGACGAGTGAACTGTACCACAGCTATATCCCCTTCACCTTAGAGAAGGAAGGCAACGTCAAGATTGGTTTCCGCGTGGAACTTCCCAAGAAGGGTGGTCAGATGCCGTTCATCGACTACTTCCACCTGTACTACTATGGTAAGCAGGATGTGGTGATTCCCGGTGAAGAAACAGCCATTGCCGAGGTTAAGACGAACGCTAAGAACACGAACGTTTACAACCTCAAAGGCCAGCTTATGCGCGTTGGCACATCTACTGAGGGTCTGAGCAAAGGACTCTACATCATTGGAGGTAAGAAAGTGCTTGTACGCTAAGCCGTCTTGACAATGAATAAGAATTCTCATCTTGTATTAACAAGTGTAATAGCGGTGCTGACTTTCAGCACCGCTTTTTCGCAACCACCCCGCCGTCAGCGCACAGCTTTCAAAACCGATACTGTGATGGCTCATGACCCAGTCATGGCCTTCGAAGACGGCAAGTATTATCTCTTGGCCACAGGCATGGGCATCAGTTGGGCCACATCTACCGACCGCAAGACATGGACGGTTGAACCAACCCCTTTCTTGAAAGAGATCCCGCAATGGACTCATGATTCCGTTCCCGGCTTCCGGGGGCACGTCTGGGCTCCCGACATCATCCGTAAGGACGGACTCTGGTGGTTGGCCTACTCCTGTTCGACATTCGGAAAGAACACCTCTGCTATCGGACTAATGGCCAGTGAGAAACTTACTGGTCCCTGGCGCGATTGCGGAGCCATCGTCTGTTCAAAGGAAGGGCGTAACGACTGGAATGCCATCGACCCGAATTTCGTTGTCGATGACGAGGGAACACCTTGGATGACCTGGGGTTCTTTCTGGGACGGCATTCAGTTAGCCCGCCTTGACCATACGATGCATCTGGTCAGCGAACCTATAACAATTGCCCGCCGAATGAATCTGCGTGACACCATGAAAGTTGAGCCGAACCCCACCTCAAAGTTCGCTGGGCGCAACGCTATTGAGGCTCCTTTCATCTTTAAACACGACCACTATTATTATCTCTTCGTCTCTTGGGACTACTGCTGCCGAGGAACAAAGTCAAACTACCGCGTAGCTGTAGGCCGGTCCAAGAGCGTCTCCGGTCCCTACCTCGACCGTGACGGTAAGGATATGCTCAAGGGCGGCGGTACCATCCTCCTTGAGGGCGACAAACAGGAATACGAAGCTGCAGGCCATTGTGCTGCCTATCATTTCGGTGATGACGACCTCTTTATCTGCCATGGCTACTCGGCCAAACAAAACGGTACAGCTCTGCTTGTCCAGCGGAAAATCTCATGGACACCAGACGGGTGGCCAAAACTGGAATAGACAGACAAAAGCGGGGCGTCAAGTTGACGCCCCGCTTTTGTCTGTCTATTCAGATTAATATCCAATCTTACCCTTCCAATTGAGATACCAGTTGCGCTGTTCGGTCAGCTTGCCGACGATGGAAGCCATCGAACTGCGGTTCTTCGCACCAAGACGGGCTCCGATAATCTCGGCCATCGTCTGTCCTGGATTAGGCTGACGCATGGCATAGCGCATGATGTCATAATAGCGCATACCCTCAAAGGCAAACTCCAGTGCACTCTCATTCAGAATCAGGCTGTCGACGTAAGCCTGCTGCTCCTTGATGAGCTGAGCACGCTTCGTGGCATCTACCTCAACGGTGTCGTGAGGCAGCACGTAGAGCGTATCCATCGGCGTATAGCCAGAACCACGGGCATGGATGCCCATCTGGTTGTGAGTAGGATCACTCAGGTTACCACTTGCATACTCCATTGCATCAATCACACCATAACGCACATCCGAGAAGTCATATTTAGCCAAATAGGCTGAGTCGGCCAGTGAGACGGCCAGCGTCTTGGCTGAATCGGTGTAGTGGATAACCTTCTCGTTGATAGCCTCATTGCTGAGTCCCTCCGTCAGAATCTGGAAGGCCATGCGCGGATAACCAGCAGCATTCAGCGCCTCTGCCATGCGGAGATAAACCATGGTACGACGATAGATATGCACGTTGCGCTGAGAAGAGTACTTATATATATACTGTGTCTCAATACGATCACCTGAGGCAGGGTCTCTCGTCCAGTCTTCCCTCCATGCATCCTGCAAGCGGAGGTCGCCCGACATGTGCTCAGTCAGTCCCTTCGGCGCATAAATCATGCTACCACCATTGGTGGAGAGCACACTGTTGTTCTGTGCCTCAGAAATCTCCGTCATACGAAGCGACGGAGTAATGCTCACCTTGTAGTCGTTCTCCTCACGTGATGTGAAGAAGTTGCGCAACTCACTATAGTGACCTTCGGCACGAATAGAGTCACCGGCAATCATTGTGATGAGTTCTCCCTCAGGATCATCATATTCACCGATGGGGAAGATGGAGCCTGAAGGACTCATCCAGTTAGAACTTCCAGCCCTCCAGTAGCAGCGGTCTGTCATCGTCGTAGGATAGGCCGAGTTGACGCCATTGCGCTCGCTGATGTACTTGTAGTAGTTCTCGGCAGCCTTCTTGTAGTCGTTCGTATCCTGCGTGACCGAAGCCAACCACAGATAGAGGTCGCCACGCACAATGCTCAGCGGGAAGTAGAGCAATTTAGACTCTACGCCACGAATCGTACGATAACCTGGCAGTTCCGTATTATAACGCTCTGGCAGCGAAGCCAGGTCGTTAATGAAATAGTTACAGATGGTCTGGATGTCTGCTCTGGGCTTGCTCTCAGCAGCCTCAGCCTCCTCCTTGCTCAGCATGGGCTCCGTATAGAAAGGCACCTTGCCATAGTTGATGACCAACTGGAGATAAGTCCATGCACGGATTGCTTTGATGGCAGCATACTCTTTCATGAAGATATACTCGCCACGGTTGTTGCGGAGTGCCGTGTCGGCCTTGGCGATGAAATAGTTACAGTTGTTGATGACGGCATAATAGTCGCTGGGATTATTATATACATTGTCATCGCTCACATTGAATTCTGCAATCTCACGGAGATTCTTGTTTGCCACATCAGTGAGACCGACCAAGTCAGCGCGCAACTCACCCAGAAGGATGGTGCGGTCGGACAACGACTGCAACTTAGTCATCACGCCAATCACTGAGTAGATAGAGTCCTCAGCAAGATTCAGATGCTCCTGGTCGGCATAGAGCACGTCGCTGCTCTCCTGAGTGAAGAAATCCTCACAAGAGGTGAGCACGGGGAAAGCCATGAGGACCACGACAACGCCGCAGCACACTGAACTGGCTCCTTTACGATATATATTCTTGAAATTCTTCATAACTTTGAATTTTCAATTTTCAATTATCAATTATCAATCTCAAACCAGAATTACAGGTTAATCTTCACACCAGCCACGATGCTGCGGCTCTGCGCCAGACGGCCCAGGTCAATACCCTGACCGATAACACTCGATGTCATGGTGAACTCAGGATCGCTGCCCAGATACTTGGTGAAGGTGAGCAGGTTGTTGCCCTGCACCCAGAACTGGAAGCCCTGGATATACTCCGACTTCAGAGGCAGGTCATAGCTCAGCGTGACGGTTTTCAGGCGCAGGTAGCTGCCATCCTCAATCCAACGGTCGCTGAAACGCGAGTTGCCAAGGGGATCCTGGAAAGTGATGCGGGGCACGTCGGTCACCTGACCCTCCACCTGCCAACGGCGCAGCAGGGCTGTGGTCTGATTCATGAAGCGCGAACCGCCTTCCAGTTGTGAACGCATGTAGTTATAGACATCATTGCCCAATGAGTAGTTGAAGCATACATCCAGTTTCAGGCGCTTCCACGCAAACGAGGTGAAGATGTTACCATAGATGTCAGGATTCGGATCGCCAATGAAGGTCTGATCGGCCTCGGTAATCATGCCGTCACCATTCAGGTCGGCAAAATGCACGTCACCGGCCTCGAAATAGACGCGATCTACGCCATTGTCGGCAAGGAAGTACAGACCCTTGGGATCGGCGGTTCCTGCGGCCTGTGCCTCAGCAGTAGAACTGAACACGCCCAGCGACTTGTAGCCATAGAACAGGTTCGCGGCCTGTCCCACCTGTGTGCGGATGGTGGCACCATAGATTTGGTTGTCCATGTACTGTGCACCATCGGGAAGTTCCTTGATCTCATTCTTGTAATGGCCTGCGCTGGCACCAATCTGCCACTGGAAGTCCTTCAGAGCCAACACCTTTGCGGTGAAGTTCACGTCGAAGCCTTCGTTCTTCAACTTACCGCCATTCGACCAGTTCATGTCCAGACCGCTGAGGAAACCCAGCTGCTGACGGGTCAGCAGGTCGTCGGTATTAGAGCGGAAATAGTTCACGCCTAAGCTCAGGCGGTTGTTCAGGAAGTTACCCTCCAGGCCTGCACTCAGGCGACGTGTGGTCTCCCACTTGATCTTCGTATTGCCGATACCATCGAACGACAAACCCGAAATCGTCTGCAGGAACTGTGATGCACGGAAGTAAGAGCGGGCAGCATAGTAGTCAATATCATCGTTACCGCTGATGTCGTACCCCACAGCCAGACGCAAGTAGTCAATGCCGTTGACCTGAGCCAGCCATGGTTCGTTGGTCATTACCCATGAAGCCCGCACGCCGGGGAACACAGCCCATGCGCCCTTGAACAGGCGGAAGTCACCGCCATCCTGTCCGAAGCGTGACGAACCATCAACGGTCACGTTAGCCTGCAGATAATAGCGGCTTAGATAATTGTACTCAGCCTGTGCATACCATGACATGGTGTTCCAGCTCTCATTGACACCCACTACATCCTTATCCTTCAGTGAGCCGCTCATGAACGGAGTCTTATCCGAACCAGTGTTGTAGCCTACCTGAGCTGTAGAGGTGAAGTCCTCCCAATTGAGGCGGGCACCGCCAAACACGTGAATGTAATGTTCATCGTAGCGATTGCTCCAGTCAATACGAGTATCGCTCATCAGTGAGTTCTGCTTTGAAGCCAATGAACGCACCTCATTCTCACGGTAGCCACCCAGACTCGATACATAGTAGTTGGGAGTGCCATTGATGGGGATGTAGAACATCTCATTGGTATTCACCAGATTGTAGCTGAAGTGCTCGCTCACGAAGAGGTTCCTGTTGATATTGAGCTTTGGTGTCACCGTCAGGTTCAACATAGAAGTCTCAAAGCGGTTCTTCGTCTCAGCCTCGGCATAGTAGTTGATGGCTGCGGGATTGCCTAACTTCCAGTTGTAGTTGTTGTAGCCAGAGAGTGCCTCACTGAGGTAAGACTCCTGGTCAATGTCGTAGTGCTCGTCTGAGAAGCGACCTGAACCTGTCTCATCGTGACCATAGCTATAGGGGCTCAGGAAGGGGCTCTTCACATAGGCCAGGAACGAAGGAGCAACAGGCGTGCCCTCGTCGTAGGTCTCAGGAGCACCATCATTACGGATGTCACGTGTCTGGTTGGCAAACGAAGCATCGAAGCGCACCTTCAACTTCTGGGTTAGGTCAATATCGGTATTGAAGCGAACGTTCAGGCGATCCATGTCATTGTATTTCATCGTACTCTGAGCCGAAGTATAACCTACAGAGAGGTTGTAGTTGGCCACTTCGTCACCACCCTCAACGTTGATGCCATAGTTCTGGGTCATTGCCGTGCGATAGACATAATCCTTCCAGTCAGTGTTCTGGTGGTACTGATCATAATAGTAGTACTTCTTACCCTTCTGGTCGAACTCATCTTTCAGGAACTTGAACTCACGGAGCGTGGTGTTGGTCGATTTCAGCATTTCCGAAGCATAGCTGCGGTACTGGCCTGCGTCCATCACCTCAATATATTTTGGCTCCAGCACGACACCCGCAGAGATGTTGGCCGTGATACGGGTGGCCATCGACTTGTTACGGCGCGTCTGAATCAAGATCACACCGTTAGCACCCTTGGAACCATAGAGCGCCGTACCATTGCGCACCACCGTCACCTTCTCAATGTCAGCGGGATTCAGGTTAGAAAGCACGTCATTATAGAAGCCGTCGTGCAGAAGCGTACGCCCATATTGCTGGTCGATGATGACATCGTCGATGACCACCAGCGGCTGTGCGTTTACATTCAGTGAGTTCAGACCCTGCATGAACATCACGCTTCCCACACCTGGCGTACCGTTGCGGTTGACGGTATAAACCTGTCCGCCCAACTGTTTCTGAATCTCTTCCTTGATATTGATGGCGTTGGTGTACTTGAAATCATTAGCCTGATAATCACCACGCACATTGGTCTGAGCGCTGTACTCAGCCGTGAAAGTCAAGGGATAGAGGCTGGTTTGTTTCTGTTGTTCACCACTAACCAGGCCTAATTTCACCATGTTATGGTCGGGCGAGGTGATGGTGATGGCCGACGAGAATACGGGCACCTTCAACTCGTAAGCGCCGTCATCATCGGTCAGCACACTGTAGCCGTCAATCTCTGCGGAACGCACAATAGCACCCGAAATGGGCTTATTGGTAGCCGCATCGACCACCCTGCCTTTCACCGTGCGTGTCTCATACTGCTTCTTCACAGTAATCTTGCGCTTGATCTGAGCAACCTCCACCTCTTCTTCATCGGTGTCATCATCCTGTGCAACCACGCTCAGCGGGAAGGCCATCAGCAGCGAAAATCCAAATAAGATATATCGTTTCATATCGTTCTTTCTTTATTTAGTCATGGAACATTTAGCGTAACATATACCACCACTTGTAGGGTCGGTCAGTGTATATCCCGTGAGGGAACATCATGACACCTGGCTTATTTGCAAAACTTGCAGGAAGGCTTTCAGGTAATGCATCAACCACCATCATCGATCCGTGAGGTACCAACAGGATACAATTGATACGCATGGTACGAGTATAAGTCTTGTTTCTCAACTGAGCACTGGTCACACGTGTCTCAATCTGCATGATTGCCTGTAAGTTCTCGTCAGCAATACCATAGGTACACTTGGGGAACTTAAAGTCCTCGGCCAACAGGAAGTAATCCACGTCGTCACGACTCGTCTCAAATGTATTCTTTGACTTGTTGTAGCGAGGATCGTTCTCGTTTTCCATCACCGTTTCCGACATTCCGGGGGCTCTTAGTGTACACTTCAGAAGCGTCGGCAGTTTTTCGCCTTCAGACGCTGTTCTGGAACTATTGTCACCAGCTGCAGCAGGAGCAGTGACCAAATAGATGTCATAGCCGATGTTAGAGAGCACGTTGGACAGCGTATAATAGGCAGAATTGTTCATCGTGGTGTAGTCAGGCTGGTACTCGATATAATCGTTGTCCCACAACCTATCGTAGAAATTCTCGTTATCAGAAGATACTTGTACTCGATTGATCGTCACAGTATTGACCGAGTCGCCCTTTTCATTTTTGGTCTTACTTACCTCCTTCAAGGCATCGGAGCCTGCGACGATATACCTATGGAATGTCATCTGTTTGTCAATGTTCCATTCCATTGCCTTGCGCACCTCACCATTACTGCATTCCATGATCTCTGTTTGGTTTAGCGCGCCTTTGGCACCAAGAGGCTTAAGATACTGATAATACTCAAAAGGTGCATCCCAGTAGAACTTGCGTTGACTATAGTTTTTGGCACAACTATTCGACATCGCCGAGTCTTGCAGTGCTTCTGCAGAATTGTAGGTACGACTGAAAGTAGTACCATTGACAATGGCCAAACGCGGCATCGTGTAAACCATTGAGTCACGCTGCTCATATTTTTCGGGATAGTCGAAATACGGTTCATACTCCTCCACCAGGTTCTTCCACACCTCGTTCGTAGGAGCTACCATGATATAGCTACTATCCTCAGAGTTAATCTGACCCAAGTAAGAGAACAGCTCGTTACGCTGGGTAAATACTGAGTCCAGGTACTGCGTCTTACCATCGACGATACTACCGGGAACACTCTGAGAAGGCTGGAACACTTTGTAATAATAGTGGTCGTTGTAGAGGAAGCTACAGATGCTATCGTAGTCTTGATCCTTACGGAAAGACTCAAAGACGTTCGGCAGATATTTAATCTGGTCACTCAGCACATTGAGCACACCATTGGTGTAAAGCTGATTCACCTTCGTCATCTTTACACCATTGATTGTAGCGTCGCGATTCACGATGGCATACTTACCGTTCATCAGCACCAGCGTATCTACACGAAGGTCTGAGAACGAATGGTTATAGAGTGCCATGTGGTTCTGGATGAACTCCTTAAGCGCTGTGTTATTAACCTGCAAGACGGTGGCGGCCTGTGCCTTGTAATCGGCAATCAGCTGGTCAGCCTCAGCAGCCGAGAACTTGTCGTTGGTCGGTGCATAGACCGTAAACACCTGACTTCCATCGAGGGCGGCTTTGTAGTTACATCCCTCAATCACACGGGCAAAATTGCTGAGACTTGGGTCACTGGAGATGGCCTGCCACAGCGTACCCTCGTGTACGCCAGTCGAGGTATCTCCCAGACTCTCATAGTGGTCATCCCAAGTGTCGGAACAGGCGACGAAGGTGAGGGCCGCCAATGCGAGCCCTAACACCTTATGATATGTTTTAATCTTGGTCATCATAATTATCTATTTTCGGTTTTCAATTATTCCGTTCGATTACAGGTCGTCTTCCATGGCATCGTCACCATCGACCGCATAGACCGACTTGGGCACCATTTCCCAGAAATCGAACATAAACTCGTTGTTGTTACCCTTACCGTCGCTGGCCACGCGGAAGCGAATGTAGTGATCCTTGGTGGCATCAATATAAGTCTGGCAGAGGATACGACGATACATACCTGATGCGTTACCCAACGGGTGGTCTTTCTGACCAATCCACTGGCTGCGGCCGTCATCATAGGCACCCATGTTCTTCAGCGCCTTCTGGTACTCAGCCTTCTCCTCATCAGTCATCTTCATATAGTCGTCGTAGTTCTTGTAACGGTCACCCAGATACATTTCGGTATTCAGGTCTTTGGTCATGTCCAAAGGAATTCCTTGAGGTACACCATCGAAATACACCTGCATGACGCCACGGGTAGGTATCGAACAGAAGCCCAGACGCAACTGCCATTCACCACTGAACGGCACCGGCGGGATACGGAAGGTCATGTCATAGTCGCCAAAGAGGTTCCACTCATCACCCTGCCACGACCAGTAATAAAGGTGGGGGCGACGCAGCACCAGATAGCCGCCGTTGTTCACCGTCACGCCATCCAGATAACCATCTGGGAAATAACGGTTCTTACCATTCTTGGGTTCATTACTTTCATCAGCCACGTTATCAGGGTCATCACCTCTGTAGTTTCCCTCATCACGCATGTCATTGGTCATGACCTCAGGGAATACGGTAGAGAAGTCCATACGGATACGCATGTTCTGCACCTTGTTCTGTACATCCTCACTAAACACCACGAGGTCGTCCACATAGAAGTAGTGGCCGTTCACGGCGTCATGCTGGTAGTCGGATTCTACGGTATTGTCAATCAGCGAACCACGGAACTGATAATCAGAGGTCTCACCATAGCGGCGGTTGAGGAAAGCGCGCTTCACCTTGTCACGATCAGTGCCACGGCAGTCGCGTCCCTGCTCATCCTTGTTCATGGTCAGCATCGACACCTTCAGCATGGTGTGAGGCAACAGCGTGGTGTACCATTCCGTAGGATTCGCCAATGAGCCGTCGAATCCGAAGGGATATTTGCCATGCTCATCAATCATCATCGCAAACAATTTGTCAGCACCTGGCACATAACGGTTCATGATATGGTACTGGATAAAGCGCTTCAGCGGGTTGACACTGTCCGTCAGGTTCTCAAACTTATGTCCCTCAGCTTCCACATCACTAGGATACATAGGATCGTAGATTTTGCAGGCCAAATCATAGAGGGCACGCAAATCACCATTGCTGGTGTCAATATTATATTCAGCAAATTTCTGACGATAGATGGAGTCTGGCTCTACGAAAGCGGTAAAACCATACTTTTTCCTATCGGGCACCCACCCCACTTCAGTATGAGTGTGTGACCTGTAATGATATTTGGGCTGGTTCTTCGAGTAAGTTACATCCTCAATCTTCTCAATCTCCTGACGGACACCCGTTTTCGAGAGTGCCTCGTAGAAAATACCAATCTTGTCGTTGTCACGCAGGATGTCAGCAATATAGCAGTTCGACTTCTCAATCACCATACTGACGGGCTGCACGATACCATTTTCCACGGAGTCGTTCTGGTGAATAATCTCGCCGGTCTCCAGTGTGTCACTGAAGATAATGTAGGACAGGCCTTCAATCTGAATCACCGCATTGCCTTTCTCGTCTTCTATAGCCTTGGTGGCCAGATAGCGGCCCTGCAGGTTATAAGTGGGCAGGAAGTCTGTATTCATCTCGAAGGTAGAATACATGTTCTGCACCAGATGGGTACGGGCAATCGTATCACAGTCAGCATCCGTCAACTGGTCAACACTGCTTAACCCACGAGCCTGTAGATACGCATCCACAGCCTTATTGTCAGGCAGGAAGCAAGTATATCTTCCGTAAGTGGACAACAGATCCATCAACTCGGCTCTCTCAACGATGGTCTTAAACTCGCTGTAGTACTCACGATTGCTGATATAATCGCTCAACATCTCACCCGTGAAGGTGTAGAAATATTCGCTGTCAGGCTCATCGGAGCAACTCGTCAGCGGTCCTGTACACAAACAGGCCGCCAATGCCATCAAAGCTACTTTAATATTATTCTTGATATTCATATTCTCTTTGTTTAAGCGTTATACATTAATTCGTCTTTTCGTAGCTGGAGTTTTCGCCGCTGCTGAAGGACGGGTTGGGCACCAGGTTACGGTTCACCTTCATCTCATCAATATTATAGGGCCAGAAGATGGCATCCATCTTCTTAAAGAAATTCTGGACGAATCCCTTGTTGACATCTTCACGATGCCCTACCGCCTCAATCACTTCGTCGGTGTTGCCGGCACGCAGAGAATAGCGCACCAAGTCGAACCAACGCTTGCCCTCGTACATCAGTTCGCGCTGACGCTCCCGCTTCACGAACTTGGTCATCAGGTCTTTCGAGGCGTAGTTCGCAAACTGCAGGGTGTCAGCACCCGTCAGATCTTTCTTACAGATAGAACGCTTGTTCACCACATTGGCCAGCTCGAAAGCTTTTTCCAAAAGCGGCTTATTGTATGCAGCAATAATGGAGTCTTCCTCAGCCGTCGTCTCTTCATTAGTGCTCCGCATCTTTTCGCAAAGTGCTTCTGCCTTCATCAGCATGATATCAGGCAAACGATAGAAAATCCACGAGCTGCTATTATTGTTATCCGCATAGGTAGTATATGTCGCCACGGGCGAAGAAGTCGAAGCATTGATAGATATTCTGCTTGAAGCCATCTTCCTGATACGCGGTGCATCAGAAGTGGCATCACAGTTGGTGTACATACGTGCATCCAACTTCTTGTTGGCATCCTCATAGACCGTTCGCTGCGAAGTCGCCTCAATATCCTCCTTCAAATACTTTGAACCAACGAGCAAAGGCGTACGCGTAGAACCTCCATAAAGCGATACGACAGCCGAGTTAGCGGGCAGGCCCGAACTGGAAGGACTCTTGTCATAGCTGAGTTCAAAAACGGTCTCCTTACTGCTACCAGTTGCAAAGATTTCGCGATAAGCTTCACCAAAGGTGGTAGATGTCAGATTGTCATAGACCAAGGGATAGTCACCCAGGCGCACCTTCAGGAGTGCCTTCGTCTCAGCTGAAGACCTGCGTCTCTGCTCTTTTTCCTCCTCCATGTCCTGCTTCGACTTGATGACGAGGTCGGCATAGCGGATACAATTGTCATAATCGCCCTTCCAGAGATACAGTTCGCAGAGCATGGCATGGATTGCATCCTGCGTGATGCGTCCCGTCTGATAGCGGTCCTTGTCACTGCTTCCATTTTCACTCTCAGGATAACGCTTGACAGCACCGTCCTGAACTGCCTCCAGATCCTCAATCAGGTAGTCAAGCACCGTCCCGAAAGGTGTTGCCGGCAGGTCCATCGTCTGATTGTCATCCGTGAATGCTTCGCGAGAGAAAGGCACGTCGCGGAACGCGCGAATCAGATAGAAATAGCACAGCGAGCGCAAAGCAGTCACCTCAGCGATGGTAGCGTTCAGGTCGCCCGTTGTATAGGCAGGATCCTTGGCGGCCACTTCGGGCGCATACTTCAACACGGTGTTACAACGGTTGATGACGTCATAGAAACCATTCCATGTGGTATATTTATTCATGGCCGTGATGTTCTCCTTCAGGATATTATGGAGATCCACATCACCATTGATAGCCACACCATTGGCCATCACATTCTCACTTCGTGCTTCGCCCCAAATCATCATGCGACGACGCACGCCATCGTCCTGCAAAAGTGAATAGCAACCTGCCACCACGTTGTCAACGTCGGCCTTCTCATTCCAGAAATCCTCCAGAATTATCTCACTCTGGGGCTTAATCTCCAAGAAGTCAGCACAGGAAGAGAAGCCGCAGATGACGCAGATTGCGCAGATTATATGATAATAATTCTTTTTCATAATCTTCATTTTTCAATTTTCAATTTTCAATCTACGTTAGAGTTAGAAGTCAACCGTAACACCCAGGGTGAAAGAACGCGAACGAGGAGTCTGTGCCCAGTCGATGGCAGGGCTCTCACCTCCAAAGGCGATATCGGGGTCAACACCTGAATACTTCGTCAAGACGAAGGGATTGTTGACACTGCCATAGAACGAGATGCGGTTCAAGCCTATCCAAGTCAAGTGCTTCTTATTAATCGAATAGTTCAACTGTGCATAGCTCATACGCAGGTAGCTGCCGTCCTCAACGAAGCGGTCGCTAATCAGCGTATTGAAGTTCGTATTACCATTCATAGCACGCGGAATCACCGTCACATCACCCTCCTGACGCCAGCGGTAGTTCACGGCCTGTGACTGGTTGTCGTTGCCGGTCATCGCCTCGGCGCTCAGACGAGCCTTGTTGATAATCTTGTTACCCACACGGTAGGTGAACTGGGTAGAGAGGCGCCAGGCACCATAGCTGAAGGTGAAGCCGAAACCACCCGTCAGCTTAGGCAGTGAAGATCCTAAGTAGGTGATATCAAGGGCATTAATCTGACCGTCGTTGTTCAGGTCAGCGTATATGGCATCACCACCGTTGAAGCCTGGGAACGAACCGTCATGGCCCGTATCGTCGGAACGATAGTCATACATCATGCGCTTCGGCACGTTGTTGCCTTCGAGAACGATGTCTCCATCAGCATTCACGGCCACAGGAGCTGTCTTTCCCTGTGCAGTGAATTCTCTCCACCAAGCATAAATCTCATCCTTGGTCATGCCTTCCACTGCATTCTTAACCGTGTTGTAGTTGTACTGATAGACACCTAAGTACTTGAAGCCGTAGATGGCACCGAACGGGTTGTGCAGCTGCACGCGCGTCAGCGTCTCACCGTTGGCATAGCCATAGACAGAGTTCTTGTTTTCCAAGATATAGGGGTCCATTTCCAGGATTTCATTACGGTTGTTACCGAAGTTCACGTTCATATCCATCGTGAACTTGCCAGCCTTGACCAACTGGTTGGTGTTGATATGGAACTCCCAACCCGTGTTGCGCATCTTACCGTTGTTGTGGTAAGGCACGGTAGTGAAACCTGTATTTGAAGGAATGCGGAAGCCGCCCATGAGCATGTCGGTCGTGGTTGACTGGTAACCCTCGATGGTCAGGTTCAGCTTTTCGTCGAAGAAGTGGATATCAAGACCGAGGTTATAGCTGGTCACACGCTGCCACTTCAAGTCGCTTAGACGGATGTTCAACGGCTTCATGGCTGCCATGTCGATGTAACGGGTAGTTGAACCGTACTTCGAGGTGTAGAGGTAGTTCTGACTCGGCTGGTTACCCACACGGCCCCAAGAGGGACGGATGGCCAACATGGAGAGCGTAGGCTTAGCCCACTGCATCCAGGGTTCGTCACTGATAATCCACTTGGCTGATACGGAGGGGAAGTAGCCCCAGCGACTGTCCGGTCCGAACTTGGTCGTACCGTCGGCACGCAGCGTGGCGTCTATCACATAGCGTCCCTTGAAGGCGTAGTGCATGGAGAACGTGTAGTACATGGAGCGCCACTGGCTATAACCTGAGCTCATGCCGCTGATCAGACCGCCAGCCGAAGGGCTGACGATGACACCGCCAGAAGAGGGCAGACCGTAGCCGTCGGTTGACTGCGAGCTGCTGTTACCTGAGGTCAGTTCGAAACGTCCCATCATCATCAGCGAGTGATCCTTGTTCGTGAAGGCAGGAGTCAGGGTCAGCGTATGTTTCGTATTGAACGACACGCTCTTCGACGAGCTTGCACCAGAAAGGTTCACCTTGTCTTCCCATTTCTTTGAAACCAGTTCCTGCGGATAGAACGAGTCATTATAGTGGTTGGCGATGTTCATATAGACCGAACCGCGCCAACTCAACTGCCAGTGATCCTCATCCAAGCCCAAGAGATTGTAGTTGATGATCAACTCCGGGTTCATGTCATAGCTGCGGTGCTGCTTCTTAGCCAGATAGGCAGAAGCTACCGGGTTCACATAGTTACGCTGGTCACCTGCGAATACATCGCCTCCACGCGCAGCTTTCTCTGCCTCCGTCAACTGCAGCACCGTATAATAGCTGTCGGTGTTTTCACCTGTGACAGGATCCTTCTCATAGATGCTCAAGTTTGGCATCTTCTTCAGGGCAATTGACAGCAGGTCATCGGAGTTCTGGTCGTTCTTCGTGTAGGTCAACGAGAAGTTGGTGCTGACACGGATACGCTCCGAGACGGTATAGTCAAGGTTCACACGCGTAGAGAAGCGGTTCAGCACCTGCTCAATCATCGTACCTTTCTCATGGTCGTAACCGGCACCGATACGGAAGTTTGCTTTCTCACCACCACCACTGATGGTCACATAGTGGTTCTGGCGAAGACCCCATTGGGTGACAGCGTCACGCCAGTCGGTGTTGTCACGATACTGACGCCACTCGGTGAAGTTGTCAGTGTCGTCCAAGTAGTTGATTTCAGGGATGCGCTCCTTGTCAGAGGCGTTATCATCCTGACGGGGGTTGAAGTAGGCCTCTTTCAGCATCATGGTGTAGTCGTCACCACTGAGCAGGTCATAACCCTCCGGCTGGTAGGTACCCGTGAGTTTCAGTGAGTAGGTCACCTTTGGTTTACCACGTACACCACGCTTGGTGGTCAGCTCGATAACACCATTACCACCTTGCGAACCATAGACAGCCGTAGCGGCAGCATCTTTCAGCACGGTGATAGAGGCAATATCCTCAGGGTTGATGTTCAGCAGCTCAGCAAACTTCTCGTCGTTAGCACCTGCCATATCGAAGCCGTCGAGGTTCACCTCGCGGATGTTACCATCGACCACGATCAGGGGGTTCGAGTCAGTGAGGCTCGACAGTGAGCCGGCACCACGCAGACGCATGGTGGAACCTGAACCCAGGTTACCAGAGTTGCTGATAATATCCAGACCGGCAATACGACCCTGCAGGGCCTCATCGATCGAGGTGATACCCAGACCCTCGAACTCTTTCGTCGAAATGGTCTGTGTAGCACTGGAGATTTCGCGCTCGGGGATGGGAAGTCCGTTACCCGTGGCGCGTTTCTTCGACTTTACCACCACCTCCTTGATCTGCGTAGCAGAGGAAAGAGTCAGGTTATAGGTGGTCTTGTTGATGGGCAATGTCTGGGTCTTCAAGCCTACATAGCTGAAGCGGATCTTGTCCTTCGGATTTTTCACCTTCATCGTGAAGTTACCGTTCAGGTCGGTGATGGCTGAGTTGATGATACGTCCGTTACCGTCAATCTCGCATACCGTGGCACCCATCAGCGGTCCCATGTCGTCGCTCAGCGTTCCATGGACCGATGTTATCGTCTGTGCACCAGCCGTCATCGCAAACAGCAGTGCCATCGACATGATTATGAATTTTATTCTTCTCATAGGTTAATTCCTCCTCTCTTATTTAGTTAGAGCTTCTTCCACGATATCAGTCCATTTTCTCATGGTTTCGTACTTCAGCACACCGTCAATCTGGTGTACCACGACATCGCTGGCCATGAACAGACGGGCAGCAGTGCCCGTGCCCTCAAACCAGTACTCACGGCAAATTAGATTGTAGAGTCCTCCAGTCTTCACCACATGGCAGGAGTTGTTCAGCGCATCGGTCACCGTCATGTTGGCAGCATCATAGTCAACCGTAATCGGATAGAACTTACCTGTCTCCAGATTGCGCTTCATGCTCTCATAGTTACCGTCGGAACCTGCTTCATGTGCCATACCAATAGCTAACGAGCGGTCTTGCACGTGATAGCGAACGAAGTCAGAAACAATAGTAGTCATCGCGGCGGCCACCTTCTTACGCACGTCTAATGAGTCAGCGGAACTCCTGGCACTGGTCAGTTTATACCAGCCCTTAGCATCACAGATGCTGTCGAGCACAGGGTCAGCACCCGTCTTCGGGTCATAGTCGCCACGGTCTAGCTCTGCATCAGTGGGCAGGTAGCCATTGTCCTGCAGATTCTGAATAGCCGCATTGGTGGGGACATAGACCGTGTAGTTATAGTTATCAAGCAAGCGCAGGTTCTTGTTGCCTACTTTAGCCATACCTGCATTATACTTGTTGCTCAGCTTCTGAGACAGCAAGTTGTTATAGTCGTTTTCGAGAATGGTCAGGAATGAAGAGAACTCAGGATGGGCTTGCAGCGTCGTGTAAACCGTATTCTGAGCGCCCATCGGTACTTGTGAGTACACCGTATAAGACTTACCGTTGTCCTTCACATATTCTCCTGTTGCCATGATATCGCGGTTGTGCTCCATCTGCCAGCCTCCCTGGAAGGCCAGGGTACCGTCCACGATGGAAGCCTTGACGATGCTACCGCCCTTGGTCTTGAAGTAGTGATAGCCTTCACGGATATAGTCCTCCACCGTCTTACTCTGGTCGGGGATAACGATGATCAACTGATCCATCATGCTATCAAACAGTTTGTTGATTACATTGGAGTTAACGTTCGACTGTGTTTTCTTGTCCTTGGTGATTTCACCGTCGGCCGATACAAAACTGGCGTAGCGGTCGGCCTTAATCTGCTTGGTCGTGTTATCATAGCTGATCTCAATGATATCGGGGGTTTCCACCTTCTCACCATTCTCATCCTCTGTGCTATTGCCGTAGGAGCTGGGATCCAGATAGTACAGCATGGCATTGTTATGCGGCAGTATCAGTGCATACTTCGAGTCCATAGAAAGCAGGTAGGGCTTGAAGTTACGGTTATCAATCACATAATAGATGATGTTCATATCAGAGGCATGAGCCAGGGCGGGATAAGCCACTGACGAGAACAAAGCCGGTGTAAACACCTTGTTTGTCTTGTAGATCACGCCGTTACAACCCATGTAGCAGCCCACAACATCCTCCTTCTTGATGCCGAGAGGCTCCTTGGCATCGTTCAGCACGCTTTCGAACTTGGAAGGTACATAGCTGGAGAAACGGCTCAGCATGTTCACGTTGATCAACTCAGCGATGATGTTGGTGGGCACAGAATCGAGTTCTATATATTCGTCCTGTAGTTCCCTGCCGCTACCGTTCCACCATTCATCCATAGCCTGGTCGGTAGGTACAATCATCATGCCGGCGTCTTCGTGCATGTCGATTTCAGTGCTGTTCAGGATATACTGGTTCCAACCTGGGTCATACGCCAATAGCTCCGTAGCATCGACAGGATTGCCGTCGGGGTCATAAATCTTAGTGCTAGGATAGTTTGCCACCTCTCTGGTGCCACCCGAAGCCGACCATCTCCACATGTTCTTGCTGAGGTAGCGCAGTACGAAGAGGGAGTCGTTCTTACCGAAAGTATTGTTGTAGCGCTTAGACAGCTCATCATAATAATAAGGTGCAGAGAAACGGTCGAGCAGACGACTCCAGATCTGGGTGTTCGGATCCTTCTTAATCAGCTCAGCCATATTGGGGCTGTACTCGATGACATTCTCCACCTTCTGGATATAACCGTTCTTACAGGTGACATCGTAGTCTATCTTCTTGCGACTGGGATCGCCAGAGTTCACGACCTTCACGCCATTGACCCAAGCCTCGTTGATGCTGGTGGCACGACCGTTGGTCAGCACGTTCAGGTCCTCTACCGTAATCTTGTTGTTCTGCAGGTAGGCAGGCAGGAAGTGGATCATCGGTGCCTCCGTGGCATCTTTCAGGATGGGCATACCGTGACCACGCTGACGGAACTTTTCCCAGTACTTGGTCTCGGGCATTTCCGAAACAGGCATCACATACACCGAGTCGAAGTAAGACGAAGAAGTCTCACGACGCATGGTGCGTCCCCACTCAGGTGTTGCGGCATCGCCTTCAGCCTTCTTGTTCGACATCAGCTCCAGCAGGTAGGCATTGCTGATCATGGAGTTCTTCAGCAACAGCTTCTTCTGCGGGGTGTTGAGGTCTTCATACCTGCTGACGCCCCATCCGTTCTTCTTGAACCAAACGTCGTAGGCGCTGTCGGAGGCCACGAACAATGTACGTGAACCCGTGTGACTCAGCACTTCTTTCTCACCAAGGTCGTCGATCAGGCGTAGGGTGTACTTATAGTTACCCTCATCCTCCAATCGCTCATAGATGGAGTTGCCCAGCCACGAAGGCTGCCCCGTGAGGATCAGGTCGTCGTCCTTACACGACTGTAGTGACCAGACGCTCATGAGCAAGCCGCAGGTGAGCAGGGTCACTCGCCGTCCTTGTCTAACGATTTGTCTTTGTTTCATACATTTAGGTTTTATTATTATTGTTATATATATATTGTTTCTTACTTATGGTTTCTTATTTGGTGTCAGACTGCGTCAGCCGCTGTCCGAATGGTTGTCATCGTGCCTTCAATAGTATCTATATATATAATAAGGTGTAAACAAAGAAAAAGAAAGGAACCGGAGACGGGCTTTTTGCCCGTCCCCAGCCCCTTTTTGTAGACTGTCAGACTTGTATAATCTGCATTTTTCGTTTTTACTTGATGATCACCTTCTGCACCTTGACAGAACCGTCGCTCATCACCTTCTTCATGATGGCGATGCCCTTGCCCGGCTTGTTGATGCGTGAGCCACCTACGCTGTAGAACTCAATACGAGCGGGCTGTGCCTCCAGCGTCTCAACGAGGGTGAGGTCACCCGACGGAGTCAGCTGGCTGTTGGCGCCGCAGTAGAAGAGTTTCCAAGAGTCGCAGACTACCCAGCTGTTGGCAGGATCAACATCCTTCTTGATACCGATGCGGAGCTTACCGTCGTCACCGACCTTGGCAATCACCTTATTGGTATAGACACCCTCGTTAGCATCAATAACTTCGGGATCCATGTAAGTCTTACCGCCAATCAACGTGTTGGGGAGGTAATACGGAGTCTGTTCACCATTGACAGTAAGAGTCTCCTCAACGATACCATCACAAGACGGATCTTCGATCAGAGCGCCCTTCATCAGGTTAACAACAGGAGCTGCAAACGTAACGCTATCCTCACCAACTGCATAGACAAATGCCAACGTAGAGTCAGGATTCTCCTGATAGCCATTCATAGCATCCTGATTGCCAGCTGTGCGGCACCATGCGTCAACCTGTACGATATAGGTTCCCTTAGGCAGACCCTGGAGGTCCTGATACATATCGAACTTAATCTGCCAGAACTCCATAGCCTGTGCGGTTCTCTGGTCTGTTTCATTATCACCATGATTACCGGGATTACCAGGATTGGTCCAACCGTCACCATAGCTCAGGCCTGTCTCAGGATTCACGAAGTCTGGATTGACAATCACACCCGTGAAGTCAGCAGGATTCTGGTCGGTAGCGCTCTCCCAGTCAGCCGGCATGGCGAGCTTGGTCTTCATGTTGGCAATCTGCTCCAACAGTCCGGCAACCTCGTCATCACTGAAGTCGTGGTTCTCAATGCCGCTTGTGATAGTGCCAACCAGTGCCTCAGCCTCAGCCTTAGCATTGTCGTTAGCAGAAGTGTAGATAGCAGCCTGCAGACCTGTAGTCTCGTTCTCAATAGCATCCTGCAGCGTAGCGAAGAGCTGTACAGAGCTGATGATAGCAGCAGAAGCATCGTAAACGTCGGCCAGCATCTGGAACATGGTCTTACCATCGCCAGTAGCCTTAGCCTCAGCAGCCTTGTCAGCAAGACCCTTAGCGGTATCATAGACGTTCTTACCCATGGGCTTCGATACGTCGATGCTTGCCATAGCCTTATCCAAAGCGGGCTGTACATACTCTACATTGTAACCCTGGAAGGTCAACTTGAAGTTATCCCAGATACACCACCAGTTCTCAGTGTCGTCGGTCTTCATCTTACCCTTCACACCGATACGCATGGTCTCACCTTCTTTCACCAGACCAAAGGTCTGCATCTTGTACATACCCCACTCGAAGCACTGAGCAGCAGCACCCATAGAGTTCGGATACAGGTTACCACCCTGAGTCTCAGTAGTCCAGTCTTCCACCTGAGTAAACTCATGTCCCAGGTCAGCAGCAAGCTCAGAATAAACATTGGGGAATACGTCGGTAGCATTATTCAGATAGAGGTGTACGGGAATATTAGCCTTGTCGACGTCATCAGGACGCTGGTAGCCAGTATTTTCACAACGGACAAAGCCCTGTGCCTCAATCACATAGACACCCTCGGGAACGTTATTAACCTCCTGATAGACGTCGAAGTCGTGGCTGTGCCAGCTCTCGAAGCAGTAGTTCATCTTACCCAGAGCGTTAACCATCAGGTCATAGTTACCCTGACCCAGAGGACCAGCGGTAACGTTACCAACGTCCTTCTTCACAGTCCAGTAAGGAGCCTCACCAGTCTGAGTATTGACATCACACATCTCGAAGTCGGCGTTCTTCAGGAAGCGAGTGACGTCGTCACCTTCCTTCAGACCTTCCTTAGCCTCCTTGTCAATCTGCTCGCAGAGAGCATCAATGTAAGCAATCTCAGCCTCCAACTCTTCATTGGTCAACTTGTGCTCGCCCCAAACGGTCTCATAGCCGGGGAGTTCATCATCACCAACATACTTGATGTCATTTTGGTAATAGTCTCCAAGATCACCAGCAGATATGCAGAATTCATACTCAACTGAAGCACAGTACTTAGCGAAATTATCTTCAACCTTCTTCTTATAAGTCTTCCAAAGCTCGATATTCTTCTCAAGTGCACTCTTACCACCGGCAAGGCTGGCAACCACAGCACTCAACTCTTCTATGTTCGAAGCCTTGTGCTCAGCCTTCACAGCCTCGTTGTAGGCAGTCAGATAAGCCTCGGTATAAACCGTGCCCTCCTCAATCTCCATTTCGGTGAATTCACCAGCAGTCTGGTCCAGATAATACTGGCATGCATCGGCACCAGTACCATAATAAGTCAGCGAGAAGTCATCGAAGAACGACCAGTCACCACCAATCTGCTGAGTCTTCTTTACACCAATAGTAAGTTCACCTGTTTCATCAACTAAAACAAGCAGCTTGTTAGCATACTGATGTAAAGTTTGCATGTAGTATTCGCCTGACTTCATGGTGTTAGGTGCATAAACTGTAACATCATTGCCCTCTTCATCCTGATAGGTCACAGCTACATCACCCACGTTCTGGCTCTCGGCCTGTACACCACTTAACACATTGGCAATCGGTGTCTCAACAGTAGTCTCACCGACAATAGCATACAACTTAGCATACTTTGAAGCATCGTCGTTGGCCAGCCAGTGACTCTCAGCATCACCGCCATAGTTACCGGAGCGGTAAAAAGCGCTCACGCCAACAGCATAGACACCAGGAGCAAGGCCTGTAATCTTCTGATAGGTATTGTAATTCTTGCTATAGTGCTCAGCACCGTCAGAAACCGTACCGCCACGTCCAAAAGCGTCACCGCTCCATCCAGTGGTAGCGTCAGCGTTGTCGAAGTGCGGGTTCTTAATAAACGAGGTCATGTCAGCGGGCTTGTCCAGCGTTGCGTGAGTTTTACCCCACTCTATCAAGGCAGCAGTCAAGTCGTTCGTAGCCTTCTTAATCTCATCTACAGTAGACTCGGCATTGTCAAAAATAGCCTTATACTCAGCAGCATCGAATTCAACTAAAGTGGCCTCGTCCAGAGCCTTCTTCAAATCGGTACGTGCAGCCACCATAGAGTTGAGAGTTTCTGCAGCCTTCTTTAAGTCTGCAGCAGTAGCGTTGACATCATCAAAAACTGCCTGTGCAGCAGCAGTAGGAGCACTTACCTCAGCAGCCTTATCGATGATATCCTTCAGAGTCTTCTTGGCATCGATAATTTCGTTCAGTGTAGATGCAGCTTTGCTCAGTTCTTCTGCAGTGCTTGCAGCATTAGTATAGACAGCCGTAGCTGCCGTCACGTCGAAACCAAGAGCCTCAGCATCCTCAATAGCCTTCTTCAAACCAAGAGAGGCAATGTAGGTCTTAGCACCTTCAACATAAGCATTGTAAGCCTCTTCATCTTCCACAAAAGCTTCATACGACTCAACGGTCACAGCCTTAAAGTCAACGCTAGCGCCCTCCTTTGAAGGGTCAACATGACGCAGGATGGCGGTATAAGCGTTACGGTGGTCGCCGCTGTTAGCGGTGTTGTCCGTTAAGACATAAGTACCGTCAAATCCCAGATACATGCCAGCAAACTCAGGCTTGTCAGCGATAAGGGCTACATTCTGGAAACGGACGCAGCCGTCCACAATCTCGTATGCCCAAGAATAGTTGCCCTGAGTACCATGGTCTACCCATGAAGCGTTGCCGTCATCAGTAAAGATGTTACCAGTATTGGTCTGACGCTCGGGGTTGTTGACGTTGTAATCCCACAGTTCGTAAGATCCCTCGGGAGCATCGGACTCAGTGGCACCCTGAAGCCAAAGCTCCATACCAAAAGTTCTAAGACTGGCCATTGTGTTCCAACCATTACCACTGGCAAAGAACATCTTGGTAGCCGGATTGTAAAGGATGTAGTGAGTCTCGTCGTCCGTAAACTCCGTAAACTCCAGCCCTTGCGGCTCAGGCATTGTCCATATGCCTTCAGGAACATCCGCTTTCGCATTGTAGCCAAAGAGACACAATGCGCTCAAAACGAGTAGTTTTGCAATTCTCATAAGCTTTAAGTTTTTAGATAATAAATAGTATTTAAAAAATAACGTTATTGCATCCTCAGACTATGGTTTTTTAACCATAACTTCAGATTATGGTGCAAAGTTAATAATTATTTTCGTAACGAAAGAAAAAAATAACAAAAAAATTTAGTATAAGTGTCATTTTAACAATTAACACCCGCCGTCGCTTGCGGAACGCAATAAATAATTTGTGATATTTAAGCAAAAAGGATGACAGGAGGGTGACAGGTCGCACAGGCTTTAGTGCCACCTAACTCAGGTATATAAACCACATAAGGGAAAGCCTTGTTGCGAGATGCCAGTAAATTCTCGAGAGAATTTCGGAGAAAGGTGGCGGGTAGCGATGACTTAGGTGCCACCTAACGCGTAAATTCTCTCGAGAATTTCTTTGCTTCCTTATAACCTACTCATTGCAAGCCGCCGGCCTCGATTGAGTTTGGTGGCACTAAAGCAGTTCCAACACCAGCGACTGCCTCGGCTTCAGCTGCAAATCGCCACTCAGGTCGTAGTAACGACCGGTGAGTACGTCGCGGGCCCGCTGAGTACTGCCGATGACCTCGGCATAGCGCTTCACCTGCATGGTGGCAGCCTTCGTGGTGCCGTTGAGTACGGTCATAACGGTCTTGCCGCCGTATCGACGGGCAATGACATAGACGCCCTCGTATGGGATAAACTGCGTCTGACGACCGCGGGTGATGACTGGGTTGTTCTGGCGCCAGTGCAGCAGGCGGCTCAGCCATTGGAACATAGACTGCTCGGCCTTGGTGCGACCCTCGCGGGTAAAGGCGTTATGGGTGTCGCCGGGGAAACCGCCGGGGAAGTCCTGACGCACGTTGCCGTCGGTGACGGCCTTCGTGCCGTTCATCAGAATCTCAGTTCCGTAGTACAGCTGCGGGATGCGGTTGACGGTGAGCAGCAGGGCCAATGCCTGTTTCAGCATCAGCGAGTCGTGACCCTCGCCCAAGAAGCGGTCGGTGTCGTGATTGTCGATAAAGGCCATGACCGACGAGGGGTTCGGGTAGAGATAGTCATAGACGAAAGAGTTATACAGGCGGTTCAGACCGTTCCACCAGGCGTCGGTCTCCTCGTTCTTGGCCTGCGAGAGCTTGTCGAAGAACGAGAAATCCATGACGGTCTTCAGGTAGGAGTTCGTCTCCGACAGCTTTGAGTCCTTCTGCCAGGCAGCGGTATAGGCAGGCTCCGTCACCCAGGTCTCGCCTACGGTGTTGAAGTTGGGATATTCCTCGTCCAGTTCCTTCATCCAGCGCGCCATACCTTTGGCGTCGGCGTAGGGGTAGGTGTCCATGCGGATGCCGTCGATGCCGACGGTCTCAATCCACCACTTCGAGTTCTGGATGAGGTAAGTCATCAGGTGCGGGTTGCGCTGGTTCAGGTCAGGCATCGTGGGGACGAACCAGCCGTCCACCGTCTCGCGCAGGTCAACTTCGGAGGCGTAGGGGTCCTTCACGGGGGTCAGCTTATAGCTGGTGAGGATGTACGAGTGGGCCTCCCCAAGCCCCTCCGAAGGAGGGGTTGTTTGATTACCAGAAACAGCGGAATTATGTGATTTGACATCCCCTCCTTGGGAGGGGCTTGGGGAGGCTTTGGGTTGCACGTTCAACCAGTCCTTGCTGGGCATATCGATCGTCCACGGATGCTCAAAGCCGCTATGATTGAAAATCATGTCCATGACGACCTTCAGGCCGCGGTCGTGGGCCTCGTCCACCAGTCGGCGGTAGTCGGCATTACTGCCGAAACGGGGGTCAACGCGGTAGTAGTTGGTCGTTGCATAGCCGTGATAGGTGGAGTAGCCCTGGGCGTTGTCGGGCGAATCGTTCTCCAGGACGGGGGTCAGCCAGAGGGCGGTTACGCCGAGCTCACAGAAGTAGTCCAAGTGTTCGCGGATGCCGTTGAGGTCGCCACCGTGGCGCAACGACGGCTGCGAACGGTCCTCCTTATACGTCCGCATTCCCTTGACCTGCGGGTTATGTCCGGCACCCTGGGCAAAGCGGTCGGGCATCAGCATATAGAGCACGTCGGCATTGGTAAAGCCCATGCGCTTGTCGCCGCTCATCTCGCGCTGCTTCAACTGATAGTCAACACTTATCACTTTTCGCTTTTCACTCCTGAACTTCAACGTCATCGTGCCAGGCTGGGCACCACGCAGGTTCAGGTAGATGAGCAGGTAGTTGGGCGAGTCGAGGCGTACGAGGCTGTCGATGCTGACGCCGGGATAGTCGGTGGTCACGTCCTGGACATCGCGGATGCCCTGGCCATAAACCATCAGCTGCAGCGTCGGGTTCTTCATCCCCACGTACCAGTCGGTAGGCTCTATCCGGTTAATTACTGTCTTGCTCTTTGCGCTCATCGTCATGGTCATTGCCACAAGGGCGGTTAGTAAAAATAGTCTTTTCATATCGTTTTGTTTTTATAGGCTAATCATGGAGTATCAGGGCGGACTGGGGACTGACGGCGACGGAAGGACCTGCCATCGTGCCAAGCCCCTGCTCGTTGATCACTCCGTCCTTGCAGACTGCTGTGTACGCAGCCTCGGGGATGTCGACGGTGGTCACATCGCGGTTGGCATTGAGGATGACAACGATATTACGCCAATCGTCGCGGCCGGCATAGTCCTTCAGGCGGAAGGCGACGACACCGGCGGGGGCATCAAGGAACTCCAAGTGCTTGCGCACCAAGTGAGCATCGGCGAGACGGAAGGCTGGATGATGCTTCCTCAAGGCGATGAGGTCGCTGTAGTACTTGAAGACCTGTGGGTAGCGCTCCTTGTTCTGCCAGTCGAGCTGGTTGATGCTGTCGGGCGACTCAAAGGAGTTGTGGACACCCTTCTTGCTGCGCAGCAACTCTTCACCGCTGAGCATGAAGGGCACACCCTGGGAAGTGAAGACGGCGGTCTGGGCCAACAGGTCGAGGCGAATCAACTCGGCTTTAGAAATGCCTGGGATACTGGCCTGCAGGCGGTCAACGAGGCACATGTCGTCATGACAGGAGACGTAAGACATCAGCTGGGTGGGATCGGTAGCCCAGGGGGCCTTGCTGTAGTTGACCTCGGTCATATCGACCTGCGAATGCTGGATGCCGCCGACGATGCCGAACTTGATGCTCTCCTCGCAGTCGGCGACACCGCCGAGCCAGCCGGCCTTCTCATCATCGTCGAAGGGACCGCGCAACGCATCGCGGATCTCATCGCTGAAAGCGGCAATGCGAGGCATCTGCGGGATATTGGCCTTGACACCGAGCTGTTCGGTGGGCAGAGCACACTGGCCGGCACTCCAACCCTCACCGTAGATGAAGATGGAGGGGTTGAGCTTGTCTAACTCCTGACGGATGGCATTCATCGTCTCGATATCGTGACAACCCATGAGGTCGAAGCGGAAGCCGTCGACGTGGTACTCATTATACCAGTACTTCACCGACTCTATCATGAACTTCCGCATCATCGGCTGCTCGGAGGCCGTCTCGTTACCGCAGCCGGAGCCGTTGGAGTATTTAGACTCACCTCCCTTCGCAGGGAGGGGCTGGGGGTGGGTCTTCCGATAGTAGTAATCGGGATAAGTACGCTGGAAGTTCGAGTGCTCAATGTCATAGGTGTGGTTATAGACCACGTCGAGGATGACGGCGATGCCAGCCTTATGGAGCGCCTGCACCATCTGCTTGAACTCCAGGTTGCGACAGACGGGGTCGTAGGGGTCGGTGGAATAGCTGCCTTCGGGCACGTTGTAGTTCACAGGGTCGTAGCCCCAGTTGTATTGGGGCTGGTCGAGGCGCGTCTCATCAACGGAGCCGAAGTCATAGCTCGGCAGGATATGGACGGCATTGACGCCCAACGCCTTCAGGTGGTCGATGGCCCACGGTTCGGTGAGGGCGAGAAACTTACCGGGATACTTCGCATCGGGACGGGCAATGGAGAAATCACGGTGGTGCATCTCATAGACAACGAGGTCGGCGGGCGACTTGATGACGGGATGCTGGTCGCAGCACCAATCGTCGGGCCACGTCTTCATATCGTTGATGATGGCACCACGCTTCCCGTTGACACCGACGGCCTTGGCAAAGACGCCAGGCGTCTCACCATGACCGGTATCGAAGGTATAGTAACGACCCAAGAGGTCACCTTTGACGGTGGCGGACCAGATGGGGGACTGGGGTCCCTGAGACTCATGGGAATTCTGGGAAGTGTTTAAGGTCATGCGGACGGTCTTCAGCGGCTTGCCGCCGAGTCCATCCTTGTAAATACGCACCTTGACACTCTTGGCCCCGGCGGGGGCAAAAAGCTGGAAAGTGGTCTGCTCAGGCGTGTAAGCCATCTCATTAAAATCAAAGTCCTGTGCCACGACAGCCTTGGCTGCCAGCATGGAAAAAAGTCCTGCTAATATCAACTTCTTCATCGTTTTAGGTATTATTTGGCGACAAAGATACGAATAAGTGAGGGAAAAACCAAAATTTTTTTTGAGTTTTTCCGAACGAAAGTTTCTTCTGCAAAGCCAAAGATACGAAAAAAAAGAAAAGCCCCAAAAGTTCTTACAAAAACTTTCGGGGCCGATGGTTAATTAAATTTAGTCTTTATTTTACGAATATCTTCTTGCTGTTCTGGATATAGAGACCCTTAGCAGGCTTTACTACACGGCGACCTGACAGGTCGTAGATAGCATTGGCACCCTTGTCGGCAGTCTTCACGTCTTCAACGCCAAGTGCCTCCTTGTAGGCATCAGCGGCCAGCAACTGGATATCCAACATATAGTTCCATACACGACGGGCATAGCCCTCTGCAGGAGCTGCGTCTTCTGCCACACCGAAAACTAACTTCGTGTCAATCTTAGTTGCATCACTATTGTCGTTATAGACATTGAAGGAAGCGACATTACCCTCAGTACTTTCTTCTTCGTAGGCAATATTGATACCCACCTGATCGGTATAATAACCCTTTTCATCGATGTAGTAGTCGCCCTGGACTTCCTCCCACTTCACTTCCTCATTGTCATCTACAAATGGAACCTTGAGCGTACCTTCCATCAGGTCAGAGACAGAATTCACACCTAATGCGGCCAGTGCATCTGACAAATCAACCTTCATCACCAGAGGATCTTTCGAGCCCTTTGCCGGTAATTCGCCTATAACACTCTCAGAAGCAAGTACACGATCATCCTCCATCACCTCTGCTGCATTCACGCTGAATTCCTCAAAGCGGAAATAGATATTGTTAGCTTCATCCTTGTCCTTATTACAGTTGAAAGCAATGGTCGTTGCAGTTTTCGCATCAGAGCTAATCTCTCCTTCGTACTCAAACTCCTGCCACTCCTCAGTCACGTCGGGAGTACCGATGAAATTATGTTGTTTATATTCGCCTGGCCAAGCGTGTGCCTGAGTGTCGAGACTTGTCGGCTTGTCAGCACGTACCGAATACTTCACCTTGAATCTCTCACCTGCTTTGAATGAATGAGGAATCGTTACGAAGAACTGAGACTGCCAGTCGTCAATTGTCGTTGTCCTTTCAGTCTTCTCCTCACCTGTCTCAGCGTCAGTTGTATGCTTATACCAATACTGTTCTTCTTTTACGACAGGATTACCATCTTCGTCCAAAACCGGATTACCCTCTTCATCTACTTCCGGAATCTCATCAGTACCTTCCCAACATACAGTAGAAACCGTCAAAGCGGGCTGGCCGTCAATAGGATCATTCACAATACGAGCCTGCCTGTCTACACCATCACTACCGTCACGTCCCGTAAAAGTAGTATACTGGGGGCTGGCTTTCAGAGGATGGTCATCCGAGAGGGTTCCATTGCGCAGGAAGTTGAACCAACCCTCGAACTCAGCAGGATCCTTCGCGTCGCGAACCTGTAAATCAATATCGTCGAAATAAAGGACATTACCCTCCGTCGTAGTTGAGAGGTTGAAAGCGACAGACTGGAAGAATTTTCCGTCGGCTTCCTTGGACTGGTCGGCTGAAACAACAACAGCATCAGTCGTTATCGACGTCCATTCGGTTCCGAAATTCTGGTCACCAAACATCACATAATGGTTGTAGTCACCCGGCTTCCAGTGAGCCTGTGTCTCAAACTTACCAGCTTTCTCACCCTTTACCTTGATAATCATTCTAACTTCCTTTCCCTCGGGAATGGGTTCGTTAGCATAGATGAAGAACTGGCAATCCCAAGAAGCAAGAGATGAAGATCCCTGAGGAGTTATCTTGTTACCAGCCTCGTCAGCCTCAGCCTCAGAACGAATAATCACTTTGCAGCAATGGTTGGCGGGATTCGCAGGATCCTCAACAACCTCAGCAAAGCCCTGGAACTGTCCATTCTCAGGATCATCATCGGAATACACTTGTCCACTCTCAGGGTCGAATTCCACACCTCTGCGATAGTCGTGGCACCAGAAACTTGACCACAGAGGGTCAGCTGCGCCTTCCAAATCACCATTCTTAATCACACTCGTCCATTTTGACTGGCCGAAAGCAGAGCCGCTTGCCAACAGCAAACCTGCAAATAACGTAAAGATTTTTTTCATAAGCTTTGTTGTTTATTGGTTAATAATTGTGATATTACGACAAATCTCGCTGCAAAGATAGATGGTTTACTAAAATGCGTCGTTATCGTATGTTGCATTTGTTTTCGATTTTGTTGCAAGCACGAAAAAAGAGGGGTTTCAGGCCCCTCTTTCCCTTATTTTGCTATCAGACTGACGGCGAAACCACCGCCTGGCGCTTCCGTCAGTTTGAGGACATCGCCCTGCTTAACCACCCGTCGGGTGATGGTGTATGCCTGCGGATTATGCTCGTAATGAGCATCACGGGCATCAGCATAAATGGTGCAGTCGTACTTACGGCCTTTGTCAAGAAAATCTAAACACACGACAGACTTATGCCCCTGCTCATCGCACTTGCCACCGATGAACCAGTTGGGGGTTCCCTTGGCCTTACGGGCCACAGTAATGTAGTCGGCAGGCTCAGCTTCCAGATAGATACTCTCATCCCAGTCGCAAGCCACGTCACGGATAAACTGGAAGGCATCGTCGAAGCGCTCGTAATGCTCGGGGAGGTCGGCGGCCATCTGCAACGGGGAGTACATCGTCACATAAAGGGCCAAAGAGCCGGCAATGGTAATGCGCGCCCACGACGTATTGTCGCTCCACTCCTTCAGACGAGTGACGAAGATACCTGGGGTATAGTCCATCGGACCACCCTGCAAGCGGGTGAAGGGCAGAATGCACGTATGGTCAGGACGCGAACCTCCGAAAGCCTCGTACTCCGTACCACGGGCTGACTCATTGCCGACGAGGTTGGGATAGGTGCGACAAAGACCGGTCGGACGGGTAGCCTCGTGGGCATTGACCATGATATGATGCTTGGCTGCTTCCTTCACGACATAGAGGTAGTGGTTGTTCATCGACTGCGAGTAGTGATGGTCGCCACGGGGAATGATGTCACCCACATAGCCTGTCTTTACCGCATCGTAGCCGTAACGGTTCATCAGCTGGAAGGCCTTTTCCATGTGACGCTCATAGTTCTGCGTCGAACTGGAGGTCTCATGGTGCATCAACAGCTTCACGCCTTTGGAATGAGCGTAGTCGTTCAACATCTTGATGTCGAAGTCAGGATAAGGCGTCTGGAAATCAAAGACATCACGCTTCCACATGTTAGCCCAGTCCTCCCAACCTACGTTCCATCCCTCCACAAGCACCTCGTCAAGACCGTTCTTGGCGGCAAAGTCAATATACCGCTTCACCTTCTCGTTGTTGGCAGCATGACGGCCGTTGGGCTTCACTTTCTGCCAATCGATGTTGTCGAGCTTGATACTAGGGAACTCATCGGTATAGTTCCAAGAACTCTTGCCGACAATCATCTCCCACCACACGCCACAGTACTTCGTGGGGTGAATCCAGCTGACATCATCGAGGGCACAAGGCTCGTTAAGGTTCAGAATGAGGTTTGAGGAGAGCATATCGCGGGCATCGTCAGAGACTATAACGGTGCGCCAGGGCGTCGAGCAGGGCGTCTGCATGGCACCTTTCAAGCCGGTGGCGTCAGGGGTGAGGTGGCTGACGAAGGTGAAGGGCTGCGGCAAAGCCGCTGCACAGCCGGCAGGATTGGGGGTATAGGCATTGCTGCCACCGCCAAGTTTCGTAGTGAGGGCTTTTGTCTGGGCGTCAACCAGTTCGAGGTGCATGGTGGCATAGTCGGCACAGGCGGCCTCATGGATATTGATGTAGAGACCATCGTCGCTCTTCATCTGCAAGGAAGTCTGTACGCCAGTAGGCGAGAAGACAGCCACGCTGGAGTTGCCCCAGTTGACGGCTTCCTTCATGCGCGAACGGATTTCAGAGAGTTTGGACTGCTGTGTCTCCTGCTCCTGGGTGTCGTAGTCGCCGGGCAGCCACCACGCCGTGTGGTCGCCGGCCATAGCGAACTCAGTATGTTCCTCCTTGATAAGAAAATAGTTCAGCTCCTTCTGCTGAGGGAACTCGTAACGGAAGCCTATGCCGTCGTCGTAGACGCGGAAACGGATGGCCATTTGGCGCTGTTCCTTTTGCTGCTGTAGCACAGCAACATACTCGATGTAGTGGTTGCGGATAGTGGCCGACTCACCCCAAACGGGGCGCCACGTCTCGTCGAACTCCGATGTCTGCTCGTCCTTGATAGTAAAACCATCCATGAGGTCGGTCTCTTTCAATCCTTTCGAGGCATGCTTGTCCTTAGCCAGTTCAAGGCCAAGATGTGAGGGCTTGACAACAGCCTTTCCTTTGTACGACATTTCGTACAATGGCCGTCCCTTTCCGTCGAGCGAGAACTTCAACCCTATGTTTCCATTAGGCGACTTCACCTCTGCGCCAATGCACCATGCACCTTGCGCAATGCACAATGCCAAAAACAGTAATTTCTTCATTTTCGTCCACTTTGTATAATTAATGTGCTGATTTCCTGGTTGAATTCCTCGGCTGCCAACAGCTGCTCCAATGTCAGGTGCATACGGTAACGCCAGTAATGGCGCGGATTGGCCGGGATATTGATACGCTCAGCGTTAGCATCGGGCAAGCGCAACTTCTCATCAGTAGCAAGCCAGTCCTGCAACGAAATCAGGCAAAGCATACTCGGGCTTGTCAGGTGACGGCTGACAATATCCTTGGCCAACCAGCCGGGAAGCGGGTGAGGTGCCGCACCACCGCGGCGCAGGATAGTGGTGAAATAATCCTGCGTACGTTCCTCGTCCTCGTCCCACCACTGACGGAGTGTTGCCATATCGTGAGTGGAAATGGTACATACGGAACGGTAGGGATTGTGGCTCAGACGGCCAAAACGATATTTCGACTCCTTCGGCATGGACTGAATCTCAAGCGAAAGGATGCGCAGTTCGTTCATCACCCAAGGCACACAGTCGGGCACCATACCGAGGTCCTCGGCACAGACGAGCATACGGGTGGCTTGCGTCAGACGGGGTAGCTTCTTCATGGCCTCCTGATACCAGAACTGGTTGTTACGGCTATAGAAGTAGTCATTGTAGAGGCGGTTGAAGCAGAATTTCTGTTCCTCGGAAAGCTCTTTATAGGCATCTTGGAACTGCACGGCAATACGGGGATGCCAACGGTCTGTGCGCTTATGGTCGACAAGGAAAAGTCCTTCATTAAAGGTCACGCCATAGCTCTCAATCTCCTCACGGCTCATTCCCAAAGCGGGCGAGAACTGACCCATCAGGCCAGACTTGTGAGGCATGGGAATCTCCCAAATGCGGAAGAAGCCCAGGACGTGGTCAATGCGGTAGGCATCGAAATACTCGGCCATCTTGCGGAAACGGCGCACCCACCACGAACAGCCGTCCTTCAGCATTTCATCCCAGTTGTAAGTGGGGAATCCCCAGTTCTGTCCGTCAGCAGAGAAAGCATCGGGCGGCGCACCAGCCTGACCATTCAGGTTGAAGTACTTCGGCTCGACCCAGGCTTCAACGCCATCGCGGGAGATGCCGATAGGGATGTCACCCTTTAATATAATATGATGTTCGCGCGCATGTGCGTGAGCAGAATGCATCTGCCGGTCAAGATTATACTGCACATAATACCAGAACTGCAGTTCCTTCTTTCCCTTGAACGTTGACTTCTGGGTAGCAGCCAAGGTAGCACCTACAGGCCATTTTGAGAATTCTGCCGTGCCATAGAGGTCACGATAGTAACAGAAGGCTGCGTATGGCACAAGCCAGTCCTTGTTCTGCTCAAAGAACTTCTTATAGTCGTCGCGGCGCTGCACGGCCGTCCACTCCTGGGCAAAAACTGTGCGCAGATAGTCTAACTTAGCGGCAAACATCCGTTCATAGTCTATCTGCGGCAGGGCGTTCAACTCCAGACGCAACCGTTCAAAAGCCGCCTTTTTGTCGGCATCCTTGATTTCCGGCAGTTGGCGCAAGTCACAGTACTGCGGATGAAGAGCATAGATACTGATGGAGTTGTATGGATAAGAATCCTGCCAAGAACCCGTCATATTGGTATCCGTGATGGGCAGAATCTGAAGGATGCGCTGACGTGTCTTGTCGCACCAGTCAATCATCAGCTTCAAGTCGCCAAAGTCACCAACGCCAAAGCTGCCCTCACTACGAAGCGAGAAGACAGGAACGACCGAACCGGCACCCTTCCACGGATAAACAGGGAAATAGGCCTGGGACAATTCATAAACCACCACGTCGCCACTTCCCATGTCAGGCAGAGTGACGGAGCGGTTCATACCATTCTCCCAGAGGGGAGCATCATTGCTCAACACCAGGAACTTGAACTCAAACGTACGCGGCAAGGCATCAGCATCCAGTGAGACCACCCATTCGTTACATTCGTGCTCGGCCATCGGGAGAGCTTGACGAGCATCCCAGTCACCCAAGGCATCGATGTCGCCGACAATTGCCAAGCGCTCGTTGCTGCGCAACTGCGGAGCACGGACCTTCAGACGTACCGTACGAACGTATTCGGCATCTGTGCTGAGCTGACGCTCACGGGCAAAGACACAGTCGGTGAATGCCGACGAATACATATAGCTGTCTTCAGGAATATCAAGCCAGTGGTCATAGACAACGTAACGAACGCCCTTGGCCGCTGCAAACTCCAACCGATGGGGCTCGACAAGCCATTCATGGCGGCACTCCTCGTCACCACGGCATACCGAATAATAGTAGTCGATGTACGCACAGGTCTTGACATTGTAGGACATCTCATAAGTCCAATGCTTACCGTCGAGGGTTCCCATCTTGTACTGTTCTGTCTTTCCGTCTTCTTTCAGGGTGTTGAGCACCAGCTCTTCGCCAAATGTCGTCTGATACTCCAAATTAAATAGTACTTTCATGCTCTTAGTGTTTTTAGTCTGGTGCAAAAGTACGAAAAATAATAACCCGCCGTACGCTGACGGCGGGTTATTGCAGAATAAAGTTGCGCAAACGTTTGCACCTTATTGCTTCCTGTCCTTGATGATAAATACGCAGGCAGAGCCGATGAGCAAGAAGACGCCTGCTACCAACATCATGCTATACTGATGACTGCCTATCATCGAAAGGATGACACCGCCACAGAGTGCTGCCACAATCTGAGGGATGCAGATGGTACCGTTGAACAGTCCCAGATATGCTCCCATGTGACCATAGCCTTGCAGGGCATTGGTGACAAAGGTAAAAGGCATGGCCAGCATAGCCGCCCAGGCACAGCCAATGAGCAGGAAAGGAATGAACTGCAGATACTGATCATGGATGAAGGGTATCAGCAAGAAACCGACGGCTCCGAGGATAAGACTCAGCGAATAAGCCAGTTTTGTATTCTTGAACTGAGGGAGCAGGGCAGCCCACACCACAGAGCCAATTGCCTGTACAGCAAAGAGGATGCCCACCCAGTTGCCTGCCGTCTGGAACGATTCGCTGGCAGGGTCGGTCGTTTCCCACACCGTCTCAGCAATGGCACCAGTCGTGTAGTTCCACATATAGAGGAAAGCAGCCCAGCAGAAGAACTGCACCAATCCCACCTTCCAGAACGTTGACGGGGCGTTACGGAGAAGTGTCAGCCAGTCAGCCTTATCCTCAGTCGTCTCAGCCACAGGGTTATACTCATTGTACTCCCGCGGAGGCCACTCCTTCACCTTCGACGTCGTATAGATGACGCACAAGATCAAGATGGCGGCACCAATATAAAAGGAATAGATGACCGAATCAGGGATGATGCCCTCAGCGGCCACATTGCTGATGCCGATAAATGTAAAAACAAACGGCAAGACAAAACCCACCACACTTCCTGCATTGCACAGGAACGACTGGATGCTGTAAGCCTTAGCCTTCTGCTTCTCGTTGACCATATCGCCGACGAGCATCTTGAACGGCTGCATAGCCATATTGATGCTTGTGTCAAGGAACATCAGGGATATCAGGCCGAAGAGCATTGCCGTAGAAACCGTCAGGCCTAACGAGCCGGAATTGGGCAACAGGCACATGACGAGCACAGCCACGGCGGCACCGACGAACAGGTAGGGAATACGGCGTCCCCAACGCGTCCATGTCTTGTCACTCAGCGTTCCGACAATGGGCTGCACAAGAATTCCCATAAGCGGAGGGAGAATCCAGAAATAACTCAGGTTGTGAGGGTCAGCGCCAAGGGTCGCGAAGATACGCGAGATGTTGGCACTCTGCAGGGCGTAAGCAATCTGTACGCCAAAGAAGCCGAAACTCAGGTTCCACAGCTTCCAAAAGTTCAAATCAGGTTTCTGTTTCATAACGTTTTATCTTTTCATTATTCTCAATTCACTTCTCACTTTTCACTTCCCACTTCTCACTACCTCGTCGTTCCACGGATAACGAGTCGGGTACGGACTACGCGCTTTTCCACTTTATCCATAGGCAAATGACCCTCCACCTTGTCAATCAAAATTTCGGCAGCCTCCTCCCCTACCCGCTTTCCGCGCTGCTCAACGGTAGTCAACATAGGGTCGCAGGCCACAGCGCGCTGGCCGTTGGTAAAACCACAGATACTGATGTCCTCCGGCACCCGAAGCCCCATGCGCTTAACGGTATAGAGGATACCAATAGCCGTATCATCGTTGACTGCAAAGAAAGCATCAGGATAATAGTCGCCATCGAACAAATCTGGAGTAATCAGTTCTGCATCCTGACGGTTATCACAGATACGCGTCAGATGTTCGTCAAAAGGCAGACCATGCTTCAATAAAGCATCTTTATAACCATTGAAACGGTTCTTTGAAATCTCCAACTGCATGGGTGCCCCATAGTAAGCAATACGCCGACAGCCCGTCTCAATCAGGTAAGTAACGGCATTGAATGCACCCATATAGTCGTCAACCACAACACGGCTGGCATCCACCCCTGTACAGATACGGTCGTAAAAGACCATCGGGATGCCGGAATCTATCAACTTCTGGAAATGATCGTAATTCTGAGTATCCTTAGCCTGCGACACAATGACGCCACACACTTTCAAGCGGTGGAACGTCTCACAGATACGCACCTCACGTTCGTGCTGTTCGTTGCTAAGTGCCACCATGATATAATAGCCACGGGCCATCGCAGCTTCCTCGATACCCGTCAGAACAGAGGAGAAATAATAGTGCGTGAACTCCGGCACAATAACACCAATGACCTTTGATGAAGCTACCCGGCTATGGCGTAATGCCGCACCTATCACATTAGGATAAAAATTATGTTCGCGCGCGAACTGCTGAATCTCACGCCGCCGTTCCTCACTGATACGAGGCGAATCTTTCAGCGCACGCGACACCGTAGCCACCGAGATACCTAACTCCCGGGCTATGTCCTTCATTGTCATTGGCACATTCTCTTTCATCATGCAAACGTTTGCGCTACTATTATAACGCTTTTTTTCTTTAAAAAGTATAATGAACGCGAAATAAAAGTAACTTTGCAGCAGAATTTTACGTAAAACTATAAATTAACTAATTAAAATGTAATGATGAAGCAGGTAAACATTAGAATCCCGCTTAGGATGCTCAGCCTTATATTAGGCTTGTTCCTATCGGTAGGTGCCTTTGCCCAAATTACGGTAAAGGGCCATGTAAAAGACGCTCAGGGAGAACCTATCATCGGCGCTACCGTCCGCATCGTCGGACAGGCAACGGGAGGGACTATTTCTGACTTCGACGGAAATTTCTCCCTACAAGCTAAACAGGGAGCACAACTCTCCGTCAGCTATGTAGGCTACCAGACAGCTACGGTAACGGCTGCTCCCAGTGTGATGGTCACACTAATGGATGACGCTACACTACTGAACGATGTGGTAGTTATCGGTTACGGTCGCGCGAAGAAAAACGACCTGACAGGTGCAGTCACGGCTATTAAGCCCGACGAGTTGAGCCACGGTCTGCAGACCAGTGCCGACGATATGTTGAGCGGCAAGGTAGCAGGTCTGAACATCATCAATGAAGGTGGTGCTCCTGGTTCCGGTTCCAAGATCCGCATCCGTGGTGGTTCATCACTTTCTGCCTCCAACGACCCCCTGTATGTAATTGACGGTCTGCAAGTAGACCCTGCAGGAATCGCAGGTTTTAACCCTCTGTCATCTATTAACCCGAATGATATTGAGTCGTTCACCGTACTTAAGGATGCCTCTGCCACAGCCATCTACGGTTCACGCGCATCAAACGGTGTCATCATCATCACCACTAAGAAGGGTAAGGCCGGCCAGAAGGCTAAGGTTTCATACAATGGAAACGTATCTATCTCCTTCAAGAAAAAGACTCTTGATGTGTTCGACGGTCCTGGCTTCCAGAAGTTCGTTGCCGACACCTTCGGCGAGGATAGTCCCGAGTATGCCCTGTTAGGCTATCAAGATGAGAACGGTGTGCAGCAGTTCGCCAATACCGACTGGCAGGATGAAATCTATCGGACAGCTGTATCGACAGATCACAACATCACCGTCACTGGCGGTACCGCCAATATGCCTTACCGCGTATCAGGCGGCTTTACCTATCAGCCGGGTATCGTGAAGTCAACCTTCTTCCGTCGTTACACGGGTAGCTTCAACCTTGCTCCGGTACTATTGAACGAACACCTGCGCCTGAATGTCACTGGTAAGATCATGTCGGCTCAGCGCCGCTGGGACAATGGTGCTGTAGGTGCATCTGCCTATATGGACCCGACCAAGCCCGTCCATATGAATCAAGACAAGTACAACAAGTACTTTAACGGTTACTATCAGTGGTCAGAAGCAGCAGGATACCCCAACGACAATGCATGGGAATATGGATTCGACAGCAATGCCACCGCTAACCCCGTGGCACTTGTTGAGAACAATGGAACCAAGCAAAATGCAATGACCTATCAGGGCAACATTGGCGTAGACTACGCTATCCACGGCTTTGAAGACCTCCACATTCTGGCCAATTTGGCTGGTAACTACACGCAATCCAAAAAAGAGACCAGCGACGGCCGTTATACTACCTCCAACTACTATTATGGTAAGGAGGAGTGGAAAGAAGACAAGAACTACAACCACATCTTCAATATCTTTGCACAGTACACGAAAGAACTGAAGAAAGACGTTCACAACTTGGATGTACAGGTGGGTTATGAATGGCAGCGCTACTATGCCAAGAGCGACGAGTGGGGCTATGGTACTATTCCCGAGACCGCTTCTGTAGGTGCCGGCGACCGCTATGGTGAGCCAACCGGCATCACCGAGTGGAAAACAGAAAACCGCCTCCGCTCATGGATCGGCCGCTTGAACTACACACTGTTGAACCGCTACCTCCTCACCGTTACGATGCGTGCCGACGGTTCGTCACGTTTTGCCAAGGGTCATGAGTGGGGCTACTTCCCCGCTGCCGCTTTGGCATGGCGTGTAAAAGAAGAAGCTTTCTTGCGCGACAACAACTCCATCAGCGACCTGAAATTCCGCCTGACCTATGGTAAGACCGGTCAGCAGAACATCCCCCAAAAGGTTGGTGGACTGGATGTTGGTGACTTCTACTACTTACCAACCTTCACAGCAAACTACAACCATGCCTACTATCCCCTCTTCGGTGACGGAAAGACCGTGCGTCCCAGTGTTTACAATGACGATCTGACATGGGAGAAAACGACGACCTACGATGTCGGTCTTGACCTCGCACTCTGGGACAACCGCTTCAGCCTCAGCGCCGACTGGTATTATCGTAAGACCACCGACCTGATTAACAAGATTTACGTTCCTGCCGGTGCTAACTTCGGTGCGCAGACCATCGGTAATATCGGAGAACTCCACAATACCGGTGTTGAGTTCATGGCTACCGTCCGTCCGATTGCCTCCAAGGATCTGAACTGGGAAGTTACCTACAACTTCACCTATAACAAGAATAACATTGACGACCTGGCTTCCGACCTGATTGAGCATGAAAGCATTGGTTTGTCGAAGAATGGCATGGCTTATCAGACTGGCCACGCTGCCTCTGCATTCTATGTCTACCGTCAGGTTTACGATGCTAACGGAAATATCGTACCCCACACCTTCGTTGACCGTAACGGCAATGGCATCCTCGATAGCGACGACCGCTACTTCTACTACCATGCTGATCCTGACGTCACCATGGGTCTGGGTTCCAAGGTAACCTATAAGAACTGGGACTTCAGCTTCAACTCCCGTGCAAGTTTCGGCAACCACGTTTTCAATGCCAACATCAACGGCACCTACATCAGTAGTCAGGGCCTGGGTTCGACGCTGAACTTCATGCACAACATTCCTACGCTGGCGCTGGAGTACGGTCTGAAGAGTTCATCTGAAGCACAACCCGCTTCTGACTGCTGGATTCAGAACGCTTCTTTCTTCAAGCTCGACAACGTCACGATAGGTTACTCGTTCGAAAAGCTCTTCAACACCAGCATCAGTGGTCGCGTCTATGCTACGGCACAGAACATATTCACGATTACTAAGTACGATGGTCTGGATCCTGAGATTCAGAATGGTATTGAGAACAACATCTATCCTCGTCCCTTCACATCTATTCTGGGTGTGAGCCTGAACTTCTAATCTTACCTTATAATAATATATAAAAGGAATAAACATTATGAATATCAAAGGTATAAAAAATATAATGGCTGTGGCCTTTATAGGGGTTGCCACATTTTGCTTGACAGCATGTGACAACGACTCCACTATCCTGGGCGGTTCATTGCATCCCGACAACCCCAACCCAAAGCAAACCACCCAAGCTGACTATGATGGTATTCTGAACAAGATCTACGGAAACTTGGCTCTGACAGGTCTGACAGGTCCTCACGGAAGCAGCGACCTTCCCGACGATATCGATGAAGGTATGTCAGTGTTTATGCGTGTCGTCTGGTACGCTAATGAACTGCCTTCTGACGAATCACTCTGCGCATGGCTTTCAGATGCTGGTATCCCTGAGTTCAACCGTGGCACCTGGGGCGACAACCACGCCCTGCTCCGTGGTCTGTACTATCGCTGTATGTTCGGTATCACGCTCTGCAACTCCTTCCTCGACAATGCTCCGTCGTCGATTGACGAATATAGCAAGAAGGTGGCTGAGGCTCGTTTCATGCGCGCTCTGTACTACTTCTATCTGATGGATATGTTTGGCAATCCTCCAATGGTAACCCACGTAACTGCTGAAGCTCCCGTACAGGCTACCCGCCAGGAAGTGTTTAACTTCATCGAGAAGGAGCTGAAAGACGTTATTGGCGAAGGCGAAAGCACCAATGTACTGGCTGCCGCCAAGAGTGTGAAGTACGGTCGTGCCGACGTAGTGGCCGGTTATATGCTGCTGATGCGTATGTACCTGAATGCCGAGGTCTACACTGGTACTGCCCGCTGGGAAGATGCCCGTACTTATGCAGAGAAGGCCATTAACTCAGGTTATTCGCTGAGTACAGAAAGTAAGAACGGTTACAACGGCTACCAGCTTCTGTTCATGGGCGACAACGACACCAACGGTGCCCAGAACGAGATAGTATTCCCCATCCTGTTCGACGGTGAGCTGACCCAGAGCTGGGGTGGTATATTCCTGGCTGCCGGTTCAGTAAATGCTAAAGATATCGCAGTCTATCCTATTGGTACCACCAGCAACTGGGGCGGTATCCGCGCCAAGAAGTACTTTGCTCAGAAGTGGTTCCCCAACGACAATGCTCCTAAGGGAACTCCTGCCGACCTAAGTGCTGCAGCAGGCGATGACCGTTGTCTGTTGATGACCTTAGAGCACGAACTGGAGATTGCCAACGAGGACAAGTTTGAGGAAGGCTACGGCTATATAAAGTTCCTGAACACTCATGCTGATGGTTCTGAACCCCACAACGCAGAGCACACGGACTATGACTTCCCGTTGTTCCGTCTGGCAGAGGCTTACCTGACATACGCAGAAGCCGATGCACGTCTGAATGGCGGCAATATCAGCGCTACGGGCCTGAACTACATCAAGGAATTGCGCAACCGTGCACATGCCAACGCCAACATCAGTGTCTTCTCACTTGCTGACATTGAGGACGAGTGGAGCCGTGAATTCGGGTTCGAAGGCCGCCGCCGCATGGATATGGTTCGCTTTGGCGACTTCACCGGTGTCCGCCGCATTTGGATTGGTGGCACTGCCGCTGGCGGTACCTTGTCCGACTATCGCAATATCTTCCCATTGCCCTCAAGTGATCTGATTGCTAATCCCAACTTAAAGCAGAATCAAGGTTATTAATTTAAAAACGAAATCACAATGAAACAGTCAAGTATATTAGCATCTATGCTCATGGCATTAGTAGCTTTCACTGCTTGCTCTACCGATCGTGACGACAATCCCATCCTCTCGGTTCCCGCAAACGGCAGTTTCACGCTCTATGCTCCAGGCATCACAGCCAACACCATTGACTTGGACAACTCCACCAGCCTTACCTTCAAGGCTGACCAGCCCAACTATGGTTATACGGCTCCTGTTATTTATATGATGGAGTTCGCTGCTTCTGAAGACGGTAATACCTGGTCTTCTTGGCAGGGCACCGATACCAGCAATGAGAACCCGCTGGCCATTACTGTTCCCGCCAGCGAGATTGCCAGCGCAGTAACTGTTGGCTTGGTTGAACTCGGTCGCGAAGAGTCACAATTCCCGCTTACCTCTAAAGTGAGGGCCCGCATTCATGCCTATCTGAGCGGTCAGGAAGAACTCACCTCTGTCTACTCTCAGGAAGTGCAGTTCACGGCAACAACCTCTTATGTACTGCCTCCGATTCCTTCTTCTCGCTTCTATATGGTAGGTGCGCTGCCCGGTTGGAATGCTGAGGCTGCCCTCACAGCCCTGTTCTTCCCTAAGGGCGGAGACGTCTACACCTACACTACGCAATTCGTTGGTGACGGTAACCTGAAGATCTGGATTGAGGAAGACCTTGGCGTTTGGGCAAATGCCTACTGCTGCGAGACTGATGGCTCACAGGATATGACCGGAACCATCATTCAGGCTGATGCCGGTGCCATCAAGGCTCCTTCGGCTGAGTACTACACCTTCACCTTCGACAAGCACCACATGAGCTACACATGGACGAAGCTGGAGAATCAGGAACCTGCCGAGTACACCTCTATCTCTCTGATTGGTAACTTCAACGACTGGGCTGACGACGTTGACATGACTCAGGTCACGCCGCACAACTGGTACGTAGAGCATGAGTTCACCAGCGACGACATTGAGTTCAAGTTCCGTGCTAACCACGACTGGGCCACCAACTGGGGGGCAGCCTGGACTGTCAGCGACACCGACTTCTATGCTGAAGGTGTAGGCGGTGGCGACAACATCAAGTGCGCCAAGGGTAAGTACCGCTTCTATCTGAACGACATCACCAATGGTCTGTTGGTAGTACCTGTCGCTGAATAACATTTCTATTCATTAACTCAAAAAGAACAGAACAATGAAAAAGTTATCAATATATCTGATGCTTGCGTTGGCGGGGGTGTTCATGACCGCCTGCGGTCCTGAGGATAACGAATTCGCCGGTCTGAAAAAGGCAGAAGCCGACGGTGCCGTTGTAATACCCGGCTTCACTGCCAGCGAGTTAGGCGTTATAAACCTCAACAACGTAGAAGTGAGTGAAGCACTTGACGTGCCCGCATTCACCACTTCCAAAGAGGCACTGCCTGAAGGTGTCGCATTATCAAAGGGTGAGATTAAGTTTGAAGACGGCACCTCGCTGCCCGCCACTGCCGACGGCAAGGTTTCCGGCACGGCACTGTCTGATTATGTCGCCTCTATCTATGGACTTCGTCCAGAGGTTCGCTCGGTGGCAAGTACTATCTATCTCTATGCCGTTCAAAACGGTGCAGCGGTGAAAATCAATGCCGGCGACGTTACCCTCCAAGTAGTCCCCAAGGCTCCTGAGATTGAATCTGTCTACTACTTCACGGGCACACTGAACAACTGGGACAACGGCAACACCGACTATGAGCTCAGCAACGGCGGACTCGATCCCTATGAGAACCCCGTGTTCACCATGCGACTTCCTGCCCCAGAAGATGGTGGCGACATTGAGTTCAAGGTAACACCAGGTTCGAAGATTGGCACTGGAGACTGGAACAAGTGTCTGGCCAGCGACGGCGAAGGCAAGTTTGCCTACAACAACGGCGGTGACGGTGGCAACCTGAAAATTACGGCTGTTGAAGATGCTATCTATTACAAGGTTTCCTTCGACATGCTCGAGCAGACCTATACCGTATCAGCCGGCTTTGCTAATCCTGAGACCTGGTATCTCGTGGGTGGCTGCATCGGCGATGGATCATGGGGCAACAGTTCCTTCGACAATGTCGGTACATCGCTGTTCCCGCTGTCACGTATCAGTGGTACCACCATTTCTTACACTGGTTACTTCACCACCGACGGCTTCAAGCTTATCAAGACCCCAGGCTCATGGAGTGAGCAGTGGGGAAAGGGAACGAACGGCTACGTGAAGAACGACGGCGGCTCGGGTAACATCACCGTACCTGCAGCAGGCTACTACACCGTGACACTCAACACCATGACCGATGAGCTCACCATTGTTGCTGCCGACATCACCCCCGAGAGCTACGAGGTGGGCATAGCTGGCTCGTTCAACGGCTGGAGCTTCGAAGCAATGACCCGCTGCACAGGTAATGACCATCTGTGGAAGACTGAGATGACAGCTACTGCTTCTGTGGAAGCCAAGTTCCTCATCGACGGATGGTCGGTAAACTGGGGTGCTACCGACTTCCCGTCGGGCATCGGCACTCAGAATGGTCCCAACATTCCCGTGGCAAAGGGCAACTATATCGTCATCTTCAACGACATCACCGGTGCCTACAACTTCATCCGGACTGATGCAGAAGAAGAGGAGGAGCCCGTCAGCGAACCCGAAGTATGGTATCTCGTGGGTAGCTGCATCGGCGACGGATCATGGGGTAACAACTCCGTTGACAACGTTGGAACATCGCTCTTCCCGCTGGCTATCAGCGGTGCAAACACCATCTCCTACACTGGCTACTTCACCACCGACGGCTTCAAGCTCATCAAGACTCCGGGCTCATGGAGCGACCAGTGGGGACAGGGTAGCGACGGCTATGTGAAGAACGATGGCAGTTCGAGTAACATCACCGTGCCCGCTGCAGGATACTACACCGTAACGCTCAACACCGCCACCGACCAGCTCTCGGTAGCACCTGCTGACATCACGCCCGAAAACTATGAGGTGGGTATGGCCGGCTCGTTCAACGACTGGAGCTTCCAGGGCATGGCCCGCTGCACAGGCAGTGAGCACTTGTGGAAAGCCGAGATGAATGTGGAGAACAACGTGGATGCCAAGTTCCTCATCGACGGATGGTCGGTGAACTGGGGTGCTACAGACTTCCCGTCGGGCATCGGCACTCAGAATGGTCCCAACATTCCCGTGGCAAAGGGCAACTATATCGTCATCTTCAACGACATTACTGGAGGCTACAACTTCGTCAAGAAGTAATATTATAGCACCCTCTCTCTCACAACGGACTCCACACACTTTTGTGGAGTCCGTTTTTTCGTGGAAGTTCCACTTTCTGTTCTAACCCTTTGGTAAGCTGTAAGTTAGATGAGGTGGAGGTATCTCAGGAAGTTCCACCATCCACCACCAAAGTAAAACAACTTGTTTTACTGTAGAAAGGTGGCACCTTTCAACAAGGAAGGAGGCATCAAAGGTCAGTAAAACAAGTTGTTTTACTTTGGCTTGCAAACGATTGCACAATACTTACATAGATTATTAGGTTCACTTAGTGGCAACCTAAGCCTCTTTTTCGTATCTTTGCAAGGCAAAACCAATAACGGACAGACAATGAAGCTGAATAACCCAACACTGATGACATTGCTGTTGACGACAGCACTCACCTTTTCTTTCGTGGCTTGCGGTGATGATGATCCGAAGCCAGAACCGACTCCCACGCCAACTCCGGTTGATACCACTTCAACGGAAAAGCCCGACACCACCAGCCAGGAGCCTGTAGTAGAGGCGGCCATAGGATGGCCCGGCAACTACGGCGGCGTGATGTTACAAGCCTTCTACTGGGACTCGTTCGACGATTCACAGTGGGCGACACTTGAGGAACAGGCTGACGAACTCAAGGGAACCTTCGACTTAGTATGGCTACCGCAGAGTGGCTACTGTGGCGGCACATCGATGGGCTACGACGACCTGTGGTGGTTCGAAAACTACAACAGCTCGTTCGGCAACGAGCAGCAACTGCGTTCGCTGATAGCTACGTTCAAGCAAAACGACATCAAGACCATCGCCGACGTGGTCATCAACCACCGACGCAACGTCTCTAACTGGGTGGACTTCCCCAAAGAGACCTACAAGGGTGTGACCTATGAGATGAAGTCGACAGACATCGTTGCCAATGACGATGGCGGAAAGACCAAACAGTGGGCCACACAGAATGGTTTCGAGCTGTCGAAGAACAACGATTCAGGCGAGGGATGGGACGGTATGCGCGATCTGGACCACCGAAGCGAGAACGTTCAGACCATTGTCAAGGCCTATCTCGACTTCCTGAAGAACGACTTGGGCTATGCCGGTTTCCGCTACGATATGGTGAAGGGCTATTCGGCCTCGTTCACGGGACTCTACAACGCCTCGTCGCTGCCAGAGTTTAGTGTTGGCGAATGCTGGGACGGCACGAGCACCATCAAGAACTGGATTGAGGGCACCAAGCAGAATGGGCAGATACAGAGTGCCGCTTTTGACTTCCAGTTCCGCTACACGGTGCGCAACGCCATGAACAGCAGCACCTACTATCGGTTAGGTCAACAGAACGACGGTCACTGGCCGTTGGTCAGCAGCAATCAAGATGGTGGCAAGTATCGTCGCTATGCCGTTACCTTCGTTGAGAACCACGATACGGAGAAACGCTCAAATGCTGAACAAGACCCGCTGAAGAAGGACACATTGGCTGCCAACGCCTACCTACTGGCTATGCCGGGAACGCCCTGCGTGTTCTTTAAGCACTGGCTGGCATACCCCAGCGAGATTAAGGCGATGGTTGCCGCCCGCAAAACGGCTGGTATCACCAATGAGAGCACCTACAAGAACGTGCGCTCAATGGCAAACTGCTACATCAACCAGATAACAACTGGCAGCGAAGACCGCCTAATAGTGGCCCTTGGCGACATCAGCGGCAACGAAGCTTTCATCGATGCCAACAAATGGGCGAAAGTGTTATCGGGCTATCACTACGCCTACTACCTGCCCAAGTCGATGGAAACGGCATACGCAGACCTGCCGTCAGGCACCTATCAGGGAACACAGCAGGTGCGCCTCTCGGCTGTCACCACAGCAAGTGATGCCTGGCTCGTCTGTACCACCGACGGCAACGAGCCCACGACAGCCTACCCTGCTGTCGCATCGGGCTACACCCTCACCCTGCCTGTGGGCACCACAACGCTAAAGGTGGGTCTGCTGTCGGGAGGCAAAATCACTTCTGTCATCACGCGCACGTATATTATTAAGGAGAAAGAGAGCGAGAAGCCCGTCGAGATACCGTCGTTCTGCGTCGTCAACACGGGCGAGACCTGTGCTTTCTTCGAGGCACCGGCCACATGGTCGCAGGCCATCAAGTGCTGGGCGTGGAGCGATTCGCCTGCCGAGAACTTCACCTCGGCTACTGGCACATGGCCTGGCATCGACTGCAAGCAAATTGGCACAGCCGTCACAGGCAACAAGGTATGGAAGTGGACTTGGGACGGCACCAAGCAGAACAAAAGTGCCGCCAAGCAACCGCAGAAGATTATCTTCAGCAGTAACGGATCACCGCAGACCGATGATCTGGAATTCAAGAACGGTGGCTATTATACCAAAGACGGCTTGAAGGGTGTTGTCAGCGCCGGACAATAGCCCTGACAACAAACCAGCAATGTAACAAGAAGGTCTGGATGACGCCGTAATGGCGTTGCATTACAAGGTATCGCTCACGGAGCGATGCCTTGTGGTTTTTAGTGGTCTGCCCTTCCTCCATATAGTTGGCCACCACTATACCTATATTATATAGAGGCAATCCCATGCGCTCAGTCTCACGCATCACCCGGATGCACCAATCTACATCAGCCGAGAAGCGGTAGCGAGTGTCGTATTGCAGGTTCTTGGCAATGTCGGTACGGGCATAGAAAGCCTGATGACAGACCAACATTCCCTGACGGAATGAGCGCCACGTCAGCTTGGCAGGCGGTTGCAGGCGTCGCGGATGCAGATAGTGGCCGTCACCGTCAACCACATCAGTATTGCCATAGAGCACACCTGGCAACTCGGCTGTCGGCAGTTCAGTCAGCTTACAACGGTGTACCACTTGCTCCAGCGTGTCAGCCTGTGGGAAGCTGTCACCCGCATTCATAAAGACGATATAGTCGCCCGAGGCCTGCGTCAGACCTTTGTTCATGGCATCATAGATACCGTGGTCAGGCTCTGACTGGATGATGACCTTATGTTCCGTCTCCGACTCATCGCTTTTCTGCTTATAGGCTTCTACCAACGCCAATGTACGATCTTTTGAAGCCCCATCAATAATCAGGTGCTCCACTCCCTTATAGGTCTGGGCGAACACGCTGTCAAGCGTCCGCTGCAGAACAGCCTCAGCGTTGTAGGTAATGGTGACGACCGTGAACCGTATCATAGCTTATAGCCTTTCTGCGCGATGGCCTCGTTATAGACTTCTGTGTACTTCAGGGCCACACTCTGCTGGGAATAGCATCGGTTGACTTTGGAAACGGCGGCTTTACTAAGGGCTTTGCCATCAGCCTCGCAGAGCACCCAATGAAGGCCTCGTGCCAAATCCTCGGCATCGCGGTAAGCAGCCACATAGCCATTCTTCTGATGGTCTATCATCTCAGGGATGCCCCCAACCTTAAATCCGACACACGGGACACCGCATGCCATTGCCTCCATAATGGTATTGGGAAGATTCTCAGACAATGACGGCAGAACAAATACGTCGGCAGCATTATAGACATCCACAATGCGCCGCTCGTCATTGACATAACCTAACGGGAATGCCTGAAAAGGAAGGGTTTCCGTCACCTCCTCACTATGCCCGCCCAGTATGGTCACACACGTCCGCTGAGTCATTTCCGGATGCTCGGCAGCCAACTGCCGACATGCCTCCGTCAAATAATCCATACCCTTATAGCGGTTGGTTGCACGCTGTGAGACGAAAAGAACTACCTGCTTGTCGGCAGGTAAGTGAAGACGCCTGCGAGCCTCCAATTTATCTGTCACCTTATATATATGTGTATCCAATGGATTAGGAATATTCGTCACCTTCTGATTCTGAAGCAGAGCACTCTGACGAGCCTCTGACTCCAACCAACGACTACAGGCCACAAAAATAATGCTCTGTCCTGACAATACTCCCAATTTGCGGCGTCCTATCTGGGTTGACAGGTCGTTGGAAGAACCTCCGCCAGGCAGATACCTACAGTGGTGACAGCCTGTCTTGAACTGCATACAATCCAAAGTCAAATGACAGATAGCCGTAGCTGGCCAGATATCATGCATCGTCCAGACGACAGGTTTGCCAGAACGCAGGATCTTACGAATGCCACTCAACGACAACATTCCCTGATTAATCCAATGCAGATGGATGACATCAGCCTCCTTGAACTCTGGCAGACGGGTGATATCTGTCCCGGCATTGGCAATATCTATCTCAAACAAGTGCTTCCGTGAACAATGTTGGTACATATAAATGACAAGACGTTCCCACAGGAAACACCATTGCTGCCACCATTTTCCTTTCAGTCCTACAACCGTCAGCGAGTCTGTTTCCTTATCACGAACCAACATCTTGGCCTTCACGCCATGACCGTTCAAAGCCTCCATCAGCCGACGTGCCGCCACAGCAGCACCACCGGTACGTTCACTTGTATTGACGATAAGAACCCTCATGCTTCCTTTGCCTTCTTGCGAGCCTCGCGTTCCTTCTCTTTCTGGGCCTTACGGGCTTCCTTCTCCTTGCGCTTCTGTTCTTTGGCAAGTTCCTTTTCGCGACGTTTCTGCTCTTTTTCCAGCTCTTTCTCCCGCTTGCGCTGCTCCTTCTGCAGTTTCTTCAGCTCACGGGCATTCATCTTAGCAGCCTCCTTTTCGTTGGCAGCCTCCTCCTTGGCCTTCAACGACTCCTCCAACTTCTCACGGAGCATCTCCTTGTCAAAGGTGAAGACGTGGCCAAACATTCCGAGAGACAACATCTGTTCTTCTCCCTTCAGCCGGACGTATGTAGTATTGAGCACCAGGTAGTCATGCATTTTCAGTTTGGAGTTCAATGCCAGTTCAATGGTCTTCACCACTACGTTCTGTCCCAGATTAGACAAAACATTATCTCCGAACTTGTCCTCGACCTCCTCTTCCACAAACTCCTTAACGGCCTCCATCATGGCCTCCTTATGTGCCTGCTTGTCGGGAACAGTCATTTTCATCAATACTGCCACCAACAATACGATAACTATCGCCAATAATTTCTTCATCTTCAGTAATGGTTTGATTTACGGTCTGCAAAGTTAAGGAAAAAAAACGAGAACAAATGTAATTCTAAGGGAATAATTCGCTGTTTGCGCACACAAAGCGTTGATTTACGTCAAGAGAAACGGCTTTTTATACACTTTCCATGCTAAAAGTCTTGCGTAGATGAAAAAAACGCCGTACCTTTGCATCGTCAAAAGACAAAAGGTTAATAGATTGTTTTAGGTTAGTAGTAATATTTATAGTTTTAGGTTTTTAGTTATTGGTAAAAGAAAGTTTTCAACTGTAGGATAACA
>CACZDV010000013.1 GCA_902780025.1 uncultured Prevotellaceae bacterium
CGTAAGTTGCTGATTTTCAGTGTGGACCAGCCAGGGCTTGAACCTGGGACCTCCAGATTATGAGTCTGTTGCTCTAACCAACTGAGCTACAAGTCCGATGTTTTGCGGGTGCAAAGGTACATTAAAATTATCAATTCTCCAAATTTTTTTGCTTAAATAGCAAATATTTCTTACCTTTGTGCCCTCAAATGGAGACTATTTACCTGCATCAGCTTACAGGAAGCCTTGCGCCGTGTGTGGCGACGATAGGTTTCTTTGACGGCGTCCACCTGGGTCACCGGCATATCATCCGTAAGGTTGTGGAAACGGCCCGTCGGGAGGGGCTGTTGTCGGCTGTTGTTACTTTCGAGCGTCATCCCCGTCAGGTGCTTTGTCCGGACTGGCGTCCCCAACTGATATTGACGTATGAGGAGAAGAAGGCGTTGCTTTCCGAGACGGGTATCGACGAGTTGGTGGTACTTCGGTTTGACGAGTCGATGGCCGCCTTGTCGGCGCGTACGTTTATGCACGACATACTGCTTCAGCGGTTGGGGGTGCGTATCCTGCTGACGGGTTATGACAATCACTTCGGTCATCGTGAGGCTGGCTGTAGCGAGGGTTTTGATGACTATGTGGTTTATGGCCGTGACATGGGGATGACTGTCTTGCGGGGTGACCCGCTGGATGTGGGTGATATCCGCGTGAGTTCGTCCAAGGTCCGTCGCCTGCTGACAAACGGTGATGTGGGGACTGCCTGGCGCTGCTTAGGCCGCCCTTACCAGCTGACGGGTACCGTGATCAGCGGGGAGCATATTGGTACGTCCATGGGGTTCCCCACGGCCAATCTTCGCCTGAGGGACTCGGACAAGCTAATACCTGCTGTCGGCGTCTATGCCGTGAGGGTTCTGCTTGACGGTCATACGGAATGGCTGAATGGCATGATGAACATTGGTACGCGTCCGACGTTTGGTGGTGACCACCAGACATTAGAGGTGCATGTCTTTGATTTTGACGGTAATCTGTATGGTCGGCAGGTGTGCGTGTCATTTGTCTGCCGACTGCGTCCCGAGATGAAGTTTGACAGCCGCGAGGAGCTTATCGTTCAGCTGAATGATGATGCTCGCCGTGCTGAGGAAATACTAAACCAAACTATTGAGAAATGAAGAAAGCTATTGTTTTTGTGCTGGCCTTTGCTGCCATCCAGTTGTTGGTGCCTTTCCTTATGAGTAACATTCTGATGCTGATGGGGAAGCCTTGGACAGGCAGTCCTGTCCAGATCATCATTGCCTCGACAGCCAGCAGCGTCGTCATCATAGCTTTATTCCTATATCTGCGCTGGGCCGAGGTGTCGCGTAGCTATGTCCGTTCCCGTCCATGGTTTGTCCTGTTCTGGTGTGCATTGGCTGCTGTCGGTGCGCTGATTCCTTCCAGTTGGCTACAGGAGCAGATGCCTGAGTTGCCGAATCTGGTGGAGGAAGAACTGGACATGATCCTAAAGGACCGTTGGGGTTACCTGACCGTAGGTCTGTTGGCGCCTGTCTGTGAGGAGTTGGTGTTCAGGGGTGCTGTCCTGCGTGCGCTTTTACGGTGGACGCCTCGTCATTGGATAGCTATTGCTTTCTCGGCGCTGTTCTTTGCGCTGATACATGCCAATCCAGCCCAAATGCCTCACGCTTTCCTCATTGGCCTGTTGTTGGGATGGCTCTACTATCGTACGGACAGTATCGTGCCAGGCATTGTCTATCACTGGGTGAACAACAGCATTGCCTACGTGGTCTACAATCTCTATCCTGATCCGCAGATGAAGTTGGTTGACCTTTTCGGTACCCAACGAACTGTTGCTGCTGCCGTCCTGTTCTCTCTCTTCATCTTGCTGCCAGCTTTGTATCAGCTGTCTTTGAGGTTGCGCAAGGCGGCATAAAAATTGGGTCGCCTCGACGTCTCGATGGCGACCCGTACCTTGTTGTGCTTCAAAGTATGTTATGAAAAATTTGAGAGAATCGAAGCTTCACAGCTTCTTTTTGATTGTTAATGTTTTAAATGAATGGTTTATAGAGAAAGCATAGAAAAAATGGTCTTCTTTGTCAGTACTTCGGTGCTTCCGGGACTGTGTTAATGGAGTCTTCCACCAGGTTCTCCGCCTGTATTGGTCCCACTATTTCCACCGAGTCTGTCTGTTGCTGATGATACTTGGCGTACTCTTCTTTTGGATTATCCCATCCGCGATCCCATGGTGCCTGGGCGGCATTGCCCAGCGTCAGGATGATGGCCACCATAGCGGCAGCCTTGAAGAGCGGCATCAGTCGCTGCGTGATGGTCAGTACGCGGGCTTTGACAGGCTCTTCCTGCTCTATCATCTGCAGGATGCGCTCGTCAAAGTGGTCATCCAACTGCTGTCCGTCCTGTGCTTCATAAGTGAAGAGCGTCTGGTATTTGACCAGCCACACCGGAACATCCTCCTGTGAGAAGAATGTGCGCAGAATCTCTTCTTCTTTCAGCGTGGTCTCACACTGAAAGTAGCGCTCCAGCAATTGTTCGATGTACTTATAATCCATATTCTTCAGCTTCAATGTATTTCTGTTTAACAGTCTGCCGTGCGCGGAAGATATTCACCTTCACCTGTTCCTCGCTGATGTTCAGAATGGCGGCAATCTCCTTGTAGCTCTTCCCTTCGAAGTCGCGCAGTTGCATGACTGTGCGTTGCTTTTCAGGCAGACTGTTGATGAGTTGGCGAACCAGTCTGACGCGGTCTTGTCCTATGGCTTGTTCTTCGGGGTTTGCCGCGTAGCTGTAGTCTGGCGCATCATGCTCTCCGCTGTCAAGGCTCTGGTCCTGATGGCTCATCTTCCTTGTTTTGTCGAGCGATAGGTTTCTGCAGATGGTCAGGCAGAAGGCTTCCATAGATTCTATCTGTTCCCACTGCTGTCGTCTGTTCCAGACTTTCATCATCGTTTCCTGTACCACGTCCTCAGCATCCGCAGGATTGAGAGTGATGCGGAGCGCCAGTCTGTAGAGTTCGTTCTTCAGCGGCAGGACGTCGTTTCGGAAGCTGATTTTCTTCACCTCTCTATATTGTATGACGATTGGGCGATGGAAAAGTTACAGTAAAGTGATAATAAAATTATCTGATGACGGTGCCATGCTGTCCGTCAATGGCTGTAGCCAGTGTGATAATGACCTGACTGACACCAGCTTCCACAGCACCCAAGGCATTTTCTATCTTAGGCAGCATACCGCCGCTGATAGTGCCGTCAGCCTTGTAGCGTTCGAAGTCGGTACGCGTGATGACAGGGATCACGCTCTCGTCATCGTCAGGGTTCCTTAGCACCCCTTTCTTCTCAAACGAGAAGATGAGCGTCACGTCATACAGCTGAGCCATTGCCTTGGCCACTTCCGAGGCCATCGTGTCGGCATTGGTGTTCAGGATATTTCCTTGGCCGTCGTGAGTTAGCGGAGCGATTACCGGAACTAAGTTTTTCTCGATGAAATGGGCAATTTTCTCACCATCGGCCTTCTTGACATCGCCCACGAATCCGTAGTCTATACCGTTCCTCAGCGGTCGCTTTATTGAGCGGATAATGTCGCCGTCAGCACCACAAAGGCCGATGGCGTCGACACCGAGCGCCTGCAGCGAAGCCACCACGTGCTTGTTGACCAGTCCGCCGTAGACCATCGTCACCACCTCCAGCATCTCGGCATCCGTAATGCGCCGTCCGTCTACCATCTTCGTCTCAATGCCCAAGGCAGCAGCTACCTTCGTGGCCCGTCGTCCACCGCCGTGTACCAAGATCTTTGCCCCCTCAATGGCGGCAAAGTCCTTCAGCAGTTGCGTGAGCTGTGCCTCGTCCTCGACAACGGCACCTCCCACTTTTACTATGGTCAGTTTCTCCTTCATACTATTTCGTTATAACGCTATTCCAGATAAGTATAGCCATAGAGTCCTGAGCGGTAGGTCGATAGGAACTCCTTGCCTTCCTCCAACGAGATTTTCCCCTCTTTGACGCTCTTTGTCACCCAGATTTCCAGCTGGCGCACCAGCTTCTTCGGGTTGTACTGCACATATTCCAAGACCTCCTCCACCGTCTCACCGTCGATAATCTGGTCAATGTGGTAGTGTCCGTCCTTCACAGAGATATGTACGGCGGTGGTATCGCCGAAGAGGTTGTGCATGTCGCCGAGGATTTCCTGATAGGCACCAACCAGGAACACGCCGAGATAGTAGTTCTCGTTACGCTTCAATGCATGGACGGGCAGCGAGTGCGAGTTGTGGCGGTTGGTCACGAAGTTGGCAATCTTGCCGTCAGAGTCGCAGGTAATATCCTGGATGGTGGCATTGCGCGTGGGGCGCTCGTTCAATCGCTGGATGGGCATGATGGGGAATACCTGGTCGATAGCCCATGAGTCGCTGAGACTCTGGAACAGCGAGAAGTTGCAGAAGTACTTGTCGGCTAATAGTTTGTCGATGTTCATCAACTCCTCTGGTACGTGCTTCAGGCTTTTAGCCAGCGCATGAATCTCGTGGCAGACACTCCAATACATCGCCTCGATTTCGGCGCGCGTCTTCAGATCGACGATGCCGTGACTGAACAAGTCGAGCACCTCTTCACGAATCTGCTCTGCGTCGTGCCAGTCCTCGAGGACGTTGCGTGGCGAGAGGTTGTCCCATATCTCATACAGATCCTTCACCAACTGGTGTGAATTCTCATCCGGCTCAAACTCCTCGGGCATCTCAGGCAGCGAGGCCGTTTCCAGCACGTTGATGACCAGTACCGAGTGGTGGGCAGCTAACGAGCGACCACTCTCGGTAATGATATTGGGGTGGGGCAGGCCGTTCTTGTTGGCTGCCTCGACGAAGGTGTAGATACAGTCGTTGACGTACTCCTGAATAGAGTAGTTGACACTACTCTCGCTCGATGGCGATCGTGTGCCGTCGTAGTCGACGCCCAGTCCGCCACCGCAGTCGACGAACTCCACTTGGTAGCCCATCTTGTGCAGCTGGATATAGAACTGCGAAGCCTCGCGCAGGGCGGTCTGTATGCGGCGTATCTTGGTTATCTGCGAACCGATGTGGAAGTGTATCAACTTCAGACAGTCGCGCATGTCTTTCTTGTCGAGCATCTCGAGTGCCTCCAATAGTTCGGCACTCGTCAATCCAAACTTTGAGGCGTCGCCACCACTCTCCTCCCATTTGCCGCTGCCGCTGCTGGCGAGTTTGATACGGATACCGATGTTCGGGCGAACGTCGAGCTTCTTGGCTATCTTGGCAATGATGTCCAGCTCGTTCAGTTTCTCTACGACGATGAAGATGCGTTTGCCCATCTTCTGAGCCAGCAGGGCCAGCTCAATGTATGACTGGTCCTTATAGCCGTTGCAGACGATGACTGAATCACTCTGGCATTGCATGGCGATGACGGCATGCAGTTCAGGCTTCGAACCTGCCTCCAGACCGAGGTTGAACTTCCGTCCGTGCGAGATAATCTCCTCGACCACGGGTTGCATCTGGTTTACCTTGATGGGGTAGATGACATAGTTTTCGCCCTTGTAGTCATACTCTTTGGCTGCCTTTTTGAAACAGCTCCACGTCTTCTCGATGCGGTTGTCCAGGATGTCTGGAAAACGCAGCAGTACTGGGGCTGTGACGTCGCGTAGCGCCAGTTCGTCCATCACTTCGCGCAGGTCAATCTGCACAGAGTCCTTACACGGTGTGACGTAGACGTTGCCTTCGTCATTAATGCCGAAATACGAGGTGCCCCAACCGCCGATATTGTACAGTTCGCGGGCGTCTTCGATGGTCCATTTCTTCATTGCAGGTCGAGTAGTTCTTTCAGTTTTTCTATTGTAATCTTTATCTTGTCGTAGTTGTCCATCAGGGTTACGTCTAAGGTGTAGCGGGCTTTGGTGTAGAACTGTTCGCGGTATTCCAACTGCTCGCGGATGTAACCCACCAGTTCTTCAGGCGTCTTGCCCTTCAGTAACGGACGGTCGCCCTTGCCCATAAGCAAGTGCATGCGCAGCACTTCAGGTTCACAGCGCAGGTAGACCACTTGTGCCTGTTGGTTCAGGTAGTCCATGTTGTCGAAGAAGCAGGGCGTACCGCCACCGCAGCTGATGACCACGTCCTCGAACTCGGCCACCTCGTGCAGCATATTGCGCTCTATCTGGCGGAAGCCCTCTTCGCCGCGTTCGGCAAAGATCTGGCTTACCTTCTTCCGCATACGGGTTTCGATATACCAGTCCAGATCATAGAACGGCAGTCCTATCTCTTTGGCCAGTGCCTTGCCCACGGTAGTCTTTCCCGACCCCATGTAACCTATCAGGACTATTCTCTTCATCCTTTATTAATGATTGCCATACACTCCTCGTACTTCAACTCGGCGGCTCGCTCATGCAGGTTCTTCGGAAGTCTGTAGTTCTTGCCGTCGTAGCTCAGGTAGGGGCCGTATCGGCCATTCAGGATTTCCAGTTTCTCGTCTTCGAGGAAGATCTTCAGATGCTTCTGTGATTCCAGCTTGCGCTTCTCACCAATCAGCGCGATGGCTTCCTCCAGGGTAATGGCCATTGGGTCGGTATCCTTGGGGAGTGATGTGTACTGCTTGTCGTGAAGCACGTAAGGACCAAAGCGACCGGTACCGATTGTCACCGGCTTGCCTTCGAATTCGCCAATCTCACGAGGTAGCTTGAACAACTCCAGGGCCTCGTCCAGTGTCAGGTTCTCTATGCTCTTGTCTTTGGGTACCTGTGCAAATTGCGGTTTCTCCTTGTCTTCGGCCGTACCAATCTGTACTACTGGACCAAAACGGCCAATCTTCACAAAGATGGGCTTGCCCGTCTTCGGGTCCTTGCCCAACTGCCGTTCGCCGGCCTTGTGCTCGTTACGGCTGTTCATAGCCTTGTCGACAGTAGGTTCGAAGTTCTTGTCGAAGGTCTTCAGCATTTTCGTCCATGCCTCGTCACCCTCGGCAATCTTGTCGAAGTCTTGCTCCACCTTGGCCGTGAAGTTGTAGTCCATGATACCGGGGAAGTTCTTCATCAGGAAGTCGTTCACCACCAGTCCGATGTCTGTGGGCATCAGTTTTCCTTTGTCAGAACCCGTCAGTTCCTTGCGTACCTTCTGAGTGATAATCTTTCCACGCAGAGTGTCGACAGTATATTCGCGCTCCTCGCCTTTTTTGTCGCCTTTCTGCACGTATTCGCGCTGTTGGATGGTCGAGATGGTGGGAGCGTAGGTTGACGGACGTCCGATGCCTAACTCCTCGAGTTTGTGTACCAACGATGCCTCCGTGTATCGCTGCGGACCCTGGCTGAAACGCTCGGTGGCAGTAATCTCGCGACGGGTCAGTTCCTGACCTTCCGTCATCGGGGGCAGTACGTGGCTCATCTCTTCTATCTGTTCATCGTCGTCACTTGATTCACGATAAACTTTCAGGAATCCGTCGAATTTCACGACCTCACCTTGTGCAATGAATTTTGAGGGAAGTGACGATATGTTTATCTCCACCGTAGTCTTCTCAATCTCTGCATCGGCCATCTGCGAGGCGATGGTGCGCTTCCATATCAGGTCATACAGGCGTTTCTCCTGCACCGTTCCTTCGATGGTGGCCTGGTTCATATAGGTAGGACGAATGGCTTCGTGAGCCTCCTGGGCCCCCTTCGAACTGGTCTGGTACTGTCGCGGCTTGGCATATTGTTCACCATAAAGCTTTGAAATCTCCTCTTTCGAGGCACCTAAGCAGAGTTTCGACAGGTTTACAGAGTCTGTACGCATATAGGTGATGCGACCGTTCTCGTAGAGGTGCTGAGCCACCATCATGGTCTGGCTTACGGTGAAGCCTAATTTGCGGGCTGCCTCCTGTTGCAGTGTCGATGTGGTGAAAGGTGGTGCCGGGGTACGCTTCATGGGTTTCTTCTGTACGCTTTCAACCATGAACTGTGCTTCCTTGCAGGCTTCCAAGAATGTGGCAACCTCCTCTGGACTCTTTAATCGGGTGGCCAGGGCGGCTTTCACCTCCGACTGCGAACCATCGGCATTGGTAATGCCGAAGATTCCGTTCACACTATAATAGGTCTCGCTCTTGAAAGCCTGTAGCTCGCGCTCACGTTCCACAATCAGACGGACGGCCACACTCTGTACTCGACCAGCCGATAGCGCCGGTTTCACCTTGCGCCACAACACGGGCGACAGTTTAAAGCCCACCAATCGATCCAGCACACGGCGCGCCTGTTGGGCGTTCACCAAGTTCATGTCTATGTGGCGCGGATGTTCAATAGCCTCCAAGATGGCCGGTTTTGTAATTTCGTGGAACACGATGCGGTTGGTCTTCTCCTCGTCCAGCCCCAGCACTTCGCACAGGTGCCAGGAGATGGCTTCTCCCTCGCGGTCTTCATCGGAAGCCAGCCATACCTTCTCGGCTTGCTTGGCCTGCTTCTTCAGATCGCCAACCAGTTTTTTCTTCTCTTCGGGAATCTCGTATTCGGGTTCCAGACTCGAGTCGTCTATACTCAGTTCTTTCTTCTTCAAGTCACGGATATGGCCATAGCTCGACATCACCTTGAAGTCCTTTCCCAAGAACTTCTCAATGGTTTTGGCCTTGGCCGGAGACTCTACGATAACCAGATTTTTTTGCATACTTTCTTCAATTCTTCAATCTTTCAATACTTCAATTTTTTGATTGTGGGGTGCAAAAGTACGCAAAAACTTTCGCTTACACCTTATTATATAAGTGATTTTTGCTTTTTTTAATAATTCTGTCCGTTTGTCACCCGCGGCACACACTGTCGGATATCCACGGGAATGGTCTCTACGCCCATACTGTCGGGCGTGATGCAGAGTTTCACCATACAAGCCCGGCTGTTCAGCGGTTTGGGCTGGTCGAAGATGAAGTTCCCTACGCTATAGTAAATCCATTTTCCTCGGTACTGCTCAATGGTCTGCAGCGTGTGGGTGTGGTGGCAGACGAGTACGTCGGCACCCGCGTCTATCAACCGGTGGGCTTCCATACGCTGACGGGGTACAGGGCGCAATGTATGTTCACCACCCCAGTGTAGCGACACGATGATGACGGCTGTCGTATCAGCCTTCCTAAGACGGCTGACGCGTGCTGTCAGCGAGTCCATCGGCTCTTGGCTGACACAAGGCTTATCCGTCAGGTAGGCATAGTTCTCGAGTGCTAATCTGAGCGACGGCACTAACCACACGCGCCGCGGCTCTTCAGCCAGAAGCACAGGCAGGGCGGCCTCCTCCATGTTCTCTCCGGCGCCAATGGGCACCATGCCTGCCTCCAAGATGTTCTGTTTTGTGTCGGTCAGTCCCTTGCGTCCCTGGTCGATGGAGTGGTTATTGGCTAAGTTCAGATGTGTAAAACCATGACGGTGAAGCACGTCCAACCATTCTGGCTCAGCACGAAAGATGTAGCGCTTCTGTACGGGTGCTTTAATGTGTGTAGCTGGACACTCTAAATTGCCCACCACCACCTGAGCCGCTGACAGCACGGAGTCAACCCCAGAAGAAAAGAGGTGGTCGGTTCCGTGCTGCTCAATGGTGCGGCGCACACCGCGATCCAGCAGGATGTCACCTGTCAGTATGACGGTCAGTGTACTAACAGCCAGAACTATAGAAATACTCCTCATTCACCTCTGGCTGTTGCTTCAGGGGCACCGTGATGGGCTCCATCCACGCGGGTACGCCCTTGCGCGGGTTCTTTTCTAATTGCTCTTGCCACTCCTCGTCGGTCAACCGCTGGACGTCTGCGGGCTCTGTGAACTCACGGTACGAGAAGACGGCACCACGCGTCAGGTACAGATAACCGTCCACTTCAACCACTACGTAAATCTCGTCGCTCAGTCCGATGGCTTCATAGAGAATAGATTTATCGGGGTTGTTAGCGGCATTGGCCGTATAGACATCGGCCACAATGGCCACCTTGCGGTCGGCTCCCTGCACGTCGCTCCAACCCATCAGGCTCTGGTCGGGCTCGCGCAGCAGGTCTAACGAGATGTTCTCAAACATGGCACCGATGCATTTCAGCTGGTCGTACTCCTCGTCGGCTATCGGCTGTCCGGCCAGTTCCTTCTCGCTGATGCGCAGCAGGAAGCGCACCTCGTCGCCGACGTGCTCCGTGGCGTCAGCGGCTTTCTCGGTCATCATGTCGTGCTCCTTCAGCAGTTTTTCTGTGTTCTCCAACAGTTCTACGGCCTTCTTCCAGAAACCGACGTTCGGCTCAACGTAGCCCTTCACCACAGGGTCTGGGAGTCCGCCGCCACCACACTCGGCACCCATAGGCTGCTTGGCGTAGAGGATGGCATCGTGCTTCAGCTCGGCCCATGAGCCGAGGGCGGCATTCAGGTTCTTGCGATCCCACTCGGGGGTCAGCATGAAGTAGGGCGCCTTGTCATCCTTGTCGTTCACGGTCTTTACTGTATTCATCCACTGTGTGGCGATGGTCTCCTGCCAGTCTATCTGGCTCATGCGCTGCTTCATCTTCTCCAACGTCGGCTTGAAGCCTTTCCACTTCTGCCCCTCCTCTATGAGAATCTTTTCGGCAGCACTTACGCCCATGGCAGCCATGAAGTCTAGTCCCTTCGGCGTAGCCCGCTCGGTGGGCTTGGTTTCGTAGTCCACCATCTCCTGCAGTACCTCGGCATCGGGCTGGTAGCGCTGCGGCATTAGGCAAATTTTATTATGGCTTGTGCGCTCGTTTTTCGGGCGTATGCGCGTCTGTTGGTTGCCCGTCTCGTTGAGGGCTGCTGTCAGCTTGGCCATCTGTTCTTTACTTTCTGTCAGTTCACTCTGCAGCAGGTCGAGTTTCTTGATTTCTGTCTGCACCTGTGGTATCGACAGGTTGTCGGGCAGGCCCATGAGGTGGTTCAGTAGCAGGTTCACCGTCTCGTAGTCCTTGGCGGCGACCTTGTCCTCCTGCAGGGCATAAGCCACCATCACCGCCTCCTTCACCTCGTCGGGATGGTTCAGGCCGAAGGGCACCGTTTGTAGCCACATCATGCCGCGAAAATAGCGTTGCAGCACTTCGTTGCGTGTATAGTGGCCACGTGGCCGGAACAGGCTGTAGGGGAATTTTACCTCTTGGTAATCCTGCATGAACGGTGTGACATCGTTTTCCGAGGCCATCACGCGCTCAATCTCGCCCTTGGCCTGCTCCTGCTCGGCGGCATCGGCTATCTGCTTACCCGTCAACAGTTGGTAGGCAACGGCAAAGAAGACGGCATTGTGACGGGCCAGTTGCTGCGTTTCCTCACTACCGGCTTGCTGGGCTTGGCGGTGCATAGCCTCGTACAGACGGCGACTCAGGTCGGTCATCAGTCCTGCCAGCTTGTGTTCTTCTAACTCGCGCATCAGACAGTCGAAGTACAGATGGTAGAGTTGCAGGTAGAGGTCGGTGGTCACAAACGACGGGAACTGCCGGTAGTCGTTCTGCTCGTAGACATGGAACAGTTGCTCGTGTGTCGACGGCACAATGGCAAAGCCGTTCTGCGCCAGCTGCTGACCTAATCGCGGATCCATGTCGACGACCTGCGTCGGATTCACTACATTTAAGAGGTTCACGCGAAGGCCTTCTTCTACGTCGAAGTTGTGTTTCAGCAACTCGTCCTCGCGCTCCTTTACGCGCTTCATGAACTCCAGCTCCTCGGCCGAGAACTTCACAGCCTCTGTCTCGTCGACGGCACGGTAGTATTGGTCGCGCCAGCCCTCGTCCTCCTTCTCCTCCACCTTGCTCATGTCGAGCTGCTCGTCAAACACCCACGTCAGCGAGTCGTACCACGTCGTACTGCCGTACACGCCGCGCAGGTAGGCATCCTTGAACGGAAAGCCCTGACGGGCGGCAGGGGCATTGCGCAGTACGTGCAGGTCGCTTAACTGCAGGCCGCTGACATCCATGCTGAGGTCCAGACTGTCCTTCAGCAGTTCCACATTGATGCTGGTCACGGGCATTTCCGTCTGCACCACACTCTGTTTCTGGCTACAGGCGACAGCCAGTGCTACTACGCCTGTCACTAATAACAACTTTGCTTTCATAGACTTCACTATTTCATTATTTCATTTTTTTCGCTCGGCGCTTGCGACGCTTTGCTTGCAAAGAATTCTTTCACCGCCGTTTCCTTGTCCACTCCTTTCACCACAAACCGCTCAAAGGCCATGCCGAAACCGCTCCATCGGTAGTCGGATACCACCCACAGCGAGTCCTCCGTCGTTTCCAAGGCACGGATTCTCCCATTGTGGTAGCGGAAGTCTTGGAGTGTTCCGCCCAGCTTCGAGCCGAGCCATAGGGGACGTGCCTTCATCTTGCCCTTAACCGCCTTGAAGATAAACAGTCGACGCCCATTCTCCCGATGAAATCGCGTTTTTTTGACAACGCCCACCATCGCTTCCTCCTGTCCGTCACCATCGACGTCGCCCGTCTGGAACTGGTAGATGGGGTATTGCAGACGCCAGTCGTTCAACCAATATAGACTATCGTTTACGCGTCGCAAGTCAAAAGTCTGTGCCGCGCCCGTCGTGGCTGTCAGCAGCAGCCAGGTCAGTATCGTAGTCTGAATCTTCATGACGACTCATTGTTTTCTGCCGGCCAAACTGGGTGGAGGAACCTCTACAATAAGGGTGCCAATTTGTCTTATTTCAGTATTATGCCACCATTGGGTTGTATGGTGACCTTGGCCTGACCGCGCTTGTCGAACTTCAGCTGGCGCAACATTGGACCCTTCTTGGGGTCGTCCACGTAGTAGTCAACGGTCTTGTTGGCCCACTCCTTCATCTCGACGGTCAGGGTCTTGGCCTGTGGCTCGGCGTTTAGGCCGGCCACGTACCAGTCGTCACCATGCTTGCGGGCCAGCACCACGTACTTGCCAGGATAGCCGTCGATGAAGCGGGTCTTGTCCCAAGTGGTGGGTACGCTCTTCAGGAAGTCGAGCTCGAACTGCGGCAGTTCTTCCAGGTTGTTGGGCTGGACGGCGATACATTGGATGGGCGTCTGGTTAGTGATGGCGGCGGCCATCTCGAAGATGTCGGTAGTATAGCGGCGGTGGCGGCTCTTGTTGTCGCGCGACAGGTACTTGTTCATGATGGTGCCGCCCCAGTCCATAGTGCCCACGGCGTTGCGGATGAAGGGGTGCATGCAGAGCTCGAAGGGCTCGCTCTTGGCGTGACCCTCGCTGAAGAAGACGTTCTCGGAGGCAAGCACGGCCTCAGAGGCTACGTAGTTGGGGTACATGATTTCCCAGCCACGGGGGATGGTGCAGCCGTGGAAGATGACCTGCAAGCCGTAGCGGTTGGCGTCGAAGAGAATGTCCTCGTAGAGCTGCATCGTCAGCTGCTTGTCACCGCCGAAGAAGTCGACCTTGATACCCTTGACGCCAATCTTCTGCATCCACGCCATCTCGCGGTCGCGGGCAATCGCCGTCGACATACAGTCGCGGGGCGTCTGCGGGGCGTCGTTCTCGTAGCCGTTGGAGTTATACCAGAGCATCAGCGAGACACCCTTCGACTGGGCATACTTCGACAGCTCCTCAATACGGTCGCGCCCGATGCGCTCGTCCCACCAATTGTCGACGAGGCAGTACTCGTAGCCCATGGTGGCGGCAAGGTCGACAAACTGCTTCTGGTCGTCGTAGTTGATGGACTCATCCTGCCAGACGAGCCACGACCAAGTATAGCGTCCGGGCTTGTAGTCGGTGGTTGCGGCGTACTTGGCACTCACCAGTTCGTAGGGGATCATGGTTTCGACGATGGGCTTGAGCGAATTGCCGATGGTGATGGTGCGCCAGGGGGTGGAATAGGGCAAGGGGATGCCCGCCTCGGCTGAGCCGATGCCGTTGTTCTCGCCCGCCTGGGGGAAGGCGATGGTGTAGCCCGTCTCCGTCGAGTAGTCGCTCAGGTGCGAGCCTACGTAGCTGCCGTCGACGCCCGTTTCTGAGACAAGCACCCAGATGGAAGAGGGGGCCTTGAAGAGGCACGGGAAAGTGTAGCCCTGGCCGAAGCGCGACGGCTTTGTCATCGGCTGGTCAACCTCATAGTCCTCCTCGTAGCTGGGCTTCGTGCGCTCCCAACCCGTCATCGGTCCGATTTGCGGACAGAGGAACGTCGTCGTGCCCTCTGCGAACTTGAACGACGATACTTCGCGGCGAATAACGCCACACTTGGGATTATCGCCCGGTCGTGGAATCACGTATCGGAAGGCGAGGTTGTTGTTGCTCATCCTGAACTCGACCGTCATCTCCTGTCCCTTGGCATTACGGAACGGTATTTCGTAGCTGTGGGTAGTCTTCATGTAGGTCGATTGCTTCAGCTTCTTATACCTCAGTATATATGTTGCGTCTCGAAAACCAGAAGGCATCAGGCTCAACGTGTCATTTGCAGGGTTTTCCTTCAATGTCATGCCCTTGCTGAAGTCACCAAAGTCGGCCTCGAAGCCCAAACGCGACGGCGAGATGACCTCTATACTGTCGTAATAGACGGTATAGGTGGGCTGTCCGCCGTTATTCTCAATCATCACTTCGAGTCGTCCGTTGGACGAAGTCAGGAATATTTTCTGCGCCATCATCATCGTGACGCTGAGTAGCAACACAGCTAAGGTAATTGTCTTTTTCATAATGGTTTTTGGTTATTGATAGTTCTTGGTGTACGTGGTCAAAGGTCTTTCAGTGCTCGATCCTCGGCGGCTTCCATCAGTTCGCGTTCTCCGGGTCCCTTGTCGTTGATGCCGCAGAGGTGGAGGATGCCGTGGATGATGACGCGATGCAGCTCCTCGTCGTAGTCCTTGTGGAATTGCTCGGCGTTGGTGCGCACGGTGTCGAGCGAGATGACGAGATCGCCGTTCAGCGTGTCGCCCTCGCAGTAGTCAAAGGTGATGATGTCCGTGTAATAGTCATGCCCCAGATATTCGCGGTTCACTTGGAGGATGTGCTCGTCGTCGCAGAAGAGGTAGCCCACCTCGCCCACCTTCTTATGATAGGTGGCGGCCACGCGGCGTATCCAGGCTGACGTGTCGCGGCGCCGGATGGCAGGCATCTTGACGTTTTCAGTGCTATAGGTAATCATATCTTGTTATTTAGGTAAAAACGCACTTACGTCGACACCAAAGTGCGCCAGTTCGCGGACGGCGGTAGACGAGACACTGGCCAGCTCAGGCTCCGTGTAGAGCAGGATGGTCTCGATGCCGCCAACCCGGCGGTTGATGTCGGCCTGCCACTGTTCGTATTCGAAGTCGCTGACTGTGCGCACACCTTTAACGATGAACTGTGCCCCCTGTTGGCGGGCAAAGTCCATCGCCAGGCCGAAATAGCTCTTCACCTCGATGGCAGGCACGTCCTGATAGAGTCGCCTGATGGCTTGCAGCCGCTCTTCAGCCGGCTGCATCCCGGGCTTGTGTACGTTGTCGCCTACGACGCCGATGACCAGTCGGTCGAACAGCGGCAGGGCCCTGCGAACGACGGAGGCGTGTCCAATTGTAAAAGGGTCAAAAGTGCCCACAAATACTCCTGTTTTCATATTTGCGGGCAAAGGTACAAAAAAATTTTCACTTTCTGGGCTTTCCTCCCTTAAAAGTTTCCTCAGAGAGGTCTTTAAAGAAGTCGTACTCCAAAATAATACCAATTTTCTGTAGTAGTCCTGTGCTGATGTCCTTTCGTCCGAAGATGTTGTAGACGTTGGTGCGCTCGCAGTCAATTTCTCTGGCTAACCAGGTTACGGGTCTGCGTCGCTGGTCGAGCACTTCCTTGATTTTCTTTCCGATGTGCATAATCTTTGTTTTTAGGGTTAAGTCAATTGTTTTTTGTATTTCAATAACTTGCGGCAAAGATACCTAAAAAATAACTAAGTCACATAAAATTTTAGTGAAAAAGAATTAAAACAGCGGAAAGTGTAGAATGTTATTCGAATAATGTGGGTTCCATAATATTCCCCGTGTATGGATTGCGTCCAAAATGGCGATAAGCTAATTCTGTCACCATACGTCCGCGAGGGGTTCGTTTGATGAATCCCTCCATGATGAGGAAGGGTTCGTAGACCTCTTCAACGGTGCCGGCATCCTCACCGATAGCGGTGGCAATGGTGGTCAAACCCACAGGGCCACCACGGAACTTGTCGATGATGGTCAGCAGTATCTTATTGTCAATTTCGTCGAGTCCGTACTGGTCAATGTTAAGTGCCGTCAGGGCTACCTTCGTAATCTTCGTATCGATGCGTCCGTCGCCCTTCACTTGGGCAAAGTCGCGCACACGGCGAAGCAAGGCATTGGCAATACGGGGCGTACCGCGACTACGTCCGGCAATCTCGAGGGCAGCATCCTCTGTGATGGGCACTCCTAAGATATTACTGCTTCGTTCAATGATGCGCTGCAGCGTCTCGGGCTGGTAGTACTCCAGATGCATGTTGATGCCGAAACGGGCACGAAGGGGGGCTGTCAGCAGACCGCTGCGCGTTGTGGCACCTACCAGCGTAAAGGGGTTCAGGTCTATCTGGATGCTACGGGCCGACGGACCTTTGTCTATCATGATGTCAATACGGTAGTCTTCCATTGCCGAGTAGAGATACTCCTCGACTACAGGGGATAGACGGTGAATCTCGTCGATAAACAGCACGTCGTTCTTCTCCAGCGACGTCAGGATGCCAGCTAAGTCGCCTGGCTTATCCAGTACGGGTCCGCTGGTAATCTTAAAACCTACGCCTAACTCATTGGCGATGATGTTCGAGAGAGTAGTCTTTCCCAATCCGGGAGGACCGTGCAGCAGCGTATGATCCAAAGGCTCACCACGAAACTTGGCGGCCTCAACGAAGACTTCCAGGTTTTCCACAATCTTCTGCTGACCGCTGAAGTCACGGAAACTCAGCGGTCGCAGCGCGTTCTCGAAGTCTTTCTCTACTCCACTATAACGCTCCTCCCTGATGTCAAAATCTTCTGTCATCGTTGCAATTTGGGTGCAAAGATACAAAAAAAACGAGAAACCAAAGACGAGAAGTCGTAATTATTTTGCTATTCATCATCGGCCAGTGTGAAGTCGAGTTGTCGCTTCTCCAAGTTGGCACGGGCTACCTTGATGCGGATAGGATCACCCAACTGGTACTTCGAATGATGGCGACGGCCGATAAGGCAGTAGTGAGCCTCATCGAACTCATAGTAGTCACCTTGCAGGTCGTGCATCGGCACCAGGCCCTCGCAATGGTTCTCGTCAATCTCGACGTAGAGACCGTAGGACTGGATGCCCGAGATGTGACCGTCGAAGCACTCGCCAATCTTGTCGCCCATGAACTCCACCATTTTGTACTTGATGGAGTCGCGCTCAGCGTTCTGTGCCGTCTGCTCCATGTCGCTGCAATGTTCGCACTGTTCCTCGTAGTGCTCCTGGTTGGCGCTGCGCCCGCCTTCCTGATAGCGTGTCAGCAGTCGGTGGACCATCGTGTCAGGATAGCGGCGGATGGGCGAGGTGAAGTGGGTGTAGTAGTCGAAGGCCAGTCCGTAGTGGCCGATGTTGTGAGTGGAGTATTTGGCCTTCATCATGGCACGCAGGGCGACGGTCTCGATGAGTTTCTGCTCCTTCGAGCCGGCAGCCTCGTCCATCAGGGCGTTCAGCGAACGGCTGATAGCCCCCTTCGTGCCGCTGGTCTTCAGCTTGTAGCCGAAGGGTGCCACCACCTGGCGCAGCGACTCCAGCTTCTGCGGGTCAGGCTGGTCGTGGATACGATAGACGAAGGTCTTTTTGGGCTTGCCCCCCCTCTTGTCCCCCGAGGGGGAAGCGGCCTCCCCTCGGGGAGGTTTGGAGGGGGTCCCAATACTCTCGGCGACGGTGCGGTTGGCCAGCAGCATGAACTCCTCGATGAGCTGGGTGGCATCGTTCGATTTCTTGAAGTAGGCGCGGGTGGGCTTTCCGTCAGCATCGATGTCGAAGTGCAGTTCCTCGCGGTCGAACTTCACGGCACCGTTCTTGAAGCGGTGCTCACGCAGGGCCTTGGCCATCTTGTCGAGCATCATCAGTTCCTGTGCGTAGTCAGTATTCTCTCTCCTCTCTCCTCTCTCCTCTCTCCTCTTATTCCTCTCTAAAATTTCCTGCACTTCCTCATAGGCGAAGCGACGGTCAGAGCGGATGACGGTGTGGGCCAGGTGCCACGACTTGATGTTGGCCTCCTCGTCCATCACGAAGATGACCGAGTAGCACAGTTTCTCCTCGTCGGGTCGCAGGGAGCAGATGAAGTTGCAGAGCCGCTCAGGCAGCATGGGGATGGTGCGGTCGACGAGATAGACGCTCGTGGCCCGCTTCTGCGCCTCCTTGTCGATGATGCTGTTCTCCTTGACGTAGTGCGAGACATCGGCAATGTGGACGCCGACCTCAAATAATTTACTATTTGACGATTTACTATTTACAATTTTGCGGATCGACAGCGCGTCATCAAAGTCCTTGGCATCCTTCGGGTCGATGGTGCAGGTGAAGACGTCGCGGAAATCCTCGCGGCGGGCAATCTCCTCAGGCGTGATGCCCGGGTCAATCTTCTTGGCGGCCTCCTCCACGTTCTTCGGATATTTGTAGGGCAGGCCGTACTGTGCCAGGATGGCGTGCATCTCAACATTGTTGTCGCCCTCCTTACCCAGTACGTCGATGACTTCGCCGACGATGTTCTTCGACTCCTTCGACGGCCACTGGGTGATTTTCACGACGGCCTTCTCGCCGTCCTTGCCGCCCTTCAGTTTCTTTTTCGGAATGAGAATGTCGTGAACGAAGATGTTACCCTCAGTAATGAGGAAGGCAAAATCCTTCTCCACCTTCAGCTTACCCACGGCCTGGTCGGTCTTGTGACTTAGGATGTCGGTCACCATGGCCTCTTTGATATGGTTCTGGCGACGGGCCATTAGTGCCACGCGGACACGGTCACCGTTGAGGGCGAACATCGAATTGCGCTCCGACACGAAGATGGGCTTACCGCCGTCGTCGGGCAGGAACGAGTTCTTGCCGTTGGCTTTGCGGATGAAGACACCCTCCTGCACCTGTCCCTTCAGGTTCAGCCGGTACTGGTTGTCACCCACCTTGCTCAGATAGTCATCCCAGCACATCTCGTCAAGCACGTCAATAGCCAGCATCTTGGCCGGATGCGTGTCGAGTTTCAGTTGACGGAACAGCTGTTTCAGCGAATAAGTCTCATTAGGATTTGCCGTGAACAGACCCTGTAATGCGTCAGCCACTAACCTCTTAGATAGTCGTTTGCCACCTTTCTTCTTGCCCATAGTCTTTCTGTTTTTTAGGTTTCTGCTGCAAAGATAGGAAAATATTCCTATTCTAAAACACAAATTCCGAATTATTTTGTATCTTTGCAACGGAAAAAAACTAAAGCCGATGAAGAGATTACTACTATTTGCTACAACGACGATACTTTCACTGACGGCCGTTGCCCAGCAGCGGCAGGAAGTCACCTTGACTGACAATTGGCAATTTTCGCGTGACCTAAAGACGTGGGAGGCGGTGAGCGTACCCCACGACTGGGCCATCAGCGGACCGTTTGACAAGAAATGGGACCTGCAAAAGGTGGCCATCGAGCAGAACGGTGAGAAAGAGGCTACCGAGAAGAGCGGACGCTCAGGGGCACTGCCCTGGATAGGCGAGGGATACTACAAGCGGACGTTTGCCATTCCGCAGGACTTCGACGGCCATGCCGAATTGGTGTTCGACGGGGCAATGGCTGAGCCGGTGGTAACCGTCAACAACCAATATGCCGGCTGCTGGGCTTACGGCTACAACGCCTTCCGCATAGACATCACGAAACTGGTGAAGCCGGGCGACAACCTGTTGGAGGTGAGCCTGAGGAACATGGAGGAGAGCTCGCGCTGGTATCCCGGTGCCGGACTGTATCGCCCTGTGAAGTTGTTGCTTACACCGGAGAAACACATCGACGATTGGAGCCTTTTCGTGCGTACCGCCACTATAGGCAGGGACAAGGCTGAGCTGGAAGTCGACATGCAGTTGCAACCCTACGAGGAGCGTACGCCGCAATTGAGTCGTGGCACTATAAAGGATGTAGTAGTTTGGGGACCATGCTCCTTTGCGCTGCTCGATGCCGACGGGCAGGAGGTGGCCGCCATTGACCGTGTACGTGCAGAAGGAGGCAACAACGTACACGCCAAGCTGACGGTAAAGAACCCAAAGCTGTGGTCGCCCGAGTCACCTTATTTATATAAGTTGGTGGCAAGGCTACAGAGCGACGGTGGCAACTACGATGAGAAGACGGTGAACGTGGGCATACGGACTGTCCGTGTATCGAAGGAAAAGGGATTCCAGCTGAACGGTGTGACGCGTAAACTGAAAGGCGTCTGTCTGCACCACGACCTCGGCCCGCTGGGTGCCGCCGTCAACAAGGCCGCACTCATCCGTCAGGTCAAGATACTGAAGGACATGGGCTGCGATGCCATCCGCACGGCCCACAACATGCCGAGCCAGCTGCAGATGGACGTCTGCGACTCGTTGGGCATGATGGTCATGGCTGAGTCGTTCGACATGTGGCGCTACCCGAAGTGCAAGAACGGCTACGCCCGCTTCTTCGACGAGTGGGCCGACCGTGACATCACCAACCTCGTCCTGGCCAACCGCAACCACCCCTCCATCGTGATGTGGTCCATCGGCAACGAGATTCCCGAGCAGGGCAGCGAGGCTGGCCGTAAAATCTCCATCCGCCTGCAGGGACTCATCCACGCGCTCGACCCCACGCGTCCCGTCACACAGGGCCTGGACAAGGCTGAGGCCGCTCTCAGCAGCGGTATGGCGCAGGCGATGGACGTGCCGGGCTTCAACTATCGCGTACATAAGTATCAGAAGAACATCGAGCAGTTGCCGCAGGGATTCCTCTTAGGCTCGGAAACGGCCTCGACCGTCAGCAGCCGCGGCGTGTATAAGTTTCCCGTCAAGGTGACTGACAATTCACAGTACGCCTCATGGGCACCCACCTACGACCCCAACGCTATCAAGACGGCTGACGGTCAGTGCTCGAGCTACGACGTAGAATACTGTTCGTGGTCGAACCTGCCCGACGACGACTGGGTGTGGCAGGACGACAAGGACTGGGTCATTGGCGAATTCGTGTGGACGGGCTTCGACTATTTAGGCGAACCGACACCTTATGACGAATATTGGCCCAGCCGTAGCAGCTACTTCGGTATCTGCGACCTCGCCGGACTACCCAAGGATCGCTATTACCTCTACCGTTCGAAGTGGGAGAAAGAAGGGCATACCATTCACCTGTTACCCCATTGGACATGGCCCGACCGAAAGGGACAGGTGACGCCTGTTTATTGCTATACCGACTATCCTGAGGCCGAGCTGTTTGTCAACGGCAAGAGTCAAGGACGTATCAAAAAGAACCCGAATGAGCGTCTCGACCGTTACCGCCTGCGCTGGAATGACGTGAAGTATCAGCCGGGCGAACTGAAGGTGGTCGTCTATGATGACAACGGGAAAGCTGTTGGTCAAGAAACGGTTCGTACTGCCAGTAAGCCCTCCCAGCTGAAACTCGATGTATGGACACAGTCGGAAGGTTTGATTGCCGACGGTGAAGACTTGGCTTTCGTTACGGTATCCTTGGTTGACAAGAACGGTACGCTCATACCTGATGCTGCTGACAAGCTGACCTTCGATGTCAAGGGAGCTGGTACGTTCCGCGCCGTCTGCAACGGTAATGCTACCAGCCTCGAGTCATTTACCCAGCCCACGATGAAATTATTCAACGGACAGCTCGTCGTCATTGTGCAGGCGGGCAAGAAGTCAGGTAACCTGACGCTATCCGTCCGTGACTCACAACGCAAATTATCAAAAACCATCACCATACCTGTCAAATGAAAAAGTTTCTACTCATTGCCTTGACGGCACTTGCTGCCAGCGCCTATGCAGAGGACCACTTCTTTGGTCCCACCGATTCCCATATCCAGTATGTCGGCCGTATCTGTTTCCAGAACCCCGAAAGTCCTCAGTTCAGCTACCCCGGTACACAGTTCAATGTAGCCTTTGAGGGTACCACACTGCGTATGAAGTGCAAGCCAGGCAGCGGCTACTTCATGGCGCAGATAGACGAGTCCGAACCCTTTAAGATTGCTTTCCGCGGGTCGCGCGACTCCGTGGTCACGCTTTGTACGGCCTTGCCCGCAGCACGGCATACGGCACGGGTGATGTATTGTATTGAGGGTTACGAATATAAACCGGAGTTCCGCGGCTTTATTACTGACGGACAGTTGACCGACATGGATCCGCTACCTGCCAAGAAGTTTGAATTCGTTGGCAATAGCATCACCTGTGGTTATGGCAATGAGGGTCGTATCGGTGAGCCTTTTATGTTCGAGACCGAGAACCATTACTATGGATATGCGCAGCTGACAATGCGCCAATTGGGAGCTGTTGCCAGTATCATCGCCCGTAGTGGTATTGGGGCCTACCGCAACTATGGCGGCCCAAGAGAAGGCTCACCCGGCTACAACATGCCCGCTCAGTATGAATATACTCTCTATAACGACCATTCCGAGCGCTGGGACTTCAGCCGTTGGCAGCCTGATATCGTCTGCATCAATCTCGGTACAAACGATCTCTCCACAGAGCCTTACGACACCGAACTGCTGAAGCAGGGTTACAAGCGGCTGCTCAGTCAGGTGCGCAAGGGGAATCCCAAGGCCAAGGTCGTCTTCCTCTGCGGCTCCATGCTGAACGGCAAGGTGCTCGACATCTGCAAGCAGATTCTGAACGAGGTGACCGATGAGGCCCACAAGGCCGGCGACAAGCAGGTCTACCGCTTCGACTTCACCCCCATAGATGGCTCCCTCGGCTTTGGTACCGACTGGCACCCCAGCCTCCAGCGCCACCAGAAGATGGCTGACGAGCTGACCCCCTTCCTCCGGGGATTGATGAAATAACTCAACTTTCGCAAGTTGAGAGAAGTCATGGGAAGTCATAGGAAGTCATCGCGGTCTTCGACCGCTCAAGAAGTCATGAGACGATAGTCCTGCAGCCGCTACTTCCGGAAGAGCAAAAGGACAAGAGCAATGTCCTCTCGCTCGAGTTTGCTCGCTTTGCTTGCAAAGAACTTCCTCTAACTTCTTAAGGTGAGCGAATGCGAAACTTGAATGAAGTAATTAGAATGAAAAGAATCGCCGCGTTTCCAAGGAAATGCGGCGATTCTTATATTTGCAAATCGTTTTTGCTTACTCGGCAACGAGCGTGAAGCGCTTGAAAGCAACAATCTTCAGCTCCTTGTCCTGCTGGCCGAGCCACTGGGCAACAGTGGCCTTGTCGCCATCGCCGAACTGGAACTCCTGGTCGACGAGGCAGCTCTCCTTCAGGAACTTCTGCACACGACCCTTGGCGATGTTCTCAATCATGGGCATCTTCAGCTGAGCCTCACCCTCGACCTTTGCCTCAGCAATGATCTTGCGAGCCTCGTCAGCCTGCTCCTGAGTGAGCCAGCCCTTAGCCATATTGCTCTCGATGTGGTCCTCAGAGTCAACGAGGTTGGGGTTGATGCCAGCCTTCTTGACCTTCATCTCCACGAACTTCTCAACCTGCTCCAGCTTGGTCTTCTCGACGGCAGTCTTGTACTCCTCGTCCAGAATCTTCTGGTCAACGCTCTGGGCGTCGAGGGCCACGGGCTTCATGGCAGCCACCTGCATAGCCAACTTGTGACCAGCCTCAGAGGCGGGCTTGTTGGTCTGAACCATCGTGCAGAGGGTGTGCTTACCCATGTGGTCGTAAACCTCGATATTCTCACCCTCGAGTGTCAGGTAGCCGTCCAGCTCCATCTTCTCACCGGTAATACCTGAGCGCTGGGTAACAGCCTCCTGAGCGGTCTGACCGTTGATGCTGAGAGCCTTCACAGCCTCGATGTCCTGAGCCTTGGCGGCGATGGCAGCGTCGAGGATGCTTTGGGTCAGAGCGATGAAGTCGGCACCGTTGGCCACGAAGTCGGTCTCGCACTTCAGGGCGATCATGGCGGCAAAGCCGTCGGCGCTCTTTACGAGTACACAACCATTGGAAGTCTCACGGTCGCTACGCTTGGCAGCGATGGCCAGGCCACGCTCGCGGAGCAGTTCCTTGGCCTTGTCGAAGTCGCCCTCGGCCTCGGTCAGTGCCTTCTTAACGTCAGCCAGACCAGCGCCGGTCATTGCGCGAAGCTTCTTGATATCATCAATTGAAATTGCCATTTTATTTACCTTTTTACTTTTTTACTTTTTACCTTTAACTATTATTCAGCGGGAGCAGCCTCCTCAGCGGGAGCCTCAGCCTCTTCCTTGCGAGCCTTGCGGGCGGGGCGCTTTGCAGCCTTCTCCTCCACCTCAGCCTCTTCCTGAGCGTCGGCAGCCTTCTCGTCAGCCTTCTCCACCTTGCGCTCCTCGACACCCTCGGCGATAGCGGCGCAGCAAGCATTCAGGATAGCCTCAACGCTGTCCTTGGCGTCGTCGTTAGCGGGGATGATGAAGTCGATGTTCTTGGGCTCAGAGTTGGTGTCAACGATACCGAACACGGGGATACCCAGACGGTTAGCCTCGCGGACAGCAATCTGCTCCTTCAGCACATCAACCACGAACAGGGCGCTGGGCAGACGGGTCAGGTCGGCGATAGAACCGAGGTTCTTCTCCAGCTTGGCACGCTGGCGGGTCACCTGCAGCAGCTCGCGCTTCGACAGGTTGTTGTACGTACCGTCAGCCATCAGCTTGTCAATATTGGCCATTTTCTTCACAGCCTTACGGATGGTGGGGAAGTTGGTGAGCATACCGCCCGGCCAACGCTCAATCACGTAAGGCATGTTGACGCTGGCTGCCTTCTCGGCAATCACGTCCTTAGTCTGTTTCTTAGTTCCCACGAAGAGAATCTTCTTGCCGCTCTTGGCAATCTGCTTCAGGGCATCGGCAGCCTCGTCAATCTTGGCCACCGTCTTATGCAGGTCGATGATGTGGATACCGTTACGCTCGGTGTAGATGTAGGGAGCCATTGCGGGGTTCCACTTACGCTTCAGGTGGCCGAAGTGGCAGCCAGCCTGCAGCAACTGATCAAAATTTGTTCTTGACATTTTGCTTTGTACTTTAATTGTTGTTTACTTTCTGTTGAATCTTTGTTAGATCAGCTCCCAAGTAGTCCTTGAGGAATCTCAGGAGTTTAGATACTAAACGTAGTCCAGTCAAATTAACGCTTACTGAACTGGAAGCGACGACGAGCCTTGGGCTGTCCGGGCTTCTTACGCTCAACCTCACGGCTGTCACGAGTCAGGAAACCAGCGTCCTTCAGCTTCTTCTTGTCCTCTTCGTTCACCTTGACAAGGGCACGGGCGATAGCCATGCGCAGGGCCTGGCTCTGGCCAGTGAAACCACCACCGTCGAGGTTCACCTTGATGTCATACTTCTCAGCCACCTCGAGCAGGTTCAGCGGCTGCTTAACCACGTACTGCAGGATGGCAGAGGGGAAATAAACTTCCAAATCCTTCTTGTTGATCGTAATCTTGCCAGAACCTTCCTGGAGATATACACGAGCTACAGAGCTCTTGCGACGACCTATTGCATTGATTACTTCCATCGTTTTACTTTTTTACTTTTTTACTGTTCACCATTACTTGTACTGGTTAATATCAATTGTCTTGGGCTTCTGGGCCTCATGGGGATGCTCGGTACCCTCATAGATGTAGAGGTTGTTCATCAGTGAACGGCCGAGAGGACCCTTCGGCAGCATACCCTTCACGGCATGACGCAGAATCTTGTCGATACCGTCCTTGCGCTGGCGAAGCTGGGCAGGCGTGTTGAAACGCTGACCACCAGGATAACCAGTGTAGCGGGTGTAGACCTTGTCAGTCTCCTTCTTACCAGTGAATACCACCTTATCGGCGTTGATAAGGATAACGTTGTCACCGCAGTCAACGTGCGGGGTGAAAGTAGGCTTGTACTTTCCACGAATCAGCTTAGCTACCTTTGAGCAGAGGCGGCCGACCACCTGGTCAGTGGCATCGATAACCACCCACTCCTTCTTTGCTGTTTCCTTGTTGACGGAAATAGTCTTGTAACTTAAAGTGTTCATTTCTCTTTACTTGGTTTACTAAAAAACAGTTATACATTATTTATTTACGCACACATAGTCCTACATCCGGGGTTAGCCGCCCGGCTGCAAGTCTAACGTATGCCCCGAGGGGGATTCAATCCCCTGACGGGTTTCTTGAAACACTGATTCACGAACCGCTTCGTCCGGCCAAAGACGCCGCTATTCACACAGCATTCCGCGGGGATTCTAAGCCTCTCCCCAATAATCGGACTGCAAAGGTACTGCTTTTTCTCCTTATAAATGGCATCAGGCACCCCGCAAGTCCTAATATTTATGATTATTTAACTATTTGCCGCGCTGGCAGGATTGGGATTGTGGTCATCATGGTATGACCATTCCCCCCTCTCTTTTATACCCACCCCTCTATAAAGAGGGTGGGTTATAGAAAGAGGGGGAATAATACCATGTGATGACAGTCAAAGTCATCCTGTCGCCCGAAACGCCATGAATGGCGGCTCCAAACGAACCGAATAGTGCCACTATTCCCACCGTTTGGAGCCTCCATTCGCGCGTGGGTATTGTTAAAATTTAAAGCATAATTCGTTTTTTCCGCAACCACCATTTATAGCAATGAATCAGATAATAGGCAAGCCGTGGATGCAAAGAATAGACGAGCCGATCAGCTAATGGTATATGTTTGTCAAGTTTCCCCTCAAGTTGATAATAATATTCGTCATACACCCAGAATTGCTTCAAATCAATAAACTTCTCATAAGTCTTTATCTGTCGCAACCTAAAGAAAGACTCCATTTCTTGCCAAACTGGCTGCAAGGCGGCCTTCAACAATTCGTCATACTTTCTTTCATACTGAAGATTCATTGGCGGATATGAAGTAATCCCCTCACTATATATATAGTTGTTTTGTCCGATACAAAATACGGATTTCACTTTGGTTAAATAACGTATATGGAACAATATGTCTTCACCTATGAAAAAATACCGTGGAATATCAAGGCAGCCATCTAATATCATATCACGACGAAGCAATATCGCCCAGATTGGAGGATAGTTATTATGCTGAGCTAGATAGTCTTTGATTACTTCTGATGGCTTGATAAGTCCTCTCCGCTGAGCATCAAATAGAATTCCTCGCTGGTTCTGATATGGGGCAATCACTTCATCTGCATCGTTTGCTATCATAGCTTCGTATGAGTTCCGTAATGCATGAGGAAGCAACCGGTCATCACTATCACAAAACATGACAAATCGTCCTTTTGCTTCTTCTACACCACGACGTCGGGCAGCAGTCACACCTCCATTCTCCGTATGAATCACCCGAAGACGAGAATCGCTGTTAGCCATCTCATCGCAGATGCGTCCAGAGTCATCAGTTGACCCGTCATCGACAGTAATTACCTCATAATCTTTAAAATCCTGAGATAAAGCATTCTCAAGACATTGTTTGATATATTGTTCCTTATTATATACAGGGATGATGACTGATATTTCCATATTGTCCTTATTTTAGAATAATTCTTGCAGAAGTGCCAACAACTGTAGCTCCATCTGGAACATCTTGAAACACCACCGCTCCTGCGCCTATCGTTACATGATTACCAATGCGTATGCCACCAAAAACCGTAGCTCCTGTATAGATTTTTACGTCATCACCAATAGTTGGGCGGCCGCCTTTTCCATTCCCTAATGTTACCAATTGTAGACAATAAAAATTTTTACCTATTGATTCGGCATTCAGGTAAGTTGCATAACTATGTTCTAAATGTGCACCTTCACCAATTGAAGGGCACCATATATTACATGTCCGCTCTGGGGGCAATAGCCATTTTATAGGAGCCGCCCAATAGTCACCGATTCTATAATAAAAAAGGTTACGGAATGTGCGTTCCCGAGTACAGACTTTTATAAAATTAATTATGGTAGATTGTTTGTCTTGAACCTGTTCCAGATCTGCTTTTAGACGAGAACGGAATATTAAGAATAGCGCAATATGAGGTAGCATCCTCAAAGAGGACATCGATAGGAGTGCATACTGAGTAATTGGGTTCATTTCTTTCTCTTTCTTTTTAGTTACGAATTGTCCATTCTCTGGTGCAAAAGTAACATTAATAATCGGAAATACCAAATAATATTCGTGTTTTTACAGCTATTATAAGATAGTGTTGTGAGGCAGCCCCGTTTAGAGTGTTCTTTCCTACTCCTTGTGTCGTTGTTCATCAATCATGTCCATCAGCCGATCGCTGACACCTGTCACACATTTCCTGCAAAACATCTTTCCGCTTGTTAGTATTCTTTCGTAATCTTCTTCTGTCAATTCCTTTATCTTACTGCCATATTCTATGTAAGTCAACGGCGTTTGTTCCTCCAGTTTGTTTACGCAATCCTTAACCAACATACACGATTCGGCAAAGTGGGAATTGAACGCAACGGTATGTGCAAACGTCTCACTTGGTGCAAAACCAGTACTAAAGTAGCGTCGTAACTGAGGACTGTGGTCGTAGGTGTCAAGCAGATAAATAGCAAGAGCTTCGGTTATTGCAAAGTAATCGGAACCTTTGTATAAACGGTATTCTCTGCCGTCGGCCATAAAAACCAACGGTTTCTTTAGAAATGGCTGAGCTAATATTCTCAATAGGACGCGAAACTTACTTTTAATTGTCCCGTAACGCCAAGGTTTATTATTCAAGAAACGATTGCGTGTATATTCATAGGTCTCACTATCAGGAAGGTCGGCCATACATATCGCCTGTAGGAAGTTACGACCCTTGTTCTCATTCATGAAACTAATGATGTGCTGATTGCTCCAAACAGGATAGTCCTGTCCGCTTAACATAAACAAATAATCGTAACGTACGCCACTACTTATAGCAGCGCGAATCATTTCCATTTGAAAAAACACTTGCGTAAAACTGCCCCACATGACCCTAATACGCTTTTCAATAAAAAGGATTTTTCCTTGACGTCTCTCACATTTTTCCAATTGTTCTTTAAACGGTACAATATCGTAACTGGCATCAATGTGGATATAACAATCACTGTCAGAAGGCAGACTGTTGACAAACCTCAACAAGTGTTGAGCATCCGTATATGCAGAAATCAAAAATGCAATTCTCATCTTTTTTCCTTATAGGATGCAAATATACCACATTTTTTTTGATTTCCAAAAGTTTTTTTATACTTTTGCAAAAAAAATATCCTTTTTATCATCGCAATGGAAAGTATGCCCCAGAAGAAACCCCGTTTAGAATGGCTTGACGCCCTCAGAGGATTTACCATGATTCTCGTTGTTGCTTATCATGTAGCCATCATGGGGTTTGGCGAGTCTTGGAGACACTCTTCGTCCATCCCGTTTCTGATGCTATTCCGTATGCCGCTGTTTTTCTTCGTCAGTGGTTTTTTGGCTTATAAGGCTTCGCAGGTATGGACTGCCGGTAACCTTGGAACACTTGTCTTGAAGAAATTTCGTGTACAGGTAGTACCAACAGTCTTTTTCTTTCTGTTGGCTACTGCTATTTTTCACAAGAAGTTCCTGACGGGAATGATGGACAATCTGGCTTCTGACATGAAAGGTGGTTACTGGTTCACGATAGTACTGCTATACATGTTTCTTATCTACTATCCATTTGCTTATTTGGAAAGCAAGCTGAAGGTCAAGTCGTGGATTCCTATTACCTTGCTTTTTGTTTTGTCGATGGCAGTCTATGAGACCAACTATCTGCCTAAAGTGTTTGAGTGGGCTCAAGGGTCGAGGTTGCGCAAAACAGTCATAACCGATTTCCTCAATTATTCCAGTGTCAACCAGTTGTTGCTCTACTTCCCTTTCTTCCTCTATGGCAACATCGTTCATCGCTACTGGGACAAGGCGCAGCGGGTGATGGACAGCAAGTGGTTCTTCCCCATTGTTGTCATCGTGGTAATCTTGGCGACTCTCGATGCACTAAAGTGGCACACGCTACGCATGACATGGGCAATTATCCCCTTAACTGTTTCAAAATTCGGACTACTCACCATCGTCTTCATGTATTTCCGACATTACAAGGAGTATTTCACCAAACTATCACCTATTGGTTCCTCTCTGCAATATATTGGCCGTCGTACGCTGGACATCTATCTCATACACTTCCTCTTCCTGCCCAACCTGCCTGGCGTAGGGACATTCTTCAATACGCATGCCCACAATTTCGCCATTGACACGTCTCTTTCTGTCATTGTCGGTATGCTTATCATTGGATTCTGTATCATCACCTCCAACATCCTCCGCATCAGTCCCTTCTTCAAGAAGTGGCTGTTCGGACGGACGTAGAAGGCTGTCAGAATTGTCAGAATTGTCAGAAAGAGATAGAAAAAGAAAAGCATCCCAAGGGGGAATTCCTGGGATGCTTTTGGTTCACGCGGCATGCTTCTTGTAGTACTCCTCGGTCTTGTAGAAAATCTTCTGATGGGGGTCTTCGGCTATCCAGCCACGCTTCTTCCATTGCGAGCGGAGGTTGCTGGCGGCTTTTGAGAAATCGCCCGAGGTGGAACATTGCGACCTGTATTGCACCTCAAACTCCTGCTTGGTGAACGAGTCGCCCAACTGCTCCAGAAGACAGGCTACGCCGGGCTTCATGATACGATTGTCCTGTGCCAACTTGCTGGCGGCCTCCTCGCCGAGCAGACACATCTTTACCCAGAGGTTGTAGTCAAAGGTCCACGTAACGAACTCCTCAATCTCCTTGCTCCACTTCATGCCGTTCATGATGTAAAGCAGGATGGCCTTGCGGAAGGCGATGTCGGCAGCACGATAGGACATCTTCTCGTAGGTCTCATTGCCCATCATCAGCGAACGTTCCTCGGCACGGTCGAGCAGCCATTCGATGTGGCGCTTGGCCTGCTTGCAGACGACAAGCCCCTTGGCCGACTCCAGACGCGCCAGAAAGACGGTCAGGTTCTTATCGAATGCCTCGTCGTAGTCCTTGAATCTGGGGCGGTGTTCCAAGTCTTCCTTCACGATGGTCGACAGGTCGATGCGCGAAAAGGTGCCGTTGTCGATGTTCGAACCGAGAAACATCTTGCCCGTGTTGGGTGTCGTGCAGAATACCACATTCCAGCGCAGCGTGGTGCGAGCCTTGACCGATTGCGTACCCACGCGTTCCTGTCCGTACTTATCGGTATCGAAGTCGCGGCGGATAATCTCAGTCACCTCGCTGACAGCCCCTCCTGCCACCTTCTTCAGCTGCTCCAGCTCGTCCATCATGGTGAAGAGGGCCTTGTTGCCACAGCGCTCTGCATCGTCAAGACGCTGGGTGAAAGCTGCGTTGGTCATGTCTGCGTCTACCACCTGCACGCAGATGTCATGGGGGCGCTCGGGCTTGTCCTTGTTGGCACCCCTGGCATTGGTCTCCTCAGCCCACTCACGCTCTTTCTGACGTGCTATCTTGTCGCGCTCTTCAATAGGACGCAGGATGTGGGAGATAGGTTCCTTAATGCTCGACTTGCCGATGCTCATCGGAGCCACGAGGCCGCAGATGTGGGTCAGCTCGCGCGTTGTTCCGTCCCAGAACTGTGCCTTCACGCCGCCAGTATAGGTGGCAAAGGCAGCCATCGAGGTGTTCATGATGGCAGGCCAATAGCCGCGAGGTGCCTTTGAGGTGATGAGTCGCATGGGAGCAGGCAGTCGCTTGGGCATCTGGGGCTGACGCATCAGCGAGTCCTCGTCCTGACCGTTCTCAATGCTCACGCGCTTGCGGGCCAACAGGATGGCAGTCTTCAGCTTCTCCGGCATGGTCTGGGTCTGGTTGCGACGACAGGCGCTGTCGATGGTGGCGTTCACACGTTCCTGTGCCTCGCCATAGTTGGGCATCACACGCTTGATCCACTGTGCATCCTCATTGCAGACGTGTCGCAGATGGCAGGCCATGCTGAAGATGAACGAGTTGCGGTTGCCATGCTCAGGAATGCCCCCCATCTGGTCGGCCAGTTCCTCGACGATGTACGCATAGGGAATGCCCATGTAGTCGGCAGGGTAGTCGCTGGCGACGGTCTGCGCTGCCGGCTGCTGTGTCGCGACAGCATCCTGGGCGGCCATTCCGCGCCCGTCGACGGTCTGCGCTGCCGGCTGCTGTGTCGCGACAGCATCCTGGGCGGCCATTCCGCGCCCGTCGATGGTCAGTCCGCGGTCGGTGTAGGCCTTCTGACGCTTGGCTATCTCCTCGTCCGACAGATGGGCATACCATCCGTCGCTGGTGTAGAGCTGCGAGTCGGCGTCGGTGATGTAGATCATGCGCTCAGGCGTACAGCAGTCTTCGTCAAAGTCTACACCCAGCGCCTTTGTGTAGGCCTCCTGGGCCTCACGGATGGTCATCCCCAGAGGGAGACGGATGTCCAGGTGCAGCTTGCCCGATGCCGAGCGCTCCACATGCAGCAGCATGCCCTGCCACTGGCCGCCCTCCTCACTATTAAGAAGGTACGCGCGTGAGAGCGCAGGTTCCACCTGACTCATGTCGTCAATGTCGACACAGGTCTGATACGTGAACTCGTCAGGGAGGATGGCGTTCTGCGCACGATGATCGTCGCTGAAGCGGAAGTAGTGAGGACAGCGGAAGGGCAGTCCGCTCTTCAGCCTGCGACGCTCGTCGTGGTTCTGCTCCTTGCGGATAGCGGCCACCAACTCTGCGAGTTCCTTACTCTTGGTCAGCTCGAAATAATCCTCGAGCGACGTCTCATAAACTTTGCCCTTTGACTTGGGAGCATTCAGGGACTTGTTCATTGCAATGCTCTTGCGGTAACTCTGTGATGTCATACATTACACGTTTTTGAGGGTTAAACATTAAAATTATCACCACAAAGTTACGCATATAAATCATGTAAAACAACGTATTCCCGCCTTTACCTCACAGTCGGAAAACAGTTGGGGGCAAAGTCGGAAAATGTCGGAAAACCCATGGGGATTGCCGGAAAAGAGTTGGAGCGTTGTTGGGCTTTTCGGGGTTAGTAATCCTGGGTGACCTTTCGTTTCAAGACAGGAACAAACTCCATCGCAATCATGTTACAGACCGTGCGGTTCTCGGCCTCCACAGGATTCAGATAGCTCGTCTTCGTCCACAGCGGCCACCCCTCCTCCTTGTTCATAATGGTATAGTCGCCATGATGGCGCACATTGTCCTTGCCCTTGCCGGGAATCATGCTGGTGATGACGCTGTCGAAGCGGTTGACGGTTATCTTGAAGATGATGCCCTCGTCATACATCACGCGCATCACGTGCGCCCACGTCCACCGTTCCGTGCCGCTCGATATCTTCACGTCCACCGCCCTGACAATCTCAATCAGCCGTGCTGCCACTTCAGGCTGGCGATAGTAGGGCATGAAGTCCTTGGGCATGTGCTCGGCATCAATGATCTGCCCGCCGCCCACTTCGTTCTGGAACCACTTTCCCAACTGCGGATTCCCAATGCGGTCGGCCCACTTAGCCACCAGCTCCACGAATGGTTTGCGCCTTGCCACCGTGTTCATCGCCTTCGTATGAGCAGTAATGAAGTCAATGGGGATAGGCTTCTGTTCGTTCACCTCCATATCGCCTTACCATCTGGTCGCTTCGTTCAACTTCTTGATGACATCACCCAACTCCATGTCGTGCGTACGGAACTTGACGGAAAGAAGATCATCACCAAAAACCGAGTAATACTGCATCAGCTGGTAGTGCAGGTCGTTGTACACCACCTCCTCAGTACCGTATGCCTCGAAATACAAACCCTCATGAGGATTGCTCTTCACCTGGTATTCACGATGCTCCGCCCAGCTGCCCTGCGGACTGAAGATGCTCAGCGTCGCCTCGAAATCCATCTGCGGTTTCGGCGTACCGTCATCCCACTTCTCCTTACTATCGGGAAACCTCACAACGCAGCCCAACCGCTTTAGGTGCTCGCCCATAAACTCAATACCCACAGGCTCCAACTGCTGGAAGTCGTACTCCACCATCTTGGCAAACCAATAGAGATTAGTGCCGTTGCACTGAGTCTCGCGGCTATAGGGACACAATACGCGGCAATCCTCCAGCTCAGCCTCCCACACCAGCATACCGGCAGGAAACTCATCGCCCTGGTCAATAATCGGATACTGCTTAGCCTTAAACACGCCAGCCTCACCATCCACGTCATCCTCCCAAGTCATCAGCGTGGCAATATGGCGGCCTATCTTGCCCCCAGCATAAATCACGTTGTAGGGCGCATCCAGTTTCAGAATCTTACTGTTCATCGTCTCATCCGTTTTTAACTTTTCTGCAAAGATACGCATTTATTTCCAACCGCCAAATCATTTTCTGACAATTCTGACAAATGACAAATCATTTTTTCGCACCAGCCTATCGGAAATACCTATTTCATTTAAATATTTATAGAATATTAATTAAATATTTATACAATGTAATTACCGCCGCCTTCAAATTCTGACGTGTAATAATTGTCAGAATTGTCAGAACGGCAAGTGACCCATCTGCCCCCGCTAGATGACCCATCTAACCTCCTCAGATGGCCCATCTAACCACGCCAGATGACCTTACCGCTTTTTTCGGAAGAAATTGATGCATTCATCCATCACCTTCGCCTGCAGAATCTTCATGATGCCAGCATAGAGCAGGGCGGCAATCAGGATACGAGCTACAAGAAGCAATGCCAAATTAGTAATCCCAGTGGTAGAGATATAAGTAACAACCATTACAACCAAACTAACAGCCAAGAACGGAAGCATATCTTTCAGAACATCAAGCAATCGCAGATGTATCAATCGTGCGCCTACTATTTGCCAGACAATGAGCCATAATATGGTCAGGCCTGAATAGGCCAATACAATTGCAGTGATTCCCTTAGGATATAACAATAGCACTAAGGACAATTGTACAAACATCTGCCCAAAGTTACACCACATATACAAATCAGAGCGTCCACTGGAAACAATTAGATTATGGTAAAGAATATAAAATGGCATAAAGGCACCACCAACGCACAGAACTTGGAGCAAAAGAATACTATCTCGCCACTTTTCACCAATAGTTAGCAATATAAATTCGTGGGAAACCATCGCCAAACCAAACATAGCCGGAAAGGACAAAAAAGCCGTAAAGCGCAGTAGTTTCCTGAAAACACGAATCTCTCTTTCACGCTCGTCAGAGACTGACACCAATACCGTCTGTGCTATCTGATTGATAGTGGTTGAAATGGTCGAGTGTGCCATTGAGTTCCATTTGTTTGCCTGAGAATAGTTACCCACAGAACTGATAGAGAACAGGCGTCCGAAAACGAAGGTCAAAATGTTCTGATTAATAATGTTGATAATGTTTGTAACCATTAGCTTGATACAAAACGAGAACATTCGCTTGACAGGTCCAAAATCAATTTTCAGCGACGGACGCCAAGGAGCGTAGTAGAAACGACCGATGTCAGAAACTATAACATATACAAGCTGTTGCCCGACCAAACTCCAATATGAAAATTTCAGTAATGCAAGGGTTATACCTGTTACACCTGCCAAGACAAGCGCCGTAACACTAATGATAGCCAACTCGCGGTTCATCATATTCTTTGTCAAATATGTTCCGCTGACTAACGCTAATGCTGAAATAGGTAGGCTTAAGAAGAGTACTCGTGACACAAAAGTAAGACACGGCTGTTTGAAAAATACAGCAATTACGGGAGCACAAAAGAAAAGCAGTAAATACAAGACACTACTTACACAGATATTGAGCCAAAACACCGAGTTATAGTCGTTATCTGTGGCGTGTTTTAAATTAATCAGAGCAGTCCCGAATCCCCCAGACTGTATCGCTCCCGCTATGGCGGAAAAAATGGCCAGCACTCCTACTATTCCATATTCTGCAGGTGTGAGCAAGCGAGCTAAAAAAATACCAAACACAAGGTTGAGCACTTGTGTCGTTCCGTTGCTCATCGCTCCCCAGAAGAGTCCCTTTGCAGTTTTTTCTTTTAAATTTTCCATATCTTGTGCTGCAAAAATACTAGTTTTATTTTTTTCTTCCAAATATATTTAGTACTTTTGCACAAAATATACACTTATACAGACTTTCCGCGAATGGACAATTCAAAAGACAAAATGGAAATATTGGTAAGCGGAGATAATAATTACGTTATGCCCATAGGCGTGATGCTTACTTCTTTGTTTGAAAATAACAAAGAAGACGATATCTCCATTCATATGATGACGAATAAGGAGTTTACGGAGAAAAACCAGAGCAGCCTACGTAATATTGTAGAGAGTAGAGGAGGACATATCGCCTTTTATTTTATGGACGATGATTTGTTTCGAGATTTTCCCATTGGCGAGGATTATCAGAGTCAACACATAATAAGTATGGTAGCATATTACAGGCTCTTTGCTGCTGAAATCCTACCTCAAGAAATAGATAGAATTATATATTTTGATGGAGATATTATTGTTCGCGATTCTCTCCGGGAATTATGGAATACAAACATGGAAGGCTTTCCGATTGCAGCTGTTCCTGATTGTGAGAACTGTACTGTAATCCATTATAACCGTCTTAAGTATCCTCAGTCTCTCGGTTATTTCAATTCTGGTGTCCTGCTCATTAACCTACAATACTGGCGTGAACATCATGTCTTGAAAGAATTCTTACAGATTGCCAAAGAAAAGCGGCCTGTTTTGAGATGTCATGACCAAGACATCATGAACTTGCTATTTCGCGAAAACAAAATAGTATTACCATTAAAGTATAATATGGAGAATTGCTTCTTGTTTTGTCGTGAACAGGTTCCACTGACGTATGTTTTCGATGAGCAAATCAAAGAAGGACAGCAGCATCCTGTTATCGTTCATTTTTCAGCCTGTCCGAAATTATGGCATAAAGATTCACACCATCCGTATAAAGCGGAGTTCGTGTATTATCGCAACATGACAGAGTGGAAAAATATGCGTGAACGTCGGCATTATCGTGGCCGCCATCGTTTTTATTGGGCACTTGTCAACTTTGCAATTTGGATAGGTTGGAGTCATCCAAGTAACAACCCTGATAATTTTTATGTAAAGGCTGAAAGGATGGTATTTAATGATAATATCGTACCATTGCGCTGAAAAAATACATACCCAAACGAATTATACTATATGGAAGTAACAGATAGAAAACGATGGAATAGAACTCTTCTAGAGATTCTCAAATACTATATCAATATATGTGAAGAAAACAATCTCACATATTTTCTTGCTTATGGTACAGCCATCGGTGCTGCGCGTCATCACGGAATCATCCCATGGGACGATGATATTGATGTAATAATGCCTCGTCCAGATTACGAACGTTTCATTCAAATATGCCAGCAACGCGATATGGGCAAGTACGAAATCGTGACACCTCAAAATACTCCAGGATATTATCTACCTTTTATAAAACTCTGTGATAAAACAACGACTCTATGGGAAAAGCGCCATTACCACTGTGTGTTCGGAATATATATCGATATCTTTGTCATTGATGCTGCGCAGAATGACCCTCAAGAAACAGAAGAAATAAAAAAACAGATAGACAAATTCTATCGAATATTGGATTTGTCAAATTCTTATTACACCCTATCAGATTTATTTCACATGTACATTTGTAAAAAAAGAATTCGTGTGATTTTTCAATATTTGAAATATGCATTGAATCGTAAAAAATACTCCCAATTAGCCATTAAAGAAATAGAAAAGCTTGAAAAACGTTACGATTATAATCTGTGCGAATTTGTTACAAATGGCTATAGTAAACGTGTCGTCTATCCTAAGGCATGGCTTGAAGATAAGATAATGATGCCTTTCGAAACATTACAAGCCGCTATGCCATGTGAGTACAAGCGATGGCTGAACCTTTCTTATGGCGACTATACACAATTGCCGCCTGAAGACCAACGACATTATGAACATTCTATAGCCTATTACGATTTTGACCGTCGCATGAGCCTTGATGAAATACTTGCAGAAATGAAGCAGAACAAAACACACTAAATATATGGAAAGAAAGAATAAAATAGTGTACCTCGGCATGATTGGCGACATCATGCATCCAGGATTGATAAACATCATTAATGAAGCTACTTATTATACGAAAAAAGCCTACTGGTTTCGTCGGCAACATGACAGAATCAGGAATTAATAATATAAATCAATGTATTCCTATTGAAGATGTTGCCTCATCTATCGATATAGAGTTTGAAGGTAAAAAATATAAGACAATGGTGGGTTATAAAGACTATTTGCAACGCACTTACGGAGACTATATGACGTTACCGCCTGTGGAGCAGCGAACCACACATCATTTTGAAGCTTATTGGTACTGATAACCTTCTCGTTTGCTCTAATCAAATCACCTTCCCTTGCTCTGTCGAATTATTTGGCTGGTACATAAGTTTTCAGCTTTTGTAGTCCCCAGTTCAATACCTTATCAATTACGGGGGTTTCGATATGATACTTACGAGCTTGTTGCTGGATTATGCGTAAACCATAGGGGAAATCCTCGGTGAAGTAGCGGCTCTGAAAGTCTGGAATGAAGCCTCCCTCAACCTTTTTCATCGGAGATAGGATGCCTTTGAAGGCCTGAATAGAACGTAGCTTGCGGGTGAGTGACGGCGCATCGGCGCTTTCGTAGTATTCAAGGAGAGTAGGGATGCTGTTCTTACTGACGGGTAGCAGATGAAGTAGCAGGAAGAATTCACAGTCCATTGCTATCAGCAACTCTGAGGCTTCGTTAGTCCACTCCTCATAAAACAAGGACTGTGTAGGGTAAATAATGCCTTCGTGCCAATCTTTCCACATCGAGTAGAGACGCGAGGGGTGCAGTATGGGATTGCTATTGGTGAGACTTACCTCGTAATGGTTGCCTAATAGGACTGTGGGCGTGCTAAACAACTGTTCAATGGTCTGGCGAAGCAACTCCTTATTGGTAGACTGTTCTATGGCAATATGAAGCATGGGCTTGTAGCCTAAGAGTGCAGCAGAATGCCCATACTCAGTGGTGCGGGCAATGAAGGGAACACGTTGAAATCCGAACAGGGGAGTTGTTGGCGGTAGAAGTTCCAATGCTTCAAAGAAGAATCCTGTACTACTGACGATGGTTCCTACGGCAGTACTTGATTGAAGGAAGGGACTGATGTGAAGTAGTTCTTCGCGAATGGAGAATCCTGGCAGGCAAAGTAGAACAATGTCGGCATTGGCCACAACCTCGGAAGGATTGGCAGAAATGTGGCTGATAGTTCCCTTTAGGACGGCCTCTTCAGGCGTGCTGATGGTGAGTTGCTGTTGCCAGCGCTCAGGATGGCGCGTCAACAGGCTAACCTCGCAGTCGCCGCGTGCTGCTAAGACTCCCGCCACTACGTGGCCTAAATTGCCACCGCCACAGATACAAACTTGCAGTTTCATTTAAGTTCTTTAAGAGCTTCCACCAATTGCGTATTGTCTTCGTGGTTGCGAACTGCGATACGCATATATTGCTTGCTGGGGTTGAGTCCTGACTTTAGACTGCTGTCGCGTGTTAAGATGTTATGTCGCTTCAGCATATATATGACAATCTCGCTGGCTTTGTAGGGCTGTAGCACCTCGCAGAGGAAATAGTTGGCTTGTGACGGCATTACGCGCAGAAATGGTATGGAGCGGAGCTTTTGTTCGAAGTCGGTACGCTCAATGACGAATTTTTCGCAAGCCTTGAGGTAGTCCTTCTCGTGCTTATTGTAGATCTGCATGAAGAACTCGGCAAAGGAGTTGAGGTTCCAGATGCTAACCTCCTTCTTGATACGGGCAATTAGGTCCTTGTTTGCCGAAGCGAGGATTCCTAATCGTAGGCCAGGAACGCCGAAGCTCTTGGATATGCTCTTCATAACAGCCATATGGGGATATGCCTCCAACGTCTTATCATTGAGAAGCGAGTTGGTTGCGTAGTCAACGCTGAAGTCAACAAAGCTCTCATCGACCACAAAACGGATATTCCGTTGTTCACACCAGTCGGCGATTCGCAAGACGTCAGCCTTAGGAATGAAGTTTCCTGAAGGGTTGTCTGGATTGATAAGCATCAGTTGGCGGATGTTCTTGTCGGCAAAGAAGTCCATTAAGTCATTGGCCGTATAACGATAATCTTCGTTCTGAGGTACGAAAGTCACTTGCTGAGTTTTGTCGTAGCGGTTGGGGTATTCCTCGAAGGTAGGACGGATAAAGCCAGTCTTTCCTTCAGTGTCCTCCATGAGTAGCTTTATGAGCTCTGCAGCACCGTTGCCAGGCACTATATAAGGTTCGCTGACGCCAAAGCACTTGCTGGCGATAAGTGTGTTGACCTTCATGCCTGAAGGATATTCTGTTAATAGTGTGTCGAAATTGGCACGCAACTCGTCTTTCATTCTACGGCTAGGGAAGTAGGGGTTCACCAGATAGCAGAAGTCGAGCATCTGTGGAAAGCGCCAGAAACCGCCATACCGGCCATAGAACTTGCGTAGCACGTCCTTATCGTCAGCAAAGATGGCCTCGGCGATGTCGAGATCTTGCTTGTCGTCTATCTCATACCATTTTTCCTCGCCGATGGGCAGTGCCTTGATGCTGTGACTATTGAGCATGGAGATGATGCGTAGTACATTTTCGTAGTACTCATTGTTGCCAACAGCCTTGGTGTAAGCCTCCAAGAACGGTACATACCTATTCTTCGAGAACTCACGACTAAACTTATATATGTTCACCGTCTTGTAGTAGGAGTCGACGTCGGCATAGTCGAATGCGTCCTTTGAAATGAAGTTCACGATATTCTGCTCTTCGTCTAGACGAACCATCGTTCCGTCCATCCAAGTTTCGTATTTGGCCACAAGTGCCAAATTTGGATAGGGGTTGTCGATAATAATTGGGATGAGACGGTCGCTGAATATGAGGTCACTCTCGATAAGCAACGTATCGTCCTCCTGCAACTTATCCTTGACGAGAGCCAGTGAGTAAATATTGTTTGTCGTGTCATAGACAGGATTCTCTGCAAATTCAATATTTACTTGTCCCTCGTAACGATTACTGATGTATTCGCGCAATTCCTTGCCTTTATAGCCCACTACGATAATAACACGTTGTAACTTTTGTTTGGCCAACTGCCCCAAAAGGCGGTCAATGAGACGCACACCATTTACAGGAACCATACACTTTGTATTATTCCTCGTATAATCTCCAAGTCTGCGGCCCATACCAGCCGCCAAGACAATTGCTTGCATGCTTTTGACAATTTTTGTGCAAAGATAGTCAATTCTATTAATCTGACAAAAGAAATAGTGAGGAAAATGCATACGAATCCAAGTTTTGGACTTTAAGTACGCCATTTACCCCTCCATTGAGGGATACTGAATAATCACCTCGCCACCTCATCATTTCTTCGGAAACGCCTTTGTAGAAAGAACTTTCAGGGGATGAGGTGTTGAGCGAAGACTCACCCAATACCTATCATAGAATTTATTTAAACAACACCTTATACCTGCGCTGGAGCGCAACCAGCACACTACGCTCTGCCAACGGGTTCAGTCCGCGGAATGTGGTGCGGCGCCTCTTGTTTCTTGTTCTATCTTATTAATTGTCCAATCATCAATGCTACGCTGGTCCTTATCAATATTCAAGCCCACAGCATAAACGGGACGAGAGTCTGATGAAAAACGCATAGCATAATTCTTGTCCACGATTTGTGAAACGGCTTCTTCGGCAGACTTATCATACTTAAATTCAATGATATATATTGCATCCGTCATTTTCAAAACAATATCCATGCGACCATTTGATGTAGACTCTTCTGCCCACACGTCAGCACCAAGGGCAACAAGCAATGCATAAAGTAGTGACTGGTAAAACTGTTCATTCTGGTTCCTATCCGTAATGTTGTAAGGGATACTGGAATACCATTTACGGACTGACTCCATAAACTGTTCGAAGGTGGCGCGCTTTACGCTAAACTTTTTAAAAATAACTTCTATGCCATCGGAACCGCTATATGAGGGTTCCATATAATACTGATAGAGTGAACCGGCAAAGCCGCGGTGTACCTCCTCATTGGGGAATCCCAAGGTATACAAATCGGTCTGTGGGTCATACGCTTTCAGCGTCAGATAACCACTTTGAAACAACACAGGTATGGGATCGTTAATACGTTCCGTCGGGGCATCGAATCGAGAGATATTAACCTCAATATGTTCAAGGGCAGTCCACTCCATCCGCTTGCTTTGAAGTAATTCAACAAGCATTGTAGGTGTTCCCGTGCTAAACCAGTAATCTTGAATCTCACCCTTCTCAAAGGCATATATCAGACTCCACGGGTTATAGACGTCTGCCATATTCTTAGAAAAGTGATAGCCATCGTATCTCCGTTTGAGCTGCGCAACAGTATCGGCAAGTGTCGTTTGGGGGAAGGACTTTTTCATTACTTCCGTCAACCATTCGATGTCAGGCTTCAACTGAGTTAGCAGCTCTTCCTCTGTTATGCCACAAATACCCTCGTATTCTGCGTCAAAAGTTAGGACGTTCAAATTGTTCAGTTCGCTAAAGATGCTAAGTTGCGAAAATTTAGAGATTCCCGCAAGGAATACGAAACGTAAATAATCTGACTGTGCCTTCAATGGGCTGAACAACGAGCGGATACGGTCACGAATATGACTTTGTAACTCTGGGTTGTGAATGCTGTCAAGCATCGGAGCATCGTATTCGTCCACAAGAACGACCACTTGACGTCCTGTCTGCTGGTAGGCTCTTTTTATGATATTTGTCAGCCTTGTATCATATCTGTAAGGGTCGTCAACCTCAATAATGTTCCACTGGCTTTCGAACTCTTTAAGGATATCATTTATAACAGAATGAACTTGCTCAAATTCATAGTATTTCCCTCTCGAGAAATCTATCCGGATAACAGGATATGCCGTCCATTCTGTTTCCATCTTATCAATAGCCAGCCCTTTGAAAAGGTCGCGTTTTCCCTCAAAATAAGCCTTCATCGTACTTATCAGAAGTGACTTGCCGAATCGTCGGGGACGACTCAAGAAGAAGGCCTTGGCTTTTGACTGGGCCATTTTGTAGATGTAAGCCGTCTTGTCTACGTAAACACATTCACGGCTTATCATATCCTCAAAAGACTGTATGCCTACTCCATATCCTCTTTTTTCCATCATTTCCAATGATTACGTAATACCTTATCGCCTGCAAAGATACTCAATTCTGTTAATCTGACAAAGGAATTAGTGAGGAAAATGCATACAAATCCAAGTTTTAGACTTTAGGTACGCTATTTCCCCCTCTATTGAGGAACACAGAATAATCACGGATTCCATCGACAGTGTGAAAAAAGACTAAAAAGAGCAGGAAATCATTTTTATAACGATTATAATTATTATATTTGCAATAAAATTATAAATGCTCTATGGAACAAGTGGTACTGGAGAATCCTTTTGTTGTAGGTAAATACCTGTCGGATAAGTATTTCTGTGACAGATCAGAGGAGACGGACTTCCTTCGTAAACAGGTTTCAAACGGCCGCGATGTGGCCTTGATTTCTCCACGCCGTGTTGGGAAATCGGGGTTGATACAGCACTTCTTCAACCAGCCGGACATCAAGGAGCGCTATTATGTGTTCTTCGTCGACATCTATGCCACCACCTCGTTGGCAGAGTTTGTCTATGTTCTTGGAAAGGAAATCTATGAACAGCTGAAGCCTCAGACAACGGTGTGGAAAGAGAAGTTCTTCCAAATCATATCTTCCTTCAGGATAGGCTTCAAGTTGGACTCTTTCACAGGAGAGCCCACCTTCAACCTTGGTTTGGGCGACATTCAGGTGCCTCAGGCCACTCTTGACGAAATCTTTGCCTATATCGACGAGGCCGACAAACCCTGTATCATTGCCATTGACGAATTCCAGCAGATCAGCGACTATGCTGAAAAGAATGTGGAAGCCCTGCTACGTACCAAGATACAACGTTGCAACAAGGCACACTTCGTGTTCTCGGGCAGTAAGCGTCACTTGATGAGCAATATGTTCAACTCCTCCTCGAAACCCTTCTATCAGAGTGCTATCAGCATGGGGTTAGACCCCATCCCCACAGACGTCTATGCCGACTTTGCCATCCGGCTGTTCGAGGAGCGCGGCAAGCACATTGAGAGGGAGGTAATTGAGGCGGTATGGAAACAATATGACGGCTACACCTGGTTCGTACAAATGATTATGAACGAGCTATTCGCACTAACCCCGACAGGCGATACTTGTCGGACGGAGCGAATAGACGAGGCCAAACAACACGTTGTCCTGACACAAGAAGCCAGTTATAAGGATATCCTGTCGCACGTTGCCACCAAGCAGAAACTATTGCTTCAGGCCATAGCAAAGGAGGGTGTCGCACGTAACATCACTTCATCGAAGTTCATAAAAAAATACAACCTGAATTCTGCCAGCTCCGTGCAGGCCGCTGCCAAGCTCCTACTGAAGAACGATCTCATCACCCAGACAGACGATGCCTATCGTGTCTATGACTATTTCTTCTCCGAATGGCTGGCGAGAATTTATTAGCTATTTGACGTATTCAGCAAAGTTGGTGGGCATTATGGCGCCCTTATTTTTTACTTGATGACCTCCAACGCCTTCTGCACCACAGGGTTCTCCTCGTTGAAGACGGAGAAGTATTCACTCATGTCCCAAAGGTCGCGGGCAATGAGGGCTTTCAGTTGCAGGCGCAGGTAGGGTAGGGTGCGCTGTAACTCGGCATCGTCCTTGGGCTCCACTTTCTGCTTCTTGCCCTCGGCCACGATGTCGTCGACGAGTGACTGAGGAACTTCGAACTGCTGCTTGAACTTGCTGAAGTCCGGGTATTTCTTCTTCAGTTCCTTGCGGTGGTTGTCGACATAGCGCAGGTTTTGCTGGATGATGACGCTTTTGGCCGCCAACTGACGATGGAAGGGCGTATAGCGGGTGGTGTCTAAAGGTACGAAGTAGTCGGGCATGATGCCGCCGCCACCGTAGACGGTACGCTGGCGATGCAAGGTCTGGAACTTCAGCGAATCGGCAAAGTGGATGCTGTCCTGGTTGGTCAGTTCGCCATTCTTCAGACGGTTATACACGTCCATCGCATAGTCCTTCTGCTTACCTTTCTCGTAAGGTTTCTGGATGCAGCGGCCGGAGGGGGTGTAGTAGTGGGCGATGGTAAGACGGATCATCGAACCGTCGGGCAGGTCGATGGGGCGCTGGACAAGTCCCTTGCCAAAAGAACGACGGCCTACGACGTAACCGCGATCCTGATCCTGGACGGCACCCGTGACAATCTCGGCTGCTGAAGCGGTATACTCATCAATGAGCACCACTATCTTTCCCTTCATGAACTCTCCTTCACCGTGGGCGCGGTACTCCTGACGAGGCACGCGACGGCCTTCGGTATAAACAATCAGCTCATCCTTGGACAGCAGCTCATCAGCAATGTTGACCGCTGCCTGCAGGTAGCCGCCGCCATTCTCCTGCAAATCCAGGATGAGGCTCTCCATTCCGTCGGTCTTCAGCTTTTTCAGGGCATCGCAGAACTCCTGATGGGTGGTGGCACCGAAGTTGCCGATGCGTATGTAGCCCACGGCAGGACGTATCATATAGGTAGCATCTACCGACTTGACGGGAATCTTGTCGCGGACGACCGTAAACGTCAGTTGGTCCTTGATGCCTGTACGGACAACGCCTAACTTGACTTTCGTACCCTTGGGGCCGCGCAGTCGGCGCATGATTTCCTCCTTCGACATCTTCACGCCAGCAATAGCGCTGTCGTTGACAGCGACGATGCGGTCTCCGGCAATGATGCCCACTTTCTCAGAAGGACCGTTGGTGACGGGTTGGATGACCATCAGCGTATCATCAATCATATTAAACTGTACGCCGATGCCCTCGAAATTGCCGTTCAGGGGCTCGTTCATCTGCTTCACTTCCTTGGCGTTAGAATACTGTGAGTGGGGGTCGAGTTTCTCAAGCATACCTCGGATGGCATCCTCGACGAGCTTGGCTTCGTCGACGGAGTCAACATAGAGATTGGTGGTGGCAATCTCAGCTATTTGGAGCTTGCGCAAAGGCGAATCCTCGCCCATGTTAACACGCATCTGGGCAGTAGCTGGTATAGTGAGCAGCGATGCAATCGCTGCATATAGGAATTTTCTCATTGTTTTATTCATATTGGTCTTCTTCTGGTCTGTCTTCCTCGATGACGAGGTTGTCGATGATGAAGTTTTGACGCTCCATCGTGTTCTTGCCCATATAATATTCCAAGAGTTTCTGTACCTGGTCGGTTTTGTGAAGTGTCACCTGCTCCAGGCGGATGTCGGGCCCGATGAAGCCCGCGAACTCCTCAGGACTGATTTCGCCAAGACCTTTGAATCGGGTAATCTCGGGGTCGGGCCCTAAGTCCGCGATAGCCTTCAGACGTTCCTCCTCGCTGTAGCAGTAGCGGGTAATGAAGTCAGACTTCTTTTGTTGAGTGTTTAACGTTGACTGTTTAGTGTCTTCATCAGCGATGACCTGTTTTTTCCTAATCTTTGTCCGACGGTTACGGACACGGAACAATGGGGTCTGCAGGACGTAGACGTGCCCCTTCTTGATAAGTTCTGGGAAGAACTGCAGGAAGAAGGTGATGATGAGCAGGCGGATGTGCATACCGTCGACATCGGCATCGGTAGCGACTATTACCTTATTATATCTAAGGGTGTCAAGTCCTTCCTCAATGTCAAGTGCCGCCTGCAGCAGATTGAACTCCTCATTTTCATAGACCACCTTCTTGGTGAGGCCATACGTGTTCAAGGGTTTACCTCTTAATGAAAATACCGCCTGCGTGTTGACATCGCGGCTCTTGGTGATGCTTCCGCTGGCTGAGTCGCCCTCGGTAATGAAGATGCAGGACTCCTCCTTGCGGTCGTCCTTGGTATCGCTGAAGTGTATGCGGCAGTCGCGCAGCTTGCGGTTGTGCAAGTTGGCTTTCTTGGCCCGCTCACGTGCCAGTTTGGTCACGCCGGCAATAGCCTTGCGGTCGCGCTCGCTTTCCTTGATTTTGTTTTCCAGGACTTCCACCACGTCACTATGAATGTGCAGGTAGTTGTCCACCTGCTGCTTGATGAAGTCGCCCACGTATTTGTTGATGGTCTCGCCATCGGGTGCCATCTGGGTGGAGCCGAGCTTAATCTTGGTCTGACTCTCAAAGACAGGTTCCTCCACGTTGATAGCAATAGCCGCTACGATACCCGTGCGGATGTCGCCATACTCATATTTGCCGAAGAACTCCTTGATGGTGCGGGCAATATGCTCCTTGAAGGCACTCTGGTGGGTGCCGCCCTGCGTGGTGTGCTGACCGTTGACAAACGAGTAGTATTCCTCGCCATACTGGTTGGCATGGGTGAAGGCAATCTCAATGTCATCACCCTGCAGGTGGATGATGGGGTAGAGCGAATCTGTGGTCATGCGGTCCTTCAGCAGGTCTTCCAGACCGTGACGGCTCAGGATGCGGCGACCATTGTACATGATGGCCAGTCCCGTATTAAGATAGGTGTAGTTTCGTAGCATGTTCTCCACGATGTCGTCGTGGAACAGGTAGTCCTTGAACAGCTTGGGGTCGTTGTCGGGCTCAAAATAGATGTATGTGCCGTTCTCGTCCTGCGTATCCTCGGTCACGTCGCTGACGAGCTTTCCACGCTCAAAGACGGCCTTGCGCACCTTCCCTTCACGATAACTGTGAACCTCGAAATGAGTACTCAGGGCGTTGACGGCCTTTACGCCGACGCCATTCAGTCCGATGGACTTCTTGAAAGCCTTCGAGTCATACTTACCGCCAGTATTCAGCACGGATACGGCCTCAATCATCTTTCCCTGGGGAATGCCGCGTCCATAGTCACGTACAGATACTCGCAGGTTGTCCTCAACGGTAATCTCGATACGGTCGCCGGCCTTCATCTTAAACTCGTCGATGGAGTTGTCGATGACCTCCTTCAACAGCACGTAGATACCATCTTCAGGCAGCGAACCGTCGCCCAGACGGCCGATGTACATACCAGGGCGCAGACGGATATGCTCCGTACCGGTCAAGGTGCGGATATTGTCATCGCCATAATCTACTTCTTGATTTTGTCCGATAATAATATTGTCGTCGTTCATAGGTCTTTTTTATAGCATCTTCTGCGTTTATGCAGTTCACTCTCCAGATATCCCCACTGGCTCTGCACTTTATTGTTGGTCTCCATCTCCACGTGGGTCTCGCCCCATTTGAAGCCGTATTTCTGGTAGACAGGTATCAGATGGTAGAACAACAGGGCGTTGGCACCCTTGGCACGGTATTCTGGCAATATGCCGATGAGGAGGCAGTCCACCACGTCGGTCTTCTTGAAGTACAGCGCCCTCATGATATGCCACCAACCGAAGGGCAGCAGCCGTCCCTTACGACACTTCTGCAGGGCACGGGTCAGCGAGGGAATGGTGATACCCACGCCGATGACATCATGGTCGGGAGTGTTCCAGTCCTCTACCACGCAGAGCATATCCATCGAGAAATATTTGAAGTACTCGTGTACGTAGGCATCCATCTGCTTTGGTGTCATCTCCGAGTAGCCGTACAGATGTCCGAAGGTCTTGTTGACTACATCCAACACCTTACGGCCATATTGCTCGGGGCCGAAGACCTGGCTACGCTTCAGGTTGGGCACATGGAGGTTATAGCGCTGCATGGTCATCTCGGCCACTCGCTTGAACTTCTCGGGCATACCCTCCTTGGGTACCCAGAGTTTCCACTCCACATAGTCATTGTCCTTGGAATAGTCCTCCATCTGCTCCATCAGATCGAAGTAGTAATGGTAGTTATAGCCGGTGGCCATCGTGCCCAGTTCCTCATGGCCGTAGTACAGCATACCCTCGGGGTCCATGTCGGTAAAGCCGAGCGGGCCGATGATTTCCTTCATGCCCTTCTCACGCCCATAGTCCTCGACGGCCTTGAGTAGCGCCTTCAGCACCTCCATATCGTTGATGATGTCAAGCCATCCGAAACGAACGGCCGGACGCTGCCATTGCTCATTGTAGCGATGGTTGATGATGGCGGCCACGCGCCCCACCAGCTTACCATCCTTATAGGCCAGGAAGTATTCGGCCTCACAAAACTCAAAGGCAGGATTCTTGTCCTTGCTGAAAGTATTCAACTCGTCGCTGTACAAGTTGGGAGCATCGTATTCGTTCCCCTTATACAGTTCATAGTGTAACTCGATAAAGGCCTTCAAATCCTTCTTGGTCTCAACTTTTTTTATTACTACTGATGCCATTTCCTTCGGTTGTTTTTGCTCTTTTATATAAAATATGTGGCAAAGATACGCTTATTTTTTCAAAAAAAGAAAGAAAAATTTGGTTTTTTCAATAAGTTAATTTACTTTTGCAGATGAAACTCATTAATTGAAGCAATATGAAGGGCCTATTAAGACGCATCTTTCACATAGACCATATTATAGTTGCTGCGTTTACCATCCTCATTATCGAACTGTTGGTGGTAATTGCTGTCAACCTTGAGTTTCTGAGTCCCGTGGTCAGGGCCTTGGAAAGTTTCTCGATGACCGATGTCTATTACAAAATACTGAACAAGGATGGAGATACCGAAGAGTGTAACACCATCACCCTGGTAGACATGACCGACCTCACCCATCGTCAGGACATCGCGAAGGTCATCAGCGAGATTAAAGCCCTGAAGCCTGCTGCCTTGGGTGTCGACATCATCTTCGAGGGTCTGATTGAGGACGGCGATGGCGACAACCTGCTGGCGGATGCCTGCCTCGAAGGCGACTCCGTCAATACGGTATGGGCCTATAAGTTGACGAAGTACGACGAGGAAACCAGGAAGTTCCAGAACAGCCTGCACTCTTTTTTTATTGTAGAGGGAATGGAGAACGAAGGATTTGTTAATCTGGTGGACGACCCCTCCAAGACCATCAAGCGGTATGCCGTGACGTTGCCTTATAAAGATACAGTGGCCTACTCCCTGCCAGCCCAGATCGCCCGCATTGTCAAGCATGCTGATCTGGGTGGCGAAAAGAACCACACCATCAACTACAAGGCGGTGTCGTTCCCTGTGGTCAAGTATGACGAGTTGTCTTCCTATCGTGAGTTGATAGAGGGACATATCGTGCTGTTGGGTACGACTCAGGAGGAGCGCGAGATGTATTATACCCCCATTGGTCAGAAGTCGGGAATGGAAATCCTGGCCTACACCATCCTCTCGATGACCGAGACGACCCCCATACGCCATTCCAGCCGATGGATGATCATCCTTTGGGCGCTGATTGCGGGCTACATCACCAACCTGATTGACTACCTGCTGACCAAGCGCATCGAGAACCGTCGTTCCACGCTGATGGTCTTCATTACTCAGAGTGAGTTCTACGACAAGATCATCTCTTTTTTCGTCATGATGCTTATTACGGGAGTTTCATTCCATCTCTATGCCAAGTATAACTACTTTGTCGACACGGTACTGGCCCTGAGCACCATCGTCCTCATCGAGGAAGGGCGCTTGCTCTATGCCGGTCTGTTGTCGGTATTGAAGAAGAAAACCAAATGGAAGTGGGTGGAGAAGTCTATCTATGCTGATGACTTGGATATAACCTAAATACAAGATAACCTAAAACTAACTCAAGATGAAAAGATTCATTGCTATCCTCATGCTGACTGTGGCTACAATCAGTATCTCAGCCCAGCAGAACCAACAGACGCTGATAGTCTACGAAGTCAATGGAAAAGTGACAAGCTTCAATAATAGATCCAAGGAAGTACCTGTGGAGAAGAAGCAGTACTTCTCGTTGAAGGACAGAATCAAGATACCCGAGAACGGCTTTATCAAGCTCCTTGACCGCGAGCAGCAGAAGATGTACACCCTGCGCAACAAGTGTCAGGGCCGGATCTCGGCTTTGATAGAAAGCCAGAAGCAGGCGGGCAAGAGCCTGACCAAGCAATACTTCGCCTATGTGCTGAGAAGTCTGACGCGGTCGGATACTGACCCTATCTATAATACTGGCCTCACCACGGGCACCTACCGCAACGATGCTGACTCGCTGCTTTGCGACATCGACTCGCTGCAGACAGTGGTCGACTCGCTGCAGAACGTCATCATCACCCTCACGACAGACTCCGTAAAGACGAAATAAGACACGAACTCCATAAAGACAATATGAACATCAGCAAGTTTTTTCTGTGCCTGCTGTGGTGGATGATTCCCATTACAGCATTCTGTCAGACCAAGGAGCTGGACAGACTGGCTGACGATGCCGCCAAGGCAGCCAGAAAGGGGAACTTTGCTCTGACTGACAGCCTTTACGGAGAATACGTCAAACTGTTTCGTGAACAGGATCTCGAAAAGAATTTCCAATACTCCGAGATCCTGATTTATCTGGCTCAACGGGCTGCCCAGAAAGGACATTCTGACGAAGCCATTGAGATACAGCAAGAGGTGGTTGAGGTACGTGAGACAGCTCCTGACTGCACTAACCTACAGGCGGCCACCGCCATTAGTGACCTGGCTTCGCTCTACGCCAGGAAGGGTGACTATGACAACGCCATTGAGACGGGACAGAAGGCCATGATGATGTTCCGCAAGAAAGTGGGTATTGACCATCACTACTACAACATCGCGGTGGCTAACCAAGCCAGTTTCTATTCTGCCCGTGGTCATCAGGGCGACATTGAGTCCGCAGTAACGCTGGGTGAGGCTGCCGTGAAGAACATGAAGAAAAACACGCCCGAATATGCCGGAGCGCTTAACTCACTGGTGGTGTACTATTCACAAATCGGCGATAAGCTCAGCGCTCTCAAGATTGCCCAAGAAGCGCGTCTCGCGGCTAAAAAGTGGTTAAAAAGAGACGGAGGGCAATATGCCACAACGCTTAATAACCATGCCATTCAGTTGGCCAAGATCGGCAACTATGAGACTGCCATTGCCTACGCCCGTGATGCTAAGGAGGCTTTCGAACAGGCAGGCAATACCAACACCCTATCCTATGGTAAACTGCTGAATAATATGGCGATGTTCCTGAGCCACCAGCAGAACTATTTAGAGGCTTCCCAGCTGTTGGAGAAGGCCATGCCTATCATCGAAAAGGTAGTCGGCAAGAATCATCCCGACTACCTCCGTTGTATGAGTGACTTGTCTGCCGTCTATAAGGCTAACGGCGACCTGGCGAGAGCCGATGAACTGGCAAATGAGTCTAACAAGATGAGTACTCTGTTGTTGTCCAGTGATAATGAGAAATTCGTGCGGTCACTGTCACGACAGGCGGCTGTCTTCGCCTCCAACGGCAACTACCTTAGGGCCATCGAGCACGAGCAGAAAGCCTACAACTTCTTCAAGGAGCGAGACGATAAGGTCAGTATGGCACAGTCGTTAGGACATCTGGCTACCTATTTCGCCAATGATGGCCGTTTGTCGACAGCTTTCGAGACTGCCAAGTCATCGCTGGCCATCTTCAGCGAAATAGGGAAGAAGACCACTCACTATGCGCAGGCCCTGAACAACACGTCTATCCTCTTTTTCAACGGAGAGCAGTATTCTGTTGCCACCGACTACGGAAGACAGGCCCGGGAGATGTATGAAGAGCTGGGCGACACCACGACGGCCATCTTTGCACGTATCCTGGCCAACAACGCCTTGTTCTGTTATGTCAACGACAGTCTGGAACAAGCTATCAGTACTGCCTGCAAGGCCCTGGAATTACAGAAGAAGGTGCTTGGCGAGGACCATCCTGACCATGTTCCCCTGCTCTATAACCTGGCCGTCTATTATAGCAAGGCGGGTGAAAAAGCGGCTGCCGAGCAGCAGTTCCAGGAAGCGTTGAAGCTGCAGTCGGACCTCATCCGCTCGGCTTTCCTTCACCTGACATCCCAGGAGCGTGAGAAGTTCTGGCAGAAGAAGAGCTATGTCTTCAAGTATGCTCCCATGCTGGCCTACCTCGACCCCGAGAACAAGGAGATGACAGCGATGGCCTACAACTCACTGCTATTCACGAAAGGCATCCTGCTGAACTCCGACATCGACTTCCGCAGTCTGCTTAAGCAGTCGGGTAACAAGGAATTGATGGCCAAGTACAATCAGCTGGAGGTCCTGCAGCAGCAATTAGAGGGTTACTATCGGCTGTCGGCCAGTCAGCGTGATGTTGATCTGAAGCAGATAAAGAATGAAATCTATCAGCTGGAACGTACCCTTGTCCGTGATTGTAAGGAGTACGGCAGTTTTACCGAGAGCCTCAGTATTGATGCCGGTCAGATAAGCCAGCAGTTAGCTGATGACGAGGCGGCCATTGAGTTTGCCGACATCTATATCCGAGGACGTGGTACTACCTACCTCGCCTTTATCCTCAGGAAAGATCAGCCACAGCCGAAGCTCATCAGGCTCTTCAGCGATGACGAGCTACGTGACCTGAAATATGGGAAGATTGACTTGCTTGATGCCATCCAGACGCAATACGGTATTGACTCCGTGTACACTGACTGGCGGTTTGGTAAGTTGTTCTGGCAGCCGCTGATAAAAGAGTTGGCAGGTGTCCGCCGCGTTTATTTCTCGCCTACCTCCCTGTTCTATCAGTTGGGTATTGAGTACCTGCCGTGTGATGCTGAGCATCGCATTGGCGACGTGTTCGAACTTTATCGTATTTCGTCCACCAAGCTGTTGGCTAAGCGCAATGCAGCTCCCGTTCCCGTGAAGTCGGCCACGGTTTATGGCGGTCTGAATTACGACATGGACTTGAGTCAACTGCAAGAACAGCACTCCCTGCAGCAGGCGGCTCATCCCGCCCCGCTGCTGGCTATGGCCTCCATTGACACCCGACGGACGCTCGACTCGCTGTCATTACGCGGTAGTGTAGGCTATTTGCCTGGCACCTTGCATGAGGCAGAGAGCGTGGGTGAACAGCTGATGCAGAACGACATCGAGACCGATATGCGACTGGGAAATGAAGGTACCGAAGAGACATTCAAGTCGCTGAGCGGACGTTCGCAGTCCATCATCCATATTGCCACCCACGGCTTCTACTTCTCTGAAAGCGACCTCAAGCGGCGCAATCAGCGGCTTATCTTCCTGAACGAGCAGACGGAGAATATTGATAACCCGCTGAACTACTCGGGACTGTTGATGTCGGGAGCCAACTATGTGTTGAAGGGCGGCAAACTGCCTGACAAGCTGGAAGACGGTGTGCTTACTGCCAATGAGATAGCACAGACAGATCTGAGCAAGACAGACTTGGTTGTGCTGTCAGCCTGTCAGACAGGTGTTGGCGATATCCGCGAGGATGGTGTCTTCGGTATCCAGCGTGGTTTCAAGAAAGCTGGCGCCAAGTCTTTGCTCATGAGTCTGTGGAGTGTCAGCGATGAAGCTACCGACCTGATGATGACCAAGTTCTACGAGAATCTGATGGCAGGGAAGAGCAAGCTACAGGCCTTTGTGGCAGCTCAAGAAAGCTTGCGGAATGGCAAATATGCCGCCCCGTACTTCTGGGCATCCTTCATTTTATTAGACGGTTTTTAACTTTCTTTCCCTTTTTTCTTGTTATTTAAAGAAAAATCGTTATCTTTGCAAGCGAATTCCGAAACAATCTAAATGAATATCATAAAAAAGAAGAAGATGAAGTACAAGAATTTACTCCTTACGGCGACAATGGCATTGTTCGCGGTGAGCACTGTCACGGCGCAGGAAGACACCCGTGACCAGTTGAAATCTTATTCGTATGTAGAGGCTCAGGGCGGTGTGCAACTGACATCTACCGATGCCGACATGACCAAGCTGATCACGCCGACGGTAGCAGTCAGCTTCGGCCACTACTTCACCCCCGTCGTCGGTGCCCGCCTTCACGTCAACGCATGGCAGGCAAAGTCGGGCTTCTCAGATTTGGATCAGTTCTATAAGTGGAAGTACATCACTCCTTCTGCTGACCTGCTGATCAACTTGACCAACCTGATGTCGCAGACTCCCAAACATCCCCTGAACATCATCCTTCTGGGTGGTATCGGTCTGAACTATGCCTGGGATAACGATGAGCTGAAGGATCTGAACCTCTCAGCCGCAAGAACTCCGTTGGCATGGAAGGACGACAAGCTGAGTCACAACATCCGCGCTGGTCTGCGCCTGGAGACGGACGTTACCAAGCCGTTGGGCCTCTCCTTTGAGGTCAACGCCAACTCTATCGACGACCGCTTCAATTCCAAGACCAACGATGCCGACGACTGGCAGTTCACAGCGATGCTGGGCATCAGCTATCGTTTCGGCAAGCGCTACCAGAAGCCTGCTCCTGTCCTGATACCTATCGTTCAGGAAGTGGTCGAGGACAACAGTGCCGACCTGGCTGAGGCTACCCCCGTTATCGTTGAGGAGAAGAAGCCCGAGCCTAAGGCTGTCGTGAAGACAGAGAACCTGCACGAGGAGATTTTCTACGTTATCTGTAAGAGCGACCCCACAGAGGGTGGTCAGGCTCAATTGCAGCGTGTGGCTGACTTCATGAAGAAGTACAAGGATGCCAAGGTGCAGATTGTTGGTTATGCCGACCGTGGTACGGGTAATCCTCAGATTAACGTCATGTACGCTGAGCGCCGTGCTGCAGAGTGTAAGGATGCGCTGGTCAACAAGTATGGTTGCGACGCTGCCCGCATCGATATCGACTCTAAGGGCGACACCGTTCAGCCGTTCGCTGAGAACGACAAGAACCGTTGCGTCATCATCGACTCTAAGGCTCAGTATACAGTTTACGAGTAATTAATAAGACGTGAGACTTATCCGCGAGGGTGGTAGCAAAGATATACGTGCTGCCACCCTCGCTCAGTTTTAGTCGTCGGCGAAGTTCGGCTACCGTCAGCGGGAAATTCCTGACAGCAATGTTGGCCTGCGTCATTCCTCCCAGCTTCTCCTTCAGTTCACGTTTGCCCATAGTACTCACAGACTCAATCGCAAATTCACGGCCAGGAAAGTCGTTGACGCGCACGTCTGAGACGAACAGGTGACTATTCTGGGCTATCTGACTGACGCCAAACTGTTGTGCAAGTGCATCGAAACAGCCTGCCTTCATGATGGATGCATTGGGCTCGTAGAGGTAATTAAACTCGTGGAGGGTGGAGCTTTTCTCGTGGAGGGTGGAGTGTGGAGTGTGGAGGGAGATTTGTGGAACAAACACGAAATACTGTTCACCCTCGCCAGTCAGGTTCACGCAATGAACATGTCTCACTCCACTCTCAACGTTCCTCGCTTCACGAAAACCTCTATCCGCCATCACTAAGAGCAGTTCCTTACACTCATTCTGAACAGAGACAATATGTATCTCACGTACATATTCCTCGCCAAGATCATGGACCGCCTTACGCCAATCGAGCATTGGCGATAGCTTCAGCAACACCCGCTCTGCCTTCGATAATAGCAAGTTGCGGAGAGTCAATACGTCGGGAGTACAGTCGCTGAGGGCATAGGTCCTTCCGCCGTGACTGTCGCGACGGGCAGGGTCTATATAAATAAGGTCTGCCTTGGGCATGTTGCGTAGGTACTCCTCCGCATCACCGCAGACCACCTCAGCCTGATGGATTCCTAACCGACGGAAGTTTTCGCGGGCAATGTCGCACAGCGGCTGCTGACGTTCCACATAGATAGCCTCTTCGAAGCTACGGGCCAAAAAAGAGAAGTCGACACCAAAGCCTCCGGTCAGGTCGACCATCCGCCGCCTTTCGCTCAGTTCTCGCATAATCGCAGCCTTATAATGTGCCGTCTGCTCACTCGAACACTGCTCCATCGACAGATGAGGCGGATAGATGATACCTTCCGTAGCCGCCCACGACGGCAACTTCCGTCGTGCCGTCTGTCGTCCTGCTATCTGGTCGAGGGCATATACCAGATTCACTTCGGGGTCTTTCAGTCCCCGAAGTGCCAGTTGACGCACATCGTCGTCAGCATGTTCACGTATGAATTTCGCGGTTGCTTCGTTCATTACATTCTCTCGGGCACCTCAATACCGAGGAGGCTCATGCCGCTCTTGATAATCTTGGCGACATTACGGGCCAACACGAGGCGAACGGCGCGCTTGTCAGCATCGGGCTCGTTGAGAATGGAGTAATCGTGGTAGAACTGGTTGAAGACCTTCGTCAGTTCGTAGCAGTAGTTGGCGATGCCCGAGGGCGAGTAGTCCTTTCCTGCCTGCTCGACAGCAGCACCGAACTCATTCATCTTCTGAATAAGCTCGGTTTCCTTGTCATTCAGAGTAATCTGAGTGCTCAGAGTATTCTGATTATTCTGAGCATCCTGCGCCTTGCGCAGGATAGAGCGGATGCGGGCGTAGGTGTACTGGATGAAAGGACCGGTATTGCCGTTGAAGTCGATACTTTCCTCGGGGTTGAAGAGCATGTTTTTACGTGCGTCGACCTTGAGGATGAAGTATTTCAGGGCGCCCATACCGACGATGCGGGCAATCTCGCGGCGCTCCTCTTCGGTCATATCATCAAATTTACCTAGTTCCATCGATGTTTTGTAGGCATCTTCAACCATCAACGCCATCAGGTCGTCGGCATCGACGACGGTGCCCTCGCGGCTCTTCATCTTGCCGTTGGGCAGTTCCACCATACCGTAGGAGAAGTGCGTCAGCTCCTTACCCCACTTAAAGCCGAGGCGGTCGAGCAGGATGCTGAGCACCTGGAAGTGGTAGTTCTGCTCGTTGCCCACGACATAGATCATCTTGTCGATGGGGTAATCCTGGAAGCGCATCTCAGCGGTGCCGATATCCTGTGTCATGTAGACAGAGGTACCGTCGCTGCGCAACAACAGCTTCTGGTCGAGTCCCTCGTTGGTCAGGTCGGCCCACACGGAGTTGTCCTCATGGCGTTCGAAGAGACCTTTAGCGAGTCCTTCCTCCACCTTGGCCTTACCCTTGAGGTAAGTTTGCGACTCGTAGTATATCTTGTCGAACGAGACGCCCATTTTCTTATAGGTTTCATCGAAGCCGGCATACACCCAGTTGTTCATCTTCTCCCAGAGGGCGCGCACTTCGGGGTCGTTGTTCTCCCACTTCACCAGCATCTCGTGAGCCTCCTTGATGAGCGGAGCTTCCTGCTTAGCTTTCTCTTCATCCATACCTTGAGCAACCAATTCCTTGATTTCCTCGCGGTAGTGCTTGTCGAAGGCTACGTAGTAGTCGCCGATGAGGTGGTCGCCCTTCTTGCCAGATGACTCGGGGGTCTCGCCGTTGCCGTATTTCAGCCAGGCGAGCATCGACTTGCAGATATGAATACCGCGGTCGTTGACAATATTCGTCTTGACGACCTTGTTGCCATTAGCCTCCATAATCTGAGCTAACGACCAACCGAGCAGGTTGTTACGGACGTGGCCGAGGTGCAGTGGCTTGTTGGTGTTAGGCGATGAGTATTCAATCATGACGAGAGGAGAGTTCTCGTTAGCTGTCTTCGTGCCGAAGTGCTCATCTTGGTCAATAGCCTTCAGCAGTTCCAGCCAAGCACCGTCGCCGATGCTCAGATTCAGAAAACCCTTTACTACGTTGAACTTCTCAACGGCCGTGCAATTCTGCACGAGGTATTCGCCAATCTCCTGTGCCGTCTGCTCAGGACTCTTCTTAGCGGCCTTGACAAACGGAAAGACCACCAGCGTCAGGTTACCCTCAAACTCACTTCTTGTCTTCTGCAACTGCAACATCTTTTCAGTTGCATCCATACCGTAGAGTGCCTTCACGGCCTCGCCGGCAGCCTTGCTAATCAATGCTTCGATATTCATATTCTTGGAATTTTGGGTGCAAAGGTACGAAAAAAGATTGAAGATTGAAGATTCAAGATTGAAGTTTTTATTTAATTTTCGTAACTTTGCATCCGAAAATGAATTTTAGAGACCGTCAGATACTTAAAATTGCCGTACCCTCCATCGTGTCGAACATCACCGTTCCGCTGTTGGGGCTCATCGATGTAGCTATCGTCGGACACATGGGCAGCGCCGCCTACATCGGGGCGGTGGCCGTGGGGTCGATGATTTTCAACCTCGTCTACTGGCTCTTCGGATTCCTCAGGATGTCGACCAGCGGCATGACCGCCCAAGCCTATGGACGGCGCGACCTTGCAGCCGTCACAAGAATATTGGTTCGTTCGGCCGGCATCGCCCTGCTGACAGCCCTTGTACTGATTGTTCTTCAACTCCCGCTGAAGTGGCTGATGTTTTGGTTGATGGGGCCGACACCCGACGTGATTCCCTATGCCACCACCTATTTTCATATTGTCATTTGGGGTGCTCCCGCCATGTTGGGGCTCTATTGTCTGTCGGGCTGGTTCATTGGGATGCAAAACACCCTTATTCCGATGTTCATCAGCATCATGCAGAACGTGGTCAATATTCTCGCCTCGCTGACGCTGGTTTATGGTGTCGGCATGAAGATAGAGGGCGTGGCCCTCGGCACCGTCATTGCCCAGTATATAGGAATCATCGTGGCCTTGGGGTTGCTGGTGAAGTACTATTGGCGGCATCTCTCCTTTTGCCCTTCACGCTTTTTCTCCTTTAATCCTCTGCGCTCCTTCTCCTTTCATGGAAGCGTAAACCTTGACCTCTTCCTACGTACCGTCTGCCTTGTTGGCGTCAACCTGTTTTTCACTTCGGCAAGTGCCCGTCAGGGGGCGGTCATCCTGTCGGTGAATACGGTGATGCTGCAGTTGTTCCTGTTCTTCAGCTACTTCATGGACGGCTTTGCCTATGCTGGTGAGGCTTTGGGCGGGCGGTTCTATGGTGCCCTTAATGCAGATGCCTTCCGTGAGACGTTACGACGGCTTTTTAGATGGGCATTGGTGATGACTGCCATCTTCACCTTATTATATATGGTAGGCGGTATGGATATCGTACGTCTGCTGACCGACGAGCAGCAAGTGCGAGAGACGGCTGAAAGATTCATCTGGTGGGTATGGCTGGTGCCTGCAGCGGGGGCTGCCGCCTTCATCTGGGACGGCATCTTCGTGGGCATCACCGCTAGTCGGGGAATGTTGATGGCCACCTTCCTGGCAACGCTGTCGTTTGCGGTCGTCTATCTGCTGACGAAGGATACTATGGGCAACAACGGGCTCTGGTTGGCACAAATCGTCTATCTCGCCATGCGAGGCATCTTGCAGACCGTCTGGTACGCAAAAAATAAGAAATTTACTTAAAAAAAAGACTGTTTCACAGAAAGTTCTTTGTTTATTCCCGTTTTCTGCCTATCTTTGCACCCGAATAACCAAAACCAAGACAAAATGAAAAGACTTTTTTGTGTTCTTTGGTGCTTCCTCGGTCTGGCTTTTTCTGCGAATGCCCAGGGCGATGACTTCGGTATGTGGTACGAACTGGGTGCCGAGAAGAAGTTGTCGAAGAAGTGGAGCTTAGGACTGGAGGGGGAGTTCCGTACCCGCAACAACACGAAGACTGCTGACCGCTGGAGTGCAGGCGTCAGTGCCGAGTACAAACTGACAAAGGGACTGAAGGCATCTGCTGGCTATAACCTGCTCTACGATAATAATGCCGAGGAACTGACTTTCAACAGCAGCGGTGACCCTAAAAAGTGGACTCCCTCCTACTGGGGCATACGCCATCGCTTGAACCTGAGCCTTTCGGGTAATGTGGACTGGGGGCGTTTCAACTTCAGCCTGCGCGAACGCTGGCAGTACACCTATCGTCCTGAAGCCAAGGACAAGAAGTATGCTTTTACCTACGATGATGACGATTATCTGTCAGGCTATACGATGGAGTCTGCCAAGGAAAAAAGCAAGCATATGCTCCGCAGCCGCTTGCAGGTGAGTTACGACATTCCAAGCTGTAAATTCGATCCGACAGCCAGCGTCGAACTGTTCAACGATGACGATGGTATTGCCAAGATGCGTTACCAGTTGGGCGTAGACTATAAGATTCAGAAGAAGCACGTGCTGTCGCTTACCTATCGTTATCAGCACGTCAACAGCAACGACGAAGACAATGAGGGGGATTGCCACCTTATAGGACTCGGCTACAAATACAAATTCTAAACGACGACCATCATGAAAAAGCTACTTTCAATCATATTGGCAGTGCTGGCCATCACGGCTTGCTCTACCGACGATGCTTACAACTTGGACTACTTTACCCAGAAGTACGGTAACCCTGGTGGGGGCGGCGAACCCACTGATACGACAGACACCACTCATGTCGTCGTCGAACCTGACACGGTTTTCATTGGCATTGCCTACGAAGGTGCAACGGCCACGCTGACCGGCGATGTTGAGAAAGTGACCGTCAGCCGCATTGATGCTGATATCACTCTGACTTCAACTACAGAAAAATACCTGCAGCTGACGCTAAGCGGCTCTACTCCCGACGGTTCGCTGCTGGTCTATAGCCAGAAGGCATGGGGACTGGTGCTCAACGGCGTCAGTATCACCAACCCCGATGGTTCGGCCATCAACAACCAGTGCTCGAAGTGGCTCTACGTCACGCTGGCTGACAGTACTGAGAATACGCTTACCGACGGTGAGAGCTATGCCGCACAGGCGTATGACCAGAAAGGAACGTTCTTCAGCGAGGGACAGATGCGCTTCACGGGAACAGGCAAGCTGACCGTCAACGGTAACGCCAAGAGCGGCATTGTCAGCGACGACTACATTGTCATCGACGATGGTTCGCTGGTCGTCAGCGCGAAGGCTGACGGTGGTCGTGGCATCAAGGTGAACGACGGACTGGCCATCAATGGCGGCAACACCACCATCACCACCACGGGCGATTGTAAGATAGAGACCGTGGATGGTGTACGCGACACCACCTCTGCAGCAGGCATCAAGACGGATAGTCTCTTCACAATGACAGGTGGCTCGCTGACCATTACCAGCAAGGGTGACGGCGGCAAAGGTATCAACGCTACCGACAGCGTCGTCGTCAGTGGCGGAACGCTCAACGTCACCACTACCGGTTCCAACGATGAAAGTAAACCTAAGGGCGTGAAGAGCGACAAGGCGATTGTCGTCAGTGGTGGATCGTTCACCGTCAATGTCAAGAAGAGCTGGGCCTGCGACAACGGTACTGAAAGTGAGGAGCCCGAGGATCACCTCACCATCGTAGGTACCCCCGCTGTAAAGACGCTGACCAAACGGTCGGTTGTCATTCAGTATTAGTCCTGATCAATACAGTTTCTGGTTCCTGATCAAGAAGTATTCGTAATAGAAGGTGTGACCAAAGCGGGGGTAGAAGACTTCCTTCATCTGCTCTTCGCTCATGCTTTGGCATTGCTGGGCCAAGGCCATGAAGTCCTTATAGGTCTGGACTACCTCCTTGTCAAAGGGCATCTTGCTAATGTCTACCTGATGCTCAAGGTTGCCATATAGATAGGCAGCCTCTTGGAAATGTGTAGGCATGTGCTCTCCAGCATGGCTTTGGGCATACTGGAAGAAACGGGGCCAGAATGTCTGTATGTCCTTCATCCACAGGGCGGCAATGAGTGCCTGTTCCTGGAAGAGTTTGTCGTCGCTTTCTACAGAGACAAACTGGGTCATCAGGAACTTCTCGGCCAGGCCGTTGTCGCTGCCTAAAATGTCGTCGCCCTTCATCAGATGGAGAATAGGCTGAAATTCGGCATCTGCCTGTATGGCTTTGTCGTTGTCAAGGAACTTCTCGTAGCGTTCTGTCCATTCGCGATGGTAGCGGGTGTGCTTCAGCTGGGCAATATACTTGCGGGCCACGCGATATTCGCCATTGAGCAGGGCACAGCGGGTTAGGTATTTCAGATATTCGGCTCGCCATCCGAACTCCACGCCGTCCTCCAGACACCAGCGGTAGCAGTAGTTAAGCAGGCCATAATGATAGTAGACGGAACGTCCTACGACCTGTGTCATACTGACGGGGATGTCTGCCGTGCTGGCCTTGGCACCTGTTTTGTAATGGTACATCTTGTCGCCCTGACTACCTAAGCGGAACAAGGCCAAGTTCTTCATCATGACAATGGCGCGCGTGGGCTCTTCTTCAGCATAGGCGGCCTCGTCCAAGACTCCCTGCCAGTTGAGGTTTTCCACACACTGTTGCATACGCAGCTCCTTGTGGAAGTTATAGTCGCGGTACCAGTAATGCTGTACACACCACACAACAGCCACCACCAAGACGGCCTGAGTGGCTATCCACATGACGGGGCGCTTAAGCAAGGCGGGACATTGGCAACGATACAATGCGGCCATCACCACCAGCGAGAACACTAATATATAATAAGGTATATAATAGGCAGAGAACTCCTGGTCGATGACAAAGAGAGGGAGTCCTGTCCACCAGATATTTCCAAGGCTGGTCTGATAGAATACGTAGTTATAATAGAACAGTGGCCAGAACACGATACTGAGCAGTGCCACTACTGTCGCTATGATGCGCGCACCCAGCGTCATTCCCTTTAACCGCCACGTCAGGATGGCCATCAGTAGCGTAGCCAGCAGGCCATAAAACCCTATCAGAGGATAGAGCACAGCCGTACTGACAACCATATAGACGGGTCGCAGGTAGAACTTAGAGGACATAAGACGGTAGAGCCACACCGCAGCGACGGCCAGCGTTGTACCGATAGTAGCGGCAAAGAAATGGCCGCGCAGTTTCATGTAATACACCCAATAGCCTAAGTCGACGTCTGATACCAGCAATGCGGCAACAGGAATGAGCAAAACCACGCACCATTTCAGTGACACCCGGAAGGTGCGTCCGATGACCAGCATTAATAGCACCCACCATAGGCAGAGTATAAGGACACCCACCCACGGATAATAAAAGAACTCGGTGAAGTAGGTTCCTAACCACGTCAAGAGCCAGCCCGATGTCACCATCTGTTGTTTCAGGAACAACGGAGTATCGAGAAACAAGTTCAGCTCCTGTACTTTCCACAGGTATTCACTCTCATATTTCAACAGGAAATATGCTGTTGCCACGAGAGCCGCCAATAATAATAAGGCGGGACTCAACAATCTCAGTTTTTCCTTCATGATTTCACTTCTTCACCTTTTCACTTTTTCTTTTTTCAATGGTGCAAAGGTAAGCAATTATTTTTGATTCGTAAAGGTTTTCGCTTAATTTTCTGAAAAATAATCCCCTGACTATAAGGTATTCGAAAATTTTTTCGTACTTTTGCAGTCCCGTGATAGCCAAAGAACAACATATTATACAAAACAAGCTATGGATATATTAAGTCAAATCGTTGCGCGTGCCAAGTCAGACAAGCAGCGCATCGTGCTCCCGGAAGCAACCGAGGAGCGCACCCTCCGTGCAGCCGACAAAGTGCTGGCTGACGACGTCGCTAACATCATCCTCTTAGGTAATGTAGACGAGATTAACGGTCTCGCCGCCCAATGGGGTCTTAAGAACATCGGTAAGGCCACCATTATTGACCCGCTGACTAGCCCGAAGGCTGAGGAGTATGCCGAGAAACTGGCCGAGTTGCGCAAGTCGAAAGGCATGACCATTGAGCAGGCTCGTGAGTTGGTGAAGAATCCGCTGTACTACGGTTGTATGATTATCAAGACTGAAGGTGCCGACGGACAGATTAGCGGAGCCCTGTCAACGACGGGCGACACACTACGTCCTGCCCTGCAGATTATCAAGTGCGCCCCAGGCATTACATGCGTCAGCGGTGGACTGCTGCTTATCTCTAAGCAGAAGCAGTATGGAGAGGACGGTGTACTTGTCGTGGCCGATGTGGCTGTTACCCCGATGCCCGATGCTAATCAGCTTTCGCAGATTGCAGTCTGCACGGCTCAGATGGCTAAGGCCGTGGCTGGTTTCAAAGAGCCCCGCGTGGCTATGCTGAGCTTCTCAACGAAGGGCAGTGCCAAGCATGAGGTCTGCGACAAGGTGATTGAGGCTACCCGTCTGGCTAAGGAGATGGCTCCCGACCTGAAGATTGATGGTGAGCTGCAGGCTGACGCCGCCCTCGTTCCCTCCGTAGGTGCCAAGAAGGCTCCCGGCTCTGACATTGCCGGTAAGGCTAATGTGCTGGTATTCCCGAACCTTGAAGTCGGTAACATCGGCTATAAGATGGTACAGCGCCTGGGCGATGCTATCGCCATCGGTCCCGTGCTGCAGGGTATTGCCCGCCCGGTGAACGACCTTTCGCGCGGTTGCTCGGTTGACGACATCTATTATATGGTGGCTATTACGGCCTGCCAGGCTATGGATGCGAAGAAGTGAAAAGTGAGGAAGTGAAAAGTGAAGAAGATATGAAGATATTAGTATTAAACTGTGGTTCGTCGTCGATCAAGTACGCCCTGTACAATATGGACGACAAGAGCGTGATGACCAGTGGTGGTGCTGAGCGCGTTGGTTTGGACGGTGCCTTTGTAAAGGTGAAACTGGCTAATGGTGAGAAAAAGCAGATTATGCACGACATTCCCGAGCACACCGAAGGCGTGAAGTTTATCTTCTCGCTGTTGACTGACCCTGAGATTGGTGTTATCAAGAGTCTCGACGAGATTGACGCTGTAGGTCACCGCATGGTGCATGGAGGCGAGAAGTTCAATAAGTCGGTTATTCTGACCGACGAGGTGCTGAAAGCCTTCGAAGAGTGCTCTGATCTGGCGCCGCTGCACAACCCCGCTAACCTGAAGGGCGTGAATGCTGTGAAGGAACTGATGCCTGGCCTGCCTCAGGTAGGCGTTTTCGATACCGCCTTCCACCAGACCATGCCGCCGAAGGCCTTCATGTACGCTATTCCTTATGAACTGTACGAGAAGTACGGCATCCGCCGCTACGGTTTCCACGGAACTTCCCATCGTTACGTGTCACAGCGTGCCTGTGAGTTCCTCGGCATCCCTCAGGAAGGCACCAAGATGGTGACCTGTCACGTAGGTAATGGCGGCTCTATTGCTGCTGTGGTTGATGGCAAGTGCATCGACACCTCAATGGGTCTCACCCCGCTGGAGGGACTCGTGATGGGAACCCGTGCCGGTGATATCGACGGCGGTGCCGTGACGTTCATTGAGAAGAAACTCGGACTCGACGCCGACGGTATGTCGGACCTGCTGAACAAGAAGAGCGGCGTGGCCGGTCTGACGGGCGGCTCCAGCGATATGCGCGACGTGGAGAACGCTGCCAAGAGCGGCGACGAGCGCGCACAGCTGGCCCAGGATATGTACTTCTACCGCATTAAGAAGTATATTGGCGCCTACGCTGCCGCCATGGGTGGCCTCGACGTGGTGGTCTTTACCGCTGGTGTCGGCGAGAACCAGATTGGCATGCGCTCAGAGGTATGCAAGAACATGGAGTTCCTCGGCATCAAGTTCGACGAGCAGAAGAACAATGTCCGTGGCGAGGAGGCCGTCATCTCTGCCGACGATTCCAAGGTCAAGGTTGTGGTCATCCCCACCGACGAGGAGCTGATGATTGCCACCGATACGATGAACCTGCTGTAATGCTGAGAACAGCTTTGGCAACGGTCGCCCTGCTACTGCTTTCTGGCAGTAGCAGGGCTGATGTTGTCGATTCGCTGTTGAGACGTTTTGAGAAGTCTGTCGATTGGCAGGCTGCTAACCAGTTGTTCAAGGAATATGAGAGAGCTGATGTCAGCGATCCCATGTTCTTTTCTGCTTCAACGCCAAAGGATTCTCTTCGGAAGGAGGTTTGGTACTGGGCAGGAGAATATTACTATGCTCAACAGCGTTATCAGGATGCTGTCAAATACGGTCAGCGAGCCATCCCCCTGATGCGTATGGGCGGTAACCGCGATGAGGAGGCCGACTGTCTGAACCTGCTGGCTATCTCCTATTTACGTCTGAGCGACTATGACAATGCCGCCACCAATGCCAAACTGTGTTACCAGTTAGACCGACAGAGCGGCGATAACGACCGTATGAGTTCCAGCCTCAACACGCTTGCCGGTATTTATATGGCCGCTAAACAGCCCAAGGAGGCTGAGCAGTATATAACAAAGGCACTGACGTTGGCTGACGAGGAGAATAATCCTCAGCGTAAAGCAGTTCTTTTGGGGATGGCTTCAGAAGTTTACCACTCTATGGCCGATGACCAGCGGGCTTTGGAGTATGCTGACGCTGCCTTTCGCCTCGAAAAGAAAATAGGCCGTGAGGATGCTGCTAGGGTTAGACTGGCACAAAAGGCATCCGTGCTTATAGGCCTGCACCGTTATGGCGAAGCTCAGCAATTGTTGCAGCAGATTATACCCGCCTTCCGCGAAAACGGAAACTTGCAGTCATTGGGTATCAGCTGCAATAAGATGGGAATGGCACTGTTAGGGCAGGAACGTCCAGCTGAGGCTCTGTCCTATTATCGTGAAGCCGCAGCTATCTTCCGTCAGCTGCACGACTCCTATAACGAACTGCATGCTCAGAAGGGTATCTATGAGTCACTATGGGATAGCAATCCTGACTCTGCTAAGACAGAGTTAGAACGTTTTAACGCCTTGAAGGACTCTATCTACAGCAACACTACGGCCGAGAACTTAGCCCGCTTCAGTGCGGAGTTTGACACCGAACAGTTGAGAAGTGAGAAGGACGAGGAGCGACAGGCCAAACGCCGTGCCGTCATTATCGGCATCGGGGCTACCCTCCTGTTGGCTCTGCTCACTGTCGCTGTCTGGTACGCCATGCGCCGCCGTAACCGTCGTCAGAACGAGATCAACCTCCAGTTGAGTGCCGACATTCAGGAACTGCGCGAGAAGTACAAGCAGTTGCAACTGCACTATGATAAGGCGCTGGTTACCAAGCCTGACGAAACGGACAATCCTGAAGGCATCGGTCCCGCTGAGCAGGAGTTTATGGAGCATGTGGTCAATATTATCAATGAGCAGATTAATATCGGACAGGCAGATGCCGCGAGTGTAGCTGAACGGCTGAACATGAGCCCCTTCCAGTTCCGTCAGCGACTGACGGCACTTACTGGCGAGACGCCGCAGTCATTCATCCAGATAGTCAGAATGCGGCGCGCCCGTTACCTCTTAGATAACAATCCCGAACTGAATATTACGCAGATAGCCAACCTCTGCGGCTACAACGATACCCCTAATTTTACCCGTGCATTTAAGAAATCTGTTGGCATAACCCCCTCGCAATACCAGGAAAAACAATCAAATTGTACGAATTGACAAAAGAATTTAACGAAATGATAACAGTTTTTGATTAAAAGTCTATAACTTTGCACCGTCAAAACCGTAAACCTGACATGTTAAAGACAAAGAATCAAGAGGCTGCTATGGAACTTGCCATGCAATATCTGGACAAATTGCTCAAGATGGAAGGTATGGTCAGACAGAGTTTTGAGGCAAACAGACAGAAACCATAAAGTAAACCATTTATTAATTATAAACCGATTGCTATATGAATTACAAGTCAACGATGCGCGTTATGATGGCTGTTGCCATGTTGTTTGCAGTGCAGACAAGCGCGAATGCCCAGTTTGGCGGTTTGAAGAAGATTGCCAAGAAAGCAAAGGATGCCGTGGAAAAGGTAGATCCAACGACCACGACAAGTACGACAACCACTACCCAGCAGGGCAGCGCCCAGGAAAGTGGCACCAGCACCGATGACGTGCTGGCACAGTATCGCGCTGACCATCCCGCAGCTATGGAGAAATACCTTGCCGAGAAGGCTGGCGGTATGGACAAATACTTAGGACTGGACCAGACTGAGGATGGCAAGATTATATATAAGTATTTCAAGATGGAATACGGCGAGGGTGGCGACAACTCTTCGAATCGCGCCAACGCACGTTCGGCCGGAAGAGACTTGGTGAATATCCTGCGCTTTTTGAAGGGAAACACGGAAGACTTCACCTACCAGCAGGCTCAGGTTCTTGACATCTTCAACAACCGTCTGCCCGAGTATATGAAGGCGATGGCTGCCAAGGGTAACTTGAAAAAGCCACTGCCGCAGAATGAAATCAATGCCTTCAAGAATGAGACAGCACGCATCAAGCAGCTCTATCTGAATCAGACCGGCACCAAGGAGAAGACAGCTGAAGAGAAGGCTGCCGAGGCCAACGCCGAGTACATTCAGGACATCGTCAGCCAGAACTACCTGCTGAACGACCTCACCGACCGCAACCGTCAGGCAAAGGCCGTTGCTGACTATAAGGCAAAGGTAAACGCCAAGGTGAAGGCCCAGCTGGCTCCGACGAAGATCCTCGGCACTTACAGCACCTCGCCTGCTTGGCAGGGACTGCCCCTGTTTAAGATGCCCGAGCTGCAGGAGAAGTACAAGAGCGTTCAGGAGATGCAGTTCAAGACCTTCTATGAGAAGGGTGGCAAGTACTATGTCGTAAAGAGTGCCTTCCGTCAGAGTATCCCCAAGGGCGACGAGGTACATGGTGCCCAGCCCCAGAAGGACTACTGGCCCGGTTTGGAGACTCCCGTAGAGGTTCCCGCCGACAAGATTCAGGGCAAGTTCTAAACAATCGAAATCTTTTTTATTCACTAAATTAATTAACGTATTAACATGAGAACAGTTAAACAAAGATGGAAGACCTTCGCCCTCGCCACCATAGTGGTTGCAGGACTGGGCTACTCTCTCGGTACTGAAGCAGCTGTTAAGAATCAGAATGCCATGTGCTTGAAGACCAACACTGGCAACTACTTCCCAGTAGTCCGCGTGAGTATGATGGTTGTTCCTGATGGTGGCGACACGTTCGAGATCATTCTCAAGGATGGTCAGGGCGAAGCCGGCGTCAAGAGCGTTAGTTTTGAGAAGATAAAGGTTGACATTGACTACGACCTTTACAAAGAACAGAAGGAAGAGACGCAGAGCGTTGACTACTCCAAGCCCTTCTACGTATTCACCAACACTGGTAAGTTCTGGAAGATGAAGGATGTGCGCCCTGTGCTGACCGTCCAGGAAGGTACTTCGCTGATGACCGTCACCGCTGGTAGCGTGGAGGAGAAGAATGTCAGCGAGATTCGCTTTTTCCGTGGTACGGAGGATGAACTGAAGCAGAACATGAATGCGACTGTAGGCATTGAGAATCTTGCTATGGCACCCGCTGCTGAGAACCTGCAGCTACAGACTCCCATCAGTGAGCAGATGACTATCTCTGGCTGTGGCGATGCCACTCAGGCTATCGTTTATGCCTTAGACGGCAAGCAGGTGGCAGCAGCAGCCGTTGCCAACGGTGTCACAACCATCTATGTCGGACAGCTGCCCGCAGGCGTCTATGTGCTGCGTGTCGGCAATAAGGCTTTGAAATTCACCAAGAAGTAAACCAATTGCAATTAACATTAAAAATCACGAACAATTATGAAAAAGATATTTACAACACTTGCTCTGGCAGCTTTTGCCATGACCAGTTTCGCACAATCACCCAAGTACCAGCAGTACTTCCGTGTAGAGTTCAATTGCCCCATCACCGCTGATGGTTCGGGTAAGACAAGTGTCGGCCAGATGGGTGACAGCTATACTTACTGCAACCCCGAGCACAACGTAATCGTTGATGGCCAGAAGCACGGATGGATTCTCATCCAGGCTGGCGGCAACCTGAATTGCTACGGCACTGTGGGCAACTTCACCTTCCGTCCCCAGAATGACAATATCACCGAGAGTTCTGCTTTCTTCCTGGAGAACGCCCGTTATGGCCAGGGAAATGCAAAGGCTGACTGGGCTTATCAGCTCGAGAGCGGTACGTGGGGTAACACCATCAACAACATCACGGCGCTCAGCATCCCCGTGGAGAAGGTACAGTTGATTGACTCTACCGCTACCCATGACTATAAGTTCATAGGCGACAATAAGACCTATAAGGTATCTGAGTTCACCTTCAACCGTTTGCCCCGCAATTTGGCTGAGTTGAAGACCCTGATGGAGGACGAGAATGGTAACCGCGTCGAGGCTTGCAACAACCCTCTCTTCATCGGTGCTGTTGTTTATCTTGTATTGCCCCGTCTGCTCGACTGCACCTATGACTGCCGTGACATGATCAACTACCTTTATGGTGTTAATCTTTCCCAACAATTTACAGGCATTAGCAATACTGACTTCCAGAACCTCTGCATTGGTTGGTTTGCCAAAGAGACCAGCGGCTTCTACCAGCATAACAATCTGTTCCAGCACTTCGCTGGTGCCACTCCGGGCAACCAGTACAAGCCCAACGGAAAGGGTTATGGCTATGATAATGGCCCGTACACGGTACGTATCGGTTGGGATCTTGCAAGTCCTACCATCTGGTCTGGCGACGTAAATGCAAACCTTGCTAAGCTGAACCTGTTCCCCAATCCTGAAGGAACCACTAAGGGTGATGTGTCTTTCGAGTCTCCTACGGCTCATTTTGTATTGCTTCGTCCGACCAAGAAGAATGGTTGGCTCGTCCACAGCGAGATTAAGAGCTACTACTCTAAGGGTAAGGTACAGCGCGACGACGACATTTAAACCGCACACTCCCGTCACCTTGACGAGACAAGTATAACGACGGCGGCTGGTGCTTCGGCACTGGCCGCTGTTTGGTAACACCTTCGAGATAAGAATGCTAACTAAGCCAGTTAGCGATGCTATATAGGTTAGTTAACCTATCTATATAGGCCAGTTAGCGATGCTATATAGGTTAGTTAACCTATCTATATGGGTCAGTTAGTGTCCGGCAAGCGGTTACATGTAACCTTCCCACATCTCCTGCAGTACTCCGAGGGAACGGAGTTCGGGGAAGGCGGGGAGGTGGATGCGGTAGTAGGCGAGGGCAATCTCCAGCAGGCGGTTGCGGTCGTGGTGCGTCAGGCGGAAGACGTGCATCGTGGCATAGTCCATGCGCATCATCAGCTGTACTTTCTCAGCCTCCTCGGGCAATAGGACGTCGCGATGGATGGGCGGCTGCTGACAGAACTCGGAAGCGCGGAGGTCGAAGTAGCAGCCTTGGGTGTAGTCGTCCAGATTAGGATAGAAACCTAAGAAGCGGGCCAGGCGCATGAGGAACACCAGATGGAAGTTGGCAATGTGTTCATCAGCACCGTCGAGCCATTGCAGGCTGCTTGCTACATAGTCGAACAGCAATTCGTTCTGCTGCTCGCCTTTCAGTGCGTGATAGAGGAACTCTGCCAAAAAAAGTGCAATGCTTAGTTTGGTGGGGTCTGTCTGCAACGACGGCATAGGTGTCATGATAGTGGCATTGCGCAGTTTCTGCAGTTGCAGCCGCTGTCGCACGTCGGTCTCTATGCTGAGCAGCGTTAGCGGCTGGAACAGTTGCTTCTTCAGTTTGCCTTTCTGCGTCTTCGGTAGCTGGATGACAAACGACAATCGTCCGAATACGCGGGTGTACATATCTATAATCATCCGCGTCTCGCCATACTTGAAGGCATGCAGCACAATGGCCTCTGTTTTTGTCAACATGGCGCGAAATTACATAAAAAAACGCAAACCGCAGCATTTTTCTTTAAGAAAATTTGGCTATTTAGAAAAATTGCAGTACCTTTGCACCCGCTTTTTGCGAATTGGTCCCTTCGTCTATCGGTTAGGACGAGAGATTTTCATTCTCTAAAGAGGAGTTCGACTCTCCTAGGGACTACAAAGGTTAAATCTGTCATCTGCACAGCCAAGTGCTACCCTCGGGTAGGGGATAAGGTGGCGGAGGGCTCAGTAGAGTCAGCCCGGGCAGCCGCAAGGCGCAAGACCCTCAGGCTTTAGCAGAATTGAAAAAATTAAAAGTTAAAAGTTAAAATGGCAAATCACAAGTCATCGGTGAAGAGAATTCGCCAGGAGAAGAAGAGAGCTCTCCACAACAAGTATTATGCAAAGACCATGCGCAATGCCGTTCGCAAGTTGCGCGCTATGACCAACAAGGACGAGGCTGTCGCCCTGTACCCGAAGGTTCAGAAGATGCTCGACAAGTTGGCAAAGACCAACATCATCCACAAGAACAAGGCTGCAAACCTGAAGTCGAGCCTTTGCAAGTACATCAACAAGCTGGGATAAACCACATCATCCAAGCATAACAGCAGCCGCTACTTAGGTAGCGGCTGTTTTTTTGTAGTTTTTTAGCAGATAAACTTCGTTTATCTGACGTTTTTTGTGTACCTTTGCAGACAAATTACAAAAGAGAAGCAATGACAGAAGAAATCATTCAGGAGCAGGAGAACTACTCCGCGAGTAACATTCAGGTGCTTGAGGGCCTTGAGGCCGTCCGTAAGCGCCCCGCCATGTATATTGGCGATATCAGTGAAAAAGGTCTGCATCACTTGGTTAACGAGACCGTCGACAATTCTATCGACGAGGCAATGGCCGGTTACTGTACCCACATCGAGGTAATTATCAACGAGGACAACTCCATCACCGTTCAGGACAATGGTCGTGGTATTCCTGTCGACGAGCATGAGAAGATGCATAAGTCAGCCCTTGAGGTCGTTATGACCGTACTCCACGCCGGTGGTAAGTTCGACAAGGGTTCGTATAAGGTTTCCGGCGGTTTGCACGGTGTCGGTGTTTCGTGCGTGAACGCCCTGTCGACCCACATGAAGTCGCAGGTGTTCCGCAACGGCCATATCTACCAGCAGGAGTACGAGAAAGGAAAGCCCCTTTACGACGTGAAGATCGTGGGCGACACGGAGCTGACGGGTACCCGCCAGCAGTTCTGGCCCGACGGCAGCATTTTTACTACTACCGAGTATAAGTACGACATCATCGCCAAGCGTATGCGCGAGCTGGCTTATCTGAACGCTGGCATCACCATCACGCTGACCGACCTTCGCCCCGACGAGGAGGGTAACCTGCGTGAGCCGGAGGTGTTCCACGCCAAGGAAGGCCTGAAGGAGTTCGTACAGTACGTCGATCGTCACCGCACATCGATCATCGGCGAGCCTATCTGTCTGAAGACCGAGAAGGACGGTGTGCCCATCGAGGTAGCCCTGCTCTACAACAGCGACTATTCTGAGAATATCCACTCTTACGTTAATAATATCAACACCATTGAGGGTGGTACCCACCTGACGGGCTTCCGCATCGCCCTGGCTCGTACGCTGAAGAAGTATTCCGACGAGGACGACCAGCTGCGCAAGCAGATAGAGAAGGCCAAGATTGAGGTGGCACAGGACGACTTCCGTGAGGGTCTGACAGCCATCATCAGCGTGAAGGTTGCCGAGCCCCAGTTCGAGGGACAGACGAAGACCAAACTGGGTAACAGCGAGGTCAACGGTGCCGTACAGAAGGCCGTAGGCGAAGCTATGACCAACTATCTGGAGGAGCACCCGAAGGAAGCTCACACCATCTGCGAGAAAGTCATTCTGGCCGCTACGGCCCGTATCGCTGCCCGTAAGGCCCGTGAGAGTGTACAACGCAAGAACCCCATGACCGGTGGCGGACTCCCCGGTAAGTTGGCCGACTGCTCCGAGAAAGACCCGAAAGTCTGCGAGATCTTCCTTGTCGAGGGTGACTCTGCAGGCGGCTCGGCCAAGCAGGGCCGCGACCGTCACTTCCAGGCCATCCTGCCCCTACGCGGAAAAATCCTGAACGTTGAGAAGGTTCAGTGGCACCGTGTCTTCGAGGCAGAGTCTGTGATGAATATCATCCAGTCCATCGGCGTACGCTTCGGTGTCGACGGCGAGGACTCCAAGGATGCCAACATCGACAAGCTGCGCTACGACAAGATCATCATCATGACCGACGCCGATGTCGATGGTTCACACATCGACACGCTCATCATGACCCTCTTCTACCGCTTCATGCCGCAGGTCATTCAGGGTGGACACCTCTACATCGCCACCCCGCCGCTCTATAAGTGTACGTACAAGAAATTCTCTGAGTACTGCTATACCGAACAGCAGCGTCAGGCCTTCATCGACAAGTACGTGGCCGGCGACGAGAATGCCAGCGCCCTCCACACCCAGCGCTATAAAGGTTTGGGTGAGATGAACCCTGAGCAGCTCTGGGAGACTACCATGAATCCCGAGAACCGCCTGCTGAAGCAGGTGACTATCGAGAATGCTGCTGAGGCCGATGAGATCTTCTCAATGCTTATGGGCGACGACGTAGAGCCGCGCCGACAGTTCATCGAGAAGAACGCTACCTACGCCAATATCGACGCCTGACCTCATCTCTTTTGCACCATGCGACGGTTGCTCTTAGCCTTTATGCTTACCGCCTTGTGCGTGGTGGCCCGTGGTCAGCGGCGCTTGGTGGTGGTCGACGTGGAGACGCGTGTGCCTATCCGCGGCGTCAATGTGGTGAGCAATGCCCACAAAGCTGATACTACCGACTGGCAGGGTCTGGTCACCGTACCCGACTCTTGCCGCTCGTTGTCGCTGTCGCACGTCAAGTACGAGAGTCGCATCCTGAACGTTAGCGAGGTTCAGGACACTATCTTCCTGATTTCCAAACTCATGGGACTGCCTGAGGTCACCGTCTTGGGTCAGGGCAAAAACGAAGACAGGCTTAAGGAACTGAAGAAGTCGCTGGTGCTTAACCCGACCGATGCGCAACTGATAGCTGCTGACCCCTCGCAAGGTTTCAATGTCTTAGGCCTTTTGAAAGCACTCCTCAAGAAGCGTAAGGAATCGAAGAAAGAACGATTCCGCCGCATGCTTGAGGAGTATTAATAATTTCTTTTATTTTACCGACCACTCAAGGAGGCCGGCGGAGTAATGGCGCTGAGGTCTTGTGGTAGCCATACGCGCATCTTTCCTTTTCCACGATGACACCAGGCGTAGTAGGGGATGAGCGTCAGTTGCTGATCCTTCACCGTGAGCTTACCCTGCTTGTTGAAGTCGAGCGTCTGGGCGTCGGTCTTCAGGGTGACGATAGGCGTATCGGCAATCTCTTTCTTTTCGAGTTGGAACTGCGGATTCTGGTTAATGAGGATCGAGAAGATGTCGAACTGATTATCCGGGTGCTCGGCGCAGTAGACCAGCGGGCCACGCTCAACGGCAATCATGCCGCGGTCGGCCTCCACCTTATTATTAGCACGCACGATACGCGGTTCCATATCAAAGCAGATGACAACCTCGTCGCCCTTCTTCCAGCGTCGCTCGATGTTCACATAGCCGTCAGCATCGACGAGCAAGGGCACGGTAATGCCGTTTATAATGAAGCTGTAGCCTAAGTGCTTGTTGTCGGCATACTGGTAGAGGTCGCTGGGCACGGGCTTGTTACGAAGCCAGCCGGGAACACGGATTTTCAGGTTGAACTCACCCACGGTGTTCTTGTCGATAGTCAGTACGGTTTCGCCGTCCCACGGGTAGCTAGTCTTCTGCGTCAGCGTCAGTTTCTTCTTGCCAACATTGAGCGTCGAGGTGTTCGACAGGAATAGGTTCACATAAACGGAAGGAGTTCCTCTCTCCTCTTTCACGGCGTAGACGTAGCCTGGCAACGAGGGGATGAAGCGGCAGATATTACTCGGACAGCAGGCGCAGCCGAACCACGCCTGGCGCTGGTGCTGGCCCATCGACTCAAGCGGATTAGGATAGAAAAAGGCATTGCCCTGCAGCGACACGCCGCTGATAAGTCCGTTGTAGAGTGTACGCTCTAAGACGTCGTAGTATTTCGACTCGCCGTGGAGCAGGAACAGGCGGTAGTTCACGTAGACATTGCCGATGGCAGCACAGGTCTCGCAATAAGCCGACATATTGGGCAGTTCATAGTTCCTGCCAAAGGCCTCGCCGCTGGCTGTGGCTCCGATGCCGCCGGTGATGTAGAGTTTCTTGGTGACGATGTTGTCCCAGATGCGGTCGATGGCCTTGATATAGCTCTCGTCGCCCGTCAGCGCAGCCACGTCGGCTATACCGGCATACATATAGGCAGCACGTACGGCGTGGCCTACGGCCTCGTCCTGCTCCACCACAGGCTTGTGGCTCTGCGAGTACTCCTGCTTAATCTGCGTCTTGCCACGATAGTCGAGCAGAAACTTCGCCTCGTCCAGGTATTTCTTCTCGCCGGTAGCCAAGTAAAGGCGGGCCAGTGCCATCTCGGCAATCTGGTGACCGGGCACCACACAGGCCTGACCGGGATTCGGACCTACCTCCTTGCAGACCACGTCGGCATAGCGGCGGGCGATGTCGAGGAACTTCCTTTTTCCCGTAGCCTGCCAATAGGCAACGGCACTCTCCACCATGTGGCCGAGGTTGTAGAGTTCGTGCGAGAGATCTTCCTCCTTCACCCAACGGCGGTCGCCAGCCCAGTGGTGCGGGTCGGCAGGGTTCTGTGTACGTGCAGTATAGAGGTAGCCGTCAGGCTCCTGTGCACGGCCGATGATGTCGATGACGGAGTCGCAGTAGGCCTCTAATCGCTTGTCCCGGTAGGTCTGCAGGATATAGGCGGCACCCTCCAGCGTCTTGTAGGGGTCGGTATCATCGAAGGAGAATCCCACACCGTTGACCTTGAACACCTTCGAGGGGTCGGCGAGATGGGCAGCGGCATGCTCGAAGTTCTTGTAACGGCCTTCGCTCTCGCACTTCGAGAAGGCGAGGGGGATAGTTGTGTTGCGCGAGGCTTCGAGACGCTGTCCCCAGAACGTGCCGGGCGTCACCTTGACGGCGGTGAAGGGAACGGGAGTGATGGGGTAGCCCTTTTGCGCCACTGCGGGGCTAACGAAGAGTGACAAATGAAGAGTGATGAGTGAGAGGAGGATTGTACGTTTCATATCTGTTAGTATTAATTTTGCCGCAAAGATAATGATTTTTTCCGTAAAAAGTGCTATCTTTGCATCGAAAATTGCTTAGAATCTATGATATACAAGTCAATGCTTACGGCTGTAGTGCTCCTTTGGACGACGGGAGCCAGTGCTCAAATCAAGGAAGTACCGTTTACACAGGTACACCTGAACGACGGCTTCTGGGCACCGCGTATTGAAGTGAACCGCACGGTATCCATCCCTTCCGCCTTCCGCGAGTGTGAGAAGAGCGGGCGTTTCGACAACTTTGCCTTAGCCGCTCAGAACAACGGTAACTACACGACCTCCGTGAAGGAGCATCGGGGCGACTTCTCGTTCGACGACACCGACCCCTACAAAGTCATCGAAGGTGCGTCGTATGCCCTGGCTGCCAAATATGACAAGCAGTTGGACCACTACCTCGACTCGGTCATCAACCTCATCGCGTTGGCACAGGAGCCTGACGGCTACCTGACCACCTGTGTTACTAATAAATGTACGCGCTTGAGCGGCTGGTGGGGGACCCACAAATGGGAGAGGATCAATTCGCATGAACTCTATAACAGCGGTCACCTGATAGAGAGTGCCGTGGCCCACTACCGCGCTACGGGCAAACGGTCATTCCTCAACGTGGCCATTAAGAACGCCGACCTCGTATGTAAGACCTTCGGCCCCAACGAGGGACAGATACACCGCCCGGGCGGTCACCCGATTATCGAGATGGCGCTGTGCAAGCTCTATAAGGTGACGGGCAACAAGAAATATCTGGAAGGAGCGAAATACTTCGTCGACGAGACAGGCCGCTGCACCGACGGTCACGCGCCCAGCATGTACTCGCAGGACCATAAGCCCATCCTCGAGCAGAACGAGATTGTGGGTCACGCTGTACGCGCTGGCTATCTGTATAGCGGTGTGGCCGACGTTGCTGCGCTGACAGGCGACAAGCAGTACCAGACGGCGCTGGAGCGCATCTGGCAAAATATGTCGTCGAAGAAGCTGTTTATTACGGGCGGCATCGGCAGTCGTGCTCAAGGCGAGGGCTTTGGTCCCAACTACGAGCTGAACTCGCACACCGCCTACTGCGAGACCTGCGCCGCCATTGCCAACGTCTATTGGAACTATCGCATGTTCTTAGCTACGGGCGAGTCGAAGTACATCGACGTGGTGGAGCGCGCGTTATATAATAATGTGTTGAGCGGCGTCTCGCTGTCAGGCGACAAGTTCTTCTACGACAATCCTTTGGAGAGTGGTGGCGAGCACCTACGGCAGGCGTGGTTCGGCTGTGCCTGCTGTCCGGGCAACGTCACCCGTTTCATTGCCTCCGTACCCGGCTATATGTATGCCCAACAAGGGAAGGCCATTTACGTCAACCTCTATGCCCAGGGCACGGCCAAGATTGGGAAGGTGGAACTGGAGCAGACGACGCAGTACCCATGGGACGGAAAGATTCAGATCAAGGTCGTGAAGGGCGGCAAGTTTTCCTTGAAACTGCGCATCCCCTCGTGGCTGAAACAGAGTCCCACGAACAATGACCTCTATACCTATATCGACAAGGCCGCGAACTACAGCGTCAGCGTCAACGGATGCGCACTCTATCCCGAGATTCGCGACTATGTCACCATCGATCGCAAATGGAAGAAGGGTGACATTGTTGAGCTGAACCTGCCGATGGAAGTGCGCCGCATCGTAGCCAACGACAACGCCGAGGACCTGCGCGACAAAGTCTGCCTGGAGCGTGGCCCTATCGTCTACTGCATCGAGGCGGGCGACCAGAGCAGCCGGAGCGTCTTCAACGTGTTCCTGCCCAGCGACCAATATGGCAAACATGACTTCAACAGCACTTACATGCCGGAGTTGCTTGGCGGCATTACGGTCATCGACACCAAAGCCAAGATGGTGCGTTACAACGGCGACGTGGCTGACGTAGACATGCGGGCTATCCCCTACGCCGTATGGAACAACTGTGGTCAGCAACAGATGGAGGTGTGGGTAGCCTCGACGCCCACCGCCGCAAGACCCGTCCCCCGTCCCACGCTGGCTTCGCAAGCACAGACCTTCTCGAACCGCGGTCCCATCCAGAACGATGCCCCTGAGACTGCACCTACTGACTCATGGGCAGGTGGTGTGAACGACCAGTGGGAGCCGAAGCGCTCATCGGACACAAGCAAGCCATACCACTACTGGTGGCTGAAACGCGGCACACAGGAGAGCATCAGCTATAAGTGGGAAAAGGAACAGGAGGTGCAGAACGTGCAGGTCTACTGGCTCGACTTCGATCATTACGACGGCAACTTCCGTGTGCCGGAGTCGTGGACGCTCTATTATGAGTCAGAAGACGGCCAGTGGCGTGAGGTCGAGGACCATGAACCTTTCACCGTGCTCAAGGACTGCTACAACTCGGTCAGCTTCCGTCCCGTGAAGACCCGTGGACTGAAGATTGTGGTGAAACTGCAGCAGGGACAGTCAGGCGGTGTGTTGGAGTGGAAAGTGAACTGACATGAGTCGCGTCGGGAAACTACTGTTACTGCTGGTGGCAACGGTCTTCATAGGATGTCGCAACCACGAATCTCCGGGATATGAATTCCAAGGGGATGAGAACAGCGTGTACTACTGGCGCACGGAACTGCGGCTCGACTCGACGGAACGGGCATTCCTCGACCGGCACGACGTGAAGAAGGTCTACTGCCGCTACTTCGACGTGGTGATGCGCAACGGCGAACCGATGCCCAACGCCACCATCTCGTTTTCGGACACCCTGCCCAGCGGCGTGGAGCTGGTGCCCACGGTCTACATCACCGAGGACTGCATGCACAAGCCCCACCCGGGACTGGCCGGGAAGCTGGTCAGCCGTGTGCGCCAGATGAACGAGACCAACGACCTGCCGCCCTTCCGCGAACTGCAGATAGACTGCGACTACACCGCCCGCAGCCGACAGGTGTACTACGACTTCCTGAGTGAAATTGCCCACTCTCCACTTTTCACTTCTCACTTCTCACTTCTTTCCACCACCATCCGCCTACACCAGCTGCAGATGAAGGCCCCGCCCGTGGACTACGGCGTGCTGATGCTCTACAACACGGGCGACCCGCGCCGGTTCATGGAGCGTAATCCCGTACTCGACCTGCGCGACGTGCAGCCCTACCTGCGCCATCTTAGCGACTACCCTCTGTCGCTGGCGGCGGCTTATCCCGTCTACCAATGGGTGCGCCACATCCACGGCGTCAGGGTGGAGCATACCGTCGAGGCCGACGAGATATTGCGGGTGAAGCAGGCCGTGGAACAGGAGCGGCCCGAACTGCGGCGCACGATCCTGACCTATCATTTAGACAAAGAAAACATCAACCGATATGACAATGAGACCTATGAAAAGATTTATCGCCATTAGCCTGCTGACGGTAGCGACGACCGCGCCTGCTGCCGCTTGTGCATGGGACGACACCGACAATTACTATCTGTTCCGCGCCTACAACCCCAGGGAGTTCCGGACGTATGTTGACGAAGTGACCACCAACAACTGGAAAGTCTACACAGGCAGCCAGGAGCTATATTATAGCTTCAATGCCGACGACGTCATCAAGTTCGCACGTAAGAAGGGCGACCTGCTGATGGTCAGCTACGTCGAGAACCTGCAGAAGTACCTGAAGTGTGCCGAGGAGAAACGATGGGAGCAATGGAGCTATCCCACGAAGGAGCAGCTGGCCGAGCGCCAGAAGACGCTGATGGCTGTCCGCACCTATGCCCAAGGCAAGCTGAAGTCGCGCCTGCGCTCGCAGCATGCTCTGCTGGTGATGCGTTGTAACATGATGCTGGGCCGTCATGCCGAGAACGTCACCTTCTGGGTGACCACCGGCAGCACGATGATCGAGAGCGTCTATCGCGACATGATGTACAACATCTATGGCGGAGCCCTCTACAAGACGGGCAGCGAGGAGATTGCCGCCAATATCTTCGCCCAGCAAGGCGACTGGGAGAGCCTGATGACGATGTACTACGAGCGCCGTTCGTGCAAGGCCATCCGTCAGGAGTACCTGCGCGACCCCAATTCGCCCGTGCTGCCCTTCCTGCTGACCGACTTCGTGAACAATGCCCAGGAGGCCATCGACATACCGGAAGGACGACTCGAGGGAAAGCTCTTCATCCGCGACATCACCAAGGAGGAAGCCCGCCAGATGTGCCAGTTGGCCACGACGGTGGTCGGCGAGGGCAAGACCACGAACCCCGTGCTCTGGCAGAGTGCCAAGGCGTGGATAGAGTTCATGTTCGGTGACCACCGGCAGGGGCTTGCCGACATTGAGAAGGCCGTGAAGATGGACGGCGAGCAGCGTATGAAAGACAACGCCCGTGTGCTGAAGCTCTACATGACGGCTGTCGAGAAGCCCGTCAGCCGTGAGTTCGACGACTATCTGGCCGGGGAACTGACGTGGATTGACCAGCGCTCGAAAGAGGATAACTCGTTCCTCGACCCCACCCGCCGACTCGTCCATCAGGTACTTGTCGACAAGTATCGTGACCGTCCGCTGACCGCCGTTGCGCTGCTCAAGGCCATCGACAGCTACCAGTACTACACCTATATCGACACGGTTCACGTGTCGTCGTTGCTGCAATATATGGACTATGCCGCCACGCCCGCCCAGACGGCGCTCGACCGCTACCTGAAACCCCGGCAGAAGCTGGAGCAGACGCGGATGAATGACCTTGTGGGCACGAAGTATATGCGCCTGTGCCGCTGGCAGGAGGCTGCCGAGTGGCTCGCGCGTGTGCCCGTATCCTATTATAGTAATGAAGGTTACGCCGTCTATGCCGCCAACCGCAAGTGGAGTGTCGAGCCGTGGATCAAGCGCCAATGGCTGGGCGAGGGAATGGAGTACAGCGAACAGAAGTGGCAGCTGAAGGAGAATCCCCGCCTCGCCTTCGTCCGCGAGGTGGAGAAGATGGAGGGCGAGCTGAATGTCCTCTCGGGCAAGGCGCACCAGCAGCGATGCTACGACCTGGCTGTACGCTATGCCCAGGCACACTTCACGGGCGACTGCTGGTTCCTCATGCGTAACGGCAAGAGCATCTGCGACACCCTGCGCTGCAATGAGACCGACCTGGCAGCCAAGGCTGCCCAGTTGCTGCAGCAGGCCGCTAAGACAAAGGATACGGCACTCCGCGAACGCTCGCTCTTTGCCCTCGGCTACTGCTACCTCTACTTCTCGGAGTGGCAACTGCAGCCGTGGAACAGCGATGAGCCCGACTCGCCTGCCTACCAGCGGCTCGCCAGTCCGAGGTCGCGACAGTATCAGGCGTGGGCAGCACTTGCCGACTTCGAGCGCACGAACAAGGCGGGAGTCAGCCAGTTTGTATCCAACTGTGACGAGTATAAACTATTCAGGAAGGCCTATAAGTAAGCCTTCCTGACCTTCTCTGCTTCCTTGCAGAGCTTCTTGACCGTCTTCTCGACCTCCCAGTCCGGGAAGATGGTTTTTAGTGTATATTGCTTGGCGAATTCGGGTTTCAGGATGGTCTCGAAGACGCGCGTGTACTCCTTGTTCACGAAGTTGATGCTATTCGACTTGGGCGTGATGTCGCGGCCCTGCATATCGATGGTGTGGTACTCATAGAAGGCGTTGTCCACCGTCCGTATGCCCTCAGGGTCGAAGCGCGTAGCCTCCAGCTTCTCGGGCGTCTCCAGCCGGGTGTACAGCCACGTGCAGCGTGGAGCGGTATGCCAGCCGCGGGCATAGTGGAACGTCGACACGTCGTTGCGGATGGTGCAATGGTCGAAGACGTAGCCCCACTTCGTGACCGACGTACGCGGGGCTGCTATCACGTTCACGCCGCTGCCGTCGCGCGTACGCTTCTCTGTGACAATCAGGCAGCGGTTGAAGTAGACATCGCCCGTACCGCAGATGAAGTCCACCGTACCGTGTATCTCGCAGTCCTCGAGGTAGTGCTGGCAAGTTTCGTTATGGCTATAGTAAGTGTCCTGATACGACAGCATGCGCACCCGCTTGAAGATGGCGCGGAACCCCTTGTCCTGCCAGCAGACGGCACGACCCGCCGCGTCGCAGCTATAGTAGTCCAGGTCGTTCTTCAGCGTCAGGTCCTGCACGTAGGTATTGAAGCCGCGGTTCAGCAGCGTGGCCGTCGAACTGATGCTCTCCTTCTCGGCAGGAGGCGCATTTCTGATGATTGTTCCCTCCATGCTCTCGCCCACCAGCGTGATGTTGTGGCCTCCGATGGTCGTTAACACTCGCTCCCCCAGGTCGTAAGTGCCGTTGGGAATCAGCACATACAGCCGTTCCGACATCGTGTCGGCGTTCAGTTCGTTAGCCTTTTCAATGGCAGCCAGCAGGCTCTCGGCGTCGCCCGCCTTCACCTTGATGACGTTCGGATGTTTTCCTGCAGACAGCATTTCTGCCACACAGATGAGGAGTGTTAGGAGTATAGTTCGCTTCATTATCAATAGGTTAGTGGTTGCAAAGATAAGCCTTTTTTGCCGTTTTTACAAATTTTTCTCCAAAAAAATGCACGATTGTCAAAAAATCGTTGTACCTTTGCACCCGCTTACGAGCAATCGGGATGTAGCGCAGTTGGTAGCGCACTACGTTCGGGACGTAGGGGTCGGGCGTTCGAGTCGCCTCATCCCGACAACGCAAGGTTGTCAATCGGTTCGAGTCGCCTCATCCCGACAACGCAAGGTTGTCAATCGCAGGAGTTGGCCTTGCAACCGCTTAAAACAAGCTGACAATAAGTTCCTGACAGTCAGTACGTTGTAAAGCATGGTGGTCGAGTAATCGGCCACCTTTTCTTTTTGTTGGCGTTCTTGCCTTGCAAGCGTCCTTCGGCCGAGCGCACGAAATTTTTGGCGTGTTTTTGGCGTGATAACATTATTTAACGAGCTATCGCCCCATTTATACTGAATTGAATTGTATTAGTTTGCAAAATGAAAAACTGTTTATTCAGATCACTATTAGAGCGACTCGTACTTACCATCGTTTCCTAAGAATCCCAAGTATAATCAGCAGATAGCCCGCGAGGCATAGTAC
>CACZDV010000014.1 GCA_902780025.1 uncultured Prevotellaceae bacterium
CAGCTGTGCCTTCTCCGTATATTTCTCGAGCAAAGCCAGCTCGTTGCCGGCAGCTTCCACTTCTTTTCTGATGCCCTCGACAGCTGCAGCTGCGAAAGGCTTTTCTGTTGCTACTAATACTTTCATATAGCCTACCCCCAACACCTCCCCAAGGGAGGGGAGCTAAATTACTTTGGGGTCTCCGTTTCTTTATTGTTTTACTGATGTTTATTATAATAGCAGTCCACCTCTAACCAATTGCCAAGCCCCTCCCTTGGGGAGGGGTTGGGGGTGGGCTTTAGTGCTGTGCCTCAAACTCCTTCATGCAGGCCACGAGTGCGTTGCAGCCTTCAATGGTCTGGGCGTTGTAGCAGCTGGCACGGAAACCGCCCACCGAGCGGTGGCCCTTGACGCCAACCATGCCCTTCGACGTAGCGAAGTCAAGGAAGTCCTTCTCCAGTTCCTTGTACTCGTCGGCCATAACGAAGCAGAGGTTCATCACCGAACGGTCCTCTTCGACGGCTGTTCCGCGGAACATCTTGTTACGGTCAATCTCACCATAGACAATCTCTGCACGCTGCTGAGCCAGCTTGTCCATAGCCTCTACGCCACCCTGGGCCTTGATCCAGCGCAGGTTCTCGAGTGCACAGTAGATGGGCACCACGGGAGGAGTGTTGAACATAGAGCCCTTATCGACGTGGGTACGATAGTCGAGCATGGTGGGAATCTCACGGGGAGCGCGTCCCAATTTATCGTCCTTCACAATAATAATAGTCACACCAGCCATAGCGAGGTTCTTCTGTGCACCGGCATAGATGGCGTCGTACTTCTTCACGTCAACAGGACGCGAGAAGATGTCAGAAGACATGTCGGCAATGAGGGGCACACAAACGTCGAGGTCCTTGCGGATTTCGGTACCGTAGATGGTGTTGTTGGTCGTGATGTGCAGGTAGTCTGCGTCAGCGGGAACGGTCCAGTCCTTAGGAATGAACGTATAGTTGGCATCGGCCGAAGAAGCCACTTCAACCACTTCGCCGAACAACTTGGCTTCCTTCATGGCCTTCTTAGCCCAGACACCAGTGTTCAGGTAGGCAGCCTTCTTGATGAGGAAGTTATAGGGAATCATGCAGAACTCGAGGCTTGCACCACCACCGAGGAAGATGACGGAGTAACCTTCGGGAATGCTCAGCAGCTCCTTGACGAGGGCAACGGCCTCATCGACGACGGGCTGGAAATCCTTGGCACGATGGCTGATCTCCATCAGAGAGAGACCCGAGCCATTGAAGTCTAAACACTGTTGTGCGGTCTTCTCGATAACCTCGCGGGGAAGCATCGACGGACCTGCGTTAAAGTTATACTTCTTCATTTTTTTGATGTAGTTTTATTGTTAATGATGATTGTGTCTAAAAAAACGCTGCGAAGTTACACTTTTTATTTCATTCAGCCAAACTTTTGAGCAGAAATTAACGTCTGGGCGGCTTAATCCTTACTATTTGTCAAGTCGGCATGACAGATTAGCGCACTTCTTCCACCACCGTCTTGAGGCCTTTGATTTTCTCGCCTGCCACGTTACGCAGCACCTCGCGCAGACGGTGGCGGCTGACGGCGGCATAGCTGTAGCGGTCGTTCACGTCGATGCGGCCGATGTCCTGTGCGGTCAGCCCGCCTTGCTTGCAGAGGAAGCCGACAATGTCGCCCCGGCTGATCTTGTCTTTCTTGCCCTTACCTATATATATAGTAGCCATGAGAGGCTGCGGGACGGGCTGCTCTGAGGGGAGCGGGAGTTCGAAGTCGGCGACCTCGGCATTGACATAGTCGGGCATTTGCTCGGCCGGACCTAACAGGAAGTAGGCATTGCCCTGCTTGTCCCAGCGGGCTGTGCGGCCCACGCGGTGGATGTAGCCCTCTTCGCTTTCGGGCAGATGGTAGTGAATGATGTTGGCCACGTCGGGAATATCGAGGCCGCGCGATGCCAAGTCGGTGGCAACCAACACGTTGACCGAGCCATTCGAGAAACGGTAGAGGGCCGCCTCACGCTGGCGCTGCTCCAGTGCCCCATGCAGGAAACTGGTAACGAAGCCCTGTTCCACTAAATAGTTATTGACACGCTCCACGGAGTCGCGGTAGTTCAGGAAGACAATGCTCTGCCCCTCGCCCAAAGCCAGAAGCAGGTCGCGCAGGGTTGACAGCTTGTCCTTCTGCGGCGAACGGACGGTGAATACGGATACGCGCCCGGGTATCTGCTCGTCGTCAGGCAGGAAATCAACGACGGTGCCTTTCTTCGACAGGTTCAGGAACTGGGGAATCTCCTCGGCATTAGTGGCCGACAGCAGAATGCGGCGCTGCAGACCTGGCAACATCTTCAAGAGTCGCGCCATTTCGCCCTGAAAGCCCATTTCCAGGCACTTGTCGAACTCGTCGATGACGAGCCAGCGCACGCTGTAAGGCGTAATGTTCTGCTTCTGCAAATGGTCGCAAAGGCGTCCGGGCGTACCGAAGACGATGTGCGGCTTCGTCTCCTTGAGCCTGCGGTGCTCGTCCATGGCGGCACGTCCGCCGTAGCAGCTCTGCGACCTAAGACCCGCCCCCATGCGCTTCAGCACGGTGTCTGACTGTAAGGCGAGTTCGCGGCCTGGCACCACGACCAGTGCCTGCACGTTGTCAGAAGAGCTGTCTAACAGCTCGCTGAGCGGAAGCAGGTAGGCCAGCGTCTTGCCGGACCCCGTGGGTGACAGGATAACGGTGTCGCCCGTGCCGCCAGTAATGGCATCGTAGGTATCCTCCTGCATGTCGTTGAGCACTATGCCCAGTTTGTCTAATAGCTGTTCTTTCAATTTCATGGCGGCAAAGTTACTACTTTTTTTCCATATCACCAAAAAAAGGGAGCTCAACCTGCCCGACTTCGCACGCAGATACAATAATCAGCGAAAAAATGCGTTACTATAACGAATATGAAGACAATGACAACCAGACATATACTGACGACGCTGCTGCTCGTGCTGATGGGTTCGGGCACGGCGGCAGTGGCCCAGACTTTCACGCTGACAGGCCGCGTCATCGACGAAGAGAACAACCCCATTGAGCTGGCCAACGTGAGCTGTGCGGCACAGGGAAAACTCTCAATGACGAACCTGAAGGGAGAATTTAGCATAACACTAAAATCGGCTGATTCCGTGGTGGTTAAGTTTTCCATGGTAGGCTACAACGCAAAGAAGCGCACCTTCCGCAACCCGAAGGGCAAGATGCAGATTGAAGTGATGCTCCCCTCGCTCGAAGCGCTGGGCGAAGTGGTGGTGACGGAACGCCGACGGCAGAACACGCCGACGGAACAGCTGACGCCCCGCGACACCAAGGCGGCCCCCTCGGCCAGCGGCAATGCCGTTGAGGAACTGGTACAGCAGCAGGCAGGCGTGTCGTCGCACAACGAACTAAGCAGCCAATATAACGTGCGCGGCGGGTCGTTCGACGAGAACTCCGTCTATATCAACAACATCGAGGTGTTCCGTCCGTTGCTGGTACGCAGCGGTGAGCAGGAAGGCCTGTCGGTTATCAATGCCGACATGGTGGAGTCGATAGGCTTCAGCAGCGGCGGCTTCGAGGCCCGCTATGGCGACAAGATGTCGTCGGCATTGGACATTCGATACCGCCGGCCCGACAAGACCGAGGCCACACTGCAGGCATCGCTGTTGGGGGCCAGCGCCTATTTTGGCATGGGCGGCAAGCGGTTCTCCATGAGTCACGGCCTGCGCTACAAGACCAACAGCTACCTCTTAGGCACAACCGACACCAAAGGCGAGTACAGCCCGTCGTTCTTAGACTACCAAACGTACCTGACCTACAAGCCGTCAAAACGCTGGCTGTTTGAGTTTATTGGCAACATAGCCAACAACCATTACAACTTTGAGCCCGAAGACCGTGAGACATCGTTCGGCACACTCGAGAACGCCAAGACCTTTAAGGTGTATTTCGACGGTAAGGAGAAGGATATCTTCAGGACCTTATTCGGCAACCTGAGCATTACCTACAACATTACGCCCGACACGCACATATCGCTGCTCGGAGCAGCCTTCCACACCAAGGAGCGTGAGACCTACGACATCATAGGACAATACTGGCTCGACGACGCGCAGACGGCAGAGCAGCTGGGCGTGGGAACGTACATGGAGCATGCCCGCAACCGACTTTCGGCAACGGTGATGAGCGGAAAACTGATGGTGCAGCACCGCACCAAGCACCACCAGTGGGAAGGCGCATTTACACTGAAGCGCGAAAAGATTGAGGAGTACTCGCGCGAATGGGAAATGCGCGACTCCAGCGGTTACTCGCTGCCCCACTCCGCCGACCGCCTGGACCTGATTTACCAGCTGACGGCCGACAACAAGCTGAACTCCACGCGCACCGAGGCCTACCTGCAGGACACCTACCGATGGGCTACGGGGGCCGACGTGCAGAGCTTCTTCACGCTCTGTTATGGCGTCCGCATGAGCCACTGGTCGTTTAACGGCGAGACCACCGTGTCGCCCCGTGTGGCATTGGCGGTAACACCGGCCTTCAATCAGGACCTGACGTTCCGACTGGCCGCAGGACTCTACTACCAGGCACCGTTCTTCAAGGAGATGCGCGACACCACCACCATCAACGGACAAACCGTAGTGACGTTCAACGACAAGATAAAAAGCCAGCGCAGCATACACTTCGTGGCCGCCATGGACTATCGGTTCAAGATGCTGGAACGCCCGTTCCGCTTCACCGCCGAGGCCTACTACAAGGCGTTAGACAAGCTGATTCCATACAACGTGCAGAACATGAAGCTGACCTACTACGGCGAAAACATCGGCAAGGGCCACGCCGCCGGACTCGACTTCAAGCTGTTTGGCGAGTTCGTGCCCGGCACCGACTCATGGCTGACGTTCTCGCTCATGTCCACCAAGCAGGAGTTCAACGGCCACTCCATGCCGCTGCCTACCGACCAACGGTGGGCCATGAACCTGCACTTCACCGACTACTTCCCTGGAACCGAACGGTGGCGCATGACGCTCCGACTGGCTTTTGCCGACGGTCTGCCCTTCGGCGCGCCCCACCGCGGACTGGAGTACCAGCAGTTCCGTGCCCCCGCCTACCGCCGCGCCGACATCGGTCTTAGCTACTTGGCCTATAAAGGCAAGCGGAGTGACAGGTTCGGTCTGAAGAACGTCTGGCTCGGCGTTGACTGCCTCAACCTCTTCGGCATCAACAACGTGAACTCCTACTACTGGGTTACCGACGTGAGCAGCCAGCAGTATGCCGTGCCCAACTACCTGACCGGCCGACTCATCAATGCCAAGCTGAGCGTGGAGTTCTGAGGAATACAAAAAAAATAAGAATACCCAGATGCAGATGGGCCAGGTTACTGCGTTAAAAAAGAATAATGTTCAACGCTCTATAGAGTGTTTTCAATAATAAATGAGTACCTTTGCAACACTATATAGTACATTTAATACTTAAAACTTATGAAGATTTCACACATTGAGCATCTGGGTATTGCTGTCCAGAGCATTGAAGAAAGCCTGCCGTTCTTCACTAACGTGCTGGGCTTAGAGTGTTATGCAACAGAGGTCGTAGAAGACCAGAAAGTAAAGACTGCCTTCCTGAAGTGCGGAGAAGTAAAGCTGGAGCTGCTGGAGCCCACAAGCCCCGAGAGCACCATCCAGAAGTGGCTCGACAAAGGCAACAAGGGCGTTCACCATGTGGCTTTCTGCATTGAGGACGGCGTAGCTAACGCACTTGCCGAAGTCAGCGAAAAGGGCGTACGCCTCATCGACCAGGCTCCACGCAAGGGTGCCGAAGGCTTGAACATCGCCTTCCTGCATCCGAAGTCAACTGCCGGCGTGCTGACAGAGCTTTGTGAACACCCCTAAGGGATTTGCGATTGACGATTTTCGATTGATATGACTGAACTCGAATTAAAGAAGAGGTTTAAGGCTTTCTCTATTAGAATCGTTAAGATGGTAGATGCATTGCCAAACACCATTTCGGCTACTGCCATTGCCAAGCAAGTTATCAGATCCGGGACTTCACCCTATGCCAATTATCGTGCAGCCTGTTTAGGGAAATCTGACAAGGATTTCTTATTCTAACAATGAAGCGAAAGTTAGGAGAATATCCTCTGCCGTCAAAGTAATCAATCGAAAATCGAAAATCCGTAAATCGATAATAAATAGAAAATAAATCAATTATTAAATAGAAAATCTAAAATGTCAAAGCAATTAGAAAAAATCAAGCAACTCATTGCCAAGCGCGAGCAGGCACGTCTCGGGGGCGGTGAGAAAGCAATTGAGAAACAGCACCAGAAAGGTAAATACACCGCCCGCGAGCGCATCGACATGCTGCTCGACGCCGGCTCCTTCGAAGAGCATGTTCAAGGAACACCGTTGCCATAACTTCGGCATGGAGAAAAAGCAGTTCCTCGGCGACGGCGTGGTAGCCGGCTCAGGCACCATCGACGGCCGTCTGGTCTTCGTCTTCGCACAGGACTTCACCGTTCATGCCGGTTCACTCTCGGAGACCATGAGCCAGAAAATCTGCAAGGTCATGGACATGGCCATGAAGATGGGTGCTCCCGTCATCGGTCTGAACGACTCCGGCGGTGCACGCATCCAGGAGGGTATCAACGCACTGGCCGGCTACGCCGAAATCTTCGAGCGTAACATTCTGGCCTCGGGCGTCATTCCGCAGATTTCAGGCATCTACGGCCCCTGCGCCGGTGGTGCCGTATATAGCCCTGCCCTGACCGACTTCACGCTGATGATGGAAGGCATCTCCTACATGTTCCTGACAGGCCCGAAGGTGGTGAAGACCGTCACGGGCGAGGACATCGACCAGGAGCACCTGGGTGGTGCCAGCGTACACTCTACGAAGAGCGGCGTAACCCACTTCACGGCCAAGACCGAGGAGGAAGGCATGCAGATGATTAAGACGCTCCTCTCCTACATCCCCTCGAACAACATGGAGACGGCTCCGCGCAAGAAGTGTACCGACCCCATTGACCGTCTGGAGGACTCGCTGAACGAAATCATTCCCGAGAACCCCAACGAGGCATACGATATGTATAAGGTTATCGGTGCCGTGGTCGATGACGGAGAGTTCTTTGAGGTGCAGCCCAAGTTCGCCAAGAACATCATCGTGGGCTTTGCCCGCTTCAACGGCCAGAGCGTAGGCATCGTGGCCAACCAGCCCAACTGCTACGCCGGCGTGCTCGACGTGAACGCCAGCCGCAAGGGTGCCCGCTTCGTACGCTTCTGCGACGCTTTCAACATTCCTATCGTTTCGCTGGTTGACGTTCCCGGATTCCTGCCCGGTACGGGTCAGGAGTACAATGCCGTCATCCTGCACGGTGCCCAACTGCTCTACGCCTACGGCGAGGCCACCGTTCCCAAGATTACAGTCACGCTGCGTAAGTCGTACGGCGGTTCTCACATCGTGATGGGTTCCAAGCAGCTGCATACTGACCTGAACTACGCATGGCCCTCAGCTGAGATTGCCGTGATGGGTGCCTCAGGTGCCGCTGCCGTGCTCTACGCCAAGGAGGCAAAGGCCAAGAAGGAAGCCGGTGAGGACGTCAAGGCCTTCATCGCCGAGAAGGAGCAGGAGTACGACGACCTGTTTGCTAATCCTTACCAGGCAGCCAAGTATGGCTATATCGACGACGTGATTGAGCCACGCAACACCCGCTTCCGCATTTGCCGCGGACTGGCCCAGCTGGCTACCAAGCGCGACGCCCTGCCTGCCAAGAAGCATGGTAACATACCTATGTAGTTTAATTGGACGATTTGACTATTTCACAATTTGACTATTAGCCTCGCGCTGACAGCAATTGTGAAATAGTACAATTGTCAAATAGTAAAATAAAACTATGAACAAGAACGAAGTATATGCTGCCATCGCATTGGCACTACATGAGTTCAAGGGCAACAACGTGCATGACAAGGAGCCCGGCATCATCACCATTGCCGAACACCAGACGCAATGGAACGGCTATGCCCTGAGTATGACGGAACACCCATGAGATTGGACCATTTGACTATTTCACGATTGGACTATTAGCCCAACGCTGACAGCAATTGTGAAATTGTAAAATTGTAAATTAGTAAAATTAGAATCATGAAGGAATATAAATATACCATTAATGGTAACAAGTACGAAGTAGAGATTGGCGAAATCGTCGATAACGTTGCCACAGTAAAAGTGAACGGCGAAGACTTCAAGGTGGAGATGGAGCCCGAAGCAGAACCCGAGAAGAAGAAGGTGGTACTGGGCAAGCCTAAGGCAGAGACTGCTGGCGAAGCTCCTGTTGCTGCCGACACCGCCAACGTGAACACCAACAACGCCATCAAGGCTCCGCTGCCCGGCACGATTGTCGAGGTGAAGGTTGCCGTTGGCGACGAGGTTCAGGCAGGCGACGTAGTCGTTGTGCTGGAAGCCATGAAGATGGCCAACAACCTGGAAGCCGAGAAGAGCGGAAAGGTAACGGCCGTACTTGTTCAGCAGGGCCAGAGCGTTATGGAAGACGATGCGCTCGTAGTCATCGAGTAAACAACCCTTTTTATTTTTACGGTTTACGGATTTTCGATTGAATACCAATGTGGCGGTATTATGCTTGTTACATTTAAATTGAAAATCCGTAAATCGTAAATAAACGATATACTACAGTTTGTTTCCTTCTTTAGGGAACACCACACAAGGCTTGAACGTCTTGGCCTCCTCAAAGTCCATGAGGGCATAAGAGATGATGATGCACACATCGCCCACCAGCACCTTGCGCGCCGCTGCCCCATTCAGGCAGATGCAACCCGAGCCGCGTTCGCCTTTTATAATATAGGTCTCAAAGCGTTCACCATTGTTGTTATCTACTACCTGAACCTTCTCGCCCGCAATGAGGTTGGCGGCATCCATCAAGTCTTCGTCGATGGTGATGCTGCCCATGTAGTTCAGATTAGCCTCCGTTACCGTAACACAATGCAACTTCGACTTCAGTACTTCTATCATCATGATTCCTTATATTTAATGTGGTCAATCAGACGGATGGGAGTCTTGCCGCAATACACCGTAATACAGCCAACGACATAGGGAGAATCTTCCCAGGAGGAAACATCCTGTAGCGTGTTGCCGTCAACAATAGAGAAATACTCAACGTCAAGTCCGTCTATGGCATTGATGTCGGCCACCACTTTATCGTGAGTCTCCTGTACAGAATGCGTCTTGGCATAAGTGACGCTGGCCTTCAGCGCCTTATAGATGTTAGGGGCAATGGCTCGTTCGTCAGGAGCCAGCAGCGTGTTACGCGAACTCTTGGCCAAACCGTCCTCATCACGCACAATGTCGCACTCCACAATCTGAACGGGAATACCCAGATGGCGCACCATAGCCTTCACTACGGCAATCTGCTGCCAATCCTTCTCGCCAAAGTATGCTTTGTCAGGCTTCGAAATATAAAAGAGACGGCTCACAACCTGACACACTCCATTAAAGTGACCAGGACGATGGGCGCCTTCCATCACAGTAGAGACAGGAGGATACTCAAACTGACGCGTGTCGGGCGTAGGGTACATCTCCTCTACCGACGGTGCCAACACATAAAGAGCCAGACCTTTGGCAGAATTACCGTCTGCAGCTTCTTCTGCAAACGTCTTCTCCAACAACTCGCAGTCAGCCTCCAGCGTACGCGGATAGTTCTTCAAGTCATTCTTGTCGTTGAACTGCGTCGGATTAACAAAGACGGAAACCACCGTCACCTCGTTCTCCCTGACACTACGACGTACTAACGAGGCGTGTCCTTCATGAAGCGCTCCCATTGTAGGCACAAGGCCTACTTGGCGACCCTGCTTACGCTCATCAAACAAAGCGTTTTGTAAATCAGCAATCTTGTAAAATACTTTCATTACCCTTTTTTATTAGTTACAAAATCGGGTGCAAAATAACAACATTTTTATCAAATAAGAAAGAAATATCGTGAAAATATGCCAAATAAGACCCTAAAAATTCTAAAAAGCAACCGAAAATTCCGATTTTTCCATATTTTTTCGTACCTTTGCCATACAAAAACCAAGTATTTATGGCAAAGAGAATCTTATTCATCAATCAAGAGACTATACCTTACGTACCCGAAACCGAACTGGCCGTGATGGGCAAACGCGTCCCTCAGGTTATTCAAGAGCATGGCAACGAGATTCGCACCTTCATGCCCAAATGGGGTAACATCAATGAACGTCGGGGACAGCTTCACGAGGTACAACGCCTATCAGGCATGAACCTGATTATTAATGATACTGACCACCCGCTGATTATCAAGGTGGCCACCATCGTACAGACCCGCGTACAGGTATATTTCATTGACAACGATGACTATTTCTCAAAGCGCCAGATGCTGCTGGACGAGAACGGCGAGGACTATCCTGACAACGGCGAGCGTACCATCTTCTTCGCACGCGGCGTTTTAGAGACGGTCAACAAGCTTCGCTGGGCACCTGACATCATTCATTGTCAGGGCTGGATGAGCGCAGTTATTCCCCTCTACCTGAAGACCGCCTACCGCGAAGAGCCGTCGTTTGCCAACACGAAGGTGGTTACGTCGCTCTTCACCAAGAGCCTCAATTCCGACTTGGGCGAGAACTTCAAGACGTGCATCGAGTTCAAGGACGCAAAGGCCAGCCTCCTGAAGAAGTATAACAACAACTTCAACTTCGAAGAACTGGGCAAGCTCGCCATCGACTATTCCGACGGCATCATCGAGGCCGACAAGGAGGTGAATGCCGACTTGCTGAAGTATGCCGTTGATAACAACAAACCTCTGTTGAGGTACCCGGGCGAGGACTTCGGCGAGGCTTACGAAGCCTTCTACGACCAACTATGTCAAGAATAAGCAACAAGCACATTATTATATTTTAAGGTAAAAATGAAAGCAAAATGGATCGCAGGGATTTTGTTGACAGCAATAACAATCTCTGCATGTGATGATGATACTGCAAACATCGGTTCTTCACTAACCAAGGACGTTGACCATTTCGCCATCGTCTCTGATACCTTTGACGTATCGACCCGTTCCATACTCATAGACTCTGTGCTCTCACAGAACAGCACCTGCTATCTGGGACGCATTAAGGACCCCATAACCGGCGACTACATCACGTCTGACTACACGTCGCAGTTCGTACAGCTTGAATCTATGGCAAGCGATCTTTTCCCGATAAAGGATAACATGGTTAGCCGCGACCTGGCAGACAACATTATTGCCGACTCCTGCCACCTGAACGTCTATATCGTATCATCGGTGGGTGACTCCCTGGCACCTATGGGCCTGAAGGTGCAGGAAATGAAGATTCCTGTTGCCGAAGGACAGTTCTACTATACCGACTTCAGCCCCGAGGAAGACGAGCTCGTACGCACAGACGGCATCATGAAGCAGAAGACCTACACCTTTGTAGATTTTCTGAAGAGCGAGGATTTGCGTAACACGACAAACTACATTCCCTACATCAACATTCCCATCAACGACCCCTACACCGACAAAGACGGCGTTACATGGAGTAACTACGGCTCGTACATCATCAACAGCTACTACAATCATCCCGAATACTTCAAGAACTCGTTTACGTTCACCAAGAACGTTTGCCCGGGCTTCTACTTTAAGAGTACTGACGGCGCAGGACTGATGTCGCAGATTTATACCACCGAGCTGAAAGTCTATTACCGCTACTACGGCGATACCGTCACCGTCGGCAACCGAACCTTCACAGGTACTACCGAGGTAAAACAGACAACGACTATAACCAACGACAAGAAGCGCCTGCAACAGCTGGTTGCTGACAACAGCTGCACCTACCTGAAGACACCGTCAGGCATTTTTACCGAGGTGGAACTGCCTGTCGAGGACATTATGCGTGGTCATGAGCACGACTCCATCACCTCTGCCAAGATTGTCTTCCAGACCTATCAGACCGATACCGACATCTGCTTCGATAATGCCTCCTATCTCGTCATGGTGCCCAAGGCAAAGATGTTCTCCTTCTTCGAGAACAACGAGTTGCCTGACAACAGGACATCGTACCTGGCCCAGCTAAGCAAGAAGACCGACAGCTACGAGTTCGGCAACATCTCGATGCTGGTGACACAACTCTATAGGAACAGGGCAAGTAATGATGCCGACTGGAACAAGGTAGTGCTCATTCCTGTGGAGTGTACGCTGGGGTCTTCGTCAACAACGACAACCACGACTACTGCGACGACTGCCACTAAGGTGTCGAACCTGATGTCGCTGACCAACACACGACTGGTAGGCGGCAGCGAGAACACTCATGCGCCGGTTACCATCAGCGTTATCTACACCACGAGTGATGACTGACAAAGCACTATGGCTGATAACTTCTTAGAGAAACACTACGAGGAGTATGAAGCCCGCAAGGCTGCGTGGTTTCGGAAAAAGCGGCACCTGCCGAAAGCTAATCGCTCTCCGCAGCGGCCTGACGACGAGGCACTTTAGTCACACACCTCACCCCTACTCTATCACTTTGATACGTGCAAACTTCAACAGCAACTGTTTGGTTCCAGTATTCTTGAACTGAACAGTTGCTTTTTGATTCTCGCCCGTTCCTTCCAGCTTTAAGACTACACCTACGCCAAACCGCTGGTGCTCAACAACGCTGCCCTCATGGAGGGCGGACGGGGATTGGGTGGTGGGTGACGGGGGTTGAGTGGTGGATGATGGGTAGTTGGAAGGCGTTGGAGGAACCACGCGCGGTTTGGGGTCAGCCTTAAACTGCGTGGCAACAGGACGCGCATTCTGCACCATACTGCTTGCTCGGCTGTACTTGTTGCCGTTATAGTCAAAGTTATCAGACTGCCGCCGGCTGCCAAAGACGGAACCGCCCATGCTGCCAATGCCCGACTGCTCGACGTAGAGCAGCGAGGGGTCGATGTCGCGAATAAAGCGCGATGGCGTGTCAAACTCTACCCGTCCGTAACGCCAACGGTTCTGCGCACAGGTCATGATGCAACGCTTCTCGGCTCTGGTGATGGCCACGTAGAGCAGTCGCCGTTCTTCCTCCAGTTCGCGTAACGAGTTGACACACATGGGCGAAGGGAAGATGTTCTCCTCAAGTCCTACAATAAATACCGTAGGGAATTCCAGTCCCTTGGCACTATGAATGGTCATGAGCACCACCTTGGGCTGCGTGTCGTCATCGTCGCTGTCCAGGTCGGTCATGAGCGACACCTCCTGCAGAAAGTCAGAAAGGGCCGTATGGTCAGCCATATCCTCTTCGCGGCGTGTCTCGACAAAGTCCTGCAGACCGCTGACGAACTCCTGCAAGTTCTCCTGCCGCGAAAGGTCCTCAGGGTCCTTGCCTGAGTAAATGTCTCGGCTGATGCCACTCTCCATAATGATGTCGTGACCCAAAGCAAAGGCATCGTCGGTCTTTGCCCTGTTAATCCAGAGTTCCACCTGGGCGCGGAACTTCTCAATCTTTGCAGCCGTACCCTTGTTAATGTCAAGCTGGAACAAGACGGGCTGCGTAATGACCGTCCACAGGCTTACCCCATGCAGGTTGGCAGCCGCCACAATCTTGTTGACGGTCGTGTCGCCAATGCCTCGTGCGGGATAGTTAATGATACGCTTCAGGGCCTCTTCGTCGTCGGGGTTGGCCACCAGGCGGAAGTAGGCAATAACGTCTTTTATCTCCTTGCGCTGATAGAAGCTCAGCCCTCCATAAATGCGGTAGGGAATGTTCTCCTTACGCATGTATTCCTCGAACGAACGACTTTGCGAGTTAGTACGGTATAGAATGGCAAAGTCGCTGTATTCACAACTGTCCTTACGCTTGTAGCGCTTAATGTCGTTACACACCATCTGAGCCTCCTCCTTGTCGCTGTAGGCGGTCTTCAGGGTGAGCCGCTCGCCCTCTTCGTTGTGGCTATACACATCCTTTGGTATCTGCCGCTGATTATGGCGAATCAGACTGTTGGCAGCCTGCACGATGAGCTGCGTTGAACGGTAGTTCTGCTCCAACTTGAAAAGACGCGCACCAGTATAGCCTTTCTGGAAGTCGAGTATGTTGTCGATGTTCGCGCCCCGGAAGCTGTAGATGCTCTGTGCATCGTCACCAACCACGCAGACGCGCTGGCGCTCCTTGGTGAGCTGCATGACGATGGCCTGTTGAACACGGTTCGTGTCCTGATACTCGTCAACGAGCACATAGGCAAAGCGGTCAACGTAGTGCTGCCGAATGTCCTCATGATTGCGGAAGAGCATGTAGGTCTGCACCAGCAGGTCGTCGAAGTCCATAGCGTTGGCCTGTCGGCAGCGTTCAGCATAGCGCAGGTAGATGTTACTGATAGCGGGAACCTTGCGTACGGCATCGTCTGCAGCCGAAGGGCTGTTAGCGTATGCCTGCGGCAACAGGAGGTGGTTCTTGGCCATAGAAATACGATCAGCCACGCTTGACGGTTTGTAGAGTTTCTCATCAAGCTGCATCTCGCGAATGATGCTCTTCACCAGCGAGCGGGAGTCGCTCTGGTCGTAGATGGTGAAGTCAGGGTTATACCCAATGTGCTGTGCCTCGCGCCGTAGTATGCGTGCAAAGACAGAGTGGAAGGTTCCCATCTGCAGGTAGCGGGCCCTCTCCTGCCCCACCAGCCTGCCTATGCGCTCCTTCATTTCTCGGGCAGCCTTGTTGGTAAAGGTAAGCGCCAGTATGCGCCAAGGCTCCAGTTGGTATTCCTCCAGCAGGTAGGCTATCTTGTAGGTCAGCACACGCGTCTTGCCCGACCCGGCGCCAGCTATGACCAGCTGGGGACCGTCGCACCAGACTACCGCCTCGCGCTGGCTTTCGTTCAGTTCATTGAGCAGTTGTTCGTTCATTGTTCTAATGTCTGGGGGTTCTTGTGAGCGAACAAGCCTCCGATTCACATCGAAGGCCTGCCACAAACACAAACACAAAATAAACCTTTAACAGGTTATAATCAGTTACATGAATATACTATTCTTACTGGATGCCGCGCTCGCGCAACTTCAGTTGCCATTGCCAAGCAGACTTCAGCGTGTCTTCAAGACTCGTCTCTGCCTTCCATCCGAGCACGTTGTTGGCCTTCTCGGGGTTTGCCCACACCTTCTCAATGTCACCTGCACGACGGGGTGCAAACTGCCAGTTGAGCTTTACGCCGGTAGCCTTCTCGAAGGCATCGACTATCTCCTTGGTTGAAACGCCACGGCCTGTTCCCACGTTGAACACCTCGAGCTTCTCTGAGTCAGTATCGAGCACGCGCTCCATCGCCTTGACGTGAGCCTTGGCCAGGTCAACCACGTAGATGTAGTCGCGAATGCAAGTGCCGTCGGGCGTGTTGTAGTCGTTGCCGAACACGCTCAGTTTCTCGCGAATACCAATGGCCGTCTGTGTCACGTAGGGAATAAGGTTCATGGGCACTCCGTTGGGCAGTTCTCCAATGATGCCCGACGGGTGAGAACCAATGGGGTTGAAGTATCGCAGCAGAATGGCCTTAATGGGCGCTCCGCTATTGATGTCGTCGCGGATAATCTCCTCGTTCACCTGCTTAGTGTTGCCATAGGGGCTCTCTGCCGGCTTAATGGGTGCGTCCTCAGTAACGGGCAGGTTCTCCGGGTCAGGCTGACCATAGACGGTACAGCTTGACGAGAAGATGATGCCCTTCACGCCGTGCTTGGGCATGAGCTCGAGCAGGTTGACCAGCGAGAGGATATTGTTGCGGTAATACATAAGAGGCTTCTGCACACTCTCGCCTACAGCCTTCGATGCAGCGAAGTGGATGATGCCCTCTATCTTGGGGTACTTCTCGAAGACGCGCTCCATTGCCTCCAAGTCGCAGCAATCTACTTTCTCGAATGCGGGACGCGTACCTGTAATCTTCTCAATGCCGTCGATGACATCAGCATTAGAGTTGGAAAGGTTATCCACTATCACAACTTCGTAACCTGCGTTCTGCAGTTCTACAGTTGTGTGCGAGCCTATAAAGCCCGTTCCTCCTGTTACCAGAATTGTCTGTTTCATTTCGTTATTCTTATGTTTTAAGTTTTGGGACTACAAAGGTACGAATAAGCAAGGAGAAAAGCAAATAAAAACTTGTTTTTTTTACTTTCTCGTGCAAAAGTGCCTTCGACCTTAGACCTTTTACCTTAGTCCGTTGACCTTTCTTACGACAAAAAATAAGGGCACGGGGCCGATTTGTCGCAAAACGGAAGGTGTGTCGCAACAAACCGAAGAATATTTCACGCCATTATTTGCAAACGCAAGAAATGCACCGTAACTTTGCATCAGAAAAAAGAAATTCATACGATTCATACATAAAGGTTTTAAGTTAATAATAATAGTTAGTGATTGATTTAGTCTTACGAATTCTTCATTTTTAGAAGCCAGACATAGCACGCAGCGATGCGTGCTATTTTCGTTATATCAACAAATATCCACACCACTCCAAGAGAAGTGCCGTTTCTCTTGAACTTTTTTCGGCAATATATAGTGATATTACGGAAAATCTTTGTAAATTTGTGGCGTTGATTAATGTTACACCTAAAAATGAAGAAGATTTTTGTTTGCATGATGGGAGGATTGATAAGTATGCTGAGCTGCGGGACAAAGGCTCCTGAAGGAGAGCTGCTGAGCGTGGAATACGTTAAGAATGAAATGAGTATGGTCCCCGATTATGAGGGCCACGCAGAACGGGCAACCGACGGAACATTCCTGCTGAAGGCGATGAAGGAGGGACACGGCTCACTCTTTCAGAAACAACTGAGCAAGGAGGAAATGAGCCAGCTACGCCAGATTATTCTGGAAGAGAAGATGTACAACTACAAGGAGCATTACCGCCCGCCGTTCCAAGTGATGGACGGCTACCAATGGTATTTCAATGCCCGGTTCTCCGACGGCTCCTCTATCTACTCCTCAGGCTCTAATGCAAAGCCCCGTGGAGAGGGACTTCAGCGAATACGTGACTGCATGATGCGGCTGATTGCCGATGCTGACAGCGTGGTGGAAGCCCACGACGATGACCTCTGACGAGTCAGAACTACCACTTTGCCGTAACCAAAGTAGAAGTTTGCCGTAATCAAAGTCAGAGTTTGCCGTAACCAAAGTGTTTCGCTGAAACTGGGCAGGAGAACAAAAAAAGAGAGGACCTTACGAAAAAGTTCTCTCTTCTGGTGACTCCCGCGGGATTCAAACCCACAACCTTCTGATCCGTAGTCAGATGCTCTATTCAGTTGAGCTAGGGAGCCTTTTGCTTAATTGCGGGTGCAAAGGTAAGGAGTTTTTCTGAAACAGCCAAACTTTTTTGGAACTTTTTTTGAAAAAGTTATACAATAATGCGCGTTTTGCGGTAATTCTCCCTAAATTCAGTAGGACTACAGCCCTTTTTCTTCTTGAATATCCGGTTGAAGTTGCTCAGATTGTTGAAGCCGCACAAGAAACTGATTTCGCTGACACTCTTGGCAGTGTCAACAAGCTGGCGGGCGGCATAGCCCAGACGAATGTCGATGATGTACTCCGAGAGGTTGCGGCTGGTGTGCAGCTTGAAGAAGCGGCTGAAGGCCGATGGGCTCATGCCTGCCAGGCTGGCCAGTTCGGGCAGACGCAGGTCGTCACGATAGTGGGCTGCTATGTAGTTCTTCACTTTCAGCACGCGGCGCGAGTCGCTCTCCACGTCAACCTTGGCATAGCTGCTGGTAGCCAGCGTGCGGGCACCGTCTTGGCGCGAGAGTTCGTAGAGTATGGTCATGAACTGCATCACGGCATAGAACCCGTCCTTTATCTCGCTGAGCCCCACAATGAGCGGATAGACGTGCATAATGGCAGACATGGGGAAACAAAGCCCCTTACGCGCCTCCTGCACCATGTTGAGAATACTGCGGAAGGGGTTTCGGCCAAAGATGCCGTCTTCAGATATGTCGAGGTCGAACTGTATGGTGACTTCGTGAACATCAGAACTGGTGCACTCATGCTGCTCCCACACATGCTCAAGGTCGGGCGAGGTAATAAGCACGAGGTCGTAGTCGTCGATAACTTCCGACGAGTCACCCACAATGCGCCTAACGCCCTTGGCATTCTCCACGAAGTTCAGCTCATAGACGTCGTGGTTGTGTATGGGGTAATTGAACTCCTTCTTGTGACGGTCGGCAATGTAGAGAACGTCGCGTCCGCCCAGGGGCGTTATTTCGTGAATGACTTCCATGTTGAGTTAGGAGTTAGGAGTGTTCTACGTTCGTTATATCTTCAGTTCCTTCATGATTTCACTCATCTTCTGCAGGGTGGAGATGCGCGTTGGAACGAGCGGCAGGCGCAGCACATTCTCGATGAAGCCCATTTCGTGGAGCATGGCCTTGACGCCAGCCGGGTTACCATCAACGAAGAGCAACGAGAAGAGGTCAGTAAAGCGGTGGTGAATCTTGCGTGCAGCATCGTACTCACCACGGAACTGCAGGCGGATCATCTTGGAGAACTCCTTGGGCAGGGCGTTGCCAATAACGCTAATCACGCCCACGGCACCACAGCTGATCATGGGGAAGGTGAGCGAATCATCGCCACTGATGACATCGAAGTCTTGTGGCTTGTTCTTGATGATTTCATCTACCTGCTCCAGATTGCCCGACGCCTCCTTGATGGCCACGATGTTACGGCAGTCGCGTGCCAGCCTGACGGTAGTCTCTGCCTTCATATTAACGCCTGTACGGCCCGGCACGTTGTAGAGCACAACGGGCAGTTCGGTGGCTGCGGCTATGGTGCGGAAATGCTGGTAGAGTCCCTCCTGCGACGGCTTATTATAATAAGGACAGACGCTGAGCACGCCGTCGATGCCCTTGAAGTCGCCCGTCTTCAGCTCCTCAACGATGGCGGCCGTGTTGTAGCCGCCACACCCCATGAGGATGGGCACACGTGCCTGCACGAGGTCAACGACGGTGTTCTTGATGCGCAGCTTCTCGTCGGGTGTCAGCGTAGGGGTTTCACCCGTAGTTGCCAATATGCAGAAAAAGTCGGCCCCATTGTCAAGCTGGTAGTTGACCAGACGGATAAGCGCGGGGTAGTCAACTTGTCCGTCGGCCTTGAAGGGCGTAATAAGTGCTATGCCGAGGCCCTTGAATATATTTTGTACCATATATATGTTTATTCCGATTTAAACAAATCCTTGATGCCGCCAATGCTGCCCATGAGGTTAGTGGCTTCGTAAGGCAGATAGACGGTCTTCTGATTGTCACCTTGTGCCAGCTGCTCCAGCATCTGTATATACTTCTGGGCCAGCAGATAGTTGGCAGGGTTGGTGCTCTTGCCCACGGCCTCTGTAATGAGTTCAATGGCCTTAGCCTCGGCCTCAGCCTTGCGAATACGTGCCTGAGCCTCACCCTCTGCATTGAGGATGGCCTCCTGCTTGGCGGCTTCAGCCTTGTTGATGATGGCGGTCTTCTCACCTTCCGACTGCAGAATGTCGGCAGCCTTCTTACCCTCGGAGGTCAGAATGGTGGCACGTTTGTTACGCTCGGCCTGCATCTGCTTCTCCATAGCGGTAAGCACGCTCTCCGGCGGGGTAATATCCTGCAGCTCAACACGATTGACCTTAACGCCCCACTTGTCGGTAGCTTCGTCAAGTACCGACCCGAGCTTCTTGTTGATGGTGTCACGCGAGGTCAGCGTCTCGTCCAGCTCCAGTTCGCCGATGATGTTACGCAGCGTGGTCTGCGTGAGCTTCTCTATGGCGTTGGGCAGGTTCGAGATTTCGTAGGCAGCCTTGAACGGGTCAACAATCTGGAAGTATAGCAGCGCGTTAATCTCGGTCTGCACATTATCCTTGGTGATCACATTCTGCTTCGGGAAGTCATACACCTGCTCACGCAAATCGATGGTGGTGGAGTACATGTAGCGTCCACGACTCAGAATGACGATGTCCTTGGCGCGGTCAATGAAGGGTATGATGATGTTGATACCCGGGTTAAGCGTGGCATGATAGCGGCCTAAACGCTCAATAATCTTGGTTTCCGACTGGGGGATAATGACCAGCGCCTTCTTCACCAGCACCAGCGCACACAACACGATGACTACCAATACAATAATAATGGGCTCCATAAGCAATTACTTTTTTATTTGTTATGTCGATGTTTTTGTTATTTCAGGACTGTCGTTACTTTGATACGACTACGGTAATAATGGTGCTCTCGCGGTTCACCACTTTGACTGCCGTCCCAGCGGAAATGGCCTCGCCAGTCTGGCTCTTGGCCTTCCACACGTCACCATCAATGGCCACACGGCCAAAGCCGTCAGCCTCTATGGTCTCGCGAACACGGCCTTCGCGCCCAATAAGTGCATCAGCATTACTCACACGGTCGGGGTCGTTCTTATGAAACCAGCGCAGCGCTACCGGGCGTACCGTAAACAGGCAGACTACACTCACTACGGCAAAGACTGCCAACTGGACGTAGAACCCCACGAAGGGTGACAACAAGGCCGTCACAGCACCACCAATAGCGAAGCACATAAGGAAGAAATCGCCAGACGTCATTTCAAGAATCAGGCAGATGACGGCAACTACTGCCCATAACTGCCACAGGTTTTCGGCTATATACTGTATCATAATTGTAGCTTACGTTTAGTTCCTATTTCTATTTTGAGTGCGTAAAGGTACGAAGTTTTTTTTATTTGACAAAATAATCGGCCAAAAATCAATGCGAACCGATGTAAAGAAACAGCATACCCAACAATACCAGCACCAAATCGACGGTTTTTGCCTTGAGATTCTTCTCGTGGAAGAGGGATGCCCCAAAGAGGAAACTGACCACCACCGAACCGCGCCGAATCATGGAGACGATACTGATCATAGCATCGGGCAGCGACAAGGAGTAGAAATAGAGGAAGTCTGCCGTAGAAAGGAAAACGCTGACGCCTATTATGCTCCATTTCCAACGGAAACGCGTTACATGGTGACGCTGGGGCCACCACAGCAACAAAAGCATGGCACCCATCATGAAACATTGGTAGATGGTGTACCACGACTGCACCATCATGCGGTCGAGACCTGCCCCACCCTCGCCAACAGGTGCCATGAGGTATCTGTCGTAAAGTCCGCTAATGGCTCCCATAGCGGCTGAGCCCACTATCATCCATATCCAGTGGTCGTGCTTGAAGTCGATGCCCTCTTTCTTGCTGCTCTTGCTCAGCAACAGAAACGAAGCGACGGCAAGCGTCACACCCACCCACTGCCAGAGATTGAGTCGTTCGCCAAACACCAGCAAGGCACCCACCAGCACCATTACCGGACGCGTAGCATTAATGGGGCCGACAATGGTGAGCGGCAAATGCTTCATGCCGAAATAACCTAAAAGCCAGCTGCTTAACACGATAACACTCTTCAAAAGAATGAAGCGATGAACCTCCCATCCGCCGCTTGCCACATGGAAGTCGGATGTATCAAGTAAGCCAGTCGAAGCACTTAAAATGATAAACGGCAGGAAGATCAGCGAAGAGAAAAGCGTGTTGAGAAACAACACCGGAATGACAGCGTTATCCTTGAGTGCCTCTTTCTTAAATGAATCGTAGCAACCTAAAAAGACTGCAGACAAAAAAGCTAATATTAGCCACATTTCTTATTCTTTTTCGTTACGGCAAGATGTTACGCCTTGCCGTTATGATTAATATTCCACCCGCTCCAGAAACAAAGCGTTGGCAGGCATTGACTCGCCTGCACCTGTGCGACTGCCCTGCTCAATAACCTGGCGAAACTCGCTCATCGTCATGCGCCCCCGTCCCACCTCCATAAGTGTACCCACTACGGCGCGAACCATGTTACGCAGGAAGCGGTTGGCCGTTATTTCGAAGTACCACTCCGTCTCACTTGTCTGGTGCCACTCAGCAGCATACACCCGGCAGAGCGTGGTCTTTACGTCGCTGCCGGCCTTGCAGAAAGCACCAAAGTCCTCGTACTCCATAAGCACCCGCGCGGCGCGGTTCATGGCCTCAAAGTCAAGCTGGTAATGCAGTTGGCAGGAATAGCGCCAGAGAAAGGGCGACTTGTGGGTATGTATATAATAATGGTACGTGCGACGCTTGGCAGAGAAGCGGGCGTGCATGTCGTCGCTGACGGGCTCCACCCTGTCAACGCTAATGTCACGAGGCAGGGCGTGGTCAAGCTTATAGGCAAGGTTATCCATGTCGTAGGGACCCTCGTAGTCGAAGTGGGCTGCCATCTGCCGGGCATGTACACCGGCATCGGTCCGGCCTGCCCCCACCACTTCTATGGGTTGCCGCAGAAGCATGGACAAGCAACGCTGCAGTTCACTCTGCACCGTCACCCCGTTGGGTTGAACCTGCCACCCGTGGTAAGCCGTCCCATCATAGGAAAACCAGACGAAGTATCGCATTTCGCGTGCAAAATTACAAAATAATTATCAATTGGCAGTTATCTGTTGTTAATTATTTTGTACTTTACTCACTTAATCGTACCTTTGCAGCATGATATTCTATTTTACAGGAACAGGAAACACAAAATGGGCAGCCCAACGCATGGCGGAAGTCACGGGCGAGGAGCTTCTTTTTATTCCCGACGTTATACGTAAGGGCATCGTAAAAGTCACCATCAGCGAAGGCGAGCGACTGGGGTTCTGCTTCCCTACCCACGGGTGGCAGCCACCACGCATCGTGCGTGAGTTTATTCAGCACACAGCCTTTAGCGTTCCACCTTCAACGTATATCTACGCCCTCACCACCTGCGGCGACAACATGGGTGAGCTGATGACCATCTTCGGCAAGGAGCTGAAGAATGCCGGACTATGGCTTGATGCCAGCTTTGCCGTCGTGATGCCCGAGTCGAACGTATGCTTTTCTTTCCTGCATCTGGACACACCCGAAAAGGCGGAACAGAAAATTGCTGCCGCCGACATACAGCTGGAGCATATTGCCGACATCGTGAAGAACAAAAAGCGTGGGGTAAGCCAACTGGTGAAAGGTGCCATTCCGCGTACCTACTCCTACGTCATCGGCGGCTATTATAACCGCCACCTCATTAAGGACGATAAGTTCTGGGTAGATAAAGAGGCCTGCATCGAGTGCGGACTCTGTGCAAGGGTCTGTCCTGTTGATGACATAAAAGGAGCACCGCCCGAGTGGATTCACAACGGACGGTGCACCAATTGTCTTGCCTGTTATCATCATTGTCCGCGGCATGCCATTCATTGGGCAAAGATGAAGCGCGGACAGTATCTTTTCAATAAACGCGAGGACCGAAGATAGTGGTACCCACACGAACCATTGTGGAACCGCACTCTACGGCTATCGGATAGTCGTGGCTCATGCCCCACGAACGTTCGCAGAAGTAGTCACAGTCGGCAAAGTACTGCGCCTTTACCTCGTCAAAGAATTGGCGGGCGGTCATCATTTCCCGGCGTATCTGTTCTTGGTCGTCAACGTACGAAGCCATCATCATCAACCCGCAAATCTGCACATGCTCCAATGCCCGCCATTCACCATCACTCAGCAGCTGTCGGCAGTCATCGAGCGTAAGACCGTACTTCGTTTCCTCCTCGGCAATGTGCAACTCCAGCAACACGCGAATGGTGCGGTTATTCTTCTTGGCCTGCTTGTCTATTTCCTTGAGCAGTTTCAAGGAATCGACAGCTTCCACCATTGAGATGTAAGGCGCAATATATTTCACCTTGTTCGTCTGCAGGTGACCGATGAAGTGCCACTCTATATCCTTGGGCAGCGTCTCCATCTTCTGCCGGAGCTCCTGCTCGTGGCTCTCTCCGAAGATGCGCTGGCCCTCTGCATAGGCGGCTTCTATGTATTCGTTGGGGTGATACTTGCTGATGGCTACCAGCCGCACTCCCTCAGGCAGGTCGCCCAGCACGCGCCGCAGGTTTCCCTTTACGTCGTAATCCATCGTTTTAGCCTTCAAACTCTGGTTTGTCGTCCTTCTTGGTCGAAGCGGTATGTTCGAAGACGTCCATGAACTTCGTTTCGCTGATGTTAGAAATGACGTAGTCAATCATTGTCCCTCCCATCACCTCGTCAATGTTCTTCACCGCACCGTTCAGGGTGGCAGCCTGCACCAGGTAAGTCACACTTGAACGTTTCTCCTTCTCTGTCTTCTCGTCGATGGTGATAAACTGGAGCTTGGCCTTGTACCAGCGGTCGTCATTGTCGTTCTCGCTGAAAAACACTTCGTGGAAGGCGGCGGGGGTGATGTTCTTCACCTCAAACTCACCGCTGATGTATGCTGACAACTCCTGTGTGATAGTTTCCTCGGCCTCGCCGAAACTCAGGGCATCAACTACATAATACTCAATTACTTTCTTTGTCATACCGTCCTCCATCGTCTTGTCGTAACGGATAGCGGTTTCAAACCAGTTAGCTGTTCTACTTCTCATAATATAAAATAGGTATAATATTTGTTTAATGTTTATTTTCCAATCTACTTCTGCACGCCGTAGTACTGCAGTTTTTTCTTCTTCTGATTCGTGAGGTCCTCCACTATCTGCGTGGCTATAAGCTGGCTGCGTGAGGTGGTGAGACCAGCCTCTTCGCCTAATTCAACCTGCAGCTTGAGCAGTTCCTCGTTGACGCTCGACATCTCGGAAAGGAACTTCTTCTCGCTGGAGCTCATGTATTCATTATTATATATCTTGGAGAGCACGCGGTCAGCCTCAGCCGTAAAACGCTTGCGGAAAATCTGCTCCGCCTTGGCATCGTAATCAGCTTTGCTCCGGCGTTCCTCTGGCGTCATAATCATCGTGTCGCCACTCACCACGCCCAACTCTGCGGGGTCGAAACCGTCCTCCAATAGGTCGTCGGTTGCCTGACGGGGCGCTGGTTTCACAAATTCCACATTGGTTGACTCCGGCATCAGCTCAAAGTAGAGCCCCACCAACAGCAGGGCGATGACAACCGCAGCAGCCAACGTCAATCCAGACTTGTAGAACTCGCGCTTCACCTTTAGTGCCTTGCGCATGTCGGCTATGGCGTTATAACGTTTGTCGGGCTCGTCGTTAACGGCCTTCTTCATCACACGCTTGTACTCGTAGGGCATCTCCGACAAGCTGAAAAGCCACTCCATGAGGCGTCCTAATGAATAGATGTCGCAACGGGCATCGACGGTGCCGCCCTTACTTACCTCCGGCGCAACAAAAGACTCCATGTCTTGGTAGAGCTCTGTGCTGTCCGACATGCCCAAATAGAACGAACCGTGGTTGAGCAGCAGCGGGGTGTTGTCGCCTTTGCGTATCAGTATGTTCTCCGGGGCAAAGCAAACGTGGAAGATGCCCTCGCCGTGAAGATACTCCGCCACATCAAACAATTGGCCGATGAGTCCGTCAACAAACGACTTGTTTGCTACAATTGACGGCTGTTCGTTCAGCAGCTGTTTAAGCGTCAGGTAATTACCTTGCTCCAGACGAAGCATTACGGCATTGCCCTTCTTGTCCTGCTCCACCTCAAAGTGCAGCTGGTTCTTATGACGCAGCTGAAGGTTCTTCTCGCTCTCGGCCTTCAGCCCTTCGGCAAACTTAATGCTGTCGTTCAGACTTGGGGTGATGCTGATGATGTTCTGATACTTCTCGCCTATCAGCTTCTTGCTGAACATGCCTAAGGGCATTCTGGCACCAACGGCTTTAGCCGCCGACTTCGATTCTAACAGTTCCTCGTAATTCATACCTGGTTCCTTTCATTTTCTGGTGGGACTATATCCTTACTTTCACCTTCACGGGCTTACTCTCGTTGTGAATGCGGTTGAGAGCCGTCACCACATAGACATAGCTCTGCGAACCGTCGCCAAGGGGCAGGCGGTAGAAGGTGTCGTCGGTCACGGCAACGATGCGCTGCGGATTGTCAATATCGACGCGCTCGCCCTGAAGGAAACGATAAACCACGTACTTCACGGCCTCGCGCTTCCAGCCGCTGCCGCGAGGCGGTGTCCAGCAGAGCACCTGTTCGTCGTCAGACATCCAGATGGCTTTCACCTTGCGCGGTTTCTTGGGCGACGTCTTGGTAATAAAGGGCATCAGCGGCTGCAAGGCCTGCCGACGCCAGTAGCGCTGCTTGAGCTGAGTGGCGTAGCCGCCGACATTATCGACTGCAGCCTTGGCATACCAGAGCACGGTACCCTCCACGTTAGGACACTCGGCATAGAGTGCCATCTTGCGGTCCTGCTGGTTGAACTTCGCCGTGCGCTCAATGTCCTCACCAATGAAGAGCGGACGCTTCGACGCATGACGGTTCCACCAGTGTATCAACTCATTATAATCAGCAGCACGGTTACCAATCTCCCAGTATATCTGCGGCACGTTATAATCCACCCAGCCGTTGTTCACCCAAAGCAGAATGTCAGCATAGAGGTCATCATAGTTCTGAAGACCGTTGGTCTGCGAGCCGTTGGGGTCGTTCTTCTTATTGCGGTAGATGCCGAATGGCGACACTCCTACCTTTACCCACGGTTTCAGGTCGTGCACGGTTTCATACAGCTGCTTCACAAACAGATTCACCTGATGGCGGCGCCAGTCACCGCGGTCGCTGATGCCATTCGGATTAGCCCTGTATGCTGCATCGTCGTTGATGGTCTGGCCCGCTGCCGGGTAAGGATAGAAATAGTCGTCGTAGTGAATGCCGTCCACGTCGTAGCGCTTGACGATGTCGGCCACCACCGAACAAATGTAATCGCGGTTCTCCTGCAGGCCCGGATTCAGCACCAGCAGACCGTCATAGGGGAACACGCGCTCGGGGTGGGTCTGCGAAATGTGGGTAGTGCTGAGCACGTTGGTGGTCTTTGTCTTGGCACGGTAGGGATTAATCCATGCATGCAGCTCCATGCCGCGGGCGTGGCACTCGTCAATCATCCACTGCAGGGGGTCCCAATACGGGTTGGGGGCCTTGCCCTGCTGTCCTGTCAGGAATCGGCTCCACGGCTCTATATTACTCTGATAGAGGGCGTCACACTCAGGACGAACCTGGAAGATGATGGCATTGGCCCCCATCTGCTGCAGGGCGTTAAGCTGATAGCGCAGCGTCTGCTGCATCTGCTGGGTTGACATGCCTACCCACTGGCCGTTGACGGCCTGAATCCAGGCACCGCGGAATTCACGCTTGGGTTGCGCCTGAAGGGATAAAAGTAAAAAGGTTAAAAGGTAAAAAAGTAAAGAACACCTTACCAGCCTGTTTGCCCTTGATATGATTTCTATTCTCATTTTCATTAACGTTTTAATCATTTATCTTGTTCCAAATCTCCTTCGTCCAGTCGCTGCCGTTCTCGGGGCAATAGGTACGAATGCCCATCTGACTGGCGGCCGCCACGTTGCGCGGACCGTCATCAATGAAGAGCGTCTCGGCAGGAGCAATGTGCTCGGCCATGAGCATCTTGCTGAAGAAGAAGGGGTCGGGTTTCAGGACGCGCTGTTCGTAACTCATGTAGAGCGCGTCCATATAGTCACGAATGGAGTGGCCCTGTCCGTCGAACTCGGGGCTCAGTGCCCACGACATCATGTAGGGATTAGTGTTCGAGAGCAGCAGCAGCCGGTATCCCTCACTGCGCAACCGGCGCAGGCAGTCAAGATTACGCTGGGGCAGTTCACGGCAATAGCCTAACCAGGCATGGCGGCACTGGTCGTAGGTCACCTCGTGGCCTACCAGCCTGCCCAGCTCCACGCGGAAGGTCTCGGCGTCGATGTCGCCGCGCTCCAAGTCGCCGAAGATGCCGCTCTGCGTGTAGGCGTCGAGCCGTTCGTGGGCATCGGCGAGCCCCAGGGCCTCGAAGCGGCGGATGGCTTCGTCCTGTCCCAAGGTGATGATGACACCACCTAAGTCAAATACTATATTCTTTATCATTCTTCAAAGAGTTTCAGTTTATTCTTGCGTGCCTCGTCGAGCGAAAGCAGCTGTTCCTGTTCGTGGTTGTAATCTTCGCGCATACGGGCATACTTCGCGTCGAGTTCCTGCTCCACTTGCTGTTCTTCGGTCATGAGCCGCTGTGCCACGAGGGCGTTCTGCGACGCATCCTTCAGCCACAGCACCGGCCCTGCATAGACGGGGGCAATCTTCAGCGCCACATGCAGCTCGCTGGTGGTGGCACCGCCAATCATGATGGGGATGTGGAGCCCGGCGCGGTCCAGTTCGCGTGCCACGTTGACCATTTCCTCCAACGACGGGGTAATGAGCCCCGACAGGCCGATCATGTCAACATGCTCCTCCTTCGCCTTGCGCACGATGTCCTCGGCGGGAACCATCACGCCCATGTCGATGACCTCGTAGTTGTTGCAGGCCATGACCACAGCCACGATGTTCTTGCCGATGTCGTGCACGTCGCCCTTGACCGTAGCCAGCAGCACCTTGCCGGCGCGACTGTTGCCCGTGGCCTGCTGTCCCTGCAAATACGGCTGGAGAATGCTTACCGCCTGCTTCATGGTGCGGGCGGTCTTCACCACCTGCGGCAGGAACATCTTGCCCTGTCCGAAGCGTTCACCGACAATGTTCATGGCCGCCATGAGCGGGCCCTCGATGATGGCGACAGGACTCGGGTATTTCGCCAGCGCCTCCTGCAGGTCGGCCTCCAGGTTGTCGCCAATGCCGCGGATGAGGGCCTGCTGCAGGCGGTCCTCCAAGGGGGGTGAGGCGATAGAGGCTGTAGGGTCTATAGAGGCTATAGAAGCTATAGAGTCTATAGGCTCTTCTGCCAGCTCCAACAGCCCCTCGGGATTGCCACTCAGAATGGCATCCTCGATGGCGGTGAGCTGCTCCTTGGGCAGGTCAGCGTAGGTGACCTTCGTGGCAGGATTGACAATGCCGAAGTCCATGCCGGCCTGAATGGCATGGTAAAGGAACACGGCGTGCATGGCCTCGCGCACGTAGTTGTTGCCCCGGAACGAGAACGAAAGGTTGCTCACGCCGCCGCTGACGTGGGCACCGGGTAGATTCTGGCGAATCCACTGGGTAGCGCGGATGAAGTCGGCGGCATACAGGTTGTGCTCGTCCATGCCCGTGGCGATGGCGAGGATGTTGGGGTCGAAAATAATGTCGAGCGGATTCATGCCCACCTGCTCGGTGAGCAGACGGTAGGCACGCCGGGCAATCTCAATGCGACGCTCGAAGGTAGTGGCCTGGCCCTGTTCGTCGAAACACATGACGACCACGGCGGCACCGTAGCGCATGACGTCGCGGGCATGACTCAGGAAGACTTCCTCGCCCTCCTTGAGCGAGATGCTGTTGACGATGCTCTTGCCCTGCGCACACTGCAGCGCGGCGGTGATGACGTCCCACTTCGACGAGTCGATCATCAGCGGCACGCGGGCTATGTCGGGCTCGGCGGCCAGCAGGTTCAGGAAGGTGGTCATCTCCTGACGGGCATCGAGCAGGCCGTCGTCCATATTGATGTCGATGACGAGGGCGCCGTCCTCCACCTGCTTGCGGGCAATGGTGAGGGCCTCGTCGTACTGTTTCTCCTTAATGAGGCGGAGGAACTTGCGCGAACCGGCCACGTTGCAGCGCTCGCCCACGTTGACGAATCGCACTTCGGGCGTGACGTCGAGCAGTTCCAGTCCGCTGAGCCAGAGCGTCTGCGGCCTTTCAGCGACCTGATGGGGGCGCTTGCCCTCGACGAGCGGCACGTAGCGGCGGATGAACTCGTCGGTGGTTCCGCAGCATCCGCCCACGATGTTGACCAGCCCCTCGTCGATGAGCTCGGCAATCTTGGGGGCCATGGAGTCGGGCGTCTCGTCGTAGAGCCCCATCGAGTTAGGCAGTCCGGCATTCGGGTAGGCCGATATATAATAAGGTGCATGGGCTGCGAGCTGTCGCAGGTAGGGTTTCATCTGGTCGGCACCGAACGAACAGTTCAGTCCGACGCTGAATATGGGGTACGTGCTGACCGAGGCGAGGAAGGCGTCGAGCGTCTGGCCCGAGAGGGTGCGCCCGGCGGCGTCGCTGATGGTGACGCTGAGCATGACGGGCAGTTCTGCGCCGCGCCGCTGCATGACGTCCATGGCGGCACAGATGGCGGCCTTGGCGTTGAGCGTGTCGAAGATGGTCTCAATGAGCAGGGCATCTGCCCCACCCTCAATGAGCGCATCCGTCTGCTCCGCGTAGGCATCGTAAAGCTCGGTGAAGCTGACCTCGCGGAAGGCGGGGTTGCTGACGTCGGGCGACATGGAGCACGTCTTGTTCGTGGGGCCGATGCTGCCGGCCACGAAGCGGGGCTTTTCTGCCGACGAGAACTCGTCGGCACAGCGGCGGGCGATGCGGGCTCCCTCCAGGGCCATCTGCCGGGCCTGCTGCTGCATGTCGTAGTCAGACTGGCTGATGCGCTGGCTGTTGAACGTGTTGGTGGTGATGATGTCGGCACCGGCCGCCAGATACTTGCGGTGAATGTCGGCTATCACGTCGGGGCGCGTCAGGTTGAACACGTCGTTGTTCCCCCTGAGCCCGTACTGCTGAATCATGGTGCCCATGGCACCGTCGAGTATCAGTATGTGCTGGCTCAAGAGCTGGCGCATACGGCTTATGGGGCTTATAGGGCTTATAGGGCTCATAGGGCTTATACGGGGGGCTTAAACTTTCATTGCGCGATCCATTTCGCGGCGGTCTTCTTTCTCTTTCAGCGTCTGGCGCTTGTCGTACTGCTTCTTACCCTTGCAGAGGGCGATGTCCATCTTGGCGCGGCCATTGTCGTCGAGGAAGACGAGCGTGGGCACGATGGTGTAGCCCGTCTGCTTGGTGGCCGACGCCAGTTTCTGAATTTCGCGCTTGGTCAAGAGCAGCTTGCGGTCGCGCTTGGCCGAGTGGTTGTTATACGAGCCGTAGAAGTAGGTGCTGATGTTCATGCCCTTCACCCACAGCTCGCCGTTGATGATGGTGCAGTACGTGTCAACGAGCGACGCCTTGCCCAGGCGTATGCTCTTTATCTCGGTGCCCGTCAGCACGATGCCCGCCGTGTATTCCTCGATGAAGAAATACTCGAACGCCGCCTTCTTGTTCTTAATCTGAACGGGGCTCTTCTTCCTCAGTAATTGTTGCTCCTTGTTCACCTTTTTTATTTACGATTTACGGATTTACGATTTACGATTTAAATGTTAGCGTTATCGTTAACGTTAGCAAAATGGTCGATGTGCTGGTCGATGTACTCGGCTATCTGGACGGTCCATTCCTCCTCGTGCTCCACGAACGCGTCGTCCAGGTCGTCGAAGGCGGGGAAGCGCTCAAACAGCGCCATGAACTCCTCGTCGGTGCAGTCGCGCTCTATGTCGGCACCATGCTTGGTGTAGAGCGTGTGGGCCTCGTAAACCAGCTTCGACAGGTCGCGCAGCCCCCACAGACGGAGGGCCTTCGCCACGGGGTTACGGAACATGAACGGGCCCCAGCCGTTGTGAATGAGCTGGACGAAACCGCCGTCCATCACCTCCTCGTGCAGCGCGTCCCACGCTAAGAGCGTCACCTGGTCGCTCGTCAGACCGCCCATGGTCTCGGCCGTCAGCTCACCGCCTATGGCCTCGCGGATGGCCTTGACAAACTGGCCCACAAAGGCGTCCATTCCCTCGGCTGCCGCCGCGCGCAGCGCAGCGTCGCTCACCGTCACCTCAATCTTCTTCTGCTCCATAATTCAAACGGTTCTTTTCTAATTCAAAAAACTTGCCGTCGCTGCCTATGCTGAACACCGACACGCCCTCCAGCTCACGACGCTCGTCAACAAACGACTGGAACACCACCTGAATGTAAATTTCGTAGCGGCTCGTCACGCTGAACTCCACGAGCGTCTGCCCCAGGTCCTCTTCGGCTACGAAGCCGTCAGCGTCTGCCTCCTCGTCGTCATCATCTGCCGTTGCCTGTTCGTAGAGCGTGAGCTGATCGACGGGCGTCCACTTCAGCGAGTCGAGCGTCACCATATAGACGGCGGGCTGCTCGTCGGCATCCTCGCCACCCACCAGGAACACGTGCGTCCTGCCACGGTCGGGCAGCCGGATGGCCTTCGTCTTCGTCAGACCCTCAACGCCTAAAAGCCACGGCACCTGCGTGGGCGGCACCTCGCCAAAGCCCGGCAGCGTGCGCTCGAAGCCCTCCTCGTACGTCATCGGCAGCGTCCGGTACGGCAGCTCCGACAGCAGCTCCTCCTCGGGCGTGCTGAACGTGCGCGGCTTCGGCCTGTGGGCCAGGCGCTCCAGGCTGTCCTGGCGCATCAGCTCAGCCTGCGTCGGCAGGGGTCGCCGCCCGCCCGAGCAGCCGGCCACCAGCGTGGCCACGAGCCAGAGAATTACGACTTTCTTCATAATGCGACTGCAAAAGTACGAAATAATTATCAATTATCCATTGTCCACTGTCAATTATTTTACCTTCGGCCACAAAAAAAAGCGGCCATTGACTGAATGACCGCTCACCCTGCAGCTTTACTGCTAAAGCGCACTTCCCGTTACGCCTGCTGCTGGTCGGGCTCCGGGTCCTCGTCGTCATTGCCCTCCTTCTTCTGCAACACCACCTTGCGGTAGTAGCGAATGTCCTCGTTCAGCTCGCGCACCAGCGGCTCGTAGCGCTGCTCGTCGGCGTCGGTCAGCGCCAGCGCGTTCAGTAACAGCACCGTCAGGCGGTACTCCTCCACCATGCGGTCGCGCGCAGCCTGCATCTGGCCCTTGTCCTGCTGCGAGCGCTCCGAGTTGCGCAGCGTCACCAGCTCGCGGCACTCCGTGTTCACCGTCTGCATCTCCTGCACCAGCTCCTTAGCCCCGATGGCCTGCAGCGCCTTCGTGTTCTTCATGCTGCCTATCAGGTCACTGCACATCTGGGCCAACTTCAGCCCCTCCTCCTCGTAGCGGTCACGCTGCTTGACGGCGTAGCGCGCGTCAATGTCCTTGATGAGCAGGGCGGCCTCCTTCTCCTCGGCGGTGCCTATGCGCAGCTTGATGGTGATGATTTCGCGCAGCGACGTCAGCAGGTCGTCGCGACGCTGGTCCTTCTCCTTGATGCGCTCCGTCAGCGCGCTCTTGCTCGACAGCAGGTAGGCCTGGTCCAGCTGTTCGTAGGCCATGGAGAATGCGTTCATCTGAGCCGTCAGCTTGGCCGGACGCTCAGCCTCGGGCGTATCCACCCACCACGTCGCCAGTCGTTTGTAGAACCGATCTGTGTAAGCCACTATCAGGGCGTTGATTAACGTTGAAATCTTGAACTCTTCAACAAGTTTGATATCCTTTAACATAGACTTTAAAATTTTTGATTGGTTAATATTTTAGAAAACTATAACTTCACTTCAACCTACGGGGGTGGAAACCCTGTCGCACGCGTGTAATGCACTTTCTACGGCGGTGGAAACCCCATTGCACGCGTGTAATGCATTTTCTACGGGGGTGGAAACCGCATTACATGCGTGTAATGTATTTCCTACGGGGGTGGAAACCGCATTACACGCGTGCAATGCCATTTCCTACGGGGGTGGAAACCACATTACACGCGTGCAACGCCCGTTACTTCACCACCACCTTGCGGCCGCCCGTGACATAGACGCCTGCCGTAGCAGGTCTGCCTGTCAGCTTCCGGCCATCCAGCGTGTAGTATTCGCCGGCAGCCTGCTCCGCAGCGGTAACCGGAGCAATGGCCGTGGCACCCGGCTTCACGGTCAGCGACCAGAGCTTCACGCAGTCCGACTTGGCCTCCACCATGCGGGGAGCCGCAGCCTCATCCATCGCATAAACATAAATATTTGTCGGCTCCGTCACATCGTAGCTTACCTCCACAATGCCGCGCGGGTCTTCCGTATAAACCTTAGGCTCCGTGCCCTCGCCCACCATCACGTACAAGCGCTTACGGCCATACGTCTGGCAGTCCAGGTCCACAACGCCCTTGCCGTTCACCATGAACTTCAGGCCAATGAACTCGCTGAACCGCACACCTCCGTCAGAACCCGTCGTCATCGTCGTTGACTCATTGATAACGATGCACCCTTCATTGGCATCATATCCGTTGTCGTAGCCAGTAAGGTTATAATAAACGTCATCTACCGTCGTGTTAGCCAAGCTGCCGTCAGTGGGGAACGCCACCGTCTTCTCCGCCCCTATCGGGCTGACATCCGTCGGAAGCTGCTCACCCTTAAACTTCAAGTAGCCGCCAGGACCGTAATGCGCCTTCTTATGGTCGTTCGCACAATTCGCATCATAAACAGAGCCGTCCTGGCCGACAATACTTGTACAGCCGGTGAACATATCAACTGCCCACGCCGAGAAACGATTATCTTTCCATCCTAGGCCAACATAAACCGAGACTAATTTGCTACAGTCCTGAAACATTCCGTGCACATCATATACTTTCGATGTATCAAAGTTGCTCAAGTCAAGTTCTTCCAATGAAGAACAACCAGCAAACATTCCTTCCATTCTCTCCTCGTTCGATGTGTCAAAGTTGCTCAAATCAAGAGTCTTTAAAGAAGACAAACCATTGAACAAGCGAATACATTCTTCATTTCCTACTCTAAAAGATCCCATATACAATGTCTCTAAAGATGTACAATTTTCAAACATATACGCACAAACTTGTGACCTTCCTTCACCTAAATTAACAACGAAATTGCTTAAATCAAGCGTTTTTAATGACGTGCAGTTTGCGAACATCCGCTGCATATATTCAACATTCGCTGTATTGAAACTACTAAGATTAACACTTTCAAGTGAAGTACAACCTTCGAAAAGATGTCCCATCTCAGTCACTTTTTCTGTATTCCAGGAACTTAAATCGACACTCTTTAAAGATGAACAACCATTGAAAAGAGAATTCATATCGGTCACATTCTCTGTATTAATAAAGCTCAAATCTACACTCTCTAAAGATTCACAAGGTTGAAACATACCTGATAAATCTGTTACCTGAGACCAATCAAGAATATCCATTCCTACTATCTTCTTTAATTTGCTATGTTCATAATAAGGATAAAACATTCCACTTGCGTTTTTAACAGGATAAACTAAATCAGCCAATGATCCATCAAAAACAATTGTTTCAACGATGTCATTATAGTGACGTTGCATATAAGCATAATTTATTGTAGCACTAACCAAACGTCCAGCATCTTCTTTCTCAAATTCGTCAAGATAACTGCATGGTATGACATCATCATAAAAAGAAAAAAAATCTTCACCACTATAGTCTCCATCATAATATCCCCAATTACTATCGTAATAAATTGTCAACTGGGTTCCTGACAATTTAGAATAGACTTGCTTGGGTGGCGTGTGCGTTTGAGCCACTGTCCAAGATGTTGCGATAATAAGCGCAAAAAGTAAAGTAGTAATTCTTTTCATAAGTTCTTTTTTAGTTTGACATTCAATTTGCTCACAAAAATACTGCAAAAATTGCAAAAGGCCGTAAAAAAAAAAAAAAACGTTAAAGCGCGGAAAATAGGCAGATTTTTACAAAGAATAGCGGGAAAAGCTAAGAATTATGCCCCCCTTCACTCATTCACAGCCCCACAATACGGGCAGACGCCTTTCTCCGGAATTTCGTGACCGCACTGGCCGCAGAGGTAACGGCCGTGGACGGAACGGGCGTAACGGCGAACGGCCCACACCACGTAGGCTACTAACAGCGGGTAGCCCACGTACCACAGCGTGGTAAGGCTGAACACCACGTAGTCAACCGCACACACCGCAGCCAGGCCGCCCAGATAGAGCAGCGCATCGCCAAGCGGCAGACGGCGTAAGACGTCGAACAGCACCGCCACGCCCACTACGATGATGGCCCACACCGACGACAGGAACAGCCCCAGCACCGGAGGCAGCGCAAACGGATTGAGCGACGGGTGGTAATAGAAGTGCCGCCACGTCTCGGCACCGAACATCTGGATGGTGGCGTAGAGCGTGGCCGACGCTGCCACGAGAAGGCAGAGCAGCATGGGGTAGAACGAGTCAATGTCGTGGAAATGAACAATGTTGGCATTCCGCCGCCGCAGCCGCAGCAGTCCGTAAACCGCCCCCGTCAGCACCACGAACGCCAGGAAAATAAGCAGGTGACTGTTAGAGAAGAAGTCGATGAACTCAGATATGGGGTCGTCGGGCAACACGCGCTTCAGCAGCTCGCTCTCGCGCTGCCACCCTAACGTCAGCTGGTCGCGCGCCACCTTCACCCACACGGAGTCGATGGAGTCCTGCGGCTGAATGTCGATGTCGGCCACCACCAGCCGGTCATCGGCCACCACGTAGAGCGTGTCGCCGTCGTCGCTGACGAGCTGAAGCGAGTCGGCAATGACCACGAAGTTGTAGCCCTGCGTGTAGTGGTGAGTGGTCGAGAAGGAGATGGAGTCCAGCTGCTCCACGGTCAGGTCCCACGCGTCAGGCGTCTGCTGCCCCTGGTTGTAGCAGGCTGACAGCAGAAGGCAAAGCAGGCAAAAGGGTAAAAGCTTAATCTTCTCCATAGACATTCATCTGACAGTGGTTACAATCGAACGCTAAGCGGAAGCGCCGCCCGTCGCCCATGCGCAGGAAGAGCGGCTCGTGCCACGACGGCCGCCGCCCGCCCCGCCGCACGCAGTAGCCCAACGAGTAGCGCAGGCAGTGCCGGCACTGCATGAGCGGCTCGCCAGGGGCAGCGTCCCCCCCAATAGGGTCTGTAAGGCCCATAGGCCGTATAGGGCTTATAGGGCTAGACCTTATAAGGCCCATAGCCTCCACCAACCTGCGCCGCAGCTCAGCCAGCTGGCTGCTGGGAACGAAAAAGCTGAAGCCATCCGCCAGCTCCACCCCCTCACACTCGTAGGGCGTGCCCCCCAGCTTGGAGAGCTGCCGCACTATGTTGTCGCGCTGCGGCTTCTCGGCCGTCTGGTGAGGGCAGTCGATGGTGGCCTCGGCACCGTCGGCCGTCAGCCGGAAGCCCGTCGGCGTGGCGCTGAGCCGCATGGTGACGGGAATTTTTCGCTCGCTGCTCGGCCGCGACAGCACGCGCTCAAACTCCATGTCGTTGTTACGCCAGAGCCGCATGCCCGGACGCAGCGTCGCCGGCATCTGCTGCGGAAACAGCCGGTTGCCCTCGGCACGGTTCACACGGAAGCCCTCCAGTTTTCGCGCGCGTACATTATTTATATATATATAGCACAGCCCGTCGCCATTGGCAAACCGCGCCGTGCCCGCCACCGTCAGCGAACGGCCGCGAATCTCCTTCACCGTGCCCACATACTCGCCCATGGCCTTCGGCGTGTCAGGCGAGAAAATGTCGGGCTGACGACCGTGCAGGAAGTAGTTGGTAAAGCCACGGTTAAACGTCTTCTCCAGACGGGGAGTGAACGTGTAGCGGCAACGGCCGCGCGACGCACGCCGGTACTCACCCGGGTGGCGGCTGACGATGGCATTCAGCGCCTCGCTGTAGGCCGCCGTCACGTTCTTCACGTAGGCCACATCCTTCAGCCGGCCCTCAATCTTGAACGACGTGGCACCGGCATCCACCAGTTCCTGCAGGTGTGCCATCTGGTTCAGGTCCTTCAGCGACAGCAGGTAGCGGTCTTTCTCTATCACCTCGCCGTCGGCATCCAGCAGGTCGAAGGCCATGCGGCACACCTGCGCACAGGCCCCGCGGTTGGCCGAGCGGCCGAAGCAGTGCTCGGAAATGTTGCACCGTCCTGAATAGCTGACGCACAACGCCCCATGCACGAAGACCTCGAGCGGCATGTCGGGCACCGCCTCGTGAATGGCGGCAATCTCGCTCACCGACAGTTCGCGCGCCAGCACCACGCGGCGGAACCCCGCCTCGCGCAACTGCCGCACCCGCTCAGCCGTGCGGTTGTCGGTCTGCGTCGAGGCATGCAGCGCAATGGGCGGCAGCTGCTCAGCGAGCAGCGCCATGTCCTGCACCAGCACCGCATCGACACCCGCTTCGTACAACTGCCAGATGAGCTGCCGCGCGGGCTCCAGCTCGTCAGCATGCAGCAGCGTGTTCACCGTGGCAAACACTTTGACGCCGTACTGGTGGGCATAGGCGCACAGCTGGCGGATGTCGTCAACCGAATTGCCGGCAGCTACGCGGGCCCCGAAACGCTCAGGGCCTATATACACGGCATCGGCACCGTGGTCAACGGCAGCAATTCCGCACTCCAGATTCTTTGCAGGGGCAAGCAGCTCAAGTTCTGTCATAGTCACTCAATCTTGTTGATGTCGTACGGCGTCTCCTGATAGACGTAATAGTTAATCCAGTTGCTGTAGAACAAGTTGGCATGGGCACGCCAGCTCACTATAGGCTCGTTGTCAGGATCGTCACCACGGTAGTAGTTCTGGGGGAGCTCCACGTCGTCGCGCACGTCCTTGTCACGCCGGTATTCCTTGTCGAGCGTGTTGGGCGCATACTCCAAGTGGCCGGTGATGAAGAATTCACGGCCGCCGCGCGCCATGACGATGCTCACGCCACAGTCGTCGGAATCAGCAATGAGCTGCAACTCCTGATGCGCAAGAACATCCTCACGCCGAATCTCCGAATGGCGGCTGTGCGGCATGTTGAACACGTCGTCGAAACCACGGAAAATGGGGAGCTGCGGCATCAGCGGACGCTGGCGGAAGATGCCAAACATCTTCTTCGGGAGCGGATACTTCGGTATGCCGTAATGATAGTAAAGTCCGGCCTGGGCAGCCCAGCAGATGTAGAGCGTACTGGTGACGTGGGTCCGCGCCCAGGCAAAGATGCGCTGCATCTCGTCCCAGTAGGTCACCTGTTCGTAATCGAGCGACTCCACGGGGGCGCCGGTAATAATCATGCCGTCGAACTTCTCGTCCTTCATCGCCTCGAAGTCGCGGTAAAACATCATCATGTGCTCTATCGGCGTATTCTTGGGCGTGTGGCTCTTCAGTTTCATGAAGTTCACTTCAATCTGCAGCGGTGTGTTCGACAATAGTCGAATCAGGTCTGTCTCCGTCGTAATCTTCAGCGGCATCAGGTTCAGTATGACCATCTTCAGCGGGCGAATGTCCTGCATGTGGGCACGCGAGTAGTCCATCACGAAGATGTTCTCATGCTTCAGCAGCTCTATGGCGGGCAGTTTGTCGGGTAGTCTTAAAGGCATCTTCTCTCTCTCATTCTACATTAATTACACATACGGAGACATTGTCGAAGCCGCCGGCATCAACCGCTGCCTTGCACAGCCTGCTGGCATCGGCACCCGAGGCGAGCAGCTCCTCGATTTCTTCATCGTCAACCATGTCGTTAAGCCCGTCGGAACACAGGACGTAGGTGTCGCCAGCCTGAATCTTGCCCGTGAACTCGAACATGTCGATATAAGACGACTTGCAACCTCCGCCAATGCAGTTGGTGATGATGTTGGAGTGCTTCTTCGTTCCCAGCATGTTATTGAGCGAGTGGTCGGTTGACAGCTGGGTCAGCTTACCGTCACGGAACTGGTACAGACGGCTGTCGCCGCAGTTCACCCAATAAACCTTATGCCCGTAAAAAATAAGGCCCACGAGCGTAGTACCCATATCAGCTAACGAAGGATTACCGAACCCTCGGGATGCAATGGTCTTATTGATGGATTCCAGCCAGGCCACCATGGCCTCGTTCAGTTCGCTCGGCGACAGCGACACCGGAAGATCGTTCAGGTAGAAATGCAGACTTGACAGCGCTTCCTGGCTGGCTACCTCACCGGCATTATGGCCTCCCATGCCGTCGGCCAAGGCTATCGTAAAACGGTCGAGCGCCTCCACGTCTATTTCCGTACGATAAGTATCATTCCTGATAAACTTATCCCATACGAGAATCATGTCCTCGTTATTACTTCTGATGCAGCCTACGTGACTGGCTGCAGTAATACTTAATTTTTTCATCTTAACTGATTACACAAACTTTTTACCTTTCTCTGTTATTTAACCTATGCTGACCTGCATGCTGACGTTGGCCAGAGTGACAATATCGCCATTCTTCAGCGACATGGGCACGTCGGGCATCAGCGCATGATCGTTCAGCTTCGTTCCGTTTGAGGAATGCTTGTCAATGATACTCCACCCCGTCTCGTTGTTATAGACCAACTGTGCATGAACACCCGATACATACATGTTGTTCTGGAAGTACTGGGTGTAGGGTCCCTGCCGCCGGCCTATCATGGCACCGTTCTGACCAACAATGCGAATGTCGAGATGGTCATTGTATAACGTCATGACGGGAATGTGATACTGGCTGCCGGACGTAATGACCGGAGTTCCGGAGGAGACTGACTGCGCCGTGACGCTGCGGGCCGTGAACGAAACGCCTAACGATGTTTGCTGCAGGCTGTTCCTCTTCTGCTCCAGCTCCTCGGCACTGATCATCAGGTTACCGCAATAAATACAGCGGCGGCCCTTACCCACTCTTCCGCAACTGCTGCAATAGACCAAAGCCTGGCCACACTGGTCGCAGAATCGTGCGCCGTCGTCAATTTCTTCCTTACATGTCGGACATATTATCATAGTTCTATATCTTTTATGTCATCTGGCTCTATCAATTGGTAAGTTTCCGTCGTCACCTCTGACGGAGGCAGCGAGGCAACGCGCAAGGATAACTGCTGAACAGTAGCGTCCAGCAGATTGCGCATCTCGCGGGCATTGCCGAATGAGCTGTCCTTGTTGACAACCATGCGGCAGATTATGTCCATCAACTTAAACTCGGCAGCCGGCGACAACGAGTATTGTTCCTTGGCTGCCATCTTCTTGAAGATAGCCAGTAATTCGTCTTCGTTATAATCTTCTATGTGCAGTTTGTGAGTGAAGCGGCTCGCCAGTCCGGGGTTCACTGCCATGAACTCCTCCATCTTGTCCTTATAACCGGCAGCAATGACCACAAACTTACCGCGGTCATCCTCCATGCGCTTCATCAATGTGTCAATAGCCTCCTTGCCATATTGGTCGTTGCCGTCACTCAGCGTGTAGGCTTCGTCAATGAACAACACGCCACCCATTGCCTTGTCGCACATGCTGTTGACAATCTTCGGCGTTTCGCCCATATACTTTCCTACCAGCGTGGAACGGCTGGCCTCAACGACTCTCGACGTGGGGAGTATGTCCATGCTCTGCAGCACCTCGCCCATCTTACGGGCTATCGACGTCTTACCTGTGCCCGGATTTCCCGTCAGCACAAAATTCATTGACAACTGCTGAACCTTTCCGGCACCCATCGCTGCGCGCTGTTTCATAAACATGCTCTGCACAGCCAGTCGGCGTATCATGTTCTTCACTGAGCGCATACCCACAAACTCATCCATCTCGTTGAGCACTTCGTCCAACGGACGTGCGGCTTCGCTCTGGGTCATGGGCAGGTCGTCAACGGTAATGGCATACATATCCGCCTCATTAAACTGCGGATTGTTCACCTCGTTGATCAATCGCTGACTTTGCTTTTCCACTGCCTCATCAAACAACCGCCGTGCCTCGCGGGCATTGCCGAAGTTCTTGTCACGACGCAAATACAGCTGTTCAAACTGCCTGTGTACGGCATTCTGGGCATCTGCATCAAGTGTAAACTTCTTCTCCTTTGCCAGATTAAGGAATATCTCCGTCAGTTCATCGGGCGTGTAGTCGTCAAAATGTATCGTCTGGGTGAAACGGCTCTTCAGTCCCGGATTAGAGTCAATGAAGTCGTGCATCTGGTCGGTATAGCCGGCAACAATACAGATGAACTTTCCGCGATCGTCTTCGAGTCGCTTCAGCAAGGTGTCAATGGCCTCAGAACCGAACGAGTCACCATCACCCGACTTCAGGGTGTAGGCCTCGTCAATAAACAGCACGCCGCCCAAGGCAGAGTCAATGAGCTGATTCGTCTTAATGGCAGTCTGGCCACTATAGCCTGCCACCAGCTTGCTTCGGTCAGCCTCAACCAACTGACCACGCGAAATGATGCCCAACGTCCGGAACACATCAGCCATGATGCGGGCAACGGTTGTCTTGCCTGTTCCAGGATTACCCGTAAAGACGTAATGCTTTCCCTGGAACGTTTTCTGCTCGCCACGCATGACCTGAAGATTCAGGAAGGCAGAGAGATTCGAAATTTCTTTCTTTACCGACTGAAGGCCTACCAGCCCGTTCAGTTTCTCCAAGCACTCCGTGTAGCTCACAGCCTTCGGTGCCTCGTAAGGAATATCCCCAACCTGAATGGTCATCAGCTCGACATCGGACAACGATGACATGTTATTCTTCTGCAACCGTTCTGCCTGCTTATTACATATCTTGTCAAAGAGCTGACGAATGGTACGTCCGTTAGCAAAGTTCTTATCGCGCACATTGTAGAGTTCGGTTATCATCTTACGGGCAAGTTCTTCAGCATCGTGGCTGAAGACGTACTTCTTATCCTTGGCGAACAACAGCATAATCTGGAACAATTGCTCGGGCGTATAGTCTTCTATGTCGAGGAAATAGTTGAAACGGCTCCTGAATCCAGGATTGACGCGGAACAGATTTTCCATCTCCATGCGGTAGCCGGCAGCTATGACCACAAACTTCCCGCGGTCATCCTCCATGCGCTTCATCAGCTTCTCCAGCACCTGGGCTCCCTGGTTGTCACGCTCGCCGGCAGAGTTTAACGGTGCCAAGGTGTAAGCCTCGTCAATAAAGAGGATGCCGCCCATAGCCTTATCACAAAGACGGTCAACAATCTTGGGCGTTTCACCCTGATAGGGGCTGACCATTTGTGCGCGGTCAACCTCCACCACATGTCCGCTGTCAAGATAACCGATGGCAGCAAGTATCTCGCCCAGCTTTCGGGCGATGGTCGTCTTACCCGTACCGGGGTTACCCGTCAGTATGATGTGCATGCCCATCTTTTCCTGCTCACCTAAGCCACGTTCCATTCGCTGAAGGCCATTCTGAATGGCAAAGGCCATTTCGCGAACCGCCTTCTTGACGGAATCCATGCCTATAAACCGGTCAAGGTCGCCCAGTATGTCGTCCAAGGTACGAACCGGCGGCACATAGCCCCGAATGTCCTGTTCCTCCACACATGAGCCTAACGAGCCTCGCCCGATGTAAGCCGTAAAGATGTCTTCTGCCGTCTTGCTGGCTATATGAGCAAAGCCAAAGGTTTCGTCCTTGGTCTTCACCTGATGCTTGAAGTAGCGCAGCAACTTATCGTTGGCATCCAGCGTAAACTCATTAAGACCATACTTGGCGTTCAGCATCATCTTACAGATTTTGTAGAGATCCTGAGCACTCTTTTCCGGAAGCCGGAAGGTATATTTAAAGCGGTTGGCAACAGCGGGGTTGCTGACAAGGAAATCCTCAAGTCCCTTCGGCAGTCCGGAAATGATGACGATGGGGTTGTCGTCCCAATGATCCATTTCCACAAAGAGCTTGTCCAGCGGATTGACCTGATTAGAGTACTTGTCGGGCAACAGCTTCTGCACATTGTCGAAGAACAAAATACCATTACGGGCTTTCTTGATATTATCGTCCCACTTATCGACAAAGCGTGAAAAGTCAACAGCATCAACAATGGTCAGTTTGGGCTTTTCTATTATTTTATGCTGATAGAAATAATCGCGCAGCACTTCCGCCAGCATGGTCTTGCCGGTTCCAGTTTCTCCTATAATAATGGCGTTGAGACTGAGCCGTACTGAGGCAATGTCCTTACGCGAATGAAGGAAAGTGTAGGTATCGACTATTGTCTTCAGCTGAGCCTTCACGTCGTCCAGCCCGACTAACTTGTCGAGCACATTCGACGAGACAAGCGGGTGTCCACACCACTTGCAGAACTTGGCTATTGACCGGTTTTCCTTATGACAATAATCGCAATTCATCATTCTACATCTTTTTGTACCTGCTTGACAGTCTTTGCCGGAGCAAGACTCCAGTTGTCCAGGTCAGGATTGCCTACATTCATGAGTTTGGGACTGTAAATCACCAATTCAGCCAACATCACGGTAACGAGCAGGCTCCACAGTATGTAGTGGAGCACCGATTCGCCTGCCACCGAGCGGACCTGATTCTGTGCATCATCCAGTAATCCGAACTTCGAACTCTTATAGCGGTATGAACGGGTTTTAAAGGTATAATAGAGAGGCTCCAACAGTTCTGACTTGATGTCATCACTCAGTATGGAGTCTAAGAGCTGCTGGTCATCCTTTCTGTCGCTACGGAAATCCGTAAGATGACAGATGGCCATATAGACAAGTGATATGACAAAGACAGCGGGCACAAAGAGTCCCGGGTGCGAATGCCCCAGATACTTCAAAATCCAGATAGGCACGGCCGAAGACATGAGTCCTAATGCTCCCCAAAGGCCGGAGAAGAAGATGCCATAGCCCCTGAAGTAAGCCCTGACAGCAACAATGATTGCCGTCATTCCGCCCAAAGGAATTCCAATGGTCATCAGGGAATGGTTCAACAGGAAGTCTCTGCCCGATATGCCAACAATAACCAACAGCAACAGCCAGAGTGCAGAGAGTCCGTAGAAGGTGTATCGCCACATCTTCTCCTTTTGCTGCGCACGGTTATAGTTTTCGCGCACTCCGTTGAACTTCTTTAATGTCTCTTCCTTTGCATTGATATAGCGCTTGTAATAAACCTGCTGGCGGTCTATTTCTCCCAGTTTAATAACCCATTGCTCCAAGGTACGCTCATAGCTGTATTCCTCGCTGAAGTCCTTGTACGGATCTTCGTGATACCATACTGACATCCACTGTGAGAAAGAACCATCGCGCATCTCAGACTTAATCTGCGGATAGAGGCTATTGTCTATATGCAAGCCGTCGTTAAGCACCGTTCCGTCATGCAGCACATAAACGGGTGTCACGCCGAGAATGCGACACATTCTGTAGGCAGCTGTGCGTATGTCGTAGGCACTCAGGCGTTCGCGGTTCTCCTCACTCTTTAAATCGAAATTGCGCGTTGCCTCGTTCAGTATCCGTAGCCATCCATGCAGTTGTGCGAAATAGGCAAAGCGTCCGTCGGGGTCAGAGAAGTCGGCCAGTTCCTTCGCCACATCACTATCGTTCATTCTTTGCCAGCGTACAAGATTCTGCTTGAGCAGTTCGCCCACTTTCTGAACGGTATCAGCACTCTTCAGATCATAGGCTGCACTACGATAAACATTATAGAGCACCTTATAAGCCAACTGTTTCGAGTAGGGCTGCCCTGCCGTCATAATGCGAACGGCCTCACATGCCATACGGTCCTCATGGCTGTACATCCACGACAGGAGTCGGCCATCAGTCAGGCTCTTCCATTCATCCTCTGATACTTCATAGTTGCCAAATGCCTTTACTATGTCAGGAAGTGACATCGATGCATACCTGGCAAGGAACGGAATGTCCTTATCTATCTCATACACCGTACGCAGAATAGCGATACGTCCGTCGAACCCTTTTTTATATTCAAAGTAGCTGTGCAGTCTGTCAATATCAGCTGCTGAGTGCGACTCCAGGTAAAGCCACAATTTATCGTTGGGGTTACGAAGCAAAATGCTGTATTCCTCGATGTTGCTCAACATGGAAATAGCCACGCTATGCACATCGTCGCACAAATTTCCCTTCACGTCCTGATACGGGTAGGTCGGCTCCATTGCATAGATGGCCGCCATCAGGCCTGCCCTTTGGTCAGCAGGGTACCTGTTCTGTACAATATCTTTCAGTACCGTACTAAGCTTTGTGTTACCACACTGCTCCAGCCAGTTCGTAAGCCGTTCTCCGTAGAGATAGCCTTTTGCCAGTTTCTCGTTCTCTATCAGCAACGGAATGAGCTCATGTATGTTCTCGGCAATGAGGTTCTTGTCAGGGTCAACCACAAAGCTCTTATACCTGAGAACGGGTGATGATATATCAACCTTAGGCGACTCGCCCAAGAACCATTTTTCTACTTCGTCATAAGTCCAGCGTGACTGCGGGTTCACAGTTGTCAGTCCCTGTATCAGCAACTTCACGCGGTCAGGCAGTTCGTTGATTCTGGGTATGCGTCCTTCGTTCTTGCGGCGCATCATGACGCGTTCGTTCACCGTCATCGGACACTCGCCGAGCCAGTAGGTCAGCAGCGTGATACCCAGCGAATAGTAGTCAACGGCAGGCGAAATCTCCACCACCCCGTCGATTACGTCATTATACATCTCAGGAGCCGCATACACGGGGGTACGGGCCTGCGTGGTGCGATGTAGCCGTTCGTCATTCGACAACATGGAGGAAATGCCGAAGTCACCCAGCACCACCTCCGTATGCTCTTTGTCCCTGAAGAAGAAATTACTGGGCTTGATATCCTTGTGGATAATACCATTATTATGGCAGAAAGCCAATGCAGCAGCAGCCTGTAACGCTACGCGGCGGAACTGGTCAAGGTCTCCGTCGGCAGAACTCTCGTTCAGCGTGCCGCCCTGCATGTACTCCATCAGCTCATAGTCACGGTTCTTCCCTTCTACGTATGTCTTGCCATAATCCATCAGCCGCATAATCATTTCCATGTTCATGTTCCTGACAATTTTCAGCAAGTTCTTCTTAATGACAAAACTGGGATAATACACTTTCAGCACATACTGCTGCTCATCCCGTTCCACCAGATAGACCTGGGCTTCGCCGGAATTATCACTCAGACAACGAATATTCTTATAACGGCAGCCTTTCAGCAAGAAATCGTCATTATTTACATCGGGCTTGTCTGCCTGAATCACCGTCCTTTTTGTCGTGATGTCGGCAGAAACCGCTGCTGTTGTACGCGCCGTCTTAAGTGCCGAGTCACCGGCCTTATGATCTTCCGCTGGCTGTGTTTTGTCAATTCTTAACGTCTCATCCATCATTTGTCATCATTAATTTCTGCCGAAGTAGCATTACCTAATATTACCCATTTTCCCCCAAGCTGCGGTTTAGCACATCCACAAGGACTACTATGCATGGCATGCTTGAAATTGCATACCCATGCCAAGCGGACTCCCATGGGTTTTGTGGCCATAGCATAATTACGAGCCTGAACCGGCGACGGCTGTGAGGGAGCTGACAACTTTTCCAGAATTGTTGAGAGTAACTTTAACTTCTCTGATTTCCGCTCGGCTAACTCATCCTTCGACAGCAGCTCTTTCTTGATTACAGGAATAATGGGGTTTTCCACTCCCCTGTCCTTTGCCAGAAGTGTCAGGACACGCTCACGCAACTGCCTGTTCATCTGGTCTCTCACAATGTCCTTGTCTGACGTATAGGGAATCATGTCGTCCAAGGCCATATAATCGCCCACGATACTCATCATTTCCCGATAGTCCTCGCTCTTCTCCACCTCGGCCATCAGGTTCTTTGCCTCCTGGGTAAGAGGAGTACCACACTGGGCGCAGAATGAGAAATTATTCAACTTACGGCAAACGGGACAGACAATGCCTCCCCTCGGACTTCCGCACTCTGGACAGAAGGCCTCGTTCCCACTCAGATGACCGCCGCAGAAAGAGCAGACATCCTGACGAACATAGTGATGGCATTTCTCGCAATAGTCAGCATCAGGCTCCATCTCGGCACCACAATGAGGGCACAGGGACATGTGAAGCGGTTTCCCACATGTTGCACAAAACATAGCCTCGGCATCGTTCTCGGCTCCGCAATGCGGGCACTGCATAGCCGTGGCCTGCTGCTTTTTCGGCTCAAGCAGTTGCTGTTCTTGCGACTCTGCTTCTGCCTTTTCAGGCTCTTGCCGCAATGAATTAGGAGTTCTGTTAGTTTTTTCTAAATTTAATTGATCCTCGTTCATCATAAGAGTGTTCATAAAGACAGTTGCAAAGTTATAAAAAAAAATGAAACCATGAAACAAAAACCGCCGTAAATTTCATTTACGACGGTCTTTTACCTTGATTTAGCACCTTTTTACCACAACGGGAGGCGTTTTTCCTTCGGAATATACATTTCGTCACCCTCTTTTATGCCGAATGCCTCATACCAGGCATCAATGTGTGGAAGGGCTCCGTTAACACGCCAACGTCCGAGGGCATGGGGGTCGCTCTTGGTCCTGTTACGTATTTCTGCCTCGGTAATATTGCCTGCCCACACACCAGCATAGGCCAGGAAGAAACGCTGTTCGGGGGTCAGTCCGTCAATGACGGGCAGCGGATTGTTCTTCGTAGCGTTCTTGAAGGCAGCAAAAGCCACCTGCAGACCTCCGTGGTCAGCCAGGTTCTCGCCCAGCGTCAGACGGCCGTTGGCCTTCAGGTCAGGCAGCACGTTAATGTTCGAGAAGAAGTCGGCATACTTATCGGTTCGCTCCACGAAGTTCTTTCCGTCCGACTCTGTCCACCAGTCATGCATGTTTCCGTCCTTGTCGAACTGGCGTCCCTGGTCGTCAAATCCATGCGTCATTTCGTGGCCTATCACCACGCCGATAGCACCATAGTTAAAAGCGTCGTCAGCGGTCGGGTCAAAGAACGGAACTTGCAGAATACCAGCGGGGAAGCAGATTTCGTTCGTGGTAGGGTTATAGTATGCGTTAACCGTCTGCGGCGTCATGTACCAGTCGTCACGGTCAACGGGTTTGCCAGCCGTGTGCTCTATCTCCCACTTGTTCCAGAAGCGGTTGCACTCCTTCATGTTCTCATAGTACGACTTAGCAGGATCAATGGTCAGTCCACTCAGGTCAATCCACTTGTCGGGATAGCCTATCTTCACATAGAAGGTATTAAGTTTCAGCAGCGCGTTCACCTTGGTGGAATCGTTCATCCAGTCTTGTGCGGCAATACGCTCGCCCAAGGCTATCTGCAGGTTGTGCACCAGTTCCTTCATGCGCTCCTTCGACGAGGCGGGGAAGTATTTCTCCACGTAGAGCTTACCGAGTGCCTCACCCATCACGCCTTCCACCTGGTTAGTGGCGCGCTTCCAGAGCGGGTAGTTCTCCTTGCGGCCTGACAGTACCTTACCGAAGAACTCAAAGTTGGCCTGGGCCACCTCTTCGCTCAGATAACTGGCAGCGCCCTGTATCTGGCGCCACTCCATGTAGTCACGATAAGTGGCGGGAATCAGCTTGGCCACCACGATGTCGGCACCCTCCATGAAGCTGGGCTGGCCAACCACCATTTCCTGAATGTAACGGCTTTCTATGCCCTTGGCATTCATGAGTTTCTCCAGCTGCAAATGGGGGTATTTGCTGTCAAACTCCGCGAGCGTCATCTTGTTGTAGTTAGCCTGCGGGTCACGCAGCTCCGTACGCGATTTCGAAACCTGGGCCAGTGCCGTCTCCACCTTCATGATGTTCTTCATCTTCTGTTTCGATGCCTTCTGGCTGAATCCGAAGAGCTGGAACATGCGTACAATGTGCTGCTTGTAGGCTTCGCGGATTTTGGCCGTTGCCTCGTCGTTGTCCAAGTAGTACTCCTTCTGTCCCAGCGTAATGCCGCCCTGTGCCACGTTCAGAATGTTCTGCGTAGCATTCTTCTCGTCGGCTGCTATGCCTGCGCGGAAGAAACCTGAGCCGCCATACTGTGCCAGCTCCAGCTGAATGTCGAAGAGCTGCTGCATGGTCTTGGCCTTCTCCATTCGCTTAATCATCTCCATGACGGGTGCCGTACCCTCCTGGGCGCGGCGCACGGAGTCCATAGCCAGCTTGTAGAGGTCAGAGAGCTTCTGCTCCACCGTTCCCTTGGCGTAGGTGTTGGTCTGCAACTCTTTCAAGATGCTGTTAATACGCTTGTCGTTGTCCTGTGCCAGACGGTCGAAACTGCCAAAGCGCGAATAGGCGGCAGGCAGCGGGTTTTTCTTCATCCATCCACCACAGGCATACTCATAGAAATCGGTACCCGGCTTAGCTGCCGTGTTCATGTCGGTCAGGTCAAGTCCTGACTTCAACGGTGTCTGTGCCTGAAGCGCCACAGCCATCGATGCGATTGCCATCATTGTCAATAGTCTTTTCATTATTATTCTACTGTTTATTGATTAGTTAATTGAAGTTTCCCTCTCTTATGACCCCCTCTGACTTCTGACCCCCTCTGACTCCCCCTGTAGGGGGAGAACAGATACTTTGCATGCCCTTGAGTAGTAATGGTCCCCCTCCTACAGGAGGGGCCAGGGGAGGTCACAAATTCCCTGACCCCCTCTAATTCCTGACCCCCTCTGACTCCCCCTGTAGGGGGAGAACAGATACTTTGCATGCCCTTGTGTAGTGATCGTCCCCCTCCTACAGAAGGGGTTCTTGCTCTGGCAAGCGTCCCTGCGGGCCGAGCGAGGGGAGGTCACTTCGGGCTTAATTTTACTGATTATCTCGCTATTCATGGAGGTAGGAAACTTTAGTTAGTTAATTCTTCCAGTTCCTCCGATAGTTTTTCCCATCGTTCCACTTCCTCGTCCAGTGCCCGCTTGGTAGTGGTGTATTCAGTGACCAGCACCATGTCGGAAGCCTTTTCCGGGTCCATCAACAATTGGTCGAGTTCCTTCAGCCGCTGTTCCATATCGTTGATCTTGCGCTCACTCTCCTCGACAGCCCGCTCTGCTTTGCGCAGCCGCCGCTGCTGTTCCTTGTGTTGGGCGTAGTCCTGCTTGGACTCATGGGGCTTATTGGCCTCATTGGCCTTATTGGAAGTAACCTCGCCCAACTGGTTAAGCTCAGTCACCTGCCGGCTGCGCAGGAAGTCGTAGATGCCGCCCAAGTGTTCGCGCACCTTGCCGCCACCAAACTCATACACCTTCGTCACCAGCCCGTCAAGGAACTCACGGTCGTGGCTGACCACGATGGCCGTTCCGTCGAAAGCCTTGACGGCCTCCTTCAGCACGTCCTTCGACGCCATGTCGAGGTGATTGGTCGGCTCATCCAGAATAAGCAGGTTGACAGGTTCCAGCAGCAGCTTGATCATGGCCAGTCTCGACCGCTCGCCGCCACTCAGCACCTTGACCTTCTTGTCGCTGGCCTCGCCACCGAACATAAAGGCCCCGAGCAGGTCGCGTATCTTCAGGCGTATGTCGCCCTTCGCCACGTTGTCAATGGTCTGGAACACCGTCAGGCTCTCGTCCAGCAGCTGTGCCTGGTTCTGTGCGAAATAGCCTATCTGCACGTTGTGACCTATCTTCAGCTGCCCGTCGAAGGGAATCTCGTTCATGATACATTTCACCAGCGTAGTCTTTCCCTCGCCGTTCTTACCCACGAAGGCCACTTTCTCGCCTCGCTTAATGGTCAGGTTCACGCCCGAGAACACCGTGTGCTCCCCATAACGTTTGCCCACCTCGTCGCAAATGACGGGATAGTCACCCGACCGCAGACAGGGCGGGAACTTCAGGTGCAGGGCCGACGTATCCACCTCGTCTATCTCGATGGGGACCATCTTCTCTAACTGCTTGATTTTCTGCTGTACCTGCACGGCCTTCGTCGCCTTATAGCGGAAACGCTCTATAAACTGGCGCATGTCAGCCATTTCCTTCTGTTGGTTCTCGTAGGCACGCTGCTGCTGTTCGCGGCGTTCGCGGCGCAGCACCACATACTCGTCGTACTTCACCTTATAGTCGATAATGTGTCCGCACGATATTTCGAGCGTGCGGTTACATACATTATTGATGAATGCACGGTCGTGACTGACCAGCATGACAGCCGACGGCGACGTGGCCAGAAACTGCTCCAGCCACTGTATGGACTCAATGTCCAGATGGTTGGTCGGCTCGTCAAGCAGCAGCACGTCAGGACGTTGCAACAGTATCTTGGCCAGCTCAATACGCATGCGCCAACCGCCCGAGAACTCACTCGTGGGGCGACCGAAGTCCTCACGACGGAAGCCCAGTCCCACCAGCGTGCGTTCCAGCGCTGCCTCCTGGCTCTCGGCACCCATCATCAGGTAGCGCTCGTGTGCCTGGGTGTAGCGTTCCACCAGTGCCATATAGTCGTCGGTCTCATAGTCCGTGCGCTCGCCCATCTGCCGCTCCAGCTCCGCCACGCGCTGCTTCAGCGCAGCTACGTCGGCAAAGGCCTTGCGGGCCTCGTCGGCAACGGTAGTGTCGTCAGCCAGCACCATCACCTGCGGCAGGTAGCCCACCTGCGTATCCTGCGGGACACTCACCCTGCCGTCGGTTGGCTGCTGCAGGCCGCTGATGATTTTCAGCAGCGTTGACTTTCCTGCTCCGTTCTTGCCCACCAAGGCGATGCGGTCTTTGGCGTTCACCACGAACGATGCGCCCTCAAACAGCGGCTTCGCGCTGAACTCGACCTTCAAATTCTCTATAGAAATCACCTTTTTTCTTTATTTGTAATGGTTTTACGGATGCAAAGGTAGTGTAAAAAATCGACTTAGCGAAGAATTTGTCTTTATTTATTTTGTATTTCACCCGCTTTTTCGTATATTTGCAGTCAAAACTTAATTATCAATGACAATCAAGAAATGATCAAGATATTTACCCGACTCATTGCCACGGAGTTGCACCTCAACGAACACGCGGTAGAGAACACGCTCAAGCTGCTCGACGAGGGGTGCACCATTCCCTTTATTTCACGCTACCGCAAGGAACGCACCGGAGGGCTCGATGAGGTTCAGATAACCGCCATCAGCGACCGTGTGGAACGCCTGAAGGAGATAGCACACCGCAAGGAGACCATCGTCAAGACCATTACCGAACAAGAGAAGATGACGCCCGAACTGCAGCAGCGCATCAGCGACTGCTGGGATGCTACGACGCTCGAAGACATCTACCTGCCCTACAAGCCGCGCCGCAGGACACGCGCACAGGTAGCCCGCGAACGGGGACTGGAGCCGCTGGCACAACTCCTGATGCTGCAACGCGAACCCCACCCGGCAGAGACCGCCAAACGCTTTGTCAAGGGTGACGTTACCAACACGACCGAAGCCCTGAAGGGCGCGCAGGACATCATAGCCGAACAAGTGAGCGAGGACGAGCGCAACCGCAACAGCGTGCGCGCCGCCTTCCGCCGCGAGGCTTTCATTGTCTCCAAGGTTGTCAAAGCCAAGAAGGATACTGACGAGGCCCAGAAATACAGCGACTACTTTGATTGGGAAGAACCTCTGAAGCGTTGCTCCAGCCACCGTCTGCTGGCCATGCGCCGTGGCGAGGAGGAAGGCGTGCTGCGCGTCAGCATCACCATTGAGGATGACGACGCCATAGCACGGCTGAAACGTAGCCTTCCCCCTACCCCGTCACAAGAAGGGAGAGCCTGCCGCCGCCTGTTAGAAGAGGCTGTCGAGGACGGCTACAAGCGACTGCTGCTGCCCAGCATTGAGACCGAGTTCGCAGCCCTCAGCAAGCAGCGGGCCGACGAAGAGGCCATCAACGTCTTCGCCCAGAACCTGCGCCAGCTGCTGCTCTCGGCTCCGCTTGGCCAGAAGCGTGTCATGGGCATCGACCCGGGCTTCCGCACGGGCTGCAAGGTGGTGTGTCTGGACGCGCAGGGCAACCTGCTGCACCATGAGGCCATATTTCCCCACCCGCCCATTAACCACCGCATGCAAGCCACCGTACACCTGCAGCAGATGCTGGCCGACTACCACATAGAGGCCATCGCCATAGGCAACGGCACCGCCAGCCGCGAGACGCGTGCCTTCGTCGAAGACGTGTTGTCCTCCACCCAACACCCCGCACCCACCACCTACGTGGTCAGCGAAGACGGCGCCTCGGTCTATTCCGCATCGAAGGTGGCCCGCGACGAGTTCCCCGACGAGGATGTCACCGTGCGCGGAGCCGTCTCCATAGGCCGCCGACTCATGGACCCGCTGGCCGAACTGGTGAAGATTGACCCGAAGAGCATCGGTGTGGGACAGTATCAGCACGACGTGGACCAGACCAAGCTGAAGCACTCGCTCGACCACGTGGTGGAGAGCTGCGTCAACTCCGTTGGCGTGAACCTCAACACCGCCTCACAGCACCTGCTGACCTACGTCAGCGGACTGGGCCCCGTGCTGGCGCAGAACATTGTGGATTACCGCCGCGAGCACGGAGCCTTCACCAGCAGGGCACAACTGAAGAAGGTGCCCCGACTCGGGCCCGCCGCCTACCAGCAGAGTGCCGGATTCCTACGCATTCCTGAAGCTAAGAACCCACTCGACAACTCGGCCGTTCACCCCGAGAGCTATCCCATCGTCGAGCAAATGGCCAAGGACAACGACTGCACCGTAGCCGACCTGATTAGCAATAAGGAGAAACGGGCGGCCATCGACATCAAGAAGTATGTGACGGCCGACGTCGGCATGCCCACCCTTACTGACATCATGCACGAACTGGAGAAACCCGGACGCGACCCGCGCGAACAGATTGAGGAGTTCGAGTTCGACGACAGCGTACAGACCATTGACGACCTGCAGGAAGGCATGGAGCTGCCCGGCATTGTGACCAACATCACTAACTTTGGGGCCTTTGTCGATATAGGCGTTCACCAGGACGGACTGGTGCACGTCTCGCAACTGGCCGACCGCTACGTCAGCGACCCCACGCAGGTAGTGCGGCTCCACCAACATGTGCGCGTGCGCGTCATGGCCGTCGATTTGCGCCGCAAGCGTATCTCCCTCAGCATGAAGGGACTGAACAAGACATAATCCTTTAAGCCCATGAACCAGCTGAAAAAAATAATAGCCAATACCTTATCCGTACGCATCAGCCTGATGGTGGTGCTTGCTGTTGCTTTGCTGTTAGGCATAGCGCTGTTCGTGATGTTCAGCTTCTCGCGCAAGGCATTAAGACAGGAAGCGCTTGAGAAAGCCGGACAGACGCTCACCGCCACCGTGCAGCATACCGACAACGTACTGTTAAGCGTGGAACAGGCGTCAGGCAACATCTACTGGGACATGATGCAGCACCTGGACGAGCCGGACCGCATGTTCGACTACTGTCGGGAACTTCTGGAAGCCAACCCTTACATTAACGGCTGCGCCATTGCTTTCGAGCCCTATTACTACAAGAGTCGCGGACAGTACTTCATGGCTTACCTGCACCATGAGCACTCAGGCCAGCTGAACACCGAGGACTCACCCCTCATTCAGTCAGAGACGTTCAGTAACGTTCCCTACACAGAGCAGTCGTGGTACACTTTACCTTTGGAAAACGGACACCCCAGCTGGGTTGGGCCGCTAAAGAACGAAGACGCTGAAGACGAAGCACTCATCTCTTTCTGCCTGCCTATATATAATAAGGAGGGACGCGCCATTGGGGTACTTGGCGTTGATGTGACGCTGGCCCTGCTCTCCAATATTGTGCTGTCAGCCAAGCCCTCACCAAACTCCTATGCCGTACTGCTGGGAAGCGACGGTTCGTTCATCGTTCACCCCGACAGCACCAAACTGCTGCACGAGACGGTTTTCTCGACGCCTGCCAATGATACTGACCCAGAGGTGGAAGAAGCCGCACGCGCCATGGTGGCCGGTGAGACGGGCTACCGGCATTTACGACTGGACGGTGTTGACAGCTACGTCTTCTACAAGCCCTTTACGCGCGCCGTTGTGCCTGGCCGGTCAATGAACAAGCTGGGATGGAGCGCAGGCATTATCTACCCAGAGGACGACATCTTCGGCGACTATAACCAGCTGCTGTACATAGTGCTGGCCATTGCCGGCATCGGCCTGCTGGTGCTGCTGGTGCTCTGCCAGTTGTTCACCCACCACCAGCTGCTGCCCCTGCGTATGCTGACCGAGTCAGCCCGGCGCATTTCGGAAGGGCACTACGACGAGACCATACCCGACAGCCGGCATCACGACGAAGTGGGACGCCTGCAGGCCAACTTCAGGCAGATGCAGCTGGCGCTGTCGGCCAACATGGGCGAGCTGGAACGCCTGAACGAGACGCTGCGCGAACGGGGTGCCGGACTGGCCGAAGCCTACGAACAGGCCCGTGAGGCCGACCACATGAAGACCGCTGTGCTGCACAACATGACTAACCAGATGCTGACCCCCGTCAACGCCATCAGCAGCAACGTTGACGAGCTGTGCCACAACAGCCGCACCCTGAAGCCTGCGGAAGTGCAGCAGCTCGTGACTGACATTCTGCATGAGGGGGAAAACATAACCGACGTGCTCAACGACCTGCTTAAAGTTAATAATAAGAAGAAATGAAAACCATCATTGACCATATACGACAGTCGCTTTCGACGAAGCTCAGCCTGGGCATTGTGCTGCTCACGACGCTGGTCTTCGTCCTCTCGCTGGGCATTCTGTTCTTCCAGTCGCGCAACAACATCAGACAGGAAGCGCAGGAACACGCCGCCAGTGTGCTCGATGCCACCTCACACCGCGTGAAGAGCTACCTCTCGACCATTGAGACGGCCACCAATGCCAATTACCAGATAGCACTCAGAAACATGCAGCCCGACTCGCTGCTGGCACTCTCAAGGCGCATCGTCACGCTCAATGCCAACGTCAACGGCTGCTCCATCACCACCGAGCCATATACCTTCCCGCAGTATGGCCGCTACTTCTCGGCCTATTCCGTCAGGTTCGGCAACGACAGCATCAGCACCGTCAGGGAAGCCGAATACGAATACTTCGACAAGATATGGTACAAGGCACCGCGCCGACTGGGCGAACCGTGCTGGGTTGACCCCTTCGACGACTATAACGAGGGGACGCTCTCGGCCACCGACATGATTGCCTCCTACTGCCGGCCGCTCTACCACAACGGACACTTCGTCGGCGTCATCTCTACCGACCTGTCGCTCACCCGCCTGTCGCAGATTATTGCCACCGAGGAGCCCTACCCTAACGCCTATTTCTTCATGCTCGGACAAGACGGGCACTACTTCGTACACCCAGACTCCACACGCCTGGTTGACAAGACCATCTTCGACATGAATGACGCGCAGGACGGGACTGACATTATAGCCATTGGCCACCAGATGACTACGGGTAAGCAGGGCTCACTGTTCACCACCATCAACGGAAAGCCATCGCTGGTCTGCTATCAGGCTGTGCCAGGCACCAACTGGAGCCTTGCACTGGTGTGCCCCGAAAGCGACATCCTGCATAACTACTACAAGCTCAGCTATGTGCTCGTACCGCTCCTCGTCATTGGCTTCATTCTCATCTTCCTGCTGAGCCGCCACATCGTCATTGGTGCCGTCAAGCCGCTCAACCGGCTGGTCAGCCAGTCACAGCGCATAGCCGCCGGACACTACGACGAGCAGATTCCCTACTCCCCACGCACCGATGCCGTAGGAATGCTGCAGAACAGCTTTGCCACCATGCAGCAGTCGCTCAGCCGCCACGTCAACGACATTGTCCACGTGAACGAAGAAACGCAGCAACGCAACGCCGAACTGCAACAGGCGCGCCAGCTGGCCGAGGAAGCCGGACGGCAGAAGACGGCCTTCATTCAGAACATGACCCACCAGATACGCACGCCGCTCAACATTATCAACGGTTTCGCACAGGTGCTTCGCGACAACTTCTACGAGCTGTCGGCCACCGAGCGCAACAAGATTTCCGACTTGATGGAGCACAACGCCAATACGCTCAACCGCATGGTCCTCATGCTTTACGACATTTCCGAAGTCGGACTGTCGGAAGAGCTGCGCAGCCACCGCCACGAGCGGGTGCTGTGTAACGAGTTGGCACGCGAGTGCATAACGTCAACCCGCCTGCATTTCCCCAATCTGCCCATTCAGTTTGAGACCACGCTGCCCGACACCTTCTTCATTCGCAGTAATAAGCTCTACCTGATGCGCAGCATTCGCGAGATACTCTACAACTCAGCCAAATATTCCGACGGTGAGCACATCACGTTGCAACTGTCGGCTACGGCCTATACCGTAAAGTTCGTCTTCAGCGACACAGGCCCCGGCATCGCCGACCTTTACCAGCCGCTCATGTACGTTCCTTTCACCAAGGTGAACGACCTCTCGGAAGGCCTCGGACTCGGACTTCCCCTGACCCAGCGCCACGTTGCCAACCTGGGCGGTGCGCTGACCCTCGATACCACCTACCACGAAGGCTGCCGCTTCGTCCTGGAGCTGCCCATCACCAGCAAGGCATAGACAAAAAGCGGCTCAGTCCGGAGAGCCCCGTTGAATTTTGTCTTAGCAACGGACCACAGGACTTAAGGACTTATTGACACTCGATGCAAAAAAGAAAGCGTCGCACCTACTGAGAGTTGCGACGCTTTCATTCAAGCAAAACTTGTTTGCTGTAGTTTTTACTTATTAGCAACCTTGGCAACGATAGCCTTGAAAGCCTCAGGGTTGTTGACAGCGAGGTCAGCGAGCACCTTACGGTTAATCTCGATGCCGGCCTTGTTCAAACCACCCATCAGAGCAGAATAGCTCATACCCTCGAGACGAGCGGCAGCGTTGATACGCTGAATCCACAGGGCACGGAAGGTGCGCTTCTTGTTCCTACGGTCGCGATAAGCATAGGTAAGACCCTTTTCCCAAGTGTTCTTGGCTACTGTCCAAACATTCTTACGGGCACCGAAGTAACCACGTGTAAGTTTCAGAATTCTCTTTCTCTTTGCTCTTGAAGCAACATGATTAACTGATCTTGGCATAGTTTTCTTTTACTTTAAATGTTTGACAATAGGTTTAACGGAGACACAACAGGTCGCGGACCTGCTTCATGTTAGAAACGTCAACGATGCTGTAACCCGTCAGGTTACGCTTCTGTTTCTTGGTCTTCTTCGTGAGAATGTGGCTGTGGTAAGCATGATGTCTCTTGATCTTACCCGAACCGGTGAACGAGAATCTCTTCTTTGCACCGGAGTTTGTCTTTACTTTTGGCATTGTTTTTTTTGTTTTTAAATTGTTATTTATTATACGGTGGCAACGCATATACCGGGCGTTACGCACCAAGTTTATTTTCTATTCATCCTCGCTCGTCTCGGTCAGCTTCTTCAGCGCGTCGGCACTGATCTTGGCGTTGGCCAGCAGACCGCCGTTGGCAGGCTTCTCGGCCTCTACCATGATGCGCTCAGCCTCCTTGGCCTCAGCCTCGCGGCGCTCGTTGTCACGCTTCTGCTGGCTCTTCTTGGCCACACCGGCCTTCTTCGGGGCCAGGTAGAGGAACATCTTCTTGCCCTCCAAGCTCGGCATGGACTCTACCTTGCCGCACTCCTCCAGGTCGTTGGCAAAACGCAGCAGCAGCACCTCGCCTTGCTCCTTGAACAGGATGCTCCGGCCACGGAAGAATACGTACGCGCGTACCTTATTACCTTCCTCCAGAAACTCCTTGGCGTGCTTCAGCTTGAACTGGTAGTCGTGCTCGTCCGTCTGAGGTCCGAACCTTATTTCCTTTACTTCCACCTTCACCTGCTTGGCCTTCATCTCCTTCTGGCGCTTCTTCTGCTGGTAGAGGAACTTACTGTAGTCAATCAAACGACAAACGGGCGGCTGCGCATTCGGCGATATCTCCACAAGGTCAACGCCTTGGTCGCGAGCCATATCCAGTGCCTGACGGGTCGGAACAACGGTGCTGCCACCATCTCCCACAATGCGTACCTCGCGAACGCGAATCTGCTCATTCACGCGGTACTGATTCTTCATGTTGTCGTTCTTCATTAACTATTTTTAGTTCTACTTTCGTGTTAAACGGCTGCAAAGGTACGACAAATCAATGAATTAACAAAATATTTTTGCAAAAATTCTTGTCCATTCCGCCAACTTTTTATACTTTTGCCCGAAAATTACTGCTATATGAAACAATTACTTACAACCATCGCACTACTTTTTGCCGCTATGACAGCTCAAGCACAAGACCCCAACTTCTACATCTACCTCGCCATCGGACAGTCGAACATGGTGGGCCAGGCACCACCGGCTACGTCGTCTCCTCAAAAGGCTGTTCACCGGCCGACGACAACGTGCATCAAGAGCGAGAAGCCCATCAAGAAGCTCGACGTGGTCAGCTATTCCGGCCAGACCATCCACACCTTCACGCCCGCCAAGGCCGATATCACCAGCTACTTCTACCCCCTGAAGGGCATCAGCGACAAAGTGCTCATCGTGGTCATCGAAGCACAGGACGGCAGCAAAGCCACCAAGAAGTGTGTTTTTTAATGAGAAATGAGAAATGAGTAATGAGAAATGAGGAATGTGAATGTAGAAATGTTGAAATAAGCTGCACCAACGGCATTCCTTCATTTCTCATTTTAATTTCTCATTTTTCATTCCTCATTTCTAATTTACGGATTAACCGGCTCCGGCGTCGCGTTCGACTGCTGAACGTAGTTTTCGTACTTCTTCAGCTTGCGCTCGGGCATGAGCGTCTGCACAGTGCCGCCGTTCGTCTTCTTGCGCTCGGGGCGGAAGAGTACACCCACGTTCTTCACGTTCTCCTCAACGTCGTAGGGATTCTCGTCGGTCACTGCCTGGTACTTGGCACGGATGCGGGGAGAGAACGTGCCCAGCCCGTCCAACTTCACGGTGAACCCGTCGGCCAGCTTCTCGGTCAGCACGTCGGCCAGCTCGTCGAGCACAGCCTTCACGTCAGAGCGCTTCACCGATGCGTTCTTCTGAATTTTCTCGGCCACCTCTTCGGTCGTGGTCAGACCCAGTGTGCGGACGCGGGCCACGAACTGCCCGTAGTTATCCGACTTCTCATTGTTGCATTTCTGCAGTACATAGTTGATTGCCATGGTATTAAACAATTAACGATTAAAAAGGTAAAACATTAAAGATCATGCTTGGTGCATTTTTCGAGAGTTCTGCGGCATTGCTGCCTGGGCGTTCAAGACTGCTTCCACCGGTGTTTTTCATACAGCCTTCATTCGCGTGTTTTTCATGGTATTAGATTCCATCTTTATTACACTGCAAAGTTATAAAAAATTACTGAAATATCCAAACATTTAAGCAATTATTTTACAGGAAATTTAAAATATTTTCTTTAAGTAATACTTTATAGTATTTTCTTACTATCTTCCTTGCCTGCTGCCATATCTTATCACAAAAATTTTGGTCATAAAATTTGGCGATGTGACTAAAAATAGTTACCTTTGCGCCATGAATAAGAGAGAAAAACTAATCAAGCGATTCAGGACTCTTCCCAGAGACTTTACCTTTGAGGAAGTAGTCAGCCTTTTTCAAGGCTACGGATTCGAGCTTGAGAACAAGGGGGCGACATCTGGTTCAAGAATAAAGTTCTACCATAGCGTCGACCAGATAGCCTACATCATGCACAAGCCCCATCCGAGTAACATCGTTAAGGGTTATATGATGCGTGACATTTTGAATTTTCTGATTAAAAATCATTATATAGAATAGGAGGATATTGTTATGGGTTATTTGAAGTACAAAGGTTATACAGGAAGTGTAGAGTACAGCGAGGAGGACAAGTGCCTTTTCGGTAAGGTTCAGGGAATGGCAAAGGACAGCATCACATACGAAGGTTCTACTGTTGAGGAATTGACTGCTGACTTTGAAGGTGCCATTGATGACTATCTCGCCTTGTGTGAGGAGAAAGACATTCAGCCTCGAAAACCCTATACGGGTGTGCTGAATGTGCGTTTGTCACCGGAGTTACATAGTGGTGCTGCGATGGCAGCCCAGAAAGAAGGCATCACCATCAATGCCTTTATCAAGAATGCGGTTGCCCAGGCATTGGGCATGGTTCTATAAATCCATTCAACAATACATGTTTCAAGTAACTTGAAGCAAAAAGAAGTGCCGTTTCCATGCTCTGGAAGTGCCGTTTTGACCCTGTAGAAGCGCCACTTCTATATAGTCAAAACGCCCCCGCTACCACCTGAAAGTGGCGTTTCCACCACCTGAAAGCGCCCCCTCTACGGTATGGAGGAGGCGCGGACACAAAAGGGACGGTTCTTTTGTGTAAAAATTAAGAAATGCAGAAAGGAGGAAATGCGGAAAGTAGACATTAAGCATTTCCAGGGGCAGCGTTTGAAGCAGGAAGAGAGACATTATAAGTAGAAGTTTTTTTATTTATTATTATTATTACCATTATTATATATATATCTTCTCTGAATATCACTTTCAGAATACCTTAATGTCCACTTTCCGCTTTTCCTACTTTCCTACTTTTTCCACTGTTTTGTTTGGATATCTCAGAAATAATGCTTAACTTTGCGAACAACTTATATTTAATAAATATGCTACTACAAAGAAATATCGTCAAAAAGTACCTGAGTCTGCTCGATGAGGAGCTGATAACAAAAGTTTGGGAAAAGTACTCAAGCTATTTTTTGAACGAGGATATTCAAGCCAATATCCATAAAATCAAGGAAGAGCAGTTCCAGGAAGGCTTCCTTCGCGAGCTGTTCGTCAAGGTACTTGGCTACACCATCAACCCTTCGCCCAACTACAATCTCACAACAGAATTGAAAAACGAGGTTGGTTCAAAAAAGGCTGACGGTGCCATTCTGATTGACGATAAAGTGGTTGGTGTCATCGAGCTGAAAGACCATAAGACCCCCGATTTGGCAAGCATCGAGAATCAGGCCTTCGGCTATAAGAGCAAGCATAAGGACACGCGTCTGGTCATTATCTCCAACTTCGAGAAACTTCGATTCTATATTGACAATGCGGTAGAATACCGAGAGTGGGACATCTTCCACATGACAAAAGACGAGTTCCGCGAACTCTACCTGTGTCTGGCCTGGACGCAGGTGGAACGTGGCATCGCCCTACAGATGAAAGAAGAGTCAGTTTCTACGGAAGACCAGATTACCAATGCGCTATACAAGGACTACTCGCAGTTCAAGCGTGTGCTGTTTGCCGATATCGTGAAGAACAACCCGGCCCCAGAAGGCAGGGACGTGAAGGACTGGCAACTGCTGCTGTTCAAGAAAACCCAGAAACTGCTCGACCGCCTGCTCTTCATCTTCTTTGCCGAAGACTGCGGACTGCTGCCACCCAATTCGATAGTGCAGATTATTGACCAGTGGGAGAAGCTGAAGGAGATGGACGAATACCGTCCGTTCTACGACCGCGTGAAGAAATATTTCGGCTACATGAACACGGGCTTCCAAGGCAAGAAGTACGAGATATTTGCCTACAACGGCGGACTCTTCAAGCCCGACGAGGTGCTGGACAGCATCAAGATCAGTGACGACCTGCTGGCAGAGCACTCACGCAGGCTTTCGGAATATGACTTCGAGAGCGATGTGGATGTGAACATCTTAGGGCATATCTTCGAGAACTCACTCTCAGAGATAGAGGAGGTAACCCAGCAGATACAGGCGTCAGAAGCTCCCCTCTCTATGGGAGAGGGATTGGGGGTAAGGCTCTCTAAGCGCAAGCAGGATGGTGTTTTCTACACCCCTCAGTATATCACGAAATACATTGTAGAGAATACCGTGGGGCGTCTCTGCGACGAAAAGAAGAAGGAGTTGAATGTCATTGAAGATGAATACTTCTCTGACCAGCGTCGCCAGATGCAAACCAAGAAACGGCTGATGGATCAGTTGCAGCAGTATCGTAAATGGCTCTTGGAGATTACGATTCTCGATCCAGCTTGTGGTAGTGGCGCTTTTCTTAATGCCGCTTTGCAATTCCTGATAGCCGAGCACAAACATATAGACGAAATGGAGGCAAAGGTAACAGGCTCTACCATCGAGTTCCAAGGAGTGGAAAACGCTATTCTTGAGAATAACCTCTATGGTGTCGATATCAACGAGGAGAGTGTCGGCATAGCCCAGCTGGCACTCTGGCTGCGCACTGCCAAACCCCATCGAAAACTAAACTCTTTGAACGAGAACATCAAGTGTGGCAACTCGCTTATCAGCGACCCAGCCGTTGCCGGCGACAAGGCATTCAACTGGCAGGAGCAGTTCCCCAAAGTATTCGAGAAGGGCGGCTTCGATGTCGTGATAGGTAATCCGCCGTATGTTAATGCTATGGAGATAAAGAAGAGTTACACATCTGAAGCATTCAATTATATTAAGAGAAACTATGAGACAGCCAAAGGAACAGTTGACTTGTATATCTATTTCTTTGAGAAAGGTTTGTCTTTGCTAAAGAAGAACGGTGTTCTTGCTTTTATTACTCCGAATAGATATCTATCTGCCAGTTATGGAGCGGCTTTAAGAAATTATATCATTGAACGGTTCTCTTTTTACCAATTAGTAGATTATTCTGACAAACGAGTGTTTGAAGATGCTTCTACTTATCCTGTAATTACTATGTTACAGAACAATCAGAATAATCCCAATGTGATGTGTGGAAAGTTTGACGAAGAGACACATAAACTAATTAGTAAGAACTATCCGAATGATAGATTAAATATCTTAGAAGAGAGTATTTTAGGATTCCTCCTCAATGACAAACTATCAATAACACAAAAAGTGATTTCTCAAGGTGTGGCATTATCTAATGCTGGCGCAATTAACGCGACCTCTACCGCAAAAGAAGCAGATGACTATGCTCCATTAATTATTGAAGAACAATGCGGATATAAACTCATCAATACAGGAACAATAGATCCCTTCTGTACTACATGGGGTTGTAATACACTCACTAAGCAAGGAAAGCAATATCTTACCCCATATTTACCAAATAATGATTCCAGAATATCTGCAAATCGTCATGCCCTATATTCCTCACCTAAAATTATCATCTCGAAGATAGGTTTGACATGTGAGGCTTTCTATGACTCAAATGGAGAATATGCGTCAATTGATACAAATTGTATTCATTCTTTCAAAGAAGGGTATCTACCAGAATACGTATTGTGTTGGTTGAACTCAAAATTATATAATTACATGTTTGAGTGCTTCTTCGATGGATTAAGAATGTCGGGAGGTTATTTGCTTTATTCCTCTCCAAATTTAAGAAACACTTATATAAAGCCAATACCATTAGAATCTCAAGAACCCTTTATCGCACTCGCTAACTCTATGCTTTCTTTGAACGAGCAATTACAGCAGAAGCGCACTCGTTTCCTGCGCCGACTGAGTGAGAACTTTGAGGGTGTGAAGATAACGACAGCCCTGCAGCAGTTTGACCAGCTGGACTTCAAGGGTCTGATGGCAGAACTGAAGAAGCAAAAGCTAAGCATCCCGTTGAAGCAACAGGACGAATGGGAAGACTACTTCCGTGAACGCGTGGCAGAGTGCCGGGAACTCTCAGAACAGATAAAAGCTACAGATGAAGAGATAGACAACAAAGTCTTCGGCCTCTACGGTCTGACTGAGGAAGAGCGCAGAATAGTAATGGAGTCATAAAAGTTGCCACCTCGAAGCAAACCATTAGCTATCACATCATTAATATCTTGAAAGAAAATGAGTTAAGTGAATCTTCAGTTGTCAAAGAATATTTGACTACTGCCGCTGATGGTAAGAACTATAATGTGGTGTGCGGAACCGACCGCTACAATTTACGTACACACTATGTGTACTTCAACATATTTCCATTTTTGTATTACAAACTTAATTTTTTGTCTATAGGAAAAAAATAGAACAACCTGTCAGCCACATTAGCGGAACCCGGACCTGTACAGATGGTTATGTAACAGGATAGAGGCCATCAACTCGTACGCAGAGATTTCTCGCAGGCACCGCAGGACGCACCTCGTTTAACCCTTTAAAACGCTCAATCTAATATGAGCAGGAGACACAAAGAACAAGAAACAGAAAGTAATTACAAACCACAGCAGGCTGAGTCTCGGGCAGACGGCAGCCACGAGAGAGATAATTCTTTTTTGGATAAAATATTGAATTTTACAATTACAAAGCGTGACGGGACAAAGGACAGATTTTCGCTCGACAAGATAGTTTCGGCTGTTGCAAATGCTTTTATGAAAGCTTCTGTGTCAGACGAAATAGAGGTTGACGATAAATACTTGAAAATTCCCCTCCAGTACGTCGATGAGAATATTATCAAGGAAGTACAGAAAAAATCAAAGGGAGGAAGGAATCCAGTCAAGCGTCTGTTTAGCAGGATTTCCGACAGCAAGGTGGTTGAATATTTCCACAACACATTGTGTGCTGTCAAAGAGAAGTGCATAGAGTTGTATGAGAGTATTACCCAGTACAGCACTTGCTTTCTGAAAGCTGCGAATCAGTTTTTTAGCCCCGAAGATGACCCGTATGGCAAGATATCGCACTATCACCGTATTCTAGAATGTGAGGTAGTGGAACTGCCTTCGCGTAAGACGCTGAATAATTGGCTTAGGTGGTTTGAAGATTGGAGACCAGCGGTAACATACGAAGACCGCAGGGAAAAGAAACAACGTGCGAGGCATAGATTATGGGAAAGGCTGATTGATTGGATAAAAAAATACCTTATGGAATTAGCGCCAGAATATGCCGTAGCTTACTAAAAACAGAGGGGCAGGAGTCGAAAGATTCCTGCCCCTCTGTTTTTCAATTATTGGAAAGTTTTTGGAAAAAATACATTAAAAAAATCTCCTTACCTTTGTGGTACAGTTTCGAAATAGAGTCGATTCTGTGATGCTTTTCTTGTTTAGCGCGCTGAAAAGAACAGGGGAGCATCGAGGCGCGTCTCAAATTCTTCATTTATTAATATTGCTGTCCGCTAAAAGTTGAAAAGCCATAAATCATGTGTCCGCAGTGCCTATAAACAGTCATTGCGGACTTATTTTTGAAAAAGTAAGCCCCCTCACCAGTCTTTCTCGGGTGCTTCAAAGAAAGAATACGGGTCGACATAGTACATGAGCATGATTCTGTACATGGTGGCCAAGCCTGAGAAGCTCCATGTTCTTTTGATACGCTTCTGCATGACCATAAGCAGGAGGTTTGCTATCAGGGTCACCCAAATCTGTATCTTGATGGCATTGGCACTTTCTCCATAGAAGTATCTCAGCGGGAAGTTCTGCTTCAATTGCTTGAAAAGAAGCTCGATTTCCCAGCGTTTCCGGTATATCTCCACGATATCCTCTGCCTCCATGTCCATATCATTGGTTAACAGCGACACCAGTTTTGCTCTTGTCTTCTTGATATCAACGTATGTGACGATACGGGCATGGTGTACAATGTCCTTGCCTCCCTTGACATGTTTTGTGAATGTCACCTGTTGCACCCTGTGCTCCATCTGTCCTTTCTCCGACATATACATTGTGTCGCTGTCGATTTCATAGACAAGGTTCTTCTTCATCTTCGTGACGTATGTCACTCCGCGTGCCGTGAGCTCCTCGAACTTGGCATAGTCAATGTACGCCCTGTCGATGGCCAGGATGTCTCCGGATGAGTAATTGGACGGCCTGAGCATGAAACTGTCGTTCGTGGCAGCGGAAGTGTACTTTATGTCAGAAGGGACTCCTTCATTGGCATGTATGCTGGCATGCACCTTGATTCCGCCTTTCTTCTTGCCAGTCTTGGGATGCCGTCCCACACCCTTGAAGATAAGGTTGGAGAAAAGTGAGATGGTCGTGGAATCAATAATCTGAAGCCGTGAGAGCCATTTCGGGGTCTGCCGTTTCCGGCTGTCCGAGGAAAGTTCATCCTTGTATGTGGCATACAAATCCCTATAGGCAGCCTCGAAGATACTATCCGGCCTTCTGGCGTTTGCATCGGAAAGAGTGCTGCGACGGGGCATCATGCTAATGCCCAGATGAGAAAACTTGCGAGCTTCGGGGAACATGGAGTCCGTTATCTCGCGCAGCGAGTCGAAGCGCTTGATCACTGCATAGAGCATGATGACCAGATGTTGCCACGCATCAAAGTGCTTCACATACCTTTCACCACCGTTTTCACGGCTGAATTTGAGAATTTTTGCCTTGTTAAGCAAAATAATCAGCTGACCATACATCGGCTGTCCGATAAAATGTGTACCTTTGTTCATGTTATTGATGTTTTGTCGCAGAAACAAAGATAACAAAAAGGTCGGAATCCAAGCGAGGATACCGACCTTAATTTTTATATAACTTGAAAAAAAGTTTTAGCGGACACCAATATTTTAAATAACAATAAGTTTGTAACAACAACTGCAACATTTTATGGTATTTTCAGGAAAGTCTCCTATTACCACCATAATGGTATATGGTGTTCGTATCGCAGAAGTGAAATTGCAGAACGACTTTGGAGGTCAGCCTTAGCCCTCTGTAGAGCAAGGAGTTTTGAAACGTTCGAATATTTAGTAAAATTAAGAAAGGCTGTCATCATTAAAAGTGACAGCCTCTCTTATGATAAAAATAAAACTCTCCGTTTTACTGCTTAGCAGAAATAGCCTCCATGATCTTGGCTTCCAGTTCCTCGCAGAGCTCGGGGTTGTCAGCCAGCAGTTGCTTGGTGGCATCGCGGCCTTGGCCCAGTTTGTTGCCATCGTACGAGAACCAGGAACCACTCTTCTTGATGATGTCATACTCTACGCCGAGGTCAACAATCTCGCCAATCTTGGAGATGCCTTCGCCGAAGAGGATTTCAAACTCACACTTACGGAAGGGGGGAGCCACCTTGTTCTTCACCACCTTAACCTTAGTGATGTTACCTAAGACGTTGTCGCCCTCCTTGATGGCAGAGGACTTGCGGATGTCGAGACGCACGGAGGAGTAGAACTTCAGGGCATTACCACCCGTGGTGGTCTCGGGATTGCCAAACATGACGCCAATCTTCTCGCGCAGCTGGTTGATGAAGATGCACGTGGTCTTGGTCTTCGAGATGTTCGAAGTCAGCTTGCGTAGTGCCTGGCTCATCAGTCGGGCATGCAGTCCTACTGCCGAATCGCCCATGTCGCCCTCAATCTCCTTCTTCGGCGTCAGAGCAGCCACTGAGTCGATGACGATGATGTCGATGGCGCTGGAGCGTATGAGCTGGTCTGCAATTTCGAGTGCCTGTTCGCCATTGTCGGGCTGTGAGATGTAGAGATTATCTACGTTCACGCCAAGTTTCTCAGCGTAGAAGCGGTCGAAGGCGTGCTCGGCATCGATGAATGCAGCAATGCCGCCAGCCTTTTGTGCCTCGGCAATGGCATGTATGGCCAGTGTGGTCTTACCGCTGGATTCCGGACCGTAGATTTCGATGATGCGTCCCTTGGGGTATCCGCCCACGCCGAGTGCGGCGTTAAGGCCGATGGAACCAGTGGGTATGACATCTACATTTTCAATTTTCTCGTCGCCCATGCGCATGATGCTTCCCTTACCGAAGTCTTTCTCTATCTTCTGCATGGCAGCCTGCAGGGCTTTCATTCTTTCCTGTTGCGGGGTGAGGGCCTCACCCTCTTCTTTCTTTGCCATATTCTTAATTTACAATTTGACTATTTACTATTTACGATTTATTTTTTTGATTTTACAATTTGATGATTTCTATAGTTCCAGGTCGCCGTCGAACACTTCGTGCCAGGGGAGTCCCTGCTTGTTGAGCTGTTCCATGAAGGGATCGGGGGCGAACTCCTCCACATTCCATACGCCGGGCTTCCTCCAAATGCCCTTGCAGAACATCATGGCACCTATCATGGCTGGTACGCCCGTGGTGTAAGAAACGCCCTGCATGCCAGTCTCCTCGTAGGCGGCCTGATGCGAACAGTTGTTATATATATAATAGGTACGCGTGCGACCGTCCTTTGTGCCCTTGATGCGGCAGCCAATGGATGTCTCGCCTTCGTAGTTCTCGCCGAGGTCCTGCGGGTTGGGCAACACAGCCTTCAGGAACTGCAGCGGCACTATCTTTACCTTGGCAGTACCGGTGCCGTCAGCCAAGGGAGCCTCATACTCTATCTCATCAATGCGGCTCATGCCGATGTTCTGAATGACGTCGAGGTAGTTCAGGTACTGCTGTCCGAAGGTCATCCAGAAGCGGGCCAGACGGATGGTGGGGTAGTTCTTGACGAGCGACTCCAGCTCCTCGTGGTGCATCAGGTAGCTCTCACGCGGGCCGATGTTGGGGTAGGTGAGGGGCTTGTGTACAGAGAGGGGCTCCGTCTCTTTCCACTCGCCGTCCTCGTAGTAGAGTCCCTTCTGGGTTATCTCGCGAATGTTGATTTCGGGGTTGAAGTTCGTGGCGAATGCCTTGTGGTGGTTGCCTGCATTACAGTCAACAATGTCTAACTGCGTCATCTCGTCGAAGTGGTGCTTGGCAGCGTAGGCCGTATAGATGCCGCTGACGCCCGGGTCGAAGCCACAGCCGAGAATGGCAGTCAGACCGGCCTGTTCGAAGCGCTCCTTGTAGGCCCACTGCCAAGAGTACTCGAAGTGTGCCTCGTCCTTCGGCTCGTAGTTGGCGGTGTCTAAATACGAACAACCGCAGGCCAGACAGGCCTCCATGATGGTCAGGTCCTGATAGGGCAGTGCCAGGTTGACGACCAGCTCCGGCTTGTACTCGTTGAAGAGTGCCTTGAGCTGCTCCACGTCGTCAGCATCCACCTGTGCGGTCTTGATGGTGATGGGTGTTGGGTGTTGGGCATTGGGTGATAATAAGCCTTTCTCCTTTATGGCCTCAACAATCTTGTCGCACTTCTCTTTGCGGCGGCTGGCAATGATAAACTCGTCGAATACGTCGGGATTCTGTGCAATCTTGTGGGCTGCAACGGTGGCTACGCTACCAGCGCCAATCATTAATACTCTGCTCATCTTTGATATTTACAATTTAACGATTTACGAATTACAATTTATTTGTTGATTTCTCAATTTCAGCTGAATGAATGCCCAACGCCGCCATGAGCGAATAGCCCAGTATCTCTTGTTGAAAACGACCTCCCGGCATGGGTTGCATGGTGAAGACGGTCATGCGCTTGCTGTCGTCGTCCACGCGGTTGAGCGTCTCGCGTACCTTATTATATATATAGTCATCCTCTGCATTCGGAATCACCATTATCCGCTTGACCTCCTTCCGGGCTGTTATTACCTGTAGGGCATCTATGAAGAAGTCACCATGGCTGACGATGTCCTCTTCTGTCGCATAGGAATCGAAGATGAACTCTCCGAGCTTGTCCTTGAAGGCCTTGCCCGACAGGTCGGCAGCAAAGTCGGAAGGACCAAGATTGTCCATCTGTTTCTTCCCCTTAGAGTGAATGAGTACCACCTGTATCTGGTTGTCGCCAGGACGGAGCCTGCCGTCCAGTGCCACGCAGTCGGCCCATATCGCCATGTTGCCCTTGGGGATACGGCGCTCTATCATCCGCTCAAAGTTCACGATAAGGTCGAACGCAACTTTGTCGATGTAGTCTGCATCGGCCAGAATCACGTTCTCGCTCCATGTTTCGTTTCTGTTTTGTTCGTTCATAGATGACAAAGGTACGCAAAACCCTGCTAACAACAAAATAATTTCTGAATTATTCACATTTTGATGAGTAAAGTATGAACGGGTAAGGGAACTTTTTTGTACCTTTGCAGCAAATTTCACTTAAAAACAACAAAAAAGTAATGACAACATTAACAATTATGATTGTGACGCTCTTCGTGATGGGCTATCTGTGCATCGCCCTTGAGAGCGTGACAAAAATCAACAAGGCTGCAATAGCCTTGCTCATGTTTGTGGGCACCTGGACGCTCTTCATGATTGCTCCGGAGACCTATCTTCCCACAGCCATCGGCGACATGAAGGCATCAGTCGTCGGCACTGCCATTGAGCACCACTTAGGCTCTACGGCCACAACGCTCTTCTTCCTGATGGGCGCTATGACCATTGTGGAACTGGTGGATCAGAACGGCGGCTTCAATTTCGTCCGTGACACGCTGAAGACCAAGTCGAAGCGCGCACTGCTCTGGCGAATTGCCTTCATGACGTTCATCCTTTCTGCCATTCTTGACAACCTGACCACCTCGATTGTGATGATTATGATCCTGCGTAAGCTCGTCAGCGACCGCATGGACCGTATCATCTATGCCTCGCTCGTCATCATTGCTGCAAATTCCGGTGGAGCCTTCTCGCCCATTGGCGACGTGACCACCATCATGCTTTGGAACAAGGGCGTCATCACTGCTGCCGGTGTCATCATGGAGATATTCATTCCCTCGCTGGTGTCGATGGTCATCCCCGCCTATATCCTCTCACTCTCGCTCAAGGGCGAGCTGGCAGCCCCGCAGGAAGTGTCCGCGACTGAGGATGGCGACGGCCTCTCTGCTGCTCAGCGCAAGGCCATCTTCTTCCTGGGTGTCGGTGGACTGATCTTCGTGCCCATCTTCAAGACCATTACCCATTTGCCCCCGTTCGTGGGCATCCTGCTCGTGCTGGGCGTGCTCTGGACGGTGACGGAGATTTTCTATGTCCGCATTCATCAGGACCATGAGGACACAGCCGACAACCGTGGTACCCAGAAGCGCGTGTCGAAGATGCTCTCACGTATTGACATGGACACCATCCTCTTCTTCCTTGGTATCCTGATGGCAGTGGGCTGTCTGGAGACCATTGGTGTGCTGACCATGCTGGGTGAGAATCTCAATGTGTGGTTTAATGGTAACCACTATCTTGTGACAGGTATCATTGGTGTCCTCTCGTCAATCGTTGACAATGTGCCTCTGGTGGCAGGATGTATGGGTATGTATCCTGTTGAGGCTGCTGGCGACATGGCTGTCGATGGCATCTTTTGGCAGCTCCTGGCCTATTGCGCCGGTGTCGGTGGCTCGATGCTGATCATTGGTTCTGCCGCAGGTGTTGTCGTCATGGGACTTGAGAAGATAACCTTCGGCTGGTACATGAAGCGCATTACCTGGATAGCCTTTGTTGGGTATCTGGCAGGTATTCTCTGCTACTGGGCTGAGAAAACATTCCTTTTTTAAATGAAGAGTGAAGAATGAAGAGTGAAGAATGAAGAGTGAAGAATTTTAAATTCTTCACTCTTCACTTTTATTGCAGGGAATCCAGATCCAGAAAGTGGAGCCGTGCCCCTCGCCTTCGCTGTTGACGCCAATGCGTCCGCCACAGCGCTCGGCAATGGACTTGCAGATGTTGAGGCCAAGGCCAGTTCCCTGAACGTACTCGTCGAGTTTGACAAAGCGGTCGAAGACCATTTTCTGCTTCTCCTTGGCGATGCCGGCTCCCGTGTCCTCACAATAGATGTACAGTCCATATTGCTCGTAGCGGTAGCCCACCTTGATGTGACCTTCCTTGGTGAACTTCACAGCGTTAGTCACAAAGTTAGTGATAATCTGCTGAATGCGTCCTATGTCGAGTGTGGTTTCGAACGTGCTGTAAGGATTCTCCTTGATGAAGGTGAGTCCTGGGTCAGTGATGCGCGGCTCCAGCATGAGGCAAATGTCGTCGAAAGCCACAGCAAAATCGACGGGTGCGGGACTGATGGAGTTGGGCCCGTCGGTGATGGTGGATGCCTCGAAGATGTCGTTGATGAGGCGCACGAGCATGTCGCAGGCATTGCGCACAATGCGTATGTACTCCTTGCGCTCCTCGGGGGCTGTGGTCATGCGCAGCACGTCGGTGAAGCCCATGATGGCGTTCAGCGGGGTGCGCAGCTCGTGGGTCATGGAGGCCATGAAGCCGCTCTTCAGCTGGCCGGAGGCCTTGGCCCGCTCGGTGACCTCGGTAAGCTCGCGGCGCAAGAGGGTGGAGCGTGTCAGGTTGTAGGATATGCCCCGGTGGCCTATGATGTGGCCGTCGGCGTCGTAGAGCGGCGTTGATTTCACGTTGTACCAGCTCTCGCCACTGCCCATGGGGTCGTCGGTGAAGTGGAACACGGCGTTCATTTCGGGCTGCCCCAGGCTGGTGTTCGTCAGGTAGTAGCGGGCCACGTCCTGTTCGCTCTCCACGATGTGCGACAAGAAGTCGTCGAAGCTCGTCTGGAAGAACTGGCGGTTTTTCATGGAGTGGTAGAACCAGATGGTCTGGTCGGCTATGTGGCTATGCCACATGTAGAGGCGTCCGCTCTCAACGAGCCCGGTCAGCTGTTCGTCGTAGTACTTCAGCAACTGGTCGGCGCGCTCGTTGTTCTGGCGGTTCACCACGAGCTGGTGGTTGCAGCGGTACTCGTCGGTGACATCGAAGACGGCGCAGAAGTAGTTGATGAGCTCTCCCTTGCTGTTGAACAGCGGATGGACGGTGAACTCTATGTAGCTGTCGATGCCCATGTCGGGGTAGTTCATGTGCTGACAGATGTAGAGGTCGTCGCGGCTCTCGGGGCTGTAGGCGTTGCGGAAGAGCGGAATGTCGAACATGCACACCTTGCGCCAGAAGCGTTCCACCTTGGGGTCCTGGAAACCGCAGAGTGCGCCCATGGCGTCGTTGGCCTCAATGAGGTAGCCGTCCTTGTCGTAGAACGACGTGGCGATGGTGGGCATGTTAGAGAGCACCTGGTAGCGCTTGGCCCGCTCGTAAGAGAGCTGTTCTTCCTCCAGGTCGTGGGTAATGTTGTGGACGGCATTGATGACGTAGGCCGGCTCACCGTGTTCGTCGAGTTCTACGACGGCGTGCCCCTCAAGCGTGAGCCACCTGGGCTGGCCTTCCGTGCCGGCATTCCAGCGCTTGTCCAGTTCGAGCTTGCGCTCGCGTCCGCTGAGCAGACGTTCCATCTTCTCCCGGAACTCCTGTTGCTGACTGGGGTGTATGCGGCTGGTAAACTCCTGGAGCGTGAGTCCCTCGTCGGGCAGTACGTGGCCATACTTGTTGGTCATGCGGTCGGTCTTGATGTCGTACTCCATGATGTGGAAGTTGCCCATCTCCAGTGCCTTCATGATCATCTGGTTCAGGTCGGTCGATTCGCGGGTCGCCCTGAGGACGTGGGCTTTCGAGACGCGGTAGATGAGCCAGATGACGGCGGCCAGCAGCAGTACGGCGGCCGTCGTGTAGAGCGCCTTGGGCGGCGTGCTGCCCGTCACTCTCTCGGGGTGCATCCAGCGGTTCACGATCTGCTCCACCTCGCCACGTTGTTTCATGCGCGAGTAGTGGTCGTCGATGGCATCAATAAGGTCGCGGTCGCGGCCAATGACGTGTATCTCGCTGATGGGGATGTTCACATCGACCAGGTGCATCTGCGTCATGTTCAGCTCCTTGATTTTCCACTTGATGGGCTCCTCGCCCCAGACAAAGTAGGTATAGTCACCCGCCTCGACGCCCATGAGAGCCGTCTTGGGCGACTGGAAGTCAATCTTGTCGAGGTAGGAGGAGTCTTTGGCCATGAAGTAGTACTTGGAGTAGTCTTCAGGCTTCATCACGACCCCCTGACGCACCAGCCGGTGAATGCTGATGATGCCGGTGGTGTCCTTCAGCGTAGCCGCCACGATGCGGTTGTAGTTGATGATGTTGCGCGTGATGAAGTAGTCGCTGCGGCCCATGTATCGGCGGGCGTTGGCCAGAATGAGGTCGGCCTTTCCGCTCTCGAAGGTCTTGACGGCGTTGCCCCATTCCTTCATGACGAAGCGGTAGGGAAGGTTCAGCTCCTTGAAGATTTGCTCCAGAATGTCGATGTTCGAGCCGGCCGGCTCGCCCTGGTCGTTCAGGAATTCGTAGGGAGCCTTGTTCCAGTCGCAGGCTATGACGATGGGCCGTTCCTTGCTGTAGCCCTTGATGTCGTGGGCGCTGAGGGCAAGGGGTAGCAGGAGCAGCAGGCAGATGTGGAGGAGCCTGAAGCTTCTCCCTGTATATCGGGGGTGTTGTTGCGTCTTGTTCATGTCTGTTCAAATGATTTTCCGTCGTTTAATGTCAGTAGCCGTGCAGGGCAGGGTAATCCATACCGTGGTGCCGAGTCCGCGCTCGGAGTTGATTTCCAGCGTGCCGCCCATCTGGTCGATGAGTTCCTTGCAGATGCCCCAGGCCAGTGTCTTGCTGTTGTTGTTGCGCTGGCTGATTTCGTGGTGCAGGTGTTGCAGCTCGTCGGCATCCATGCCTTCGCCCGTATCCTCGACCGATATCAAGAGCTTGCGGCCAATGTAGTCGTAGCGGGCACGGATGGTGCCGTCCTGGGTGCTGTGGGCTGCCATGGTGCAGATGCGCTCAATGACCAGTCCGAGGTTCGGTTCGTCTATATCGACGACGAGTCGCTCGTAGGGACTTTCCACAATGTAGCGTACGCTGTCGCGGCTGTATTGAGCCCAGCCTTGCTGGCAGTGGGCTTTGAAAACTTGCGCGAAGTCGGTGGGCTGGGGGTTGATTTCCACCATGTGGGCCTCGAGGCGCGAAATGTAGAGGATGTTGTTGATGAGTTCCAGCAGCTGCTGGGCGTTGTTCTGTATGATTTCGCTGTTGCGGCCTTCCGTGTCGGGATGCTCCTCGTCGAGCTGTGCTGCCAGTTCCACCACGACGTTGAGCGGGGTTCGGATTTCCTGTAGCATGTTGCGCAGGAACTTGTTTTGCGTGTTCTCTATCTCCTGCGCCTTCAGCGTCTCTTCGCGCAGGAGGCTCTCGGCCTTCTTCAGTTCCGAAATGTCCTGGCAGAAACCGAAGTACTCCTTCACCTTGCCCTCCTTGTCCAGCACGGGGTAGAGGCAGAAGTGCAGGTAGAGCGTCAGCCCGCCACGTGCACGTATGGTGGTCTTGATGTCGGCCGTCTGCTTCTTGTTGATGCAGTCGTCCATGTCGGAAAGCATGTGCATGCCCTTGCGCTGGTGGCGGTTGTCAATGAACGTCATGCAGCGGGCCTGCGTGAGAACCAGCTGCTGACGGCCTATCTGGTGGTAGATGGTCAGTGTGTGCTGTTCGGGCGAATAGCTTGCCAGACGCATGGTGCCCTTCTCCAGAATGTAGTTGATGTTGGTGACGTAGCGGCTCAGCTCCTTGTTCTTCTGCTCCAGCTCGTCTTCGGCCATGGCGAGCTGCTGCTGTTTCTGCACCATGACGGTGGTGTCGCGGCAGAAGACGAAGGTGCCCAACGGCTCGCCATGGTCGCCGCTGACGGGTGCTTTGCGCTGCTTGATGCTTTTGCGAAGCTCGCTGATGCGTCGCTGCACGTCGTCGTAGTTGAGCTGCAGGTCGTCAATGTGCAGCCCGGTCCACTCCAGGATGGTGCGTGCTTTCTGGTTGATGCCCGTCAGCCGGCCCTCCTTGTTGAAGAACAGAATGCCGAGCATGGGGGTGTTGAAGATGGACCAGTAGCGCAGCTCCAGTGTCTCGGTGGCGCGTTGCTGTACTTGCTTGCTGGTGACATCCTTCTTGGTGCCTATGATGACGGAGGGGCGGCCCTCCTTGTTGCGGCGCAGGACGGAGAGCGTCACCAGGAAGTCGTGCAGCGCGTCGTCGCCGTCCTCCGAGTCGATGGCCTTCAGCTGCAGGGTGAGGGGCGAGGGGTGCTGGTTGCTGTCGGCCTGCTCAATGTTGCTGATGGCTTCCTTCAGGCGTTGGAAGTCGGCGGCGGGGTAGCGTTGTGCAAACTCCTCGGCGGTGTAGTGGTAGAGCGGCTGTCCGTCCTCGTCGTGCCAGGTGAAGAGGCGCGTCGTCGTGTCGAAGGTCCACATGCGCAGCTTGCTGGCTCCCATGATGAGTGCCAGTCGCTTGTTCTGACGGCTGTTCTGCCGATTGATGCGTTGTGCCTGCAGCCTATAGACGATGACGTAGGTCAGCAGGATGAGCGTCAGCGCGCCCACCAGAGCCACGACGTACCACACCCACTGTGGCAGCTGCTTCTCCTGGCGTTCGGGGTAGAACCACTTGTTCTGCATGGCCAGCAGCTTCTCGTCGGTGCTCAGCACGGTGTAGATGCTGTCTAACTGAGCCAGCAGTGCTACGTCGTTCGACATGAACTTGTACTCTCCGTGGGGCATGTTCACGGGGGTGATGTTCAGGTTGTCTATCTGGTACTGGTGAATGATCCACTTTAGCGAGAGCGTGTTCCAGAGTATCTGGCCCTCCTCGTTGACGCTGAGCGTGCGGATGGCCTCGCGTATGTCCTTGGTGGGAATGGCGTTCTCGCTCCAGCCGAAGTCGCCCATCAGGCGGTGAGCCAGGCTGTTGTCGTTGACGATGACCTTGTGCTTGCCCAGGTCTTTGAAGTTGTAAATCTCTATGTCCTTGCTCTTCGGCGTGGCCACACTCTGGGTAAACAGCGTGATGGTGTTCTGGCCGTACTGTCCGTACTCGTCGTGGTAGCCGGCCGAGAGGGCCATGGTCAGGTCGGACTTGCCGGCCTTCAGGTCGTTGAAGGCTTCCTGGCGTGACGTCAGCTTGATGGTGTAGGGAATGCCGAGTTCCTTGAATATGAGCTTGATGAGTTCCACGTTGAACCCGTCGGGCTCTCCTTTCTCGTTGAGGAAGCAGTAGGGCCAAAGATCCCAAACGTCTTCGTAGATGAGTGGATGCTCTGCGGTATAGGTGCGTTGTGGCTGCTCTTGTGCCAGCGCATTTAAAGGTAAAAAGGTAAAAAGGTAAAAAGGTAAAAACCGTTTCACCCATCCCTTCACCTTATTAATAGTATGTATGCTCATATTCTTTTTCCCCTTTTACTTTTTACTTTTTTACCTTTCCCAATATTTCACAGGGAATGCGGAACCAGAACGTGGAACCCTTGCCCAACTCCGACTCAACGCCGATGGTACCGTTACAGCGTTCCACAATGGCCTTGCAAATGCTTAGTCCCAGTCCTGTGCCCTGTATGTAGTCGTTGAGCTTGACGAATCGCTCAAATATTCGTTCGCGGTCTTCCTTTGCAATGCCGGTCCCAGTGTCCTCGCAGTAGATGTAGAGCCCGTCCGGCTCTGCCTTGTAGCCTGTTTTGATATGGCCCTGCTGCGTGTATTTGACGGCATTGGTGACAAAGTTGGTGATGACCTGTCCTATGCGCTCTATGTCGAGTTTCGTAATCAGCGACGCGTAGGGGTTGTCGCAAATGAACTCCACAGATGTCTCGCCCACACGCTGTGTCAGCCCCGTATAGAAATCGTTGAACTCTTTTGCGAAATCAATTTCCTTGATGTTCATAGACAGTCCGTTGCTCTCAATGGTCGATATGGCCAGGAAGTCGTTGATGAGCCTGAGCAGCATGTCGCAGTTATTGCGTATAATACGCATCATTTCGAGTTTCTCGTCAGGCGAGTCAATGGCCTGCAGCAGGTCGCTGAAGCCCACTATGGCGTTCAGCGGGGTGCGTATTTCGTGGGTCATGTTAGCCAGGAACACACTCTTCATGCGGTCAGAGTCGTTGGCGCGCTCCGTCTCGCGGCGCAGCATTTCCTGCTCCTCCATGAGCAGAGTCACGTCGCGTATCAGTCCGAAGTAGCCTGTCTGCACTTTGTTTTCGTCATACTCAGGAATCTTCATCAGGTTGTACCAGTGCACCTTGTCGTCTTTCTCCAGCATGTTTTTGAAGGGACGGCTGATGATGATGCTCTCTTCTTTTTCGTCCATGGGCTGCGTGAGTCGCTTGATGGCAATGTCCTTTTCGTCAGTTTGCAGCGTGTTGGTAAATTCCTCGATGGTCATCTTGGCAACCGTGTTGTGCAAGTCGCTCATGAACTCAATGCTGCCCTCCTTGAACGTTGTGTGCCAAACGTGCATCTTACTGTTCTCCAGCAGGTAGTGCAGTTGTTCTTCGTATTGCTTAATGTCGTGGTTGGCCTTGAGAATGTTCTTGTCGTTCTCTCTGCTTTGCAGATAGAGGTTGCGCTCTTCGGTCACGTCACGTACGGCCAGGGCAATGTATTTCAGCTTTCCCTTGCTGTCAAACATGGGGTGTACGCGTATTTCCACGAATTTGTTAATGTCACGCTTGGGCAGTTCCAGGTGCGAGCAGAACCAGGACTCCTCCGGGTGTTCGCTGCTGACGTTGAAGTGGGCCAGGTCGTAAATGGGGGAGTCGTAGAAAAGACGGTCATAGCGCTCCTCGAAGTTGCATATTTCCCTCATCATCTTATTACATTCAATGAGCCGTCCTTCGGCATTGTAGAACGACAAGCCGACAATGGAGTCCTCGAACAGTTGCTGGTATTTGTCGGTCATGTAGTCGTTGCCCAGCCTGATGTGTTCCTCGTCAGTCTCGTCGGTCATGGTGAAGATAATGTTAGTGGGATTGCCGGCCCTGTCGTTTTCCACTGCGGCATGGTTCTTTATGAAGTGCCATACGGGCTCTCCGCCCTTATAGTTGGTGTTGAAGCGGTACTCCAGCGTGTCCTCCTGCTTTTCGCCATAGCGCAGTGCCTCTACAAAATTGTCGTAGGCTTCGCGGTCGTCAGGGTGTACCATTTCCCGGGCTTTCTTAAGTGGTAGCCCGTCAGCGGGCAGCCGTTTGTCGTGAACGTTGTGGAAAATGTTCTCCTTGAGAGCCAGTGCCACGATGAGGTGTTCGCTGTGGCCTATGGCATGTAGCATGATTTTGTTGACCTCCATAGCCTTGGCGGTAGCTCTTGCCACTCGTTTTTTGACAAGATAGCGTATGCCAACAGCCAGCACAATGATGATAAGGAGTACTATCATTGCGAGGCTGAACAGGGTTATGCTGGTATAAGTCGTCATGTTCATCCGTGTTCTTTGATCTTATATGATTTGTTTCTTCTTTTCGCTGCTGATGAGCTCGCACGGAATGCTGACCCACGCAGTGGTGCCTTTGCCTTTCTCTGATGTTACCTCGATGATGCCGCCCATGAGTTCTGTCAGACCCTTTACAATGGGCAACAGCAGGCCTGTTCCAAACTGTTCTTCGTTCTTGTTGCGGCCAAAACGGTCGAAAATGTGGGGCAGCACTTCTTGGCTTAAGCCCCTGCCAGTGTCTTCGATGGTGATGTTCAACGCTCCCTGGCGGTATTCGTACTTGGCGCGTACCATTCCCTCCTTGGTGTAGAAGATGGACACGGAGGCAAGTTGCTCTATGATTTTGCCCGTCAGTTCTTCGTCGATGACTACCGTCAGGTGCTCGTAGGGGTTCTCCACTATGGCTTTAATGTCTGGCTTCATGTTGGCGCTCCACCCCATGTGGCAGTGGGCATCGAAGACTGCCGCAAAGTCGGTGGGCTGCTTCTTAAGTTCTATCATTTTGGCATCAATGCGCGAAATGTAGAGAATGTCGTTCACCAGGTCGAGCAGCGCTTTCGAGTTCTTCTTAATCTCTTCGGCAAAGATATGCTCGTCATCGGGGTCGTGCTCCTTGTCGAACAACTCGGCAAATCCCAATACGTTGGCCAGCGGCGTACGAATCTCATAGCTCATGTTGAGCAGGAAGGCGTTCTTGAC
>CACZDV010000015.1 GCA_902780025.1 uncultured Prevotellaceae bacterium
TAGGACGAGTAACGAGGTAAGCTTAGCTCCTCAAGTGTTAAATATATAGTTAAATATCAATCAATGTTTGGAATTTAGCATAGAATGCGGTTCTTCGCAGAGCGAAGCGGCAGAGCCGAGCGCCTTTTGTGTACTTTTTGTTATGGGGTCAACGATTACTTCTTGTATTTCTTGCTGAATAGGTCAGAATGTGTTCCTGTGTTGAGCATCACCAGGATTAGTTCCTGGTCACGTTGCTCCCAGACCAACAGCCAGTCGGGCTGGATGTGACATTCCCACTGGCCTTTACGGTCGCCGTGCAATACGTGAGGAAGGTATTTTTCGGGCAACTTGCCTTCTGTAGAGAGTATACGAATGGCTTTACGTAGCTGTTCCATATCGTAGCCCCTACGTTCACAGAGCTTCATTGGCGCTTGAACTCGCCGGTGAACTTGATGGTATACATATCAGCCAAGACATTGCTTAAACAAATCATCTACATCCTTGGCTTCATACACACGGCCTTCGTCCAAGTCGCGAAGTGAGCGCTCGTAGGATGAATAACGCTTGCGACGTGGCGCAGTAATCTTGCCCACGCCTTTAAGCATGCTGATGGCACGTTTGATGTCCTTCAGCTTTGACATGTCTTCAATGTTTACCAGGATCTGGCCTTCTGATGGCATTGTTGCAACTTGCATAATCTGTATAGTTTTCAATTCGTCCGCAAATATACGAACTATTTCCGAAACTGCCATACTTTTCCTCAACAATCTTTGCTTTTCCCCGCCTTTCCAATCTTTTTCCCCTCTTTCTCTTGCTTTTTCGCCATAAAGTTTGTATCTTTGTCCTCAGATAGGTTAATAACGGCCTATGATATCATAATTTCAAAAGAACTACGACTATGAGAAAAAGACTTTTACTCCTTTCTGTTTCGCTGCTGGCGATGGCGCTGTCGGTTGGTGCTGCAAATGAAATCAGACTCTGCGGCGTGACTATTACGGACGAGCTGGCGGCTGGGGGTAATCTTGTTGACAATGCCGAGATTACCTACACGCCCAGCAATGAGTCTACAGTTCTGTCTTTCGCGACGTGGGCAACGGACTTTACCATCCAGCTGAAAGGTACGAATAAGTTGACGAATGCCTTTTCGGGCTATGCGAATGCGATTTTTATTCCCGGAACTAATGGAATCCACGTGACCATTGCTGGCGAGGGTAGCCTTGAGGTGACATCGCTGAACTGGTATGCCGTAAACCTGCATGGCGGTACGCTGACGATTGACCACACGACGGTGAAGTTCAACGGTGCCGTGGCTGAAAACTCAGCAATCGGCGGTAGCCTGTACATCAAAAACTCGTACGTGACGGCTACAGAAATCTCTCGTCTTTCTGCCATTGAGCTGACAGACTGTAGCATTGTGCAGCCGACTGGTGCCGAGATTGTTTCTACGGGACGGACAGAACAGATATTCTGTAACATCGACAAGCACGGGTCGAACGATGATATCATTATCAAGCCGACATCTGCGGGCATCGGTGCTATGCTAACGGATCGTGAGGGTAAGGACAATAAGGAATGGTTCTCGCTGGACGGTCGTCGTGTGGAGCAGCCGCAGCGTGGCCTATACATTCTCAACGGCAAGAAAATAATCGTCAGATAATCATTGATGATGACGAGCCCCCGCCAATACTGGGACTCTGACAACAACAGAAAGTACACAAAGGGACGGTTGACTTTCCCCTTCGAGCCTTCGAGCTAAACCTTCCTTTTGTGTACAAGATGAACGACTACGTGATTCCTCACTACAAGATGGTGGACGGCAAGAAGAAGGTGGTGTGGGGTGAAGAAATCGCCGCTTTCCTGTGTAAAGGCTGGGGAAGCGGCGATTGTTATAGGAAAGTTTCAGATTGCTAATTGTTGATGGGCATCATCTGCATCAGCACGGAGTAGAATCTGAGGGCGGCGCTTGTAGAATTGCCCGACGGGGTGTACGACAGCTTGAAGGGCTTGTCGATATACTCCATCGTCTCACGGCTTAGTAGCTGGCTGATGGGAATGTAGTCGTTGCTCTCCAAGTTCTTTAATCCGGGCTCTATCGTGCTCTTACCGTCTCTCTGTACCGCGCAGAAGTTCACCGTTTCGGGCTTCGTCGTCTGCGGGCAGGAGAGTTGTAACTGGCATGAACTGTTGAGGGCTGCCACTGCTGCTGACAGGTCGCCGCCGCTGCTGTCTTGCTGACGATTCTGAATGGCTTTAGCAAAGTTCTGCGCAAATGCTGCACCATCGGTAATAGTGCCCGTGAACGTCAGGTCATCGAGCATGCGGATGGTGATGGCCTTGAGGTTGGCGATGTCGATCATGCTCTTGCCCATCTGACCGATGAAGCTCTTCGTTTGTGGAAGTTCCATCTCTGCATCACAGGTGATGACGCCAGCTCCGTTGTGGGTGAAGCCGTAGATGAGCGACATCTTCTTGTCTTCCACGATGAGCCGATAGTCAAGGAAGCTCTTGTCGTCGTTCAGATAGGAATCCTGTATGCCGGATATCTTGAACGAACAGGCATCGAGGTTGACGTATTCCGAATTCTCGATAAGAGGCAGTTCCAGGTTGATGGCACTTTCGCTCAGCATCAGCTCCTTGCTGTCGATAAGGGCGTTCAGCGTTAAGGTGTACGTCTTCGGCAGGCGGCTGACGTATGCCAGACGCTTCACATTGGGCAGGTTGGCGTCGGCAACCATCTGGTAGCTGTCGTCGCTGCTGTCGATAATCAGTTTGAAGAGTGTCGTGCCGATGCCATCGACGGTAGCGGGGAAGATGAACTCCTGACGGTCGTTGGAGACGACGCGGCAGTCACCTTTTCCGTCGAATACAACGCGGACACCAAAGTCGCTGTTGTCGGCGGTGATGTATGCCAGATAGCCCATCTTGGCCAGTTCGGAACCGACCTTCACAGGGCTGACGCTGAGCAAGGCTTTCTTTTGGCTAATGGCCGAGAGCAGTTTTTTGATGTTTGCAATGATGTTCTTGTCGCTCTCCATCAGTGATATCAGCTGTGTGAGGGCTTGCGATGTAGCGTTGAGCGAGGCTGCGTTGAGATTGTCGGCCAACAGTTTTACATCGCTCTCAATGTGACTTACCAGGGTGTTGCGATCAATCTCCTCCTGATTCGTTTTTTCTGGAATAGGAGCAGGGATAGGGGTGTCATCGTCGTCAGACGAACACGACACACAGAGTCCTGTGAGACAGAGCAGAACAGCCGCAACGGCGAAATACTTCATCCTTTTCATCGTGCGATGTACTTTTTGCCGTTTTCAATATAGACTCCCTTACCGGGCAGCACGTTCAGCTGTCGTCCCTGCAGGTCGAAGTAGCGGCGGGTGCCGTCGGTATCGATGGTACGGATGGTGGAAGCGATGCCGGTGGTGCCGTTATTGTAGTAGTCAGCGATATAGAGTAGGTCGGTTATGTCTTCAACCTTGCCGCTGCCGTCACCGTCAGTCTGGTAGAACCGTGTGGCGTAGTTCCTGGCTTCCCACTCACCCTCTTGATGCTGATATTCAACCACCTCCGGATTCTGCCGGAAAGGCAGGGAGGGAACAATCAGATAATCAGAATCATAGGCCGAGAAGAGTCCGCGGAAGCCATTAAAGGTCTCCGTACTATATGGCCTTACATACTCCCAAACACCTTTGTCGCTCAGGCTGTAGAGCAGTTCATCGTTGTCTAACGTATAGGCCCTGTAGGCGCTCACCCATTTTCCAATCTCGGTATTCGTGCCGTACCAGTACCATTGATAGAAATCGTAGACTGGCGAGCCTTCGGGCACCTGGCTTGTGAACAAGGCGTCGATAGCATTGAACCGCAGGTCGCCGCGGTTGACAATCACCAAGTAGGGCTTCCAGGCCTCCATCTTGTTGTCAGGCAGTTCGTTGAAGATAAACTGGTGGTAGATGCTGTCGACGTAAGCCAGCTGATAGATCTGTGCCGTACCCGGGGCGTAATATTCGTCGATGTCAAAGTCATAGGGCAGGCTGACGGTGCATGCCACGGGCGTTTGCGTACCGTCGCCGTTATCCTTTGCTGAGACCACGCGGTAGTACACCGAGTTGAACACCTTGCCGTTGAGTTCGTCAAGCACATTCGGGTTTAACGAGGTATCGATGAATTGTACGGAATCCTTAGGCAGGCTGAAGCCGAGGAAGTCGTCGAGCGAGACGCCCGAACCCTGGAACTTCAGCTGGTAGTAGCCGGAGTAGGGGGCCTTGAACACGACGTCGCCACTCTGGAAGTAAGTGTTGTGGTATGTCCAGACGGTGTCGTTGTCTTTCTTGTAGTAGACGTTCAGGTAAGAAGGATCGCCGCCTCCCATACCGAACATCGAGAACATCTGCATGAAGCCGCCGCCCATATCGGCCGTGAAGTGCAGCAGGTTGCCTTGCTTGGCCTGCAGGCGCGGGGTCACCATTTCATACTCCTTAGAGTCGGTCTTGGCCACCCATGACTTCTCCTCGCCGCTGCCTCCACCGAACATGGCCATCATATCGTCGCCGCCGCCCTGGGTGATTTCCCAGCCGGTGCTGGTCCAGCCCTCAGGGAATCGGCGCGGGAAGGTCTGGTCTTCTACAACGTAGAGGGGCTCGAAATCCTCTGACCATGAGTCGGACTTGATGATGTAGGCGCTGAAGGCGACCGACTGACTGGTCACGCGCTCGTCGGCAGGCGTGAACGTCAGGACATCGTAAACCTCGCCCTGCCGCTCGTCGTCGCGGAGCATAGTGGCACCCAGCAGCACAGAATCGCCGGCGGCTACCGACAGGCTGCTTTCCTGAGCGGCGAGACGCGTCACGTCAAACGTTGACACAGCTACACCGAGTGTGCCCGTACCCGTGTTGATGACGGTAAAGGTGCTGGTAGAATCAGCCTTGAGCATACCGAAGTCGAGGCTGCGGACAACGGCGCTGTCGAGTGTGACGTAGAGGTCGGGGGCATTCATGTCAATCTGGAAACCGGCTACAGAGTCGATGACGATGCTATCGGAGGCCATGAAGCGGAAACGGTATTCGCCCGGCTCCAGACCCGATAGCCACTGGGTAGTAAACACCGTGTCGACGGCATTGCTGAAGTCCTTGGCCTTCTCCCATTTGCCGGAGCCGTAGACGGACTTCTCGATAAAGAAGGTCGAGCCGCTGCTACCGCCGCCCATCATGGAGCTGAAGTCCATACCGCCGCCACCACCGGGCTTCTTGACCGAGAAGAGCAGCACGTCGTTGACGTTACTGACCGTCAATGGCGGCGTCATCAGATAATAGGAAGCACTGCTGCCGCCTCCGAACATACCTCCCATTCCTCCGTCGTCAGACGATTGCTTGACGGTAGCCACGCCTGTACTATCAACCTTCCAGCCTTCAGTAAACCAGCCGTAAGGCAGTTTGTTGTCGTTGAAGTCGTCTGTCCAGACGCCCGCCTGAGTGATGATGGCATCGATGGGGAGGGGGATTTCCTCGACGCGCTCGTCGGTAGTCTTGAAGGTCAGCATCGTGCTGTTGCGGCCTTCGTGGCCCTGACCGTAGTTAAAGGTGAGGCTGACTTTAGCCGTATCGGCGGCAGCAACGCTGACACTCGCGTTGTTGAGGGTGAATGCACCTCCTTCTACCGAGAGGTTCACCTTGAGTGTACCGGTAGCCGTATTGACAATGTCGAACGTTACGGTGGTATCCTGAACACAGAGCCCGAGGTCAATGGGCTGTATGTTCTTCTTCTGATAGACGGGGTAGATGTCAGGAGCATCCATGTCAATATGGTAGCCTGCCACAGAGTCAATCATCACTTTGCCTCCAGCTCTGAAGCGGAAACGGTATTCGCCCGCTTCGGTGTTGCTGATGGTGAACGTCTTGTAGACGGAATCGAGCTGCGTCGTGAAGTCAGCTACTTTGATCCAGCGGTGCTCACCGTAGATGGCACGTTCCACCACAAAGGTAGAGTCGCTGCCGCCACCCATGAAGGAACCGATGCCGCTGTCGTCGCCTCCGCCTTTCTTGGCCGAGAACGTCAGCACTTCGCCACCCTGGACACTCAGGGGCGGCGTCATCAGGTAGTTGTAACTGTCGTCACCACCGCCCAGCAGGTCTTCCATGTTAAAGTTGGGTGTTCCCGTTTGGGTACTGTCATTTTCATTAGTAGCTTTCCCCTTCTGGGCAACATTGTCTTTGACTATCCAACCTTCGGCATACCAGCCGTAAGGCATCTTGTTGTCGTTGAAACGCTCGTCCATCTGCCCAGAGGAAACGTTCTGGGACATCATGTTGCCCACGCCAAAGAGCAGGGACAAGGCTATGAGCATACTCCTTTTATTCATACTACACCTTTATTATATATAAGTCTATGTTTATTTTGTGCCACCGCCGAGAGCGATGTAGAGGGCGATGATAGCCTGAGCACCTTTATACATGTTAGAGGCCTCAGAGAGCTGGGAGGAGAGAAGGTTCTCCTGAGCGGTAAGCACCTCAAGGTATCTGGCCTTACCATTGTCCATCAGTTCGTGGGTGCCCAGGTAGGCCTCGTGGAGCACCTCCACCTGGCGATGGTAGTACTCGTGCTTGTCGCGAGCAGCCTGACAGTCGGCCATAGCTTCATTCACCTCATTGCCGGCATCGATGACGGTCTGTACGTATTTCTTCTTCAGGTTCTCCTCGGTCAGCTGGTTAATCTTCAGGTTGGCCTTGAGTTTGCCCTGGGCAAAGATGGGCTGGGTGAGGGAGCCGACAAGGTTGAGGAATGTCTTGGCAGGGTCGATGACCATGCTGCCGGCAGAGTTTGTCCAGCCGCCCTGTGCCGTCAGCGTAATGCTGGGGAAGAAGGCTGCGCGGGCAGCTTGCGTGTTATAGAAAGCTTCCTCCATAGCGGCATTGGCCATGCGGATATCGGGCCTTTGCTCAAGCATCTGGGCAGGGACGCCGATGCGCAAGAAGCGGTTGTCGAACATACGCTGGTTTTCAGATGCCGTATGGTAGTCGGCAGCTGGAGCCCAGTGGCTGCGCTCAATATGCTGCGGCGTGATACCAATGAGCTTACAGATGGCATTCTCGGTAGACTGGATGCTGCGGCGAGTATCGACGATCTGCGTCTTGACACTCAGATAAGAGGATTCCATCTGGTTGACAGCTGTAGAGTAGGCCTGTCCGTTTTCATAGAGTGCCTTCTGGGTCTCAAGTGAGGCGTTCCAGAGACTGTCGGTCTGCGTGAGGATGTCCATCTGTCGGTCGAGTAGCAGGAGATAGAAGTACTGCTGGGCAACGGCGCTGACAAGGTTGGAGCGCACGGCCTGCTCGTAAAGTTGAGCCTGTAGCAGTACGGCCTGCGAGGCGCGCTTCTTGTTGGTGATGGAGCCAAACACGTCGACGTCCATCGACAACTGCAAGGGTAGGGTGTAGGTCTTCGAGAAGGCGCTCTTGTCGAAGCTGGCGAGTGTACCCTGCGGCGCGAAGTAGAGCGACGGCAGGTAGGCCAGCTTGGCGGTCTTCAGCGAGGCCTCACTCTTCTCCACAGCGATGCGGGCAGAATTCAGGTCGGTGTTGTTGGCCAGTACTTGCTCGATAAGTGCCTGAAGTTTGGAGTCGGTGAAGAATTCTCGCCACGACATCTGTGCGAGCGATTCACCTTCAGTGGATGCTTCGCTGATGAGAGCCGTGCCGAAGGCGTCGGCGGGTGCGTTCACCTTCTGTTCGTACTTATCGTATAGGCCGCAGCCCGTGAGCATCAGGCTCACGGCTGCAGCGATGGTGATATTGCTAAGTCTTTTCATAATCTTTCGATTTTAACTATTCACTTTTCACTTCTTCGCTTTTCACTTCAACAACTTCCTTCCCCTGGAACTTTTCATGCAGCTTCTGGAACACGATGAAGAAGGCGGGTACGACGAAGAGCAGGGCAATGGTGCCTACACTCATGCCACCGATGACACCCATCGCAAGGGCGCGGTTACCGTTGGCACCGGCACCACCCTCGATGATGAGCGGAATCATACCCACAATCATTGTAACGACCGTCATCAGAATCGGGCGCAAGCGCTCCTTACAGGCCTCAAAGGCAGCATCGACGATACTCATGCCCTGGGCACGGCGCTCAGAGGCGAATTCGGTAATCAGAATGGCCGTCTTGGCCAGCAAACCAATCAACATGATGACACCCGTCTGCAGGTAGATGTTATTGTCGGAGCCCGGCAGGCTGACCAGCGAGCAGAGGTAGGCCATGATGAAGGCACCCATCAGTCCGAAGGGTACAGAGAGCAGCACAGCCATAGGTGTGAACCACGAGTTGTAGAGCGATGCGAGGATCAGGTAGATGAGGATGGCGCAGATGCAGTAGATGAGGGTTGTGGTGTTCGAGTTGGCCGACTCCTCAACCTCGCGCGACATGCCGCTGTACTCAAACGTTGCGGTCGAGGGCATTTCCTTGCGGAATACCTCCTCGATGGCCTGGTGCGCCTGACCTTCGCTGTATCCGTTAGCGCACGTCACGCTGGTGGTGATGCTCTGGAACAGGTTAAAGTGCTCGATGTTCGACGGGCCGACAATCTCCTTCAGCGTGACGAACTCCGACAGTGGTGCCATCTTGCCGCCCTTCACTTTGACGAAGATGTTCTGGAGCGACGACGGGTCGAGACGAGCCTCGGGCGTGGCACAGGCCATGATGCGGTAGACCTTACCGAACTGGTTGAAATTGCCTATGTAAGCACCGCCGCAGTAGTTGCCAAGGGTACTGAGCACAGCCTTTGCCGACACACCGGCGCGGTCGCACTGGGTGGCATCGACGTCAACCTTATATTTCGGATAGCGCTCAGAGTAGGTCGACATGGCAGAAGCTATCTCTGGGCGTTCAGTCAGCTTAGTCAAGAACTTGTCGGTCTGCGCTGCAAATTCCGAGAGGTTGCCGTCGGTCGGGTCCTGCACGATGAGGGTGACGTTGTTGCTCGTACCATAGCCCGGAATCTGCGGCAACTGGAACGGTAGTACCTTCGCGTCCTTGATATCCATACAAGCATAGTAGAAGCGACCGATAACGAGGTCGATCAGATGGTTCATGCCTGGACGGTCGTCCCAATTCTTCAGACGGACAACAAGCGTGGCGAAACTGGAACCATGACCTGATATCAAGCCATAGCCGCAGGATATGGCGTAGCTCTCCAATTCGGGTATCTCTTTCACTTTCTCCTCGACTTGCTTCACCAGGTCGTTGGTCTGCTGCAGCGTGTAGCCCTCCGGTGCACGAATCTCAGCAATGAACACACCCTGGTCCTCCTGTGGCACGAGACCCGACGGAAGGTTCTTCATGAAGAAGACAAGCAGTACGCCGGCGATGACCAGCAGACCCCATGCCAAAGCGGGACGCTTGATGAACTTCTGCACGGACTTCGAGTATTTTTTCAGGATGGCGTTAAAGCTCGCATCATAGGCTTTCTTCGTGTAATACGACAATGACTTGCGCTCCTCTTTCTTCTCCGTCGCCTTCAGCATGATGGCGCAGAGAGCAGGACAAAGCGTCAAGGCCGACACACACGACAGACCAACGGCCGAGGCAATCGTCACACCGAACTGGGTGAAGAACGTGCCCGACGTGCCACCCATGAACGTCACGGGCACGAACACCGCCATAAATACCAAGGTACACGAGATAACGGCCACCGACACCTCGCTCATAGCCTGGCGCGTAGCCTCCTTGGCATCGGTGATGCCCGCCTCGATCTTACCCATTACCGCTTCGACGACCACAATGGCATCATCGACCACCGTACCGATAGCCAGCACGAGGGCGAACAGCGTCAGGATGTTGAGCGAGAAGCCCGCCAGCGAGACGACGGCGAACGTTCCCATCAGCGAGACGCAGATAGATATCGACGGGATGACCGTGGCCTTGAAGTTTTGCAGGAAAAAGAACACCACGAGGATCACCAGGATGATGGCGATGATGAGCGTTTCGACCACGTTGTGGATAGCAGCGAAGAGGAAGTCATCGCTGGTCATCATCGTGATGAAGTCCAGGCCGGCAGGCATGGTCGCCTTCACCTCCTCGCACATCTGCGTGATACGGGCGTTTACCTCCGTAGCGTTGGCACCTGGCGACTGGAAGATCATAATCATCGTACCCGGCGCGCCGTTGATGTCCGACACGAAACTGTAGCTCTGCGCTCCGATCTCCACTTCGGCCACATCGCTCAGACGCAACAGGTGACCGCCGTCGGTGGTCTTCAGCACGATGTCGTTGAACTCCTCGACGCTCTTCAGCGTACCCTTGTACTCCATCGAGTACTGGTATTTGTTCTGCGACTGTTCGCCAAGCGAACCTGTGGAGGCCACGAAACTCTGGTTGCTGATGGCCATAAAGACATCATTCGGCTCTAAGCCATACTGCGCCATCACGTCGGGCTTCATCCAGATACGCAGGGCATAGGTATTACCTAAGGCCGTCACCTCACCCACGCCGGTGATGCGCTTCAGGCGCGGCACAATGTTGATGTCGGCATAGTTCGACACAAAGTCGTCGTCATACTTGCCGTCGGTGCTCTTCAGGGCGAGGATGCGCAGGATGTTGTTCTGCATCTTCTGCACCGTGACACCCACCTTCGTCACGTCGGCAGGCAGCAAGGCCTGTGCTTTCGACACACAGTTCTGCACGTTCACCACCGCCATGTCCGCGTCGGTACCCTGCTCGAAAAAGACACTGATACTTACGTTGCCGTTCGAGGATGCCTTCGAGGTCATATAGGTCATGTTAGGCACACCGTTGATACTCTCCTCCAATGGCTGGATGACCGACTTCATAACCGTGTTCGCATCAGCACCGGTGTAGCTGGTCGAGACCATCACCTGCGGCGGCGCGATGCTTGGATATTGCTCGACGGGCAGCGAGTTCATACAGATGAAGCCCACCAAAGCAATCACAATACTGATGGCACACGCCATCACATATTTATTAATAAATATATTGTTCTTCATAAAGCGGTAGCAAATTTTTCACTATTCACTTTTCACTATTCACTTCTCACTTTTTCTCCGGCTCAGCCGGGAAAAGCACCTTCTGTCCTTCCTGAACGTTATTGGCTCCGACGGTGATAATCTTGTCGCCGACGTTCAGACCGCTGGTGATGACGAAGTCCTTACCGTTGCCGATGTCCTCAGTCTTCACCTCGACGGCCGTTGCCGTGCTGTCGGCCTTCACCTTATACACCTGCTGCTTGCTCTGCAGTTTCACCACGGCTGTCTGCGGAATCACGATCACGTCTTTCTCGGCATACGGCAGCACCACCGTACCCTGGATACCCGAAACGAGTTGTCCTTCGGGGTTGGGGAACGTCGCCTTGGCCGATATCGTACCCGTCGTGGCGTTCACCATACCCGTCAGACTGCTGACACGGCCTTTATACATATACTCTGTACCATTCTTCATCACGAATGTCACATCCGGCAGCGAAGCCAGGATTTTCACCTTGTCCGTAGCCTTCGTACCCGCAGAGACCATTTCCTCGACGAGTGACTCCGCCACCGAGAACTCCGCGTCCATCTGTGTATTGCCGCTCACCATCGTCAGCTGGGAACCCGGTGACACCTGGTCACCCGTACGAACGGGGATCTCGCCGATCAGACCCGTCACCGGCGCCGTAATCGTGCAGAAGCCCAGATTCACCTTGGCATTGTTCACCGATGCCCTGGCCTGCGCCACAGAGGCCTTTGCCTGTTTATAGGAGTTCTCTGAATTGTCCAACATATACTGGCTCACGATCTTCTTCTCAAACAGGTTCTTGTTTGATTCGTACTCCAGCTTTGCGCTGTTCTCCTGTGCCAGGGCAGCCTGCAGGTTAGCCTGGGCAGCCTCCAGGTTCAGTTGTGCATTACGAGAGTCAATGACGAAGAGTGTCTGTCCCTTCTGCACCCGCTGACCCTCGGTCACGCAGATTTTCAACAGCTGACCGCTCACCTGCGGGGTGATGGTTACGTCGGCCTGTCCCTTCATCTTGGCACTGAACTTAACCGGCACCTCAATGTCCTGTTTCTTCACTGTCATCGTCTCGTACGATGTTTTCGTCTCTTTGGGCATGTCGATACCGCACGAAGCCAGTCCGCCGACCACTGCAGCAGCGGTCATAACCCATGTCATTACGCTTTTCTGTTTCATGTTGTTATTGATTAAATTATTATTTCATGCTTTGCTATAGTTCCAATAAATCGTTGCAAAGATAATAATTTTCTACGAAAAACCTTATTTTTTCTACAGAAATATAAAAAAAAACAAAAAAAGAGCACCCTGTAAGGATGCTCTCTTTATTATGAACCTGCTGATTCTTAGCGCAAAGCCTTGTTCAGCATGTAGTAGACCTCGTTGTTGCGGAGGGTCTGCTTGAAGTCGGCAATGTTCGTCTGCTTGTTGATCTTGACGTACTCAATGCCCAGCATCTCGGCGAAGTCCTCCCAGTATTCCTCGTTGATGTCGTACGAGAAGGCTGAGTGGTGAGTACCACCGGCCAAAATCCAGGCGGCAGCACCAATCTCGAACGTGGGCTGGGGAATCCAGAGTGCAGAAGCAACAGGCAGTTTGGGCATGGGCTTCGGCTCGATGCACTCCACTTCCTGAGAAATCAGGCGGAAGCGGTTGCCGAGGTCAACAACGGTAGCCTTGATACCACGACCGGTCTTCGAGGTGAAGACGAGGCGGGCGGTCTGCTGCTTGCGGATACCGATGCCGAGGAAGTGAACTTCCAGCTTGGGTTTGTCGGTAGCAATCAGCGGGCATATCTCCAGCATGTGGCTCTGCAGGCAAGAAGAACGGTCGCCGGCGAAGTTCAGCGTGTAGTCCTCCAGGAATGAGCAGCCGGTGGGCATACCCTGCTGGATGACCCACAACGTGCGATAGAGGCAGGCGGTCTTCCAGTCACCCTCTGCACCAAATCCGTAACCTTCTTCCATCAGACGCTGCGAAGCCAGACCAGGAATCTGGTCGAAGCCGCAGAAGTTCGGATCGTCGATATTGGCGTCGCCCAGGTCGTCGAAGTTGGTGGTGAAGGCGGTAGCGTTCTCATCCTTCAGGACACGGCGTAGGGCAATCTCAGCCTTTGCCGAGTTCTTTACTTTCTCCCAATAAACAGCTTCACCGCTTTCGTCTATCTTAATGGTATACAACTTCTTATACTCCTCAACGAGAGCATCGGCCTCAGCATCGGTCACCTGCTTGAAGTACTCCATCAGTGAGCTTACGGGATAGTAGTCCACGTGATAACCCAGACGCTGCTCGAACTCCACACGGTCGCCGTCGGTCACAGCCACATTGTTCATGTTCATACCGAACATCAGACAGCGTACGTTGTGAGCATCGGCCACACCGGCAGCTACGCGTGCCCAGACGGCAATCTGCTTCTGAGCCTTCTCATCCTTCCAGTAACCGCAAACCACCTTACGGGCAATACGCATGCGGGTGCAGATATGTCCGTACTCGATGTCGCCGTGGGCACTCTGGTTCAGGTTCATGAAGTCCATATCAATCTCGTTCCAGGGAATCTCAGCGTTGTACTGAGTGTGGAAGTGGAGTAGGGGTTTCTGCAGCTGCTGCAGACCCTTGATCCACATCTTGGCGGGCGAGAACGTGTGCATCCACGTGATAATACCTACGCACTTCTCGTCGTTGTTGGCAGCCAGCATCACCTGCTCTACTTCCTTCGAGCTGTTGGCAGTGCCCTTATATACAATCTTCACGGGGATGTTGCCCGAGGCGTTCAGACCATCGACCATCTCCTTTGAGTGTCCGTCAACTGCAACCACAGCATCGCCTCCGTACAGGAGCTGTGCGCCGGTTACCCACCAAATCTCTAAATCTTTAAACATAAACAGGAGCCCCCTCTTATTCCCTTTTGGGAAGACCGTTTCAGGGCTTGGGTCTTTAGTTATTAAACAATTGATTTTAGGTCTTGATTTATTTAGGTCGCAAAGATAAATAAAAAAAACGATATCAGAAAAGAATTTAAGATTCTTTACATCTTCTTTTTTATGTCCGTTTTATGGATAAAATACAAGAAAAAGTGATGAATGATACCGTAACTATTTGTCATTTCCGAAAAAATGCTTACCTTTGCCACCCGAAAAGACCACATAGAACTTAACAGAAAAAAGAATGGGAAATAAAATTGTAACGTTTGGAGAGCTGATGCTTCGTTTCTCAAAAGAAGATAAGAAACGACTCTCACAGGGGCGTATGTTCTGTGGAAACTATGGCGGAAGCGAGGCAAATGTAGCTGTATCGCTGGCTATGCAGGGTGAAGAAGTGGAATATGTCACTCGTCTGCCGTCATCGCAAATGGGACGTGCCGGAGCATGGAAATTAAACGAGTTGGGCGTTGGTACCCATCATATTATCTATGGTGGCGACCGCATTGGCGTCTACTATTTCGAAGAGGCTGCCAGTCTGCGAAATGCCAGTGTGGGATATGACCGTGCCAATTCGGCTTATTACTATCTCCAGCCAGGCATGATTGACTGGCGCAGCGCCTTGAAGGATGCCAGTGTTCTTCACGTTTCAGGCATCACGGCAGCTATTACGCAGCCTGCAGCCGACGCGACTTTCGAAGCTATTCAGGTTGCTGAGGATATGGGACTGACTATTTCCATAGATTTGAACTACCGCAAGAACCTCTGGCGATATGATGGTGCACAGCCTTGCGAGACGCTGAACCGCATGGCAGAGCATGCTGACGTTATGTTTGGCGATGTAATTGAATATGAGTTTATTACAAAGCATCCCAAGATTCCTTTCTTACCGCAGACATCCGACTACAACATGAATTTGGATGCTTATCGCCAATGGTATGAAGACCTTCACCGCCGTTTTCCCCGTTGTCGCAAGATGATGATAGGTATGCGTAATGAAATCAGCTCCAGCCATCACCTTTTGACTGCTCTGCTGTGGACAAACGGACAGATGCTTAACGCTAAGATTGTGGATATTCCGCAGGTTGTAGACCCTATGGGTGTGGGTGATGCTTTTTCTGCCGGTTTTCTGCATGCTTTGCGCCTGTTCCCTGATGACGACCAGCGTGTACTCGACTACTCACTTGCTGCTGCATCCCTGAAGAACACGATTGCAGGCGATTTCAATCTGTCGACAGAGGAGGAAATCATGGAAGTGATGAAATCAGATTATACTATTCACCACATCAAGGTGTACGATTGAACGGCCCTTTATCTACGTGAATGACGAAGATAATCAGGAAAACAAGAACTGCCGCCTTTCATGAAAGAAGGGCGGCAGTTCTTTGAGTTTTATTGTGCTTCTGTTATGCCAGCAGTTTCTTAACCTGCTCGTAGACGTTCTGTCCAGTGAAGCCGAGCTTCTCGTCGAGCACCTTGTAAGGAGCAGAGAAGCCGAAGCTCTCGAGACCCCAGACAGTGCCGTCGGCACCTACCAGACCTTCAAGGTTGACGGGCAGGCCAGCGGTGAGACCGAACTTCTTCTTGCCTGCGGGCAGAACGCTCTGCTGGTACTCCTTCGACTGGCTGCGGAACAGTCCCTCGGAAGGAACGCTGACCACGCGGGTCTTGATACCGTCGGCAGCCAACAACTTGGCACCAGCCTCCAACGTAGAAACCTCAGAACCGGAAGCGAGCAGGATGACGTCGTAGTTCTCGTCGGAACCTGCTACTACGTAAGCACCCTTCGTGGCCTGGCTGTAGTCGTTGCCCTCGGGCAGCATCTCGATGTTCTGACGCGAGAAGATGAGAGCGGTCGGGGTATCGACATTCTCCATAGCCATACGCCAGCAGACGGTGGTCTCCTCAGCATCGGCAGGACGAACGACGAGCACAGAGTTCTTGCCGTGGTGGTTCTTCAGTTTCTCCATCAGGCGGATCTGTGCCTCCTGCTCAACAGGCTCGTGGGTAGGACCATCCTCACCAACGCGGAAGGCATCGTGGGTCCAGATGAACTTCACGGGCAACTCCATAAGGGCAGCCATGCGGACGGCGGGCTTCATGTAGTCGCTGAATACGAAGAAGGTACCGCAGGCGGGGATGACACCACCGTGCAGGGCCATACCGATGCAGCAGCAAGCCATCGTCAGCTCGGCCACGCCAGCCTCGAAGAAAGCACCGCTGAAGTCGCCCTTCACCAGGTCCTTGGTCTTCTTGAGGAAGCCGTTGGTGTTGTCGGAGTTCGACAGGTCGGCAGAAGCGCAGATCATGTTGGGAACCTGCTCGGCCAGCTGACCCAGAACGGCGGCAGAGGCGCTGCGGGTAGCTGAGCCGGCCTTCTGCTCGACCTTCGACCAGTCGATGACGGGAGCCTTGCCGCTGAACCACTCCTCGAGCTGCTTGGCCTGTACGGGATGACCTTTGGCCCACTCAGCCTTCTCGGCGTAACGCTCGGCCACAATCTTCTTCAGCTCCTCAGCACGCTTGGCATACAAAGCCTGCACTTCGGGGAAGATCTGGAACGGGTTCTCGGGATCGGCACCCAGGTTCTTCATCGTGTTGATATAGGCATCGCCACCGAGGGGAGCACCGTGGGTGGCGCAGTTCGACTCGTAAGAAGAACCGTCGGCCTTGCGGGCACCCTTACCCATGACGCAATGACCGATGATGAGCGACGGACGCTCCTTCTCGGCCTGGGCATTCTTGATGGCCTCTCGAATCTGGTCAACGTCGTTACCGTTGATCTTCTGCACATACCAGCCCCATGCCTCGTACTTCTTGGCGGTGTCCTCACTGGTCACCACCTCGGTCTTCGTAGAAAGCTGGATATCGTTGGCATCGTAGAACATAATCAGGTTGTCGAGGCCCAGGTTACCGGCAATACGGCCAGCACCCTGCGAAATCTCTTCCTGCACACCACCGTCGGAGATGTAGGCATAGATGGTCTGGTTCATCACGTTGCCCAGACGAGCCTTCAGGAACTTGGCGGCAATAGCGGCACCCACGGCGAAGGTGTGACCCTGGCCGAGAGGACCAGAGGTGTTTTCGATGCCGCGCTCAATCTCGCGCTCGGGGTGACCGGGAGTCACCGAACCCCACTGGCGCAGGTTCTTCAGGTCCTCCAGCGTGTACTTGCCGATGAGGGCGAGCTGACTGTAGAGCATCGGAGCCATGTGACCAGGATCGAGGAAGAAACGGTCGCGTCCCTCCCATGCAGGATTCTCGGGGTCATAAACTAAGAACTCTGAGTAAAGCGTGTTGATGAAGTCAGCACCACCCATAGCGCCGCCGGGGTGTCCCGACTTAGCCTTTTCAACCATTGAGGCAGCGAGAATACGGATATTGTCCGCTGCCATGTTCATTACTTTGTTGTCGTTCATAATACGTTAATATTAATGGTAAATTGCGATTTGGGCACAAAGTTACAAAAAATATTCCGAAACAACAAATGCGTTTCGGAATATTTCTTTCTTTACCTTATTTATTTTGTAGTCAGTAGCAGACAGGCCCATCCATTTTCTTCTTTCTGGCTGACCATTTTGAGCCCTAATGACATAGCCTTGTCGTTAATCAAGGGTATGTCGTTTGTGTAGAAACCACTGAGTATGAGATATGCGTTCTTCGTCATCTTCTCACGGAAACGGGGCATGTCCTGCAACAGGATGTTGCGGTTGATGTTGGCCATCACGAGGTCGAAAGTTCCTTCCACCTTATTTAATATAGTGGCGTCGCCCAACAGCGGTGTCAGTTCCACTTGGTTGATGACCGCGTTGTGGCGGGTGTTGTCGACACTCCACTCGTCAATGTCGTAGGCAACGCACTCGCTGGCGCCGAGTTTCATTGCCGCTATACCCAAAATGCCTGTTCCGCAGCCGCAGTCGAGGACTCGAGTTGGTGAGAGACCGAGTAGGGTAGCGCACACCATGCGGGTGGTCTCGTGGGTTCCAGTACCGAAAGCCAAATGGGCGTCAATTTCGATGTTGATCGTGGAGGAGGAAAGGTGGAGGGTGGAGGGAGGATAATGTCGTCCGTCGTGAATAAGGATTGAGGGGCACATATCTCCCTCCACACTCCACTTTCCACCTTCCACCAGAATAGGCTCAAATCCCTCCTGTTCCCATTGCTCGTTCCAGTCGCGGTCTTCAGCTTCAACGACGGTGTAGCTGACGTTCACACCAGGAAAGGGGAATGACTGCAGCAGGAGGTCAAGCTGTTCGCGGTCGAAGAGGTGCTGTTGGACATAGCCCTTCAGGCCGTTATCCGTCTCCTCGAAAGTTTCAAAACCAGCCTCTCCGGCTATGGCTGCCAGCAGGTCGCAGGCGTCGCTGCTGGTAGGAGAAAGCGTGAAATCTACTTCGTAATACTTCATAAGTTGTTAAATTTTGGTGCAAAATTACTAAAAATAGGGAAAAACCTATCATCGTTTAGGGTTTTTCCCTAACTTTGCAGTGAAATAATGCGTAATTTTGTAGCGTGAAATTATAAATAGTAAGGAGAATATGAAAATGAACAACAAGTTATTAGTTTCGCTCATTCTGGGGGCATTGCCTCTGACGATGATGGCACAGGACGATGACATGTACTTCGTTCCAACAAAGAAGAGTGCCCCGAAGGTGACTGTCAGAAAACGCCCGGCGCCGACATTCTATTCGGGAAGCGATCGCAGTGTGGACGAATATAACCGTCGCGTTCGCAGTACCTATGAGATACTGCCGACTGACACTACGGCTTCTGATATCATCGACTTTGATGGTAAGCCGGGAGTATATCCCGACTCAACTATGATGACTGAGGATTTCGCGCTGACCCGCGAGATGAGTCGTTGGGACGGCTATGAACCAGAAGAGACCTATATGGAGGGTTATCGTGACGGCCGCCGCGACTCCTGGGCTTGGCATTCGCCTTGGTTCTACTCGTCGTATTATCCTTGGTATGACTCCTATTGGTACTGGAATGATCCTTGGTACTATGGTCGTTACGGCTGGTACAGTGGCTGGTACGGTTGGTACGACCCGTGGTATTACGATTACTATTACAATCCCTGGTACTATGGACATTATGGCTGGTACGGTGGCTACTATCCCTATTATGGCGGAACCAGCATCGTTTATAACGGTCCTGCAGGTACTGAACGTCACGGCCGCATTAGCTACAATGGTCCCCGAGGCATTAGCAATGGTCGTACTACCACCTATTCGGCAGGTACTTTCGGAGGCCGCAGCTTAGGAAGTTCACGTACTGGCAGTTTCGGCAGTTCACGCAGTTCGGCTTCACGCTCTACAACTGCTGTGCGTTCGACTACTGGAGGTCGCGTTACCAATGCCAATGGCAACTTCGGTGGCAGCCGTTCCAGTTCGTCTACCAGCAGTGCTTCTCGCAGCTATACGCCTACCTATTCAAACAGCACACCCACTTACTCGAATAGCACACCCACTTATTCTGGCAGTAGCAGTAGCAGCTCGTCAAGTGGCAGTTTCGGCGGTGGTGGCAGTTATGGTGGTAGCCGTTCGTCTGGTGGTGGCGGAGGTGCCAGCCGTGGTGGCGGTGGAGGCCACTTTGGCGGAAGACGTTAAGGATTGAGAGATTGATGATTGAGATATTGAAGATTGAAAATTGACGATTATGAAAAAGTTATATATTGCTATCATGGCCATGTCGATGGCGTTGCCGTCGATGGCTCAGGAAACCTACGAGAACATGAAGATTGCTGCTGAAGACCTTAATGGTACGGCCCGTTACGTAGGTATGGGTGGCGCTATGGAGGCTTTGGGTGCCGACATCTCGACCATTGGTACCAATCCCGCTGGTGTCGGTCTGATGCGCAAGTCGAGTATCAGTACGTCGTTTGGCTTGGTTAGTCAGCAGGATGCTCAGGACTTCTCCTCTGGCAACAAGACCAATATGAGTTTCGACCAGGCAGGTTTTGTCTACAGTGGTTTCTATGGTGATGATTCATGGGTCAACTTTGCATTCAACTTCCATAAGAGCCGTAATTTCGACTTTATCCTTTCGGCTATCGACGGATTGGATGAGGCTTCGCAAAATAAGCTGACCTACGCCAAAGCCAAGAACGGATTGCTCTACGAGACCGTTGGCGATGGAACTCCTGACTTCAACCGCCCCTATGTCTCCTGCAACCAACTGGACGACATCTACTCCCGCAACCTGAATTACGACACTCGTGATAACACGTGGTACTACGACAATGCGTGGGCCTACACGCTGAACCGTGCCCATAAAGGCTATGTCGGCGAGTATGACATCAACCTCAGCGGTAGCAGCAATGGGAAAGTCTACTGGGGATTCACCGTTGGTATCCACGATGTCAGATACCGTCATTATGGTGAGTACACGGAACAGCTGGAGGGCTATCAATTGACGGTGGCCGACGACCGCGAAATCACGGGTCAGGGCTATGACATCAAGGCTGGTGTCATCTTGCGCCCCATTGATCAGTCCGGTTTCCGCATCGGTGCCTATATCCACACCCCCACCTGGTATTCGCTGACGACAGCCAACGACACCTATGTTACGGACGGCTCGATGACTGTTGATGCACACGAGACCTATAAGTTCAAGCTCTACACCCCTTGGAAGTTCGGCCTGAGCGTGGGTCACACAGTCGGTTCGATGCTGGCACTCGGGGCCACTTATGAGTACGCCGACTATGGTAGCCTTGACACTCGCTACGTTACGGGTTCTTATTTGGACTGGTATGGTGACTATCGTGATGAGAGTGAGAGCGACAAGGTGATGAACCGCCACACCGAGCAGACGCTGAAGGGTGTCTCGACGCTGAAGTTGGGTGCTGAGCTGAAGCCTGTTCCCGAGATGGCTGTACGACTGGGTTACAACTACGTGTCGCCCATGTATAATAAGAACGGTTTCAAGGACGGTTCCCTTGATTCTGACGCATCCTACTACAGTTCGGCTACCGACTACACCAACTGGGATGCTACTCATCGCATCACCTGCGGACTTGGCTACAACCTGGGTAATGTCAACCTGTCGCTAGCCTATCAGTATAGCACTACGAAGGGTGACTTCTATCCCTTCATGAGTTATGTAGACAACGATTTTGCCGCTGACGACAATCTCTGTAAGTCCGTCGAGGTGAACAACAAGCGTCATCAGGTACTCTTTACCTTAGGCTATACTTTCTAAGCCTGACAACTACTTTGCAACCAAGTTGCACGACGTGTGCCGTAACTTTGCACCCGGAAACAAATAAAACCGGACAAAGTTATGGCACACGTTCATCATCATCATCACGAAGAGGAGTGCTGTTCTCATCATCACGAGCATGAGCACCACCACGAACATCACCACCACGAAGGTCATTGGCAGCTGTTGTTGATAGGAGCCGCTGTGGTTCTGTTGTTGGCAGCCGTCTATGTTGAGCATACGTTCAGCCTGTCTACCTGGCAGTTGCTGTTAGTTTATCTCGTACCTTATTTATTAGTAGGACACGACACGCTGAAGGAAGCTGTCGAGGGCGTGCTTCACGGTGATGCCTTCAACGAGCACTTCCTCATGTCGGTAGCCACCATCGGGGCCCTCTGCATTGGGTTCCTTCCTGGTGCTGAGACGCAGTTCCCAGAAGCCGTCTTCGTCATGCTCTTCTTTCAGGTGGGTGAATTCTTCGAGGGTTATGCTGAGGGCAAGAGCCGTCAGAGCATTGCCCACTTGATGGATATCCGTCCTGATGTGGCGAATGTGGACGGAGTAGGGGAGATGTCGCCTGAAAAGGTAGGCATAGGTTCCGTTATCATCATCCGTCCAGGCGAGAAGGTGCCGTTGGACGGCGTTGTCATCGAGGGACGCTCGGCGCTGAACACGGTGGCGCTGACCGGTGAGTCGATGCCGCGCGAAGTCGATGTCGATGATGAGGTCATATCGGGTTGTGTCAACCTCTCGGGTGTTCTTCGCGTCCGTACGACGAAGACTTTCGGCGAGAGCACCGTTTCCAAGATTATCAATCTGGTGGAGAATGCCGGCGATCATAAGTCGCAGAGCGAAGCATTCATTACCCGCTTTGCCCGCATCTATACCCCAGTCGTCGTCTTTGCCGCCATTGCGCTGGCTGTCGTCCCGACGTTGTTCGGTGGCAGTTTCCACACCTGGTTGTATCGCGCCCTGATGTTCTTGGTCGTTTCGTGCCCCTGTGCATTGGTCATTAGTGTGCCGCTGACGTTCTTTGGCGGTATCGGTGGTGCTTCGCGTCGAGGCATCCTTGTCAAAGGGGCTAACTATATCGACGTGTTGGCAAAGGTCGGCACGGTGGTGTTCGACAAGACGGGCACCTTGACCCACGGTCAGTTTGCCGTCGAGGCCGTTCATCCTGATATCTGTGACGAGCATCAGCTGCTGCATCTGGCTGCCCACGTCGAGCACTTTTCTACCCATCCCATTGGTGCTGCCCTGCGCGATGCCTATCCTGACGAGGCTACTGATGGCTGCGAGGTGACTGACGTGGAAGAAGTGACCGGTCAGGGCATCCGTGCCCGTGTCGGCAGTCAGGTGGTCTGTGTCGGCAACACGAAGATGATGGATGCCGTAGGTGCCCGTTGGCACGACTGCCATCATGTGGGTACCATCATTCATGTAGCCATCGACGGCGAGTATGCCGGCCACATCGTCATCAACGACCGCATCAAGGACGACAGTGCTGAGGCTATCGCCCAGTTACGACAGTTGGGTGTCAATCATACCGTCATGCTGACAGGTGACCGCCGCGAGGTGGCTGAGCACGTCGCCCAGCAACTGAATCTCTCGGAATATCACGCCGAACTCCTGCCTGCCGACAAAGTGGCCGCTGTGGAACGTCTCTCCTCTCTCCTCTCTCCTCTCTCCTCTAAATTAGCTTTCGTCGGCGACGGCATCAACGACGCTCCCGTCCTGGCTCGTGCCGACGTGGGTATTGCGATGGGTGGCTTAGGCAGCGATGCTGCCATCGAGGCTGCCGACGTGGTGCTAATGGACGATAAGCCCTCGAAGATTGCCGAGGCTATCCGCATTGCCCGTCGCACCATCCGCATTGCCCGTCAGAACGTGTGGTTCGCTATTGGTGTCAAAGTGGCCGTCTTGGTGCTTGCCACCTTCGGACTGGCTACGATGTGGCTCGCCGTCTTCGCCGATGTGGGCGTCACCGTGCTGGCTGTGCTCAATGCCATGCGGGCCTTGAGGGCTTGATTCATTTAGACGTTGTATAAATATCAGAATAAATCCTGCAAAAAACTTGCGGGATTTGTTTTTTCTCCGTATCTTTGCGGAAATAATCATTTTTATTAACTAAACAAGTACTAAGAACCGCGATTATGAAGAAAAAGTTTATCTGCGCCGTTTGTGGATATATCTACGAAGGCGATGCTGCTCCCGAGAAGTGCCCTATCTGTAAGGCTCCCGCCTCGAAGTTCTCTGAACTGAAAGACGATGCCGACATGACATACGCTACCGTCCACAAGATTGGCGACGGCAAGCCCGAGGGCGTAAGCGAAGAGATGATACAGGACCTGCGTAACCACTTCAATGGTGAGTGTGGCGAGGTGGGCATGTATTTGGCTATGGCCCGCCAGGCCGACCGTGAGGGCTATCCCGAGATAGCTGAGGCTTTCAAGCGCTATGCCTTCGAAGAGGCCGACCACGCCAGCCGCTTTGCCGAACTGCTGGGCGAGTGTGTCTGGGACACGAAGACCAACCTTGAGAAACGCGCCGCCGCTGAGGCAGGTGCCTGCGAGGACAAGTTCCGCATTGCCAAGAATGCCAAGGCTGCCGGCTTCGACGCCATTCATGACACCGTCCACGAGATGGCTAAGGACGAGGCCCGTCACGGTGCAGGCTTCGCCGGACTGCTGAAGCGCTATTTCGGAAAATAACTGATTCTGATTCTACAAAAACAAAGAAGAGGTCTCTTGTCGTGAGACCTCTTCTTGTTGTTGTTGGGTTATTGTTTCATCAGGAAGGCTTTGAAGTCGCTAAACTCCTTCGTCATCGGGACGCTCTGCTTCTCGCCCTTCATGAACGCGGCCAGACGGTCGGGAATCTCGACGTCGATGCCTAAGATCTCGTCCACCTTCTCCTTGAACTTTGCGGGGTGAGCCGTCTCGCAGAAGATGCCGACCTCACCGGGCTTCAGACCGTCAACCAGAGCCTGATAGCCGCAGGCACCGTGAGGATCCAGTATGTAGCCCGTCTCCTCGTAGCACTGGCGCATCGTCTCGCGAATCTGCTCGTCGCTGTAGGTGGCGCCGCTGATGAGGCTGCTGATACGCTCGTGGCTTTTGCCGTAGAGGTCGTAGATACGGGCGAAGTTCGACGGGTCGCCCACGTCCATCGCATTGGCCAGCGTCTGGACTGACGGCTTCGGCTCGTAGTTACCTGTCTGCAGGTAATTATAGAACACATCGTTGGCGTTGTTGGCAGCTATGAAGCGCTTGATAGGCAGTCCCATCTCGTGGCCGAACAAGGCGGCGCAGATGTTGCCGAAGTTGCCTGAGGGGACGCACATGACGAGTTGACGAGTTGACGGGTTGACGAGTTGACAAGTTATGCGGGCAACGGCGTTGAAATAGTAGAACGCCTGCGGCAGGAAGCGGGCCACGTTGATGGAGTTGGCCGATGTCAGCTTCATGTGTTCGTTCAGCTCGGCGTCCATGAAGGCCGACTTCACCAGTGCCTGACAGTCGTCGAACACACCGTCTACCTCGACAGCCGTGATGTTACGTCCTAATGTCGTGAACTGGCACTCCTGGATGGGCGATACCTTGCCCTTCGGATAGAGCACGTAGACGTGAATGCCGTCGACGCCCAGGAAGCCGTTGGCCACAGCCGAACCCGTGTCGCCGCTGGTAGCCACCAGCACGTTCACCTCGCCTTTCTCTCCTCTTTCCTCTTTCCTCTCTCCTCTCTCCTCTTTTATAAAGTACTGCAGCAGACGGGCCATGAAGCGGGCACCCACATCCTTGAAGGCCAGCGTGGGGCCGTGGAACAGTTCGAGCGAGTAGATGTTTTCTTTCACCTTCACCACTGGGCAGTCGAACTGCAGGGTGTCGTACACCAGGTCCTTCAGGCTATCGAGGTCGACATCCTCGCCAAAGAAGGCACTGGCCACGTTATAGGCAATATCCTGGAACTTCATGTCCTTCATGTCGTCGAAGAACGCTTTGGGCAGCTTGTTGATTCGCTCAGGCATGTAGAGTCCGCGGTCTTCAGCCAGTCCCTTCACTACGGCCTTCCTCAGATCAGCTATGGGAGCCTTCCCATTTGTGCTGTAATATATCATAGACGGTTCGTTTTAGTGCAGAAATCCCGCCTCTCGGTCGAGAAACGGGATTCTGTTGTTTGTTTGGAATAAATTGTTTGCTTGTTTGTTACTTAGGCTTCAGCGTTAGGAACTACTGAAACGACGCTCTTGTCGTACTTGCCCTTGTGGAACTTCACGGTTCCGTCAACGAGCGCGTAGAGCGTGTCGTCCTTACCAATAGCTACGTTGTTACCCGGATTGTGCTTGGTGCCACGCTGGCGAACGATGATGTTGCCGGCAACGCACTGCTGACCGCCGAAGATCTTGATACCCAGTCGCTGAGCTGCTGATTCGCGGCCGTTCTTAGAACTACCTACACCTTTTTTATGAGCCATTTCTAAGTCCTCCTGTTTTAAGCGATTACTGATTTAACTTCTACCTGTGTGAACTGTTCGCGGTGACCATTGCGCTTGCGAGAATCCTTGCGGCGCTTCATCTTGAAGACAATCACCTTGTCGCCCTTCACGAGCGGGTTCACAACTTCACATACTACTTTTGCACCCTCTACGGTGGGGGCACCTACCTTGACTGCACCGTCAGCATCTACGAGCAGTACCTTTTCGAATTCAACAGTCTTGCCTGCCTCCACATCTTTCATGTGGTGCACGAAGAGCTTCTTGCCCTCCTCTGCCTTGAACTGCTGACCCTGAATTTCTACAATTGCGTACATTGCTTTTTATTTGTATTTTAGGGGTTTTTCCGCGAGGCGGCGTACGTTCGTACACACTTTACTCTGCCCCCACGGACTCTAACGGGCTGCAAAGGTACTAATTTTGCAGCGAAAATGGATATGTGGCCAGTGAAAAGTCTAAGGAATTAATAAACTTTAACTGTTGGGCGCTTAGTTTTTTTTTCTTGTTAATAAAATAGAAAAGAGTGTTGCATTTAGTGTGGCTTTCCATTATTTTTCGTAACTTTGTCATTTGAAGTTTGACTAATCTAAAAACTTAAACGAAATTATGGAAAATAACGCTCAGCTCATTGCCCAGTGCGAGGCAATTGCAAAACAGTGGCTCTCTCCGGCCTTTGACGAGGAGACGCGTAAGGAAGTACAGGCCATGCTCGATGCCGATGACAAGTCGGCCCTCATCGATGCCTTCTACCAGAACCTGGAGTTCGGTACCGGCGGTCTGCGCGGCATCATGGGTGCAGGTACCAACCGCATGAACAAGTACATCGTAGGCATGGCCACGCAGGGCTTTGCCAACTATATCAACAAGGCTTTCACCGACATCCAGCCCGCCGTCGTCGTTGGTCACGACTGCCGCAACAACGGTCGCATGTTTGCTGAGACCGTAGCCGACATCTTCTCTGCTAACGGCATCAAGGTCTATCTCTTCGAGAGTCTGCGCCCCACGCCTGAGATTTCGTTCGCCATCCGTCAGTTAGGCTGTCAGGCTGGTGTCAACGTTACCGCCAGCCACAATCCCCGTGAGTACAACGGCTACAAGGCCTATTGGGACGACGGTGCCCAGGTGCTGGCTCCCCACGACAAGGGTATCATCGACGAGGTGAACAAGGTGAAGATTGAGGACGTGAAATTCGAGGGCAACAAGGACCTCATCGAGATTATCGGCGGCGAGATGGACTGGGACTATATCCAGGCCGTCAAGGAGGCAATGGTCGACCAGGATGTCATCCTGCGCCAGAAGGACCTCAACATCGTCTATTCGCCCATGCACGGCACGGGCCGCGTCATCATCCCGATGGCCCTGCGCTCATGGGGGTTCCAGAACATCCACGTGGTGCCCGAGCAGATGGTCATCGACGGTAACTTCCCCACCGTCGTCAGCCCCAATCCCGAGAATGCCGAGGCAATGACCTTGGGCATGAAGCTTGGTACGAAGCTCAATGCCGACCTCGTGATTGCCAGCGACCCCGATGCCGACCGCCTCGCCATCGTTTGCCGCAATCCGAAGGGCGAATGGGAAATCCTGAACGGTAACCAGACCTGCATGATGTTCTCGTGGTATATCATCGCCAACAAGAAGAAGCTCGGCCAGCTGAAGGGCAACGAGTTCCTCGTCAAGACCATCGTCACCACCGAGGTCATTGCCGAGATTGCCAAGAAGAACGGCGTCGAGTACAAGGACTGCTACACAGGCTTCAAGTGGATTGCCAACGAAATACGCGTCAATGAAGGCAAGAAGAAGTACATTGGCGGCGGCGAGGAGTCGTTCGGCTTCCTGCCGTTTGATAAGGTACGCGATAAGGACTCCCCCGCCAGCATCTGCCTCATCTGCGAGATTGCAGCCTGGGCCCGCGACAACGGCATGACCCTCTACGACCTGCTGATGAACATCTATGCTGAGTACGGCTTCTCGAAGGAAGTCACCATCAACGTCGTACGTCCCGGTAAGACAGGTGCCGACGAGATCAAGCAGATGATGACCGACTTCCGCGCCAACCCGCCGAAGGACCTGGGCGGCTCCAAAATTGTGCTGGCTAAGGACTACAAGAGCCTCGAAGCCAAGGACGCTCAGGGCAACGTCACTAAACTCGACATGCCCGACACCTCGAACGTGCTGCAGTGGTTCTGCGAAGACGGCACGAAGGTCTCAGTACGTCCCTCGGGCACCGAGCCTAAGATCAAGTTCTATACCGAGGTCAAGGACGCCTCGTTCAAGGGCGCTGCCGATTACGAAGCCTGCTCGAAGAAGGCCGAGGCAAAGATTGAAGCCATCAAGAAGAGCCTGAATCTGTAGCCCCCTGCCTCTGTGCAACCAAGAATGGCTCAAGGAACTGTTTCCCTGAGCCATTCTTTGTGTTCCTTAGCAAAGGTAGGGTTTAACAAAAACTACCCTCTGAGTTCCCAAAAGGCGACGGCTGCGGCGGCGGCAACGTTCAAGGAGTCTACGTGGTGAGACATCGGGATGCGTACCACGTAGTCTGCTTCTTGGATGGTCTCATGGGATAGTCCGTCGCCCTCGGTGCCCATGACGATGGCTAATCGGGGAATGGTCTTCAAGACGGGTGCGTCTAAGGGGATGCTGTCGTCGCTCAGGGCCATTGCGGCGGTCTGGAATCCTAAGTTGTTGAGGGCGGTAAGGGGGGCGTCGAGCCACGTCCAGGGTACCAGGAAGACGCTGCCCATAGATACGCGGACAGCACGACGGTTAAGCGGGTCGCAGGACGAGCGGGTCAGCAGGACGGCATCGATGCCCAAGGCTGCTGCGGAACGGAAGATGGCACCAATGTTGGTGGTGTCGACCACTCCGTCGATGACTACTACGCGGCGGGCATCGCGACAAACCGTTTCGAGTGGAAGCGGAGTGGGACGGCGCATGGCGCAGAGTACGCCTCGCGTCAGGGTGTAGCCCGTCAATTGTTCCAGCAACTGACGGTCGCCGGTATAGACGGGAATATCGCCACAGCGGGCTATCAGTTCGCGGGCATCGCCTTCGATGTGGCGTCGTTCGCAGAGCAGGGCGGTAGGCTGGTAGCCGGCATCGAGGGCCACGTTGATGACCTTGGGGCTCTCGGCAATAAAGATGCCCTTCGTAGGCTCCACACGGTTGCGCAACTGGGCTTCCGTGAGGGTGCTGAAGACTTCGACACCTGGATGTGAAAGGGATGAAATCTCGATGATGGGCATAGCGGGAGTGACCCTACATCTGCCGCAGGGCGGCAATGAGTTCGTTGTTCTCTGTCTTGGTACCTACGGTTATGCGCAGGCAGTCCTTACAAAGCTGTACGCGGGTGCGGTTGCGGACAATGATGCCTTGATCGACAAGGGCGTTGTAGATAGTCTGAGCATCCGTCATCTTAGCCAGGAAGAAGTTGGCCTCGGTGGGATAGACGTGCTTGCAGATGGGCAGAAGCTGGAAGGCTTCTATCATGCGGTCGCGCTCTAACTTCAGTATGCGTACCCACTTATCAACCTGGAAGGGGTCGGAAAGTGCTTCGAGCGCCTGCCGCTGTGTCAGCAGGTTGACGTTATAGGGATATTTCACCTTGTTGAACAGGGCGATGATGTCCTTTGAAGCGAAGGCCATACCCAGACGGATGGCTGCGCAGCCCCAAGCCTTCGACATCGTGTTGAGCACGATAAGGTTGGGATATTTCTGCAAGTCCTGACGCAATGAGGGCTGGCTGGAGAAATCGCTGTAGGCTTCGTCGACGATGACGATACCCTCGAAGCCCTCGATGACGCGCACGATTTCCTCGCGAACAATATTGTTACCCGTAGGATTGTTGGGTGAACAGATCCAGATGAGCTTCGTGTGCTGGTCGCAGGCGGCAAGCAGCCGGTCGGCTGTTATCTGATAGTGTTCGTCGAGCAAGACGGGACGGTACTCTATGTCGTTAATGTCGGCACATACCTTGTACATGCCGTAGGTAGGCTCGATGGCCACCACGTTGTCAACGCCCGGACGGCAGAAACAGCGGTAGGGCAGGTCGATGGCCTCGTCGCTGCCGTTGCCTAAGAAGATGCAGTCAACGGGGACGCCCTTCACCTTCGAGATGGCTGCCTTGACCTCTAACTGCAAGGGGTCAGGGTAACGGTTGAAGGGGTTGTTGTAGGGGTTCTCGTTGGCATCGAGAAACACGCGGGCCTCGCGCCCGGCATATTCATTGCGGGCTGAACTATAGGGTGCAAGCGACCAAATGTTTGGTCTCGTCAATTCTTGTAACGGTTTCATTTCAAACTATTTATTCTTACCGTCATAGCATTCTTATGTGCATCTAATTGCTCGGCTTCAGCCATCAGCTCGACGGCACGTCCGATGTTGCGTACGCCCTCGTCCGAGAGGTGCTGGAAGGTCACCTTGCGGCAGTAGCTGTCGAGGTTGACACCGTTGTAGGCCGTAGCATAGCCGTGAGTCGGCAGGGTGTGGTTGGTGCCGCTGGCATAGTCGCCGGCACTCTCGCAGGCGTAGCGTCCGAGGAAGACGCTGCCGGCATTGACCACCTGCTCGGCCATCTGCTCGTAGTCCTCGGTCTGAATGACCAGGTGCTCTGGAGCATAGGCGTTCGATAGTTCCATTGCCTCCTTGTTGTCGCGTACCAGAATGATGCGGCTGTTCTCCAATGCCCGCTGGGCAATCTCCTTGCGCGGCAGCTGCTGCAGCTGGCGGTCGACCTCTTGCAGCACGTCGTCGATGAGCTTGTGGGAGGTGGTGATGAGGATCACCTGTGAGTCAGCACCATGCTCGGCCTGCGACAGCAGGTCGGCGGCTACGAACTCCGGGCTGGCCATTTCGTCGGCAATGACGCAAACCTCAGAAGGGCCTGCGGGCATGTCGATGGCTACATCGTGCAGGCTGACCTGCTGCTTGGCGGCCATCACGTACTGATTACCTGGACCGAAAATCTTGTAGACCTTGGGCACGGTCTCCGTTCCGTAGGCCATAGCTCCGATGGCCTGAACGCCACCTATTTTAAATATACGGCTGACACCAGCCACGCGGGCAGCCACCAGGATGGCAGGATTGACGTGGCCTTGACGGTCAGGGGGTGTGCAGAGCACTATCTCGCGGCATCCGGCTATCTTGGCTGGTGTGGCCAGCATGAGCACCGTCGAGAACAGCGGAGCCGTGCCGCCAGGAATGTAGAGACCTACCTTCTCGATAGCTACACTCTTCTGCCAGCAGACGACGCCGGGCTGCGTTTCCACCTTCTTCGTACGGAAGTGCTGGGCCTCGTGGAACTTCCTGATATTCTCATGAGCCAGCTCAATGGCTTGGCGCAGTTGTGGCGACACCAGACGCTCGGCCGCTTCAATGTCGGCCTCACTAACGGCGAGGTCGTCGAGGTCGATGTGGTCGAACTTCAGTTCGTATCCTTTCACAGCTTCGTCGCCACGTACCCTGACATCAGCCAGTACGTTGGCTACGGTCTGGTTAAGTTCCGTGACGTCGAGGTGCGGACGCTCGACAATGTTTGCCCATTCCTCACGGGCGGGGTATTTGATGATGTTCATATAATCATTTTTTCAATCGGGGTCACCAGAATGCCCTGAGCCCCCATTTCCTTCAGTTTGCCGATGATTTCCCAGAAGCGCTTCTGGTCGAGCACGGTGTGAACAGAGCACCACTCCTTGTCGGCCAGTGGAATGATGGTGGGACTCTTCAGACCCGGCAGCACGCTGATAATCTCCTCCAGACGTGCCTTGGGAGCGTTCATGCGTACATATTTCTTATCCTCGGCATCCTTCACGGCCTTGAAGCGGAACAGCATCTCTTCAAGTGTGGCGCGCTTCTCGGCACCCAAACCCTTGTGACCAATGAGCAGGGCCTCGCTCTGCATGACCACCTCTACCTCGCGCAGGTTGTTAGACACCAGCGTAGAACCAGAGCTGACGATGTCGAAGATACCGTCGGCCAGACCGATGCCCGGGCTGATTTCCACAGAACCTGTGATGACGTGAATCTCGGCCTCGATGCCGTTCTTCTGCATGAACTGGCGCAGGATGTTGGGATATGAAGTTGCTATCTTTTTGCCGTTGAACCAGTTGACGCCGCGATAGTTCACCTCCTTGGGGATAGCCAGCGACAGGCGGCACTTCGAGAAGCCCAGACGGGAGATGATCTCACAGTCCTCGCCACGCTCCACAAACTCGTTTTCGCCTACCACACCGATGTCGGCCACTCCTGAAGCAACGCTCTGCGGGATGTCGTCGTCGCGCAGATAGAGCACCTCCAGGGGGAAATTACTCGATTGAACCAACAGCGTGCGCTTCGTGGCACTCACCTTAATATCCGCCTCACTGAGCAGATTCATCGTGTCGTCAAACAGACGTCCTTTCGATTGAACAGCAATTCTTAACATGTATAAAGCCTAATTATCTTGAAAAAGTGCTGCAAAAGTACACAAAAAATTCCGATTGTGCAATAATTTGTGTAATTTTGCGCCCAAAACGTAGCAAAATTGAAGTTAAAAGTCATATATCCCGTATTTTTAGCCATCCTGCTCTGCTGTGCATGCACAGAAAAGAAGCAACAGGAGAAGGTCGTCGCACCCTGGGGAGAGATTAGCGACAGCATACCCACAGACGACGACTTCGACCTGACGGAGATACAGAGCAGCGGCGAAATGATCCTGCTGACGCTCTCAGGACCTGAATACTACTACGACTATCACGGACGTCACCTCGGCACCCAGTATCTGCTGGCTGAGAAGTTTGCCGCACGGGTGGGGGTCAGGCTTCGCGTCGAGGTGTGTCGCGACTCCGCCGAGATGGCCGACCGCCTGCAACGCGGCGAGGGTGACATCATGGCTTCTACCGAAGTGGGCAAGCTGGTGGCCAGTCCTGAGAAGGACGAGTTGGAGGACGAGTTGAGGGAGTGGTATCAGCCCTCCATTCTTGAAGAGGTCCGCAAACAGGAAGCTTACCTGCTGAGCAACCGTAGCGTCAAGCGGCGCGTCTTCTCGCCTATGCTCGACCGCAAGAGCGGTATCATCAGCCATTACGACCAGCTCTTCATCCAGTACTGCCAGCCTATCCGCTGGGACTGGCGACTGATGGCAGCACAGGCTTATCAGGAGTCGACCTTCGACCCCAAGGCTACCTCATGGGCAGGTGCCAAGGGCCTCATGCAAATTATGCCTGGCACCGCCGACCATCTGGGACTGCCCCGCGACCAGATGTACGACCCTGAGAAGAGCATTGCCGCTGCTGCCAAGCTATTGGGTGAGTTGGAGCGTGCCTTCAGCGATATCCAGGACCGCCGCGAGCGCACCAACTTCGTGCTGGCCTCCTATAACGGCGGCAGCCACCACATACGCGACGCGATGGCTCTTTGCCGTCGTGACGGGCGCAACGACCATCAATGGTCAAACGTTTCGGAATATGTCTTGAAGCTTGCCAAGCCCGAGTTCTACAACGACCCGCTGGTGAAGTACGGCTACATGCGCGGTTCCGAGACGGCAGACTACGTTCAGAAAATCAACCAGCGCTGGGAGTCCTATCGTGGTGTCAAGACTCCCCGTCAGGGCTTTTCACAGCAACCGCGCAAGGCACGGCGTGAGAACGGGAAGTACCAGCTCTAAGCCTCGCTCTGCTTAGAGGTCATGATGTCAAGCACCAGTTCGTCGGTCTTGCACATAGCGTCGGCACCGATGGCCGTCAGGTTATGGATAGACTTGTCTACGCTATCATCGACAATGCCTTCCTCGGCGGTCACGCATTTCCCCTCCATTGCGAGTAAAGACGAGAGCATAGCTGTGGATACACCGCTGGTAATCTTCAGCGAGCACGAGGGCTTGGCACCGTCGCAAATCATACCCGTCAGGTTAGCAATCATGTTCTTTACCGAACGGCAGATGCGTTCATAGTCGCCACCCATGAGATAGGTAATACCGCAACTGGAACCTATGGAGGCTACGACACAGCCGCAGAGTGCTGACAATTTTCCCAGCGACTGCTTGATGTAGATGGCTGTCAAGTGACTAAGTGTCAGAGCGCGTATCAGTTCTTCCTCCGTATTTTCATTTTCCTTGGCATAGACACAGACGGGGTTTGTGGCGCAGATTCCTTGATTACCGCTGCCGGAGTTTGACATCACAGGAATCATGGCACCACCCATACGGGCATCGCAGGCTGAAGCTGTGCGCGATATGATATGACAGAAGATGGAGTCGCCGAAGATTCCTTTCGACAGCGGTCGGTCGATGGTCTTGCCTAAGTTATGGCCGTAGTTCCCCTTCAGCGCCTCGCGGGCAGCGTTCATATTCAGTTCGCGCGCCTTTTCTATGAAGCGAATCTCGTCGAGTGGGGCAGTGGTGGCGAATTCATAGACCATACGCATATTGAGGGCTATCTCGTCAGTCTCGCTATCGGTTGCCGAGCGACTGTAGCTGGCATCGCCTGTGACAAAGTGCGTATGGCTGCCGGCAATGACGGCCGTCTCGCTACGGTTGCCAGCCTTGCAGGTCACCTCGATGTAAAGCTTGTCACATTCGCCTTGCTTCAGGCCGATGTCTATGCGTTTCTCGCCGATGAACTGCTTGCCGTCCTCTAATGCTTCAGGCGTAAGGTCTTTCAGCACCTCTAACTGATATTCGCTCCGTCCGATAATGGCGCCAAGGGCGATGGCGATGGGCAGGCCGATCATGCCGGTGCCCGGGATGCCTACACCCATAGCGTTTTTCAGGATGTTGGCACTCAGCCGGGCTTCTATCTTCTCCGGCCTACATCCCAACTGTTCCTTGGCCTTGGCCGTGCAGAGGGCCACAGCCATCGGCTCGGTACAGCCAATGGCGGGCACCACTTCCTGATGCATCAGCGCTATGATTCGCGCGCGTGTTTCCTTATTTGTCATTTCTTCATTTCTTCAATTCTTCCGCTCGGCGCTTGCGACGCTTTGCTTGCAAAGAACCCTTCAATTTTTCAATTCTTCAATCCTTTAATCCTTCATTCAAAAACTCCAGATATCCGTCGATGTCCTCGTCGTAGGCACGGCTTCCGCTCAGCGGCTTGCCCGTCGTGGGGTCAACGATGACGTAGAAGGGCTGGGCGTTGGCCCCGAACTTATGGCTCTGCAGGTAGCTCCACTTGGCTCCGACGGTGCGCAGCGTCTTCTTGTTGCCCTCAGCGTCAGTCACCTCAACGGGCTCGGCCAGCGGCGTCTTGTCGTCGACGAAGAGCGAGATGAGCACGAACTCATTCTTCAGCTTGTCGGCCACGCGGGGGTCTGTCCACACGGCAGCCTCCATCTTGCGGCAGTTGACGCAGCCGAAGCCCGTGAAGTCGATGAACGCGGGCTTGCCCTCGGCACGTGCAGCAGCCATACCCTGCTCATAGTCGGTGAAGCGGGCCTCCACGGTCTTCGTGTTCAGGTTGAAGTCCTGCGTGTTCATGGGTGGCGCAAAGGCGCTGACGGCCTTACACGGAGCGCCCCATAGTCCGGGGACCATATAGACGGCAAAGGCCAGCGATATCAGTCCGCCCATGATGCAGACCACGGGCATCGGCTTCTGCAGCTCGCCGCCGATCTCGTCTTCCTGGAACTTCAGCCAGCCACATAGGTAGGCACCGAGCAGTCCGAAGATGACAATCCAGAGCGACAGGAACACCTCGCGGTCGAGGATATGCCAGCCGTAAGCCAGGTCGGCCACCGACAGGAACTTCAGGGCAAAAGCCAGTTCGATGAAGCCCAGCACCACCTTCAGCGTCGTCATCCACGAACCCGACTTCGGAGCCTGTTTCAGCCACGAGGGGAACATGGCGAAGAGCGTGAACGGCAGCGCTAAGGCCAGCGCAAAACCGAACATGCCGAGCGCCGGAGCCAGCCAGTTGCCGCTGGTCGTCGTCTCAACCAACAGCAGGCCGATGATGGGCGCCGTGCAGGAGAACGATACCAGCACCAGCGTGAAGGCCATGAGGAAGATGCTGAGCAGTCCGCTCGTTGTCGAGGCCTTCGAGTCGACGGCGTTGGCCCACGAGTCGGGCAGCTTGATTTCAAACCACCCGAAGAACGACAGGGCAAACACCACCAACAGCAGGAACAGGAAGATGTTGAAGACGGCATTCGTCGACATGGCATTCAGCGTGTCCGAGCCGAAGAGCCCCGTCACTAATAGTCCCAAACCCAAGTAAATCACGATGATGCTCAGGCCGTAGGTCACAGCGTCCTTGATGCCCTTCTGCTTGTCCGTCTTCGCCCGCTTCAGGAAGAACGAGACGGTCATCGGGATGATAGGCCAGATGCAGGGCATACAGACAGCCAACAGTCCGCCGACAAAACCCATCAGCAGGATGTATAGCCATGAATGGTCAGTCAATGGCCTTTCCTCGCCAGCTGAGCGCAGTTCGTCGATGACGGGAGCCCAGAGAGCCTCCCCAAGCCCCTCCGAAGGAGGGGGTGTCTGGTTACCTAAAGCGGCGGTGTCAGGGGTGTTTTGTATTTCTAAAGCGACGGTATCTGGGTTATTTGGCATTTCAACGTCCCCTTCTTGGGAGGCCTTCGCTTTGTCTTGCATTTCAACATCCCCTCCTTGGGAGGGGCTTGGGGAGGCTTTCGGGGCTTCTCCAGTCTGCTTCAGTTCCACTTGCGTCGGCGGCATGCAGCTCTTGTCGTTGCAGGCACCGTACTCCAGGTAGCAGTCTATCGAGTACTGAGGTTGGGTGAACTTCACCTTCTGCACGAACGTAACGGCGTTCTCGAAGAACTTCAGTTCCATACCGAACATCTCGTCGAACTTCTTGATCTCCTTGCCTCGCGGCGTCAGCTTGCCCACCTTCTCGACGCCCTCCATCTTCACCGCGTTGAACGTCGCCTCGATGGGACCGTCCTGACCCAGATTGGTGGAGTAGACGTGCCACCCCGCATCAATCTTGCCCGTGAATACAATCTCGGCCTCGGCACCCTTCCCCATCTTCAGCTCCGAGGTGAAGTGTACCGGGTCAACCATCTGTGCCTGAGCAGTTATGGCAGCCACCATCAGCATCAGGATAAATGAAAGTCTTTTCATTTTCTATCTCTTCTTTTTTGTTCTTCCAATCTTAATACGCGTAAGGTGGCTGCAAAGGTACTAAATATTTCTGGCTTTTAGAAACTTTTATGCATTTTCTTTCTATTTGAACAATTGGAACCTTTGGAAACGCAGAGTCGCATACTATAAAAAGGATTCTCGCGTGTATGCGCGGGAATCCTATTTTAGTCACTCAACTGTTACCGAAATATTTTCGGAGAAAGCATGCTTAATCCAACTCCCCGATGTACTTGACTTCGCCTCGACCAGCACAATAGTCTACCGAGTAGGTGCCATTGGTGAAGGTGTAGGTGTCGTCGCCGTCTTCGTTGGTGCCGGTCTTGGTGCAGGTGTAGCCAGCCTCCTTGTAGTAGTTCACCACGTCGTCGTCGCCCAAGTCCTCGTTATAGAGCAGGATGATGGTGTCAACAAAGCCATTGTTGGGCGTAAAGGCGACACCTGCCAGCCAGGGATTCTCGTCCATGAAGCACATATACATACCGCTCGCCTGGGTGAACACGCCGGGATATTCCTCTTCTATCTCTTCTACGTCGCCGAGGATGAAGGCATTAACGGCATCAATGGGAGTCATGTCGTCGAGTGCGGGTCCTTCGGGCTCTGCGGGCGCGTTCTGAGGATTGGTGTAGCTGACGCCTTCATTGCCGCTGACGACAACAAGTAGTGTGGCGTCCTCGGCCTTATCGGTGTTGCCGTAGTAGTACATGTTGTGTTGTCCGATGACCTTGCCATCATCGTCATAGGTGTCCTGCTTCTCTACGCCGTAGAACTTCAGTTTGCTCTTGAAGTAGGCATCGATGTCGGCCTCCTTGTAGGCGTTCTCCTTCAGGCTTTCTATGACCATGTAGACCGTCTTGTTGTCAGGGTTGACGGCAATCGTGAGCCCCTCAACATTTGGCTTTACGTTCTCATACATGTAGAAGTCGCCGAACTGCCTGGTAGGATTGGGGAACTGCTTGATCATCGACGAGTAGCTCATGTCGATGAGGTTAGAGAAGTCGTCGAAGCTGATGACGGCAGGCTTCTCTGGCTCGGGCTGGGGAGTCGGGTTCTGAGGTTCGTCATCGTCGTCACCGCAGGCAGTAAACAGCATGGCCACCAGCATCAAGAGTAAATACATTTTCTGTTTCATAATCGTTGTTTTGTTTAAATGTTTATTGTATTAATAGTTTTGAGTTAACGTGGGATTATAGCGCACGGCATTGACGGGGAAGGGCATCACCCAGAGGGGCGACTCGGGCTTCAGGGTGAAGGTGCCGAGGGTGCCCAGCCGGTGGGTTATGTCGCGGCGGTAGGCCGGTTCGCTGTTCCAGCGCTTGCGGTCAAAGAAGTTGAAGGGCGTACCCATCTGCTCAACAAACTTAGCACGCTGCAGCAGCTGCATAGCCTCCTGCTCGGTCGAGGCGTCGAAAGGCTGGCAGTCCTCGATGCGCAACTGGCGCACAGTGTTGACCAACGAAAGGCCTTCGCTGACCTTGCCGGTACGGATGAGACACTCGGCGGCAACGTAGTGGAGCTGCTCGGAGGTCAGGCCGTAGACATTGCATTGGGTGCTCCAGCCCATATACATACGGACGCCGTCGATGCCCGAGTACATTTTGCCGTAGTCGAGACTCCAGCCCGTCCTCTCGTAACGGATGACGTAGTCGCCCTCTTCGAAGAGATTACCTGCCTCCAAGGTGAGCATGGTCATAGTGGGACAGACGCGGGCGGCACCGCCCATGTATAGGAAATTGTTCTCGGAGGTCTCGTCCTGTGTCCACTCCTCGGTGTCCTTGATGGCGGAATGGTCGAACATCTGCGGGCGCAGACGGATGGCTTCCTGGGCGTAGGGTAGGGCTTCCTGATAGCGCTTCATCTGGAAGAGCACCATAGCCCTGACGGCGTTGCCCCAGGCTCGGTCGCCCCGTATTACCTGGTCACCGTGGTCGGCTGGTAGCTGAGCGATGACCTCGTCGCTGCAGTCGTCGAGGATGTGACGGTAGGTCTCCTCTAATGTCAGCTTGGTCTTCTGCTCGGTCACCTCGGTATTGGTGACGTAGGCAATGCCGCCGTCGGTGGTTGCCGTTGCCTCGTCGTACTGACGGGCGTGGATGACAACAGCCAGGAAGTGGAGCCAGGCACGCATCACCCTTGCTTCGGCCACGAGAGCGGGCTTTCGTGAGGCGTCGCCCGTGGCTTCCGGCATCTTGGTGATGACGGTGTTCATATAGTTCACGTACTTATAGATATTGTTGTAGCGTACGTCGTTGGTGGTCAGCGTGGCGCGGTCAACTTGTTCGTCGAAGGTCATCAGGGCGTACTTCACGGTGTTGGTCTGCGAGAGCACGGCTGAAACCTGGTCGAAGACACCTACCGTTTCGCCGCAGAGGATGCCGAGGTTGTCGGCGGGCATGTCGCCCATGAGGTACTCCTGATTGAGCAGCAGTTCCAGTTCGCCGACAGTGGCGAGCGTCACCTTGCCCTTGGGAGTGATGTCGAGTTGGTCTTCGCAGGCGGTGAGGATAGCAACGCCGTAGCACAACGAGCAGGCGATGACGAGGGACTTAATATTCTTGGTAATCATAAATCTCAATTCTCAATTCTCAAATCTCAAATCATTAGAAGTTCACGCTCAGGCTCATCGTGTAGCTTCGGGGCGTCTTCAGGCCAGTCTCGCCGCCGGTGGGGTTGCACGACTCAGGGTCGACATCAAGGCTGTTGCGTGTCCACGTCCAGAGGTCGTTGACCTGTGCACGGAGTCGCAGGCTTTGCAGGTGGAGTTTCCGACAGATCTGCTTAGGAAACTCGTAGCCGAGGACGAGGGTGCGCAGTTTCATGTAATCGGCAGGCACGACGCTGGCGTCGAGATAGTGGTAGCTGCCCACCACGTTGGTAGAGCCGGGGTAGCCGTTGGCGGGATACTGGTCGCTGTCCGATGTCCAGTAGTTCAAGTAGCTGCGGGGCACGCCCTCAATCTCGTTCATCACGCTGTAGCCGTAGGCAGAGCCCTCGGAAGTCCAGTCCTCGATGCGGGCCCGCATGAAGTGACCACCGTAGTAAACGAACATGGCCGACAGCGTAAAGCCCTGCCACGTCACCTGCGGCGTCAGCGAGGCTGAAACCTTCGGGTCGAGCGTACCATTGTAGACCACATCGGCGGGGGTGAATTCCTCGGTATTGATGTCGCTGTAGTGAGCCTCGCCATTGGCATCATACCAGCCGAAATACTGTATGCCCTTCACCTCCTTCATGCCGGCGAAACGGTAGCTGAAGAGCGAGTGGGCGGGATAGCCCTGGTGTAGCGTCCATACGGCCAAAGCTTCGGCGCCGGTAGCGGCCTCGTGGTTGACGCTGGTCACCTCGTTCTTGTTGTAGGCAATACTGAAGTCGGCCGACAGCCCCACCTGCTTGCGGCTGCTTGCACGCAGGATTTCGCCGTTCAGCTGTAGTTCCACGCCCCGGTTGGTCATCTCGCCGTTGTTGATGGTGAGGCTCGACCAGCCTGTAGTGGGGTCGAGGTCGGTCACGGTCAGCAGGTCGGTGCCTTTCTTGTGGTAATAGTCAAGGGCACCCGTCAGTCGACCGCCCCAGAGGGCAAAGTCGGTACCTATATTGAGCGAGGCCGTCTTTTCCCAGCGCAGCTGGTCGTTAGGCGGTGTATCGAGTGTTGCTACGCGGATGCCGTTGATTTCGTTGACGCCGACGGTAGCCGTCAGATACGACGAGAAGTTCTGGGCGATGTTGCCCGTCAGTCCGTAGCTGGCGCGCAGCTTCAGGGCATCTACCCACGCGACGTCCTTCATAAAGGCCTCGTTCTGGACGTTCCAGCCCAAACCCACCGACCACAGCGGACGTCCGCGGAATTTAGGGTCAGCACCAAAGAGGTCGGCCTTGTCCACACGGTAGGAGACTGAGGCTGAGTAGCGTGTGTCGTAGGTGTAGTTGGCATTCAGGTAGAGCGAGTAGAAACGGTGTAGAACGTCGCTCGTGGTGTAGTTCTCGCCCGTCGGCGCTCCGTACATCGTATAGAATGAGCCGAGGGCCGAGGTGCTGCCCTCCAGGTCTTTCAAAAGTCCGATGCTGGTGGTGCCCATGTTGTTGGTCTGCGACTGGTCGTCGTAGCCTATGAGCAACGTGTTGTTGGTCTTCAGCTGCGACTGGCGGAACTCAAATCCGGCCAGTGCCTCCACCTGGTGTTTTGTGGCGAAGGTGCGGCTGAAGTCGGTCTGTGCGCGGAAGGTGTAGTAGGCACCCTCGGTAGTGCGGGTGGTCAGCTCGCCGCCGTCGGGCATGTGGTGGGTGCCGTCGGCAGAGGTATAGAGATTATAGAGGTGGCGCATGTCGTAGCTGTCGGCTTCGCGGTAGCTGTCGCCCTTGTCGTAGATGTCCTCATACTGGAACATACCGCCAACGGTCCAGCCCTCCAGGAGCATGGCCTTGGCGTGGACGAAGGAGCGTATGTTCGTGTGGCGGCTGTTCGTGAAGTTGAGGCCTGCCTCGTCGTTCAGGTTGTAGCCTTCCGGCTTCAGTCCGTGTACATTATTCTGCAATGACGGCTCGTCGAGCCAGACGCCGGCTTCCATCTCGGCCAGCGTGCCGTCCTCGCGATACATCGACAGGTAGGGCGAGAATGAGTTGATGCCGTTCCACTCCGACGAGATGTGGCGCTTGGTGCGCTGGTTGATGACGTTGGCGCCAAACTCCAGGTCGAGCCACTTCACGGGCGACATATCGCCACGATAGCTGAAGGTCAGCGTGTTGTCGTGCTCCTTGACGACGCCGAGGTTATCGCCCCGATAGTTGAGCACGACGCTCGAGTTGACATACTTGCCCCGGTTGCGCAGGGCCAGGTTGTACTGGTGGGTCACCTGCGGACGCTCCCACAGGTCCTGCCATTCGCGGCGATAGTCGTTGCTGGCCAGACGTGCCAGCTGTGCTTCCAGTTCCTCGGCAGTCAGGTCGCCCATCTCCTTGCCCGTCAGCAGGCGCAGCACGGGACTGAGCGTCTGGCGCTGGGTCGTGTAGTAGTTCTTGATGTTCTGCCAGGCCGACTGCGAGGGGTTGTTCTTCACATAGTTGAAGTTGTAGCGCTCCAGCTGGATCAGCTCGCTGCTGTTGGCCCACTCCATATAGTCGTAGTCGTTTTTCTCGGCGATGGTGAGATCGGCGCTGAAGCTCACCTCCAGCTTGTCGCTTTTGGCCCGCTTGGTGGTGATGACGATGACGCCGTTCGAAGCCCGTGCGCCGTAGATTGAGGCGGCAGCAGCATCTTTCAGTACGGTGATGTTTTCGATGTTATAAGGGTTCACGCTGGCGAGACCGCCCTCCACAGGCAGACCGTCGACGACCACGAGCGGCTGAGTGCTGGCATTGAACGAGCCCGTACCGCGGATGACGAGCGCCGACTCACCACCGTCGTTGAAACCGTTCTTATAACCAACGAGTCCCGGCACCTTGCCTTCGAGGTTCGAGGCTACGTCGCCGGTGTAGCGCTGGTCGAGGTCGCTGGCCGAGATGAGCTGGTAGGAACCAGTGGCATTTTCGCGCTTGATGTTCTGGTAACCTGTGACGAGCACTTCCTCCAACAACTTGGCATCGGGTTCCATCTGGATGTACAGTTGCTTGGCGGTGCGGTAAGTAATCTTGACCGATGCGGGTTTCATGCCCACATAGCTGATGTCGAGTATGGGAGCCCGACCTTCAAGTACCAGCGAGAATAAGCCCTCCAGGTCGGTGGCTACGCCGTTCTGCGTTCCGCGAACTTTGACGGTCGCACCCGGCAGCGGCTCGTCGTCCTGGTCGGTGACGATGCCCGTGACTATGCGCTTGAAGTAGGGGCGGTCCTTGGGTGCAGGCTTCAGGATGACGGTGCCCTTCGAGATGTCGTAGTCGAGTCCCGCCTCCTCGTAGAAGATGCGGTCGAGCAGCTGTTCCAGCGTGGCCTGACGGTAGCTGCAGGTAATGCGCGGCGTACCCTGCAGCGTCTCCTTCTTGTAGACAAACTGGTAGCCGGTGCGGCTGCGCAGGTCTTTGATGACTTGCTCCACCGTCTGGTCGGTATAGCTGACGTCGTAGGTCTGTTGCGCAGCTACGCTGCTAAATGACAAATAGCAAACGAGAAATGATATGATTAGGCAGAGTCTCTTCATAGGTTGCTTATTTGGCTGAGATGATAATCTTGCGGCCCTGCTGGTGCAGGCGTATGCCGCCTAACTTATGGAAGATGTCGCTGACCTCGCTGAACGTGCCGTACTTCGGGATGCTGCCCATGAAGACGGTGGCCGCCAGCTGACGGTCACGGAATTCATATTCGAAGTCGTACCAGCGCGACAGGGTGTGCATAATCTGCTCCAGCGTCTGGTCCTCGAACACGAAGACACCGCTGCGCCAGCTGGTGACAACGCCGGTGTCGACTTCCTTAATTGTGAATTGTGAATCGACAATTGTGAATTGCGTCTGGTGGCCGGGTGTCAGCTGTAGTTCGCGGCTTTGCAGACTGTCGCCCGCCAGTCGGAGGGCAATGCTGCCGTTGACCAGCGTGGTGTAGATGGCCGGCTCGTCGCTGTAGGCGTGGACGTTGAACTCCGTACCGTAGACGTGCACTTCCTGACCGCCGCTACTGACGATAAAGGGCCTCTCGGCATTTTTGGCCACCTTGAAGTAGGCCTCACCCTCCAGCTCCACACGTCGCTCCTGACCGTCGAATACTTCCGGATAGACGAGCCGTGAGGCAGCATTCAGCCACACCTCGGTGCCGTCTTCCAGCACGATGCGGAACTCGCCGCCACGGGGAGTGGTCAGCGTGGCAAGCTCCGACTTGCTGACCTTCGATGGCACTTCTGTCCGTTCAGGTCGCGGATATAGTGTGTCGTTCTTCAGCTCGATGGTCTCGCCGCTGCTCAACGTCAGCGTGGCCTGCGTCGTACCGGGACGTATCTCGGTCGAGGCCTGAAGGGGCGCTTCCTCCGCTGAGGGCACGAGAGAGTGCTGCCACCAAACGGCTGCGCCCGCTATCAGTCCTGTCAGAGCGGCAGCAGCCAGCCAGCGACGCCACGGCCGCCGACTGCCGATGCCCAACCGCTGCTTCATGTCGGCAAGTGGCCGCTTGTAGTCAGTCAGCCGGTCGCGGTTATGCTCTACCAGCAGCCGCTCGTTGTCGTGCAGCCGCTGGTAGACCGCCTCGTTATACTTGCTCTGTCGGCGCCACTCGTCGAGCACCCGCTGTTCGTCAGCGGTGATGCTTCCGACGAGCTGCTTACAGATTAGCAAAGAAATATCTTCGTCCATGTATTACTTGTTGATTTGTTCGTCTATCGTTGCTGCCGTCTCCTTGTCGCTGGGGCGTGTCGCGTCAGCCGAGAAGATGGTGCCGTCGGGGTTGATCATGATGAAGCGGGGAATGCCCGTGATGCCCCAGTCCTTCGAGAACTGTGCCTCCACTTCGCCCTGAATGATGAACTGCTGCCACTGGGGCTTGTCCTTCTCCAGCTTCTTCAGCCAGGCGTCCTTGTTCTGGTCAATCGAGATGCTCAGGAACTGCACCTTGTCATTGCCCTTGTACTTCTCGACCATCTTCTCGACGAAGGGAATCTCCTTGCAGCAGGGACCGCACCACGTGGCCCACACGTCGATGTAGGTGAACTTGCCCTGAATGAGGCTGCTGAGCTTCACCGTCTTGCCCTCGGGCGTAGTCAGCTCCACGTCGGGAGCCGGTTGTCCAGCCTCGGTAATCTCCGTCGAGCGCTGTTTCTCTAAGAACTGGTCTACCTGAGGCTGGGCTACGTCCTTGTTGTCGCCTGCCCACTCCAGATACTTCTTGATAAACGCCTCAGAGTCGCCGTCACCTTTTCCGTAGACAAAGTACGACTGGCCCACCATCTGCACCATCATGCGGCGCGTTGCGGGGTTGGTGATGAGGCTGTCCGTCAGCTCCATCTGTCGCAGGCAGCTGCCGTAGACGTCCTTGTCGCTCACGGTGTTCAGACTGTTCAGAGCTGTGTAGGCCATGTTGGTGCGCAGGTTGACGGGGTCGTTCACGTCGATGTCCTTTACCAGTTCCTGGTACTCGGCGTTCAGCTTGTAGTTGCTATTGTCGTTCTCGCAACTGTCCATGATGATGCGGATGGCCAGCCATTTGTATTGGCTGTCAGTCAGACGGGCGTAGTAGTCGCGGGTGTCGCTGTCCTCAATACCCTCAAGGGCAGCCTTCACCTTATTATAATTGTCGTCCAGCAGCTGGCGGTACTCAGCGATGGGCTTGCTCTCCTCGGGGTCGGGACTCCAGTAGAGCATCTGGTCCATGCGCTGCGTGTACTCGTTCACAAAACGGCTCACGTCGGACTGCGGACCATCGAAGCGGGCTTGATAAGTATCACCCTCCTTCTCGACGGTCATCTTCACCGTCTCGCCCTTCACCAGGTGAACACCAAAGTAGCCTACGCCGCTCATCTCAACCGTCACGTCGCCAGTCTCCTCGACCAACTCCGTGTCATAGGTAAACGTCCCGTCCTCGCCGACCTCGAACTCCGTTGCCTGATAGTTGAAGGGATTGCCGTCGGGCATGTAGGTCACCAAGCCGTCCTCGACGGTGGCTCCCACCACGTTACCTTCCAATAACACACCATTGTTCTCCTTTGTACAGGCCGTCAGTCCGGCCAGCAGCACGACGGCTGCCATCTTCATGAAATACTGTTTCTTCATAATGCTTTATAGTTGTTCGTTTCCTCTAATACGCACGAAGAGCGGAAATCTGTAACAAAAAAGCAGGGTTTTTCCCGAAAAAGTTGCAAATTGGCGGAAAAAGCCGTATCTTTGCCCTCAGAAATGAACTAAACATGAACATCAGCGAAGCGATTTACCAGGATTTCAAGGCGGGCCGCATTGACTCGCTCTACGCCGAGGGATTCTCGTCGCTGAAGGCTTTTGCTGCCCGCTACCTCACCGACCACTACGCCATGATGGCTGAGGACTGCGTGCAGGAATCCATCATCAAAGCCTACCAGACGCGCCAGACCTTTACCTCGCCCCTCCAGATGAAGGCCTTCCTCTTCACCTGTGTCCGCAACGCCAGCATTTCTATATTAAGAAAGGTGGGGAGTCACCAGAATTATCTCAATGAGTTGCAGGAAGATTACGAGCAGGAACTCTCTGCTGCCATCATCGAGCAGGAAACCCTTGACCGACTGCATACTGCCATCCGTCAGTTGCCCGACAAGTACCGTCAACTGTTCGACCTCAGCTATGAACAGGGACTGAGCCGCGCTGAGGTAGCCCGTCTGTTGGGCATCACCATTGATGGCGTTCAGAAGCGCCGTGCCAAAATGATCTCGTTGCTTCGTGAACAGTTTAACGATGACTATGGAATGCTGTTGCTGCTGACGGCTATACAACTGTAATGCCCCCCTCATTAGAGGGGAAGGTTCGTGATTTGTCAATAATTTTCGTTTCACAAAAAGAATGCGTAAAGCACCTCGAAACGCCCCCAAAACGGCCTTTCGGGTTTAGTCGGAGTAAACTCGGAGTTTAGTCGGAGTAAAACCCGAGTTTGCCCGGAGTAAAGCGAAAGCCTGCCCGGAGCCGATTTCTAGACTCCCCAGCAGACTTTCTGTTGTAAAGAAAATTCAAGCCTTTTATCTTTTCACTCTTCACTTTTCACTCTTCACTAGCTTCGCGCCTGCGAAGCGCCAGATAGTACTCCGAGTAGTCCTTGCAGCCGGGCGGGAGCTGATGGTGGACCAGCGAGGGCAGAACCTGCTTCAGTTGCAGGAACAGCCGTTCGCCGGGAGCGTCGCGGTCGGGGTACATGTGGAAGGTGACCCCTCCCGGCCTCCCCTGTTTAGGGGAGGAGTTGAGCGACGAGAGCAGTTCTATGTCCTTCTTCGAAAGCAAGGTGGCAGAGGGGATGGCGATGGCTTTATGGCCGGCGGAGAGCATGGCCCAGCAGTCGGAGCAGCCTTCGGTGATGTAGAGTTCGTCGCCCGGCTTCAGCAGGTTCAGGACGGGGAGGTTGTAGATGCCGCATTGGGAGCCTTGCGGAAACCTGAAGCGAGGCGAGCCCCCCTTTATCAGATTCCTGTTCTGCACCCCCACCAGCTTGCCTTCACGATCGTAGTAAGGTATCTGCAGCCAGGGCACCCCCTCGCGGTCTTTCCATGAAGTCAAACGGCACCAGCGCACAACGCGAGGGTCAAGCCTACGCTCCTCAAACAGAAACCGCCGAGCCTCAGGCGAAAGCCAAGGCCGTTCAAAGAACCGCTCATATCTCGTTGCGTCAAAAGTGCACAAAGGGGTCGATTCTTCGCAAGCGAAGCGTCCCTTCGGGCCGAGCGCCGGTGTGCACTTCCACTCATCAAGGATGATGTTGTGTTCATCGGCCAACCAGCGGCAGGCCTCGCGGAAGTCCTTGCCAAGCACTTTCATCACCAAGCTGATAGAGTCGCCGCTTGCCCCACAACTCCAACATCTGAACTTATTCTTCTTGAAGGTCAGCGAGGGCGTGTGGTCGTCGTGGAACGGACAGAGTGCCTTGTGGCGCTTCACCGTGAGTCCTAAACGTTGCGCCACTCCCTCGCAGGGGAGTGAGCGCAGTTTCTCGATATCTGACCTTTCCATCATCGTGTTCGGTTAAGATAAGCCTCAGTTTTAGTGTAGAGTCCTGTCTGGGCTGAGTACTCAATGAATCCTCTTGCGCTCCATACGGAGAGCTGTTTCTTGGAAGCGGCACCCGTAGGCTTACCCAGACGATTTCGTAGCGCATCCAGCTGTTGCTCGTTGAAAGTGTTCCCCTCTATGCTGTCGAGCATATTGGCAGGCCCGGTCTTGCCGCCCTCGGCGGTACCCGTGTCGCTGTCTTTCTGCAGCATGTCGCCCATCACGGCCCACACGCTCCAGATGCCTCTCCAAGTGAGCCATTCTACCATGTCACTCATCGAGCGGGTCCAGACCATGTTGTTAAGCGCCCACATCACGCAGCCCGCCTTGAAACTGGCCACGATGCTTCTCTTAGCCATATCCCACATGATGTCATTGTCGGTCAGGTCGGCGTACTCGCATATCTCAGCCGCCAAGTGCTGGCACACTTTGTTGAGTTGCGGGATGACATATCGGCCCTTGCAGAGGGTGAGGCGAGCCAGATAGTGGTCAAGCTCCTGATAGAAACCCTCATCGAACTTGCCGATTTTCGGTATGCGGGGGTCTCGTTTTTCGCTGCGGGGTTTGTAGGAGAAAGCTATCCTTCCCAGTGTGCCGTCCAGGAGGTTGTATTTCAGGAACTTCCTAATGTCTGTCGGGTTTGAAGCCATCGAGATATTGGTTCTCAAGACTGCCGACCCCGTAATACCGTCGACCGTAGCCCTCAAGGCCTGATAGCGCTGACGGTCATGTATCAGCCTGAGAATCTGCGTCATTTGCTTGTGGCCGCCGCAGAGGTTATCCAGCATGACGGCCTCCGGCAGATCGATGAACGTGGTATATCCTCCGTGCTTCTCAGCAGCCATCTGCGCCTTCAGGTAGCCCGGACGAGTCGTGTCACTCGGCAGGACATGGATACAGAGGTCCTGTTCTGCCGGCTTGTCGCGCTTGTTGGTTGCCTTGTAACTCTTCTGCCATTCAAGATAATTCTTGATTTCCTGCAGGTCGGAGTGCCGTTCCTCGCGCATGATGGCCTCTACAAGAAGTGAGTGCTGCCCCTTGTTATTGCCAGAATCGGCGCACAACAGCCTTATTTGCCCGCACGGTTCAAGCCACTGGCCGCTGGGGTACTGGAACTCTGCACCCGAGATTTTCGAGCCCAGTGGCGAATACAGCATGGGATGTTCCGGTTCAAACATGTCTTTGCTCGTCTGTGAGAGCAGGAGGCGCTGGGCCTCTAAACCTTTGCCGAGGTTGGGCATCTCGGGAGGCGTTGGTTTTGTAATGTCGTAAATCATTGAATATCTGCTTTTTAGATGAATTATAATGTTATTGTTCATTCTTAGGTTCTTCAGTTCTTCAGTTCTTCAGTTAGTTTACGGGGGGTATGCAATCCCCATATCTTTCATATATATATTATATAACTAATTAATTATTAAGTAGTTATAAGTAATAAGGAATAGAATTGACGAATAACAACCCCCTAAAACCTAACTGAAGAACTGAAGTAACTGAAGTAACGCACACGGCCATTGTGAATTGTGAATTCTCAATTGTGAATTGTCACTCTTCCTCTACAAGGCCTCCAAGTGCCCAGAGCAGTTCGTTGGCCACGCTGCTGGCATAGTGCTCCACGTTGAATCCCGGGCCTGTGTGTATCGGTCGGAAGTTCGGGTGGTAGGTGCCGTCGTCGCGGCGGGTGACCGTGATGTGCTCGCCCTCGTAGATGTGCGGGTTGCGCTTCACTCGCTTCTGGTTAGTCGTCTCAACGAAGGTCATCACTTCGTTGTAATTGAACTCCTCGCAAGTCACGTCGCGGCGGAGCACACCGTGGTAGTCCTTGCCGGCCTTCATGCGGCTGTCGCTGCGCAGGTAGGTCGTCACGTCCATGCAGAGTTCTGTGTTCTTGTTCCATCCCTGCTGTTCAGGGCTCTCGGTAATAATTATCGTTTGTTTCATAATCTTCATTTTTTTACTTTTTTACCTTTTTACTTTTTTACCTTTTTACCTTTTTCAAATGACGTTAATGAGTGCAATCTTCCTGCGGTTGTTCTTGGGCCGCACGGCGAAGTGCAGCCAGTAGCCGCGGGCATTACGTTCCAGCAGTAGCTCGTCGAAGTCCTGATGCCACTCGTCGCTGATGTCGAGCAGCAGCGTGACGTAGCGCAGCAACTGTTCCTTGCCCGTCACCCGCAGGTCGGCGGCGCATCCCGTCAGGTGGTTCGACGTAGGGCAACCGCCCACCAGTCTGTTCAGTTCCTTGCAGCGGTATCCGCTATTGATGACGATCGGGTCGTCGCCCTCGCCGTAGCGTTCGTTCCATCGCTGGCGCAGCATCTCCAGCCATTGGCACACCCTGGTCAGGTTCTCCGTCACCTGCTCCCCCGGCTGCGTCTGCCGCTGCCGGTCCAGGTATCCCAGCTTCACGCTTGTACGTGTCATCTCTTCGAGCGTAAAGTGTGGCGTCAAATAAATATTCTTTGCCATAATTTTTTCCTTTCTTTTTAATTGTTATTACTTCCTTGTTCAAACGTTTGACGATGCAAAGTTAGGCACAATTATTTGTAGGAAAATGGCTTTGAAAGAGGCCGTCTCTAACATTCTCCAACTTTCTCTGATATTCTCCGTTTTTCCCTGATATTCTCCGTTTTTCCTTTCATCAAGATACAAAAAAAAACATCAGAACCTCGTTGATTCTGATGCTTGCTATGATGATGTAATGCTCTCTACAGACTTACTTCTTATAGTATTTCATAAACGTCTTAATACTGAATCCATCTCCGCTGGGCATTCCCATACGTACCAACTCCGTATAAGCCGTGTCTGCACTCTGTGGCAGATAGATCTTTTCCTCTGATTCCAACTTCGTAAGATACTTACAAATCTCCTGTATGCCCTGACGAGTCACCAGTTTCTTTACCTGTTCATGAACATTCCGTTCCTCTTCTCCGGTTAAAGCCGGGTGGATGAATTTGAAAAGTTCCTCATCGCAAAGAGTTGTAGTTGACGGTTCTGCTTTCTTTTCTATCTGTTTGTCTGCATCTATTTGTTGCACAGGCGATTGGTTTACCGTAGCCCCAGGCATTGCAAACACGCAACCACTAATGGGGCCTGTAAACACTTGACAATTCTCATTTGTTTGATAAACCGTTGGATTCTCCAACTCCAGTTTCTTCTTCTCATCCTTCATTATTTTCTCCTCCACCATTAAATTCCGATTCTGTTATCGCACCATTAAAAATCTGACTGTTGCTTATTTTCTGAATAATCTTCTTTGTTACCTTCTTGACGCTTTTCTGCTCCCTACGCTCAATCCAAACAAGTAATTCTTCTTGTTCATCATCACGCCCTAGCTTCAATAAGACCTGCCGCACATAATCAGCATGTTTTCGCGAAACTCCAAATAGGTTCTTAGTAGCATTTACAAGTCGCCTCACAAAAGCATCCTCAGTTTTGATGGTTTTTAGTTCTTCTACTTTAGCAGAAAGCTGGGCCTGCAAATCTGATATTTGTTGGTCTTTCTTGACTAACTCTTCCTGATAAGAAATCAGTTCCCAACTTCCTTCCTCACCTGGTGTCGCCTTGAAAAACATCGGACTGGAATTCAGTTCACGACGTATTGTTGCTTTGATATCAACAGATTTTGTATTGTTGCCAATAAGTTTGATAGCAACAGGATATATCTGTTTTAACTGAGCCTTGCCGCCCAGCATTTCAAGAGCCTTTCTGACGGCCTCCTTATGAGTCATTTCACCAGTTTTCTTCATACTAGCTTGCAAAGGTATAAAAAAAGCAGATCAACAAAGATCAGTGGATCCATGACGGATCCATTTTTGATCTTTATTAACTATTCCGTTGTCTCCTTGCCTGCTAAAAATTATTAAATAATAAGTCACAAAACGGCAAAAATTTGGAAATTTGCCGATTTGTGACTATCTTTGCATCATCTTAAAGTTATTGCAATGATAGGAGTCAGCGAGAAAATACTGAACTATGCAGCTGGGATGCAACAATTCTCAGTTGATGACATACCAGTTGATGTGTTTTCTGACATCGATAGAAAAAAACTCAGCTGGTATCTGGGCAAATTATGCCGTAATGGCAAGTTGCGCAGAATTGGCCGTGGGGTGTATACGTTGCAGTCTGCCAACACTTTTCATGTGAAAGCAAATACCAAGGCTCGCTCTTTATACCGCTCCTTATCCGGACAGTATCCTTTTGCTGATTTTTGTGTATATAATGCCAATGTCATTACGCCTCTTTTGCACGACATGATGCCAAACAACACGCTTTATGTCGAGACAAATCGAGATACAATACAAAGTGTATTCGACATGCTGCTTCCAAAGTATAATGGGCGCATATTCCTGGCGCCAACGAAGGAGATTGCAACAACATACATAGATTTCAGCAAAGAAAACATCATCGTGAAACCACTGGTGACAGAGGCCCCGTTGGACCTCGACGGCAAGGTGCCTGTGCCTACACTCGAGAAACTGCTTGTTGATACCAGAGTAGATGCAGATTTCTATTATCTACACGGCTATGAGAATCTGGAGATGCTGCGGACTGCCATCAACCATTACGATGTCAACAGGAATCGCCTGCTAAGATATGCCGACCGCAGGAATGCAAAAGACTCCATACAGAATGATTTAGAGACTATCAAGAATAATGATACAGAAAGAATGCTTTGAAAAAGAATGGATCGACAAGGTCTGTTCATCACATAAGTTCAAACACCCAGAATTGGTTGAGAAGGTCATCCGTGCCTTCTCGCTTTTGGAAATGCTTGTCAAAGAGGGATGTCCGTTGACGTTCAAGGGCGGAACCAGCCTTTTGCTTATTTTGGGTAGCGAGGCCCGTAGGCTCTCTATCGACATCGATGTGCTTTGCCCTCCTGGTACTGACATTGAACAATATCTTCAGAACTGCGACAAATATGGATTCACGGATTGCAAGGTCATCCGCCGTGAGAACAGAAACGGCAATATCCCCAAGGGACATTATAAATCATTCTTCGAAGTGGTCTATTCTGACCAGATAGAGGACTCTGTACTTCTTGATGTGCTCTATGAAGACAACCATTATCACAAAATCGAGGATAAAATTCTGTCACATCCATTTATCCAGACCGATGACAGCGTGACCATTATCCACGTTCCATCAGTTGCCGATATGCTGGGTGACAAGTTGACAGCCTTCGCGCCCAATACTTGTGGCGTGCCATATTATAAAGGTACACATAACTCCACCATCAACGTCGCCAAGCAGCTGCACGACGTTGGCAGGTTGTTTGATGCCGTCGAGGACATTGCCACAACGGCAGAGACCTTTAAGTCGATAGCTGTTGTTGAGTTGTCGTCCTATCGCGGAAAGGGAGAAGACCTCAGCATTGTTTATGATGACATCAGGAACACAGCACTTGCTTTGGCCACACGAGGAAAAGTTGATCCCAACGAAGACTTTGAATTGCTGAAAGAAGGTGTGGATAAATTGAAGAGCCATATTTATGTTGGCAGGTACACCCTCGACATGGCAATCAGTGATGCCTCCAAAGCAGCCTATCTGGCCACTGTCATCCAATACGGTCTGAACAAAATCGAGAAGTATTCTGGCAACTCCGCTGAGCTGAAGAATATAACCATCAGTCCCGTTATCAGCAAAGGGGTGGCCAAGATTCGCCGCGGAAATCCTGAGGCGTATTATTATTGGTGCAAAATCAGTCAGATACTACAAGAGGTCATTCAAACGCCTTGATGACCTCTTCGTATTTCTTTATCCAATAAGCTCCGCGTTCTGCCTGATGATCCAATAGCAGCGACTTGTTAAACACTTTGCCTTTCGTCTCATCCAAAGGCTTTTCCAAATGGATAAGCCAGTAGGTGCTGTCGCGTGTGGGCTTATAATCTGAAGTATGAGACGCCATTTCCGTTACCTGTTCACGAGTCTTCACCTGTGGTTTCAAACTGGAGATACGACAAAACTGAGCCTTCTTCGAGTCCTTGCCAAGAAACGCCAGCACATACTCTGCTCCCAACAATTTCGGCATTGAGAGAATTTTGCTGATGGGAAGTATGTAGGTATGCGACTTCTCAAACCATTCCCATTGCTCCTCTGAGCCTATTCGACCAACAAGTACATGATGAGGCTGTTCTGCCTGAATGGCACCATTGAAGTCCACCAACACCATTTCCTTATAAGCCTGGCGGATCTCTTCATTCTCCAGTTCCTCACGACGTTTTGATGCCAGTTCCAGATAGGAGTTATCCATATCTATACCCAGAAACTTCCTACCGAGTAACGATGCTGCAACGCCAGTAGTACCACTACCGTTAAATGGGTCTAACACCCAGTCACCTTCTTTGGTGGATGCCATGATAATTCGAGCCAGCAGACTCAATGGTTTCTGCGTAGGATGCTTGCCACAAGACTTCTCCCATTTGGCAACAGCTGGCATACGCCATACATCCGTCATCTGCTTGCCGTCATTCAACTGACGCATCAATTCATAATTATAACGATGCTGAGCCCGTTTCGATTTCTTGGCCCAGATAATATACTCTGCAGAGTGCTTGAATACACGATGCGACACGTTATCAGGTGGATCTGTCTTATTCCACGTCACCACATTCAGAATCTTAAAACCTAATTCAGACAACTGGTCCGCTACAGAAAAGATATTGTGATGAGTACCACTAATCCAAATGGTACCATTATCCTTCAACTTTTCTTTGCATGCTGCCAGCCACTTGTGGTTAAACTCGTCAATAAACTCTGGTGAAGGCGCCTTGTCCCATTTCCCTTTATCCACACAAACCACCTTTCCGCTACTCACGCTAATGCCGCCATTACTCAGAAAATAAGGAGGGTCAGCAAATATCATGTCGAATTTGAAGTCGAATGCTTCAAGTATTGACACGCAATCACCTTCTACGAGGGTGAAGTCTTTATTGGTAGATCGGTAATATGGAGTGATAGCAGCCATTATTCTTTAGGTGTCAGTTCTGATAGTTTATTCTGGATTTCCTCTTCGCTTCGTTTGAATACAGTCGCAAGAATATCTATAGGACATTGTTTCTCCTCAAACAATGTTTTCAGCAGTTCTATATCCCTTCCAGACCATTGGTTATTGTTCTCATCTGTTTTTTTCTGAGAAGCAACAATCAGTTGCATTTCGTCTGTTCCTTCAGAGAAATTACGTTCTCTTTGTACTCCTAAAAGTGATTGTCCTGAGGTACTTCTACGAGTTGGAATATGTGGGTCTCCTATGAAGCTCTTTTCCCAATTACGTTCTGAATTGGGTAAACCAAACTGGAAATGCAAACCAACATTATCCAAAATCAGACAGATACTTTTTCCTGCGGTTGGACGTAAACCACGCCCCACTTGCTGCAAATACTTCACTAACGATTTTGTAGGTCGTGCTAATTGGATAAACTCGATATCTGGACAATCAAAACCCTCCGAGAAAATATCCACATTTACGATAATATCTATCAATCCCTTCTTGAATCGTTCAACATAGAGTTTTCGTTCGTCTTTAGGAGTCTTACTATCTATACGTACTATGTTTATTCCTGCTTCACGATATTCTTGACAGATGTGGTCACTATGTTTCCTGCTGATAGAATAGATAATGCCTTTCTTACCCTTGGCGTATTTAAGATAGCTATCCAATAATTGTGCTCGGATACGAGTAGTGTCTATTTTCTTCTCCAATGCGGAAATCTTATAATCACCTTCCACATCAAACTCGGTGATAGAATCTATCTCCTTTTGAATCTCACTGTTTATGCTAATTGAATAATAGTCGTATGGCGCCAACCATCCAGCATCAATAAAACTTTGAATAGATTGCGAAAGGATGATTCTATCGAATACACTTTCAAAACCACCATTGTTCATTCGCCAAGGAGTAGCTGTAACACCGAGTTTCTTAGCATTCGGGTACATATCCCATAGTTTTTTATAGGAATTGGCAACGCAATGGTGGGCCTCATCTACGATGATAAAGTTGACATTCAAGTCACCTGCAACATCCAGATTATTACGATGCGTAATGGTCTGTACAGAAGCAACCTGCACCGGGTATCTCAAATCGCGTGGTTTCCCTCCTGCAATAATGCCATGTGATACTTTGTATCGTTCCAAATTCTCACTAATTTGGTCTATCAGTTCTATACGATGTGCAATGATCAGAATCTTTATATCCTCACCATTCTGTACACCCCATATTTTGATGTCGCTGATGATAGATGAGAACAGACGAGTCTTTCCTGTACCTGTTGGCATCTGAAACATAACGGCGTCACACTCATCCCAAGCAGAGAAGATTTCCTCCTTTGCCTGCTGCTGATAAGGGCGCAGCGAATTGTCTGTTCTCGAAATATCCTTGTAGTTCATTCTGCATCAATAAAGTTGGCCAAATGCGTATTGATAAGTTCCAAACGATTTAAGTCAGAACGAGTCAATGCTGAAGACTTCTTTCCTTTAGGCTCACTAATCAGCGTCATCCAATTTAGTTTATCTTTCTTGGATTTGAATGCAAGTCCGATGTTAATGGCAAATACTTCTTCGAACTCCTGATAGCTAAAATTCTTATCAATCACATCGCGATATTCGGACACTTCCAAGTAATCCCTCCAGTCGTATTCTGACAGGTCGAAATCATCATTGTCACCATATTCCTTTATAATCCTTCCTTCGACTGAATTCTTAAGAACAGCAACGTTATTCAACCATTTTGCGCCATACAACTTTTCTAACCGAGCGAAGAGAAGCGTTCTGAGTTGCTTTCTAATATCCGCTTTACGTTCTGCACCTTCTTGCTGTAATGACTGGTCTTGCGTCTCTTTCCATTCTACCAATTCTTCTGGTGCATATTCAGAGAAATGCTTGTTGATAATGTTCTGGTATGAACGAAGCCAGAAAGTATCGGCTCCCTGTCCCAATACTCCTTTGATGATACGATTATCTTCATCAGAAAGGTTGTTGAGGCTATTTGCCAAATGTTGGATATATGGGGTTATTGCTGCAATTCTATCGGTGATAGACGATTGCGGATTTATCGCATTTATCTTGATAAGATATGTATGCAGAGAGCCCAATAGTGCAATAAATGCAAAAGTAGCGCGGTTAGAGAAAAGGTAGTCCTGTTTCACCTCTTCTGTCATGATAGAGTCAGCTATAGCGTAGCCTCCATCAATGAACTTTGTGATTCTTGTGCGAGAATCTTTCATAGCCTTATCAATATCCGTCTCGTTTGTATTGTATATACAAACATCCGTATCACCCGTCCATTGGGTTGAAGTTGCCTTAGGTATTAACCCAGAACGTCCTAATGCTGTATCAAACGGCTTGAAAGCCAGTAAAGACGGATCTTCACCAACAGAGATCTTATTATAAAGCACATAATTGGAATTGGCAGCCAATGCTTTGATACAGGATGAACGTAACGCTTTCATTCGAGAATCCAAACGAGCAGATTTCCAGTAAAGATCTTCTTCCAAATCAAGTCGTAGACTCGGACTGACGGCTTTCTGGTTTTCATTGATTTCCATAAATATCTTAAGCTGCTCCTCCGACTCCATGCCTTCAAACGCAACAACAGGGATTGTGCTGTCCTCTTTGTGCTGCGATTGGGCATATCCATATACACGATGCTGTCCATCAATGATATAGGCAATACCATAGGCGTTTGGAATGCGGAGGAATCCAAAATCAGATTGAGAGTCTTTCTCTGCCTTAATGGGGGTGAACTTTACTCTTAAATCATCTTTTGAGGCACTAAAATTGATAATGATAGAATTGGGGAAATAGCCACCTCCGTCAATAAACTTGGTAATACCTTTCAAGCGCGATGGAACGAGAAGACGCTGATAGGTTGGAGCCATCGAATCGTTGACACGTGTTCTATGTAGCACGAATCCTATTTTCAGCAATGTACTGGGTTCAATGGAGAAAATATAATAGTTGCGTTCTCCCATTTTTCCTTTCAAAACAGGTATTTTTATGAGCTCATCGTTAATCAATTCATCCTTGAACATCAAGCCATAAAACTGGTAGATAACGGATTCTTTGTATGACTTGATGAGATTGTTGATATAGTTGTAAGAGTTGTCATTCAAATGAAAAATTCCAGCATTTGCCATGCGTGCCAAATCCTCGTCGTTGATACGATAATTGCGAGATGCAAATAGGAATTTAACACGTTTGTCTGTGCCGTATATCTGCTGTAATGCTTCGGCAACTCCTGCCATATATTGCTCCATCTTGTTGAGTTCCGTTTTGAAGCTGTGGTTTACTGAAGTTTGAGCAGCCTTACATTCCACAACGAATATAGCATCATCTCCTACGGCAACCACATCAAGTTGTTGGGTATCTTCTTTATTTGGTCCCCATTGGACAACGAGTTTCTCGTCACCATTTAAGATGCGGAACCCTAGTTTATAGAACATACACCACACATCGTCTTCAAACTGTACACCATGATCCTTTTTGCGGGTCATCGTTGTTTTGCGGGCAGAAGAACGTACCACAGAATAGCCAATCTTCTCGTAGTCCTCTACTTCATTATGGGGTCTGCTGATAGTATCAAACTCTGTGTTCTTGGCCTTAAACTTTATCTTCAAGGCATCTTCGTCCCGCATCATGTGCGACTTGATATTTTCCACTTGTAGTTCTGTAAGATGTGCCATGTCATTAATATTTTGTATTCATTTTCTCGATGATTCTTCTGCACCATTTCACGATATTATCTGATCTCCGCTCATATACGGCATCACTATAGCCAGGATAATATTCCTTTGTTAATTCCAATGCAAACGTCGAGGGGTCTTCATTAGGAAGCACATAGATTCGTGCAAAAATCTGTCCCATCAACTCGTCTGAAATAATTCTTGCATAAACGCGTTCTGATATTTCAGCAGGATTGTTTGTAAAAATATCGATGGCCAGAGAAGTCTTGCTCCAATCGTCATTTATCAGGTCCAGATATTTGCAGGCATTAGTATAGTAATCTGCTTGCCGAAGCGTAAATCCACAATAATCTGCCAGTTCCTGCTTATTGCATTCAGGGTGCATATAGATATACATAAATGTATCTATCACCATATCTAAATTGTTGGCTTGTATCAATATCTTTCCCATAGCTCAATAATTTCTAATGACAACTTCGGTTAGTTTCTTACGTTTCTCTGGGTCTGCATTAATGAACCTCGACGCGAGTACCCTTTGAATATCATACTCATCGTATAAGGCATCAAAATACGATTCCCCATTCTCCGTTTTGCTGTCAGAATTACTCTGCATAATCAGGCAGTTCTGAGCAGATAGCCTATCGCAGAAGTGTTTCAATTCTTCCTGCTGTCTGTCTTCAAATGGATTGTTAGAATATTCTTTGAAAGAAGACGTGGCGTTGAGCGGACGATAAGGAGGATCAAAATACACAAAGTTTGGATGATTCCTGCTGAGGTTCTGTCTTACAAGCTTATAGTCGCCTGGCTGACGGATCACCAATTCGATAGAGTTAAGTAGCCTGTGGTCTGCCATTATCAGTTTCTCGTTACAAATGACAGGCTTTTTATAACGTCCGTATGGAACATTGAATTTTCCTGCTGCGTTAACTCGATATAATCCGTTAAAGCAAGTGTGATTCAGGAAGATGAATAATGCTGCCCTTTCGTCAGCATGTATCCCTACGCTATTATACTGGTCGCGATAGGCATAGAACAATTCCTTTCTGGCAGGGAAGTCCACACTATAGTAGTTATTCTCAATGTTCTTCAATCTTTCAATAAGTGTCTGAGAGTCGTTTGCTATCAGCTGATAACAACGAATAAGGTCAGGATTGATATCGTTGATAACGGCCCGTGTGATACACTTATGGTGTTGCAGCATGTGGAAAAGCATAGCGCCACCACCAACAAAGGGTTCTATGTAAGTTACATTCTCAAGATCATCGAAATCAGTTGGCAGTAATGCTTCCAACTTCTGAAGGAGATTTCCCTTGCCGCCAGCCCATTTTACGAAAGGCTTGGCCACAATGTCCTTTTTCTTTACTACCGTGTTTTGAGGCATCGGTCAGTATCTGTTTCTGACTGATACCCGATAGTCAGAGGGTTTTTAGCTATTGATGACGACATACAAAAAACGGGGTATCCTCACCTGCCCGTTCTGCTATTTCGGCCGTCGGAAGCCTTCCTGAAAGAACGAACAGAGTCTGAATACCCACGCCGGTCAGTATATAATGCACCCCGAAAAGTGTGCGTGAGGGCACAATTCACCCTCTGCACACTCCGGGAGTATATACTACACCCGTAGCATTCATCTCCGCATTTGTCTTTGTACAGGATTTGAGTTTCCGACGTTCAAATAGCCAAAAACAAAGCATCAATGACGCTTTCCAATATGTCGTCGTTCCACCCATTCCGCCCGGAGGCGTGGGTATGAACGGTGCAAAGTTACAAATTGTTTCTGAATAACCAAAGAATAGTAGGCAAATATTTTGTAATCTCGATAATTTTTCGTACCTTTGTACCTGTGCCGGAGAGCACGATTAACCCGATTTATTCACCATTTAAAACACACAGTATTATGAACAAGACATGGAAAACGATTCTTCAAGTGATCAGTTACGTCATCACGCTCCTGCTGGGGGGCGCAGCCGGGAACGTCATGATGTAGAAGTGAAAAGTGAAGGAGTGAAGAGTGAAGAGTCAAAAGTGACGAAGTGCATGAAGCAGGAAGGCTTCAAGATCTCTCAGTACGCCTGTGCGGTACTGCTCATCGTGAGCAGTATCGCGCTCGTGGCGTATCAGGTTATCAAGATTGATGACGTGGCCGCAGGACTGCTCTACTACGTGGCCCAGTCATTCCTCCTGGCAGGCTCCATCTTCGGGCTCGACCAGTACGTCAGAAGCATTAGTAAAAAGTGATCGGAGTTGTGCGAAATTTCTGCGAAAAAAGTTACCAAAACGTTTGGTAGTTTCAGATATTTTTTGTACCTTTGCA
>CACZDV010000016.1 GCA_902780025.1 uncultured Prevotellaceae bacterium
ATATTTATTTACAAGGTTCGCACGTTTCCTTTTGCTTCAATCAATATCTTCAATCAATATATCTAAAGATAAATTCCAATTCGTCCCCCTCCAAGACTTCTCTAAGCCTTGGACGGATGCGGAACTTTATGCGAAGTACGGACTGACGGACGAGGAAATCCAGTTCATCGAATCGATGATTCGCCCAATGGAATAAAAAAGAAAACAATAACAACGGCGCTCTTTGAAAAGTTTTGATTGGAAATTTTGGAAGTTTAGGAAATACTTCGTATCTTTGCATCGCAAACGTATAAAAACTGTAATGGATGGAGATAATTCTGAACGAATACCACAAGAAGGTGAATGCAGAAAAGTTGGCGAGTATGGCTTATTGGAAAGCGCATCCGCTGTCGCGCAGCGAGTCCTTGAGGAGATTGAGGCTCTTGCGGGAACAACGGCTTGCAAGTCAGTCCAACTGGTAAGGCTCAAAAAATGGGCACAGGAGCAGGGCTGTTGGTTTGAAGATCGCGATCTGTTTGGTGATTTCTTTGACCGAGGGTCAGAGAATGAGACATATTTATCAACTAATGGCAACGAAATCATTAAGCTAAACGATTTTCGTTATTCTGATGACAACCTCTCTTCTTTCTTTGAACGCATCAAGGCACACAACAAGTATTTCCCTGATTGTGCTTATCGTATGATAGGTTTTGGAGAGAACAGCGATGGAAAAATATGTGCTGTTTTAGTACAAAGGTTTGTGCATTCAGTTCGTCTTGCCACAAAACAAGAAGTACATGATGAATTCATTCGATTAGGCTTCCGTCCAGAGGATAATGGTGAATATTATACCAACGGGCAGCATGACATCTTTGATGCCGTTGATGGCAATGTCCTGATTGGAGATGACGGGTATGTGTACTTCATAGATACTATCATTTATCCATCCGATACCGGCGGTTACGACATCTACCGCAGTCTTTCACCGCATTACAGTAATTCCAGTCAGACTTGAACATTGAGCGCCATAACAAAGAGAAAGGTTATGGCAACAACAAAGAATTACTTTCCGCCAAAGTCGGAGTCGGCTCCGATGATTTATGCTTATGAAGACAAATACGACCCCAACCTGAAGGGTATCCTGAAGGTGGGCTATACTACCATTGGTGTTCAGGAGCGTGTCAAGCAGCAGTACAACATCCTGCGACCAGGCGAACCGCCTTACCGAATTCTGGTTGAAGAATCGGCTATGCGACAGGACGGCACGTCGTTTATGGACCATGACGTTCATCGCCAGTTGGAGCGGATGGGATGTCAGCATATAGAGGGTGAATGGTATCGCTGCACACCCCAGCAGGTGAAGGCCGCCATTGTTGCTGTGAGGGAGCGGATAGATGTGGCGTGGACGCGTGATAAAATCTTTGGGATGCGCCCTGAACAGCAGGCCGCAGTAACGAAGACGGCAGATTACTTTGACAGCTATGCTTCGGAAGAAGGCTATACGCCTCACTTCCTATGGAACTGTAAGATGCGCTACGGCAAGACATTTACTACTTATCAGTTGGCGCTGAGGATGGGCTGGAAGCGGGTGCTGGTACTGACTTTCAAACCTGCCGTTGCCCAAGCATGGGAAGAGGATTTGATGACGCATGTGGACTTCGACGGGTGGCAGTTCATCGCTCGTAGTCCAGAGGCAACCATCGATTACCAATTTGAACACGCAGACAAGGAAAGGCCGATGGTGGTGTTTGGCTCGTTCCAGGATTTCCTTGGGAAGAACGCGGCTAACGGTGGCATGAAGCTGAAACACGAATGGGCACGTGAATTCAATTGGGACTGCATCGTGCTGGATGAATACCACTACGGTGCCTGGCGTGAGAACGCGAAGGAGTTGATTGGCACCAGTGAGGACTTGGGAAACGAAATAGAGAATCCCGACTACTTCGATGAAGACCTGATTCCGATTACTGCCAATCATTATCTCTATTTGTCAGGAACGCCTTTCAGGGCCATCGCCTCGGGAGAGTTCATTGAGGAACAGATATACAATTGGACTTATTCTGACGAGCAGCGGGCGAAAGAGGAATGGGGCGATGTACCAGAAAATCCGTATGCCTCGCTGCCAAAGATGGTGCTGCTGACTTATCAGTTGCCAACGGAAATAACGAGAGTGGCTGAGGAGGGAGAATTTGACGAGTTCGACCTCAACTCGTTCTTCGAGGCAGAGGGCAAGGGTGACGATGCTGTGTTCAAGCATCATGACGAAGTGCAGAAGTGGCTTGATATGCTGCGCGGACAGTACTTGCCGTCATCCATCAACGACCTGAAAGCAGGAAACAGGAAACCGCCACTGCCCTTCCTGAATGGCGACCTCTATACGAACATGAACCATACCCTGTGGTTCTTGCCTAATGTGGCAGCATGTTTCGCCATGCGGAATCTGCTGACGGAGTTACAGAACACGTTCTATCATGACTATCGCATCATTGTCTGTGCGGGTACTAAGGCAGGTATCGGACAGCAGGCGCTGCCTCCAGTAGAGAAAGCAATGTCGCACCCTGATCCGCTGCATTGTAAGACCATTACCCTGACTTGCGGCAAGTTGACGACAGGAGTAACGGTGAGACCTTGGACGGGTATCTTCATGCTACGCGACACGTCGTCGCCAGAGACTTATTTCCAGTCGGCGTTCCGAGTGCAGTCTCCCTGGACGATTACCAACAGCGACGGACTTCACCCTAACCATACGGAGATATTGAAGGAGGTCTGCTATGTGTTTGACTTTGCGCCAAACAGGGCACTTAAAAAGATTGCCGACTACTCGTGCCAACTGAATGTGCAAGAGGGTAATCCGGAAAAATGCGTAGAAGATTTCATCAAGTTCCTGCCTGTGCTCTGTTATGAGAACGGGCAGATGAATCAGCTGAACGCAGCAGACATTCTTGACAAGGCGATGACAAACACATCGGCAACGCTGTTGGCCCGTCGTTGGGAGAGTGCGTTGCTGGTGAATGTCGATAACTTCACCCTCCAGCGGTTGATGAACAACGCGGAGGCGATGGCTGCTCTGATGAAAATTGAAGGATTCCGTTCGCTGAATCAGGACATTGAGACCATCATCAACAAAACGGATGCTATTAAGAAGAAACGGAAGGAGCATGAAGAAGGTCTGACACAGAAGGAGAAGAGGGAACTCTCTGATGCCGAGAAGGAAATCAAGAGCAAGCGCCGTCAGATTCAGGAGAAACTGATGAAGTTTGCTACGCGTATACCTATTTTCATGTATCTCACAGACTATCGGGAATACTCGCTAAAGGATGTCATCCTACAGTTAGAGCCCAAATTGTTTGAGCGGGTGACAGGCCTTACCAAGCAGGACTTTGCCTTATTGGTCAGTCTGAACGTCTTCAACGAAGCCCTGATGAACGATGCGGTCTATAAGTTCAAACGTTACGAGGACTCCAGCCTTTCATACGCAGGAGTTGACAAACATGCAGGTGAGCAATTGGTGGGTGGTTATAGTACCGTCATAACAATGGAGGAATATATGAAGTCGTAGAATCGATGTCTTTAATGTCCCGTGAGTTTTGGGCTACCTGACTACCGAATGACGTGAAATAAATGTTTGCTTATGTTAACAGATTTCGGTAAGTCACAGATTATGATTACCTTTGCATCGCAATCAACCATCAATATTCATGAAACCGATATTACTGACCTTACTGCTGACGATGTTCAGCACCTGGGCCTTTTCGCAGGAGAGAAAGGGCCTGAACTTAGAGGAGATTGACAAGCAGGTGATTCCTGAGGACACGGCGGTACGCAAGGGTGTGCTCAGCAATGGCTTGACTTACTATGTGCGCAGAAGCGACAACCCGAAGAAGCAGGCGTTCTTCTACCTGCTGGTGAAAGCGGGCTCGACGGTCGAGCAGGACAAAGAGCGCGGCATGGCCCACTTCGTGGAACACATGGTGTTCAAGGGCTCGAAGCACTTCCCCAAGGGCGATATCATGGGCTTCTTCCGTCGCAACGGCCTACAGTTCGGCCACGATAGCAACGCCTTTACGGGCTTCACGACGGTGCGCTACCTGCTGAACGCTATTCCCACGGACAACGCGCTGCTGATGGACTCCTGTCTGCTGGTGCTGCGCGACTGGGCTGGTGATGCTACTATCGACGCCAAGGACGTGGAGAGCGAGCACAGCGTCGTCGTGGAGGAGTGGCGCACGCGGAGCACCGTCTCCTTAGCCCAGCAGTTGCTCGACGACATCTTCGCCAACTCCATCTATGCCAAGCGCAACCCCATCGGCGACATGGACATCGTGAAGAATTGTTCGCAGAAGCTGGTGCGCGACTTCTACAACCGCTGGTATCAGCCTCAGAACCAGGCTGTGGTGGTGGTAGGCGACTTCGACCCCGACAAGATGGTAGAGAAGATTCGCCGCATGTTTGGCGACCTGAAGCGTGGCAAGACAATCTCGCCCGAGCCGCCAGCCATTCCCGACTTCGAGACACCCAAGGTGTTGCTGTATCCTAACGAGAAGCAGGTCTTCGGCGCGCTGGCCTATATGATGAGGCTGGGCGAGGACACGGCGATGCCACGCAATACGGTGGGCGCCATGAAGACCGCCGTGCTGCGCGAGGAGATCAAGAACGTGATGGGCAAGAAGCTCAACAGTCTGAAAACGAAATTCCCGATGCTCCTTAGTGGTGAGGTTCAGGTGACGGATCTGGCCGACGTCAGCGACAAGCTATGGATATTCAACCTGTCGGCGCCCCAGGACCATTGGCGTCGCACGCTGGAACTGCTGGCCAAGCAGGTGGAACTGATACGCCGCAAGGGTTTCGGCGACGACTACTGGAAGCAGGATCAACTCACTGCCAGTCCTGAATATAATGCCGACTCCACGGGCATCGTCTTTGTTGACACCTTCTTCGTGAAGTACGACAAGACCCAAAGTACGGAGTTCGCCAACAAGTGTATAGACAACTTCTTCAAGGGCAGCGCGATGCCGTCGAAATGTGCACGCCAGCTGGCCGAGCGCCACCTCAAGACCACTATCACCGCCGAGGAGATGCGCCAGGAGTTCTGCCGGATGACCAGCGGTCGCAACATGATGATTGGCGTGATGCTCACCGACAGCACCGCGCTGCCACCGAAGGAAGAGGTGGAGGCTATCTACCGGCGCGTCAGGCAGATGAGCGACGAGGAGCTGGCCGAGGTGGAGGTGGCTCAGCAGAAGAAGCTGTCCAGGACGAACGTCGACAGCCTCGACATTCCCACCGTGCCGGGCACCATCGTCAAACAAACAGTGCTCAACGACAGCCTCACCGAGGTCATGCTCTCGAACGGCATCAAGGTGGTGCTGATGAAGCAGAAGACCGAGCACAACTCGGTGAACTTCATGTTCCGCCGTCCACAGGGCTACTCCGTGCTCAGCGACGACGACATCCACTATCACGACATGCTGGGCAGTTGTCTCAGGAAGTTCAGCTACTGGGGCGGCCAGAGCAATGCCGGCGTGGAGGCGTTCGACGACACCTTCGATTTCGGTACCGGGTATCTCGACAAGCTGGAGGGCGGCATGAAGATGCTCTACATGTCGCTGACCACCGACGAGGTCGACTCCGTGGCCTTTGCCGAAGAGCTGCAGAAGCTGCAGGCCTCGGCCGTGACCATGAAGAGCCCGGTGTTGCAGTCGGCCCTGAAGGTCGGACTGGCCTATGTCCAGGAGACGAAGCGCCTCATGCCGCCGACGGAGCAACAGGTGGCAGCCATGAACATCGACCGTTTCCGCCAGATTGTCAGCGACTACCACTCGAACTACAACGGCTCGGTGATGGTGGTGCAGGGCGACCGCGACCTCGACAGCATCATGCCGCACATCCTCAAGTATGTGGGCGCTCTGCCCTCGAAGCCCGAGCGCGCCAAGCGCCTGGTGTGGCCTGCCGACCACTACGCGACCCAGAACACGACGCTGGTGGAGAAGATTGAGAATCCCACCCCCATCTGCCAGGCCTCGCTGATCTATGCCTGGGAACGTGGCTTCAAGTACACGCAGGAATCTTATGCCCACAACCTGGTGCTGCAGAACGTGCTGGGCAACCTGATTCTCAATAAGTTGCGCTTGCAGAACGGCGACATCTACACCCCCAGCTGCCAAAAGGAAGACGGGCTGCTGCCCGTGCCCCACATGAAGGTGACCATCAGTTTTGCCTGCAATCCCACCCAGCGCGAGCGCATCGTGCAGGATGTGCAAGACCTCATGAAGGGAATGGCTGAGGGCGACCTCATCACGCAAGACCTCATCGACAGTTACCTGAAGGAGCGCGAGAAGCATGCGGCGGCCTTCAAGGACAACGAATACTCACGACGCAGGGACTACCTGACGCAGGAGTTCAACGGCATCGTGGTGAAAGAAGGCGACATGACCTACATCCGACAGGTTACCCCAGCCTCGCTCCGTGCCCACGTCAAGAAGCTGCTGAAGCAGGGCACGCTGCATGTGGGCTACCTGACCACCGAATGACGTAAAATAAATGTTTGTTTATGTTAACAGATTTCGGTAAGTCGCAGATTATGATTACTTTTGCAAAGCAAAAATTCAACAACGCAAAAATGAAGAAGATTCTGATAGGGGCAATGACACTGGTGCTGACGGCCTCGGTGACTGCCCAAGCCAAAACATGGACGCTGCAGGAATGTATCGAATACGCCATGCAGCACAACATCACGTTGCAGCGGGCCAAACTGCAGCAGCAGTCGGCCAAGGAGGACGTCAACCAGTCGAAGGCTGCCCTGCTGCCCTCGCTCAACGCCTCGACGAGCCATAACCTCGGCTACCGCCCGTGGCAGAGCTCAGGCATCACGACCGTCACCAACGGTACCGTGAACACCAAGGTGGACAAGACGTCGTACAACGGCTCCTACGGTCTGAATGCCTCGTGGACGGTGTGGAACGGCAACCGTAACCGCAATCAGGTGAAACTGAACAAACTGTCGGAGGAGCAGGCTGAGCTCCAAATCCAGGAGACGGCCAACAGCATCCAGGAGAAGATTGCCCAGCTCTACGTCCAGATCCTCTATTTGGAGGAGGCTGTGAAGGTGAACGAGGAGAGCCTGAAGACCTCAAAGACCAATGAGGATCGCGGGCGCGAGATGGTGGAAGTGGGCAAGATGTCGAAGGCCGACTTAGCACAGCTCACCGCCCAGCGCTCGACGGATGAGTATAACATTGTGTCGGCACAGACGCAGGTTAGGAATTACAAGTTGCAGCTGAAGCAACTGTTGGAGATAACGGGCGAAGAGGAGTTTGACATTGCAACTCCTGCCATCATCCAGACCACCGACGAACTGGCTTTGGAAGAGGTACCGTCGCTGGCCAGCGTCTATGAGCAGGCTTTGGCCACCCGTCCTGAGATACAGAGTGCCGAGATGGCCGTCAAGAGCAGCGACGTGAGCATCGACATCGCCAAAGCCGGACGCATGCCGACGGTGAGTCTGCAGGCCAGCGCTTCAGCCAGCACCAACTCGCTGGCCAACAACGGATGGGGTGACCAGATGAAGTCCAACTTCAATTCAGGTGCAGGCGTCTCGGTCAGCGTGCCCATCTTCGACCAGCGCCAGACGAGGACCAACGTCAACAAGGCCCGCATCCAGCGCGAGAGCAATCTGCTGGCGTTGCAGGACCAGCAGAAGCAACTCTACCAGACGATAGAGAACTACTGGCTCGACGCCACCAATAATCAGCAGAAGTTCCGTGCCGCAAAGGTCACCGTAGAGAGCGAACAGCAGAGCTACGACCTGTTGCAGGAGAAGTTCAACGTGGGACTGACGAACATCGTCGAGCTGATGTCGGGCAAGGACCGTCTGCTGGTGGCTGCCCAGAATTGCCTGCAGTCGAAGTACGTGACCATCCTGAACCTGCAGATGCTGAAGTTCTATGCAGGCGCTGGATTAAGTGAGAAGTGAAGAGTGAGAAGTGAGAAGTGAGAAGTGAAAAGTGAAGAAGTGAAAAGTGAAGAAGTGAAAAGTGAAGAAGTGAAAAGTGAAGAGTGAAAAGTAATTAAGATATGAAGAACAAGAAACTGTGGATTGCCATTGGCGTCATTGCGCTGGCAGTCATCGCTTATCTCCTGCTGTCGGGCGGTAAGAAGGAGGAAAAGGTGGAGTTTGAGACCGCCAAGGTGGATCAGGGCAACATCCAGACCACCATCACCGCTACGGGTACCATTGAGCCTGTAACCTCGGTCACCGTGGGTACACAGGTGTCGGGTATCGTGTCGAAACTCTATGTGGACTACAACTCTGTAGTGAAGAAGGGACAGGTCATTGCCGAACTCGACAAGACCAACCTTATCAGCGAACTGACGGCTCAGCGCGCCAACCTGTCGTCGGCACAGAGTTCGCTGAACTACCAGCAGTCCAATTATAATAGGTATAAGACGCTCTACGAGAAGGGATTGGTGTCGGCCGACGAGTACGAGAGTGCGCTGTTGCAGTACAACCAGGCCAAGGAGCAGGTGAAGACGGCCAGCGAGAGTGTGCAGCGTGCCCAGACCAACCTCGGCTACGCCACCATTACCTCGCCTATTGACGGCGTGGTGCTGTCGAAGGCGGTGGAGGAAGGCCAGACGGTGGCTGCCTCGTTCAACACGCCTGAACTCTTCACCATTGCCCAGGACCTGACGGATATGCGCGTTATTGCCGATATCGACGAGGCTGACATCGGCGGCGTGAAGGAAGGCCAGCGCGTGACCTTCACCGTCGACGCCTTCCCCGACGACCAGTTCGAGGGACAGGTGACACAGGTGCGCCAGCAGGCAACGACGGAGAGTAACGTCGTCACCTACGAGGTGGTTATCTCGGCACCCAACAACGACCTGAAGCTGAAGCCCGGTCTGACGGCCAACGTCACCATCTTCACCTTAGAGAAGAACGGCGTGCTCGTAGCTCCTGCCAAAGCCCTGCGCTTCATACCTAACGAGGCGCTGTTGAAGGAGGGTCAGAACATCGAGGACGTAGAGGCTCCCAAGAAGTTGTGGACGCTCGAGGGAAATACCTTCAAGGCTCACAAGGTGGAGACGGGCACTACCAACGGTGTGCTGACAGAAATCACCAGTGGCATCAGTGCCGGTACTGAGGTACTGGTTGACTTTACCATCTCGGGTGGTGAGGAAATGCCGCAGGGACAGCAGGCCCAGAACCCCTTCATGCCCCGTCCGAGAGGCAATAACAGACAGCAGCAAGGTGGCAACAACCGTCCGCAGGGCGGTGGTAACAACGCACAACCGAGAAGATAATGGAGAAGAAAGTAGTCATCGAACTGCAGAACGTGAAGCGCTACTTTCAGGTAGGCTCCGAGACGGTGAAGGCCCTGCGCGGCGTGTCGTTCAAGATTTACGAGGGCGAGTTCGTCACCATCCAGGGAACATCGGGAAGTGGAAAGTCGACGCTGTTGAATCAGCTCGGCTGCCTCGACACCCCCACTGCCGGCGAGTACTTCCTCGACGGTATCTCCGTCCGTACGATGTCAAAGTCGCAAAGGGCACACCTGCGCAACCGCAAGATTGGCTTCGTGTTCCAGAATTACAACCTGCTGGCGAAGACCACCGCCGTAGAGAACGTGGAACTGCCGCTGATGTACAACTCCGAGTATAATGCCGCTGAGCGCAAGGAGAAGGCCATCAAGGCCCTGCAGGCCGTAGGATTGGGCGACCGTCTGTACCATAAGTCCAATGAGATGTCGGGCGGTCAGATGCAGCGCGTGGCTATTGCCCGTGCCTTGGTCAACGACCCCGCCGTACTGTTGGCCGACGAGGCTACAGGTAACCTCGACACGCGCACCTCGTTCGAGATGCTGGTGCTGTTCCAGGAACTCTACCGCAAGGGCCACACCATCATCTTCGTGACCCACAACCCTGAGATTGCCGAATATGCCAGTCGCAACATCAACCTGCGCGACGGCAAGATTCGCGAGGATACCGTCAATACGAACATCAAGTCGGCAGCCGAGGCGTTAGCCGCACTGCCTATACCGCAAGACGACTAAGCAATGAACATACTGAACCTATTTAAAGTGAGCCTGAAGGCCGTAGCCAACAACAAGATGCGGTCGTTCCTGTCGATGCTGGGTATCATCATCGGCGTGGCCGCCGTCATCATCATGATGTCCATCGGACAAGGCTCGAAGGAGAGCATCCGTCAGGAACTGTCGACCATGGGTACTAACCTGCTGACCATCCGGCCGGGTGCCGATATGCGAGGCGGTGTGCGTCAGGACCCTTCGGCTATGCAGACGCTGAAGATAGCCGACTACGAGCGCATCCTGCGTGAGAAGAAGTTCGTGACGAAGGTTTCCCCTGAAGTAACCGCCAGCGGGCAGGCCATCTACGGAAACAACAATACCACCTCGTCGATGTACGGCGAGTCTATCGACTACCTCGACATCCGTCAGTGGGTCATCGATGAGGGTGAGTGCTTTACGGAGGAGGATGTCAAGAAGGCAGCCAAAGTTTGTATCATTGGTGCCACCGTCGTCAAGGAACTCTTCGGCAGCGTCGATCCCATCGGCAAGACCATCCGATTCAAGTCGATTCCCATGCGCGTCATCGGCGTACTGAAGTCAAAGGGCTACAATAACTGGGGTATGGACCAGGACAATGTCATCATCTCGCCCTACACCACCGTCATGAAGCGCATCGCCGCCCAGACGTGGTTCTCGAGCATTGTCTGCTCGGCCGTCACCGAGGAACTCTCTGACGCCGCCATTGAGGAATTGACGCAGATGCTGCGTGATAATCATAAGTTGAAGGAAGAGGCTGTCGACGACTTCACCATCCGCTCACAGGCAGAGATGATGGAGACGATGTCCTCGACGATGGACACGGTAACGCTGATTCTTGTCGTTGCCGCTGCTTTCTCGCTGTTGGTGGCTGGTATCGGCATCATGAATATCATGCTGGTCTCTGTTACTGAGCGTACAAAGGAGATAGGTCTGCGTATGGCAGTTGGTGCTACGGGGCCCGTCATCTCGCTACAGTTCCTTATTGAGTCGGTGCTTATCAGCGTCACTGGCGGACTGATAGGCATCTTAGTGGGCGGTAGTGTGGGCACGTTCCTCATTCCCATGATGGGTATGCCCAGCAGCGTACCCGCCTGGTCAGTCTACGTATCGTTCCTTGTCTGCGTCTTCATCGGCATCCTCTTCGGCTATATTCCCGCCCAGAAGGCTGCTAATATGGATCCTATAGAGGCAATTCGCCACGAATAATATCGAGTGGTCGCGAAAGCGGGTCTAACTCCCCGCTTTCGTCTACACCGCCGAAAGTGATACCCATCTCACTGCTGGTCATCTCACTGCCTGCCAACAGTTCCTCGCCTGCCAGACTCCATTCCGCAATAACGGGTGTGGTATAGGTGCGTTTCTTCATTTTCGCCGTGTTGAGCTTTTAGTTCCTTACCACCTTCCTGTTGCCCTGAATGAAGACACCCTTCGAGGGCTTGTTGATGCGCTGTCCCTGCAGGTTGAAGAGCTCGTCACCCATGGTGTCTTGTCCGTTCATGGTGGCAATGCCTGTGGACTCCTCATCGTCCAAGTGCATGACGACACGGCTGCTAAGTCCTGATGTGATCTTGTCCTGGAAGTCGAAATAGGCTCTGAACCCCTTCATCTTAGTCGCGCCGGCCGAATACCAGAACTGGCCGCCGCTGACGAACAAGCCGTCTTCACGCACGATGATAGGCACGTAGCTACCCACGAAGTCTTTCTTAATAGTCTTTGTCCCACGACTGACGGTAGGCTTATCGGCAGGCTTGATGTCTACGCCGTCGACACTGAACTCCGTAATAGTCTTCCCTGTCTTGATAAGGTAGGGGTGATTGGCCAGCAGTGTACCGCTGATGGTACGGAAGTACACATCAATATAGTTGATTTCATCCTCAGCCGTGACGGTCTTGTAATCCGTGAAGTCGGCCAATGCCACATCGTTGCCAAAGGCTTTCTGCTGCTGTTCCTGCGTCATGGAGAAGGGCAGCACGATAGTGTTCCACTTTCCGACAGAGATGGTGCGCAACACCCGCACATTGGCATTGGTAGCTGCCGACGGGAGTGTTGTCGATGCTTCGTCGAGTGTGATTCGGATGTCGGCAGGCTGGGCGATGGTAATGTCGAACGAGGCATCGGCCAGACGGACGCTGCGGCTGTCAGTTGTCGACAGGCGGATGTCCGTCAGGGTGGCGGTCAGCACTTCGCCCGCCGCCAGTGTGGCAGCTGCCTTCAGCGTCATCGTGAACAGCACGTTCTGCGTACCCTTCAGCGTTGAACCGTAGGAATAGCAGGCTACGTTCCAGGCACCCTCGGCATAGTTGCTCACCTGCGTTGGCGACGCATCTTTCAGTCCGGCTCCGTTGGTGGCCAGTATGCCGCCAGTGGAGTTCGTGACAACGCTGATGCCGTCAGGAAGGTTGAGTACAAACTGGTAGCCTGCATAGAGGCCGGATTGGTCGAACTTGAAACCGACGGCCACAGTAGCCTGCTGTCCTTGCGTAATTGTTACGTCTTCAACGGTCAGCCGGTCAGTTGCTGTTGCTGTACCCATGCCCATCAGCATCAGGGTCAGCAGTATATAGATTTTCTTCTTCATTGTTTACTCCGGGTTATGTGAGTTCATTCGGGCCATCCTTGAATTGGCATTCTTCTTCACGATGATATTGAGTACGGCAATGGCGTCGTCCACGTTGATGACATCGTCGTCGTTGACATCGGCTGCCGACTGCAGAAAGGATGCCGAGGGCTTGCCCAGCAGGTAGTTGACGATGGCTACGGCATCGGCAATATCCGTCTCGTCGTCACCGTTGACGTCGCCCTTCTTCGACAGCGAACCGATGTCGAATCGGGTGTTGTCGAGGTAGTTCATGCGGCGGGTGAACCAGTCGGTCAGGTACTCATACTCGTCGTCGAAGTCCAATGGGAGTCCGGCTACGTCGCTGTCGTAGCTCCACTTGGCATACTCGCGCTGGTCGGAACCTGCCTTCTTGAACTCATCGAGATAGGTCTTGAATCGCTTCAGGATGTTTTCCGTTGCCAGTTCGTCCTGTCGCAAGTCGCGGTAGCGCTTCCTTACTTTCTCGTTGAAGTCGTTGGCATTGGTCTCGCGCAGTCGCTTGAAGATGTTGTAGTCGCCGTGCTCGTATTGGGTAATGAACTGCGAGTAGTCCTGTTCCGGGCCGAGGAACCACTGGTGGTAGTAACTGTCGCTCCAGCGCTGTCCGCAGGTGGCGTCCATGTCCCATACACCAAAGGTGACTTTCTTGTCCTTCTGCTTGTTGTAGACACCGAAGAACATGTTCTTGCCGTGATTGTCGGTAGCCAGGATGGTCTCCATCAGGATGTAATAGTCCAGCACCAGCGGCAGGTCAAGGTACTCGGCAATATGTGCCTTGAAATCTGCGTCAGAAGCGTGGGCCACGAAGTCGACAGCATCGTAAAGCGTCGACCAGTCAGTCTGGTAGCCGTAGTCCTCAAAGTCGGGATATTTCACCTCGTAGCTGTCCCACATCTCGCTGTATTCGTTAGGGTCTGACAAGAAGTCCTTGGGGTAGTAGCCGCCGTCAGGGCTGTATCCCATCATGGTGGCGTAGCTCCAGTCTTTCGACTTCCACAACTGTCCGCGGGTCTGCTGTTTCTCCTCATCATATTTCTTCAGCTTCATCTGCTTACGGTCCATGTTCTCCGTCAGACAGTAGATGCCTCGGTACTCATCGTTGAGTATCAGCTCGACGAAGCGTCCGCGGGTACCCGTCAAGGCTTTTGGTTCCTTGTCTTTGTAATAAGGTGGCGTCGAGAAGTCGTTCCACAGGTCGGTCATCGTGCGGTTGCGGATGCGCGACATATCCACCTGGCACGACTCCAGAATCCAGGAGTTGTCTTCGCGTAGTCCGAAGAACTGTCTTTCCAACTTCTCGCCGTTGGCGTCCTTCAGTTTCACGTGGTAGTTGCGCTTGTGCTTGTCACCGCCGTTGGTGATACCTCCGCGCCACTTGGCCTTCATGTTCAGCAGTTCCTTGGCGGCGTCCTTGTCAGGTTCGTTCACCGCGATGTAGCCCTCGCTGTAGTTATAGTCGAACGAACCGTACAGTTGTACCACGGGCAGCGAGGTGAAGGTCAGCGGCAGGCTGATGGTCGTCCCGTTCGTAGCGGTGACGGTCAGTATATAGTTCTTGCCGCCCGCTACGCCGGCAAACGTATGGGTAGAGCCCGAGGGCGTCTCCTGTCCGTCGATGGTCAGGTTGTTGTAACCCGCTTTCAGCGAGTAGCTGACCGCAGCGGTCATGTCCTTGTCGAACTCACTCAGCGGTATCGAGCAGAGGTAAATACCCGTCGATTTGGAATAGGCCACAGGATGCCCGCCAATGCGCAGGTCTGCGGCAGCTTCTTCTATGGGGTCGATGGTCGGCAGTGTCATGATCGACTTGCGGAGCGCCTCCATCTGGTCGAAGTCATTGCTGATGGCCTCCAACTGCTCTTCCAGCCCTTCCGTCTGAGGATGGTTGGCAATCTCGGCCAGCACCTTGAGGCGCTCGGCTTCCAACAGGTCTTCCTTGCTGCCGTCGTAGTAGAGTTGCAGGTTGTCGAGAGCAATCCAGTTGGCATTCGTATTCACGGCCCTCACACCGATCTCTATATCGCTGGTGGCGGCAAGCGTGAATTCTAACGCGAAGTGCTCAGGCGGGTCGTTGCCCGTAGCCACGTTGACGTAGTCATTGCCTGCGTAAAGCACGACGTTTTCTGCCGGAGTGTTAGGAGCGCCCCAATAGGACTGGCGACAGGCCATCATGTCGGCCTTCAGCGTATACTTGCCGGCGGGCAGACTGCTCACCACTTTCGAGATGCCGTTGTCCCAGAGCTCGCCATTGCTTGATTCACGCCACAGTTCGATGAACGGCTGCACAAGGTAGGCGCCTGTCTGGTAGTTGATGTGATCGCCGCCTGCTCCGGTGTTGACCCACCAGCCTCCCTCGTTCGTCCAGCCATCTGTAGATTCTTCGGTGACATCTAACCAGGACGTGACGTCAACGCCGGTCGTTGGATTAATCGGAGTAACAGAAGGCTCTACGACGAGTGTCCCTTCATCGTCATACAGGCAGAACCGCTGGTTGTCGTTGGGGCTTCCGCCATTGGAATAGGTACCCACTACGTAAGAATCTTTACGGACATCCCATATATGATCTGTTTGTGCCACATTACGGATGGCGTAGACGCCCTCGCTGTACAGCTGGAAGCTCCAAAGCGAGTAGTTGCCGTCGACGGCATCAGTCATGTCCACATAGCGGCGAGTCAGCGTGGCACCTTTTTCGCCGGCATTGGTCCGCTGCCCGTCGTAGGTGATGTACTTCCCCGTGGCTATATTCCTGATGGTGTACATACCCTCCTGCTCCTCAGTGAAAATCCAGTAAGTACTCTCGTCTGTCGTGGCCGTTGGCAGATAGTAGAGCGGTGTTGTTGCGCTTGCGCTGGCACCGTCCACCAAACAGCCGTTGGGATAAAACGGACAGACGATACGGTATCGCTTGGTAGGGTTCAGATGGGGTTGTCCCATTGCTTCCATACAGAACAGGAACGTAAGTAGGGACAGTAGCTTTGGAAATAGTTTTTGCATATAATGTGATAGTTTTAGTATTCGTTACAAAAAGCGCTGCAAAGATACTTCTTTTTTTTTAGTTTTGCAAACTACGCGTTACATTTTTTTGTTGAGGGTCATGTCAAGGCTGCCGAAAAGAATTAAAAACCGTGAAATCTGTGTAATCCGTGCCCTTTTCTTTTTCGTTTTCGGGAAGAAATGTGTACCTTTGCGCTCGAAATTTCAAAACCCAATATTCAAAATACAAAATTGTTATGGTAAACTACAAAGATTTAGGTCTCGTGAATACCCGCGAGATGTTCAAGAGAGCAGTGGCCGGCGGCTATGCCATCCCCGCTTTCAACTTCAACACTATGGAGCAGATGCAGGCTATCGTGATGGCCGCTGTTGAGACAAAGTCGCCCGTCATCATGCAGGTGTCTAAGGGTGCCCGCAACTATGCCAACGCTACCATCCTGCGTTACATGGCTGAAGGTGCTGTGGCTTACGCTAAGGAGCTGGGCTGTGAGCATCCTGAGATTGTGCTCCACCTCGACCACGGTGATACCTTCGAGCTCTGCAAGGACTGCATCGACATGGGCTTCTCCAGCGTCATGATCGACGGTTCACACCTCCCCTACGAGGAGAACATCGCCCTGGCTAAGAAGGTGGTTGACTACGCTCATCAGTTCGACGTGACCGTCGAGGCTGAGCTGGGTGTGCTCGCCGGCGTCGAGGATGAGGTCAGCGCTGCTGAGTCTCACTACACCAAGCCCGAGGAGGTCATCGACTTCTCTACCCGCACGGGCTGCGACTCGCTGGCTATCTCTATCGGTACCTCTCACGGTGCCCACAAGTTCACTCCCGAGCAGTGCACGCTCGTCAATGGTGTGCTCGTTCCGCCCCCCTTGGCATTCGACATCCTGCACGAGATTGAGAAGAAACTCCCCGGCTTCCCCATCGTGCTCCACGGCTCTTCTTCAGTTCCCATGGACGAGGTCAACACCATCAACCAGTTCGGTGGCCACCTCGAGGCCGCTATCGGTATCCCCGAGGAGCAGCTGCGTGAGGCTTCTAAGAGCGCCGTCTGCAAGATCAACATCGACTCCGACTCTCGTCTGGCCATGACCGCTGCCATCCGCAAGCACCTGGCCGAGCATCCTGGAGACTTCGATCCTCGCCAGTATCTGAAGCCCGCCCGCGAGAACATGAAGAAGATGTACATCCACAAGATTGTCAACGTCCTCGGTTCTGACGGCAAGCTCGCCCAGTGCTAATCGACTATCGGATATCTATAAGGTGGAAATGCCCGCAAAGCATTTCCACTTTTTTGTTTATGACGATGAAAAAAATGTCCTTGTGATTGCAATGTTTCCTGATGTTTCTGCGTATATATAGATAAAGACCGAATTGACAATGACCGAAACCGAAGTCAATCTGATAGAGGGCTTGCTGAAACAGAATCGCGGTGCCCAGGAACAGATGCTCGACAGCTATGGGCGTGATGTCTTCGCACAGATAGCACGGCTCATCCCTGCCATCGAGGATGCCGAGGAGGTGTATCAGGATGTCTTCGTCAAGGTCTTCAAGAATATTAGGAAGTATGATGCGGAGAAATCGTCGCTAAAGACGTGGGTGTCGCGAATAGCCTATCACGAGACGATCAGTTTCCTGAGGAAAAAGAGTCCGGCGGTCATCTATTTCGAGGATAATGGCATTGAAGCTCAAGCACTGACTGATGCGGAAGTGGGAGAGACCTTCGGACAGCCCAATGCCGAAACGGTACAGCTGATCAGGGCGGCCCTGAAACATCTGCCGCCAGAGGAGAAAGCCATCATCACCATGTTCTATTACGAGGAACGGAGCCTGAAGGAGATTGCCTACGTCACGGAGTCGATACCCACGACCGTTGCCTCGAAACTGAGCAGAACGAGACGAAAACTTTGTAGAATCATTAAAATGTTACAGTCATGAAAGAGGACAATGCTCAATGCACAATGCACCGCTCGGCGACGCAAGGAGACGCTTCGCTTGCGAAGAATTCACAATGCACAATGCACGAGGCACAATGGCGACATCAGGACAAGAATTTGCGTGAAGCCCTTCGGCAGGAAGAGGCGAATCTGCCACCGATGCCCGCCGACCTGAACGAGCGGCTACAACAGCGTCTCTCCGCTTCCGGGAGAGGGCGGGGGGTGAGGCTCCTCTTTCTTGCTGCCGCCGCCTGCATCGCCCTGCTCATCGTGTTCAACTTGGGAAAACGGCGAAGTCCGCAGGAATCCGTCGTGGCGCAGCAGACGGAGAAGCTGTCGGCAGTCCCCTCACAGCCTATCGTCGAGGAGCCGCAACCAGAGGTCATGTCCGACGAGCAGCCCGTGGAAAAACCTGTAATGGAACCCAGCGAGAATGCACCTCAGGCAACAGAGTCGACATCGACGGAAAATGTCAAGGCTCCCCGTCGTTTCAGCGCCCAGCCCATCCTGGATATCACATCGTCCGAAGGCGAGCCTTTCTTCCTTGCCTCCACCTCCTATATGGCCACGCATAGGGGCCACCAGGACGGTCTCGCCGGCACAAATACTCCTGAAGCCGGCGATGATGACGCCCTGAGTCTGTATGCCGCCAAAGACAAGGACGGGATGCCCGAGGGATGGACGGAGTTAAGGAACTGGAGCAATGACCAGAAGGTCCGTCGCAAGCTGACGAAGAAGGAAAGGAGACAGGCGGCTGTCGTTGGTGCCCTTGCAGCGAAGCGCTGGCATATCGACATCAATTCGATGAGCACCATGCGTTATGGCTCCCGAACAGTGACCTCCGACTTCTACCTGGAACTGCGAGGCGACACGTTGCGCAGCTATCTGCCCTATCTGGGGCAGGCCCATGCGTCGCCGACACTCTCGCCGTCGATAGGCCTGAACTTCGAGGAACCCGTGCTGACCTACAAGGAGAGCAAGCCCAAGTCGAACAAGTACACGCAGATTGACATCGATGTCAAGACCCGTGAGGACTCCTACCACTATGTGATTGAAATCTACGGTAATGGCCATGCGTATATCCGTGTGCGCTCGATGAATCGCGACCCCATCAGTTTCGACGGCACAATGGACATCGAATAACTAAACACCAACCGACCTATGAAGCAGATACTAACCGTCATCATGCTGGCACTCATCGCCAGTCAGGTGACGGCTCAGAAGAGCGTTACCTTTGTAGTCGACGAGAATCTCTCGCCCGTCGAAAAAAATAATATGGAAAGATTCCAAGAGAGTGGTTCTAAGGCTGCCAAAAGTATCTTCCATGATGAAGGCGTTCCCGGTGACACCCACGCCATGATTGCCTGGAGCTTTTCTGACGACGAGAAGTTTTACATCTTCACGGGAAAGGATGTGTTCTTCAAGACCATTGTGCAGGCATACGCCGAGCATCGTCCACTCGTGTTCTCGCCCGATATGATATGGGTGCTTATCAGTCAAGGGTTCGCCCGCTACGTCAACGCTCATTCCGAAGAGATGCGCGACCGGTTGGTGAACCACACAGGAAAAATGGACCTGGTGGTGCAGTCCGACAAGGACCTGCTTTCCGAGGATGCTGACTGGGAGAAGATGATGGGTGACTTCACAGCCCAGATCAACGAAAACGCCAAGGGCGACATTGCCAAGACCATCACCGCCGACTTCTCCACCACTGGCACTACCGAGCGCATCACCTCTCAGATCACGCTGATGGAGACCATGAAGAGCTATTTCGACTATGTGGTCCATTATATAGCCTGCGGCATCCCGAGCATTACGCTTACAGGTAGTCCCCAAGACTGGCAGAAGGTGCTGGAGAAGACTCGGCAGCTGGAGAAGTACGGCATCGGCAAATGGCCAAAGAGCCTTGTCCCTATCCTGACGGAGTTTGTCAAAGCCTCTGAGGGGAAACCCAATCAGGCTTTCTGGAAGAAGATGGTGAAGAAGGGGCGTCTTGACAAGTTTGCGGGTGGCGGATGCGACCTCCGCCAGCCGACAGAACTGGATGGCTGGATACTCAAGTTCTTCCCTGACGAGAACGGACTGACGCCCGACCAGGTGCCACACACTCACAAGATGCCGTCGGAGCGGGTGTATGTGGACTTCAAATACCAAGTCATCAACCCTGTCGACGGTACGGTCATCATTGATACCCCGCTGCAGCTCGTTGCAGGCTTCATCGGAACGGAAGTGGACCCCCTGACACATGCCCTCAAGCCCAAGATGGGGTGGGTGGTACGACAGATGGAAAGCAACGATAGTATTGCGAAGAGGCTCGAGAAGATGGACTCAGAGTCTTCGTTCTTCGGCATCGAGTTGCGCGTTAACAAAGTGCCCGAACACCTCTCCCTGTTGCCACACATCAAGCGCTTGACCCTCCGCTTTACCGACAAAGTGGAACTGCCCGAGTGGTTCTACCATCTGCAGATTGATAAGCTGACGATAGAAGGCGAGATGAGCGACGAACAGGAAGCCGCCATTTGGGAGCATTTCCCTAAAGCTGACGTCAGAAAAACCAAAAAGACGAAAGACATCAGAAAAGTCAGAAAGGCGTCTGACCTGCCTATCCCCAAGAGGGAAATCAATGTGTCGGAATACGAGGCACTCGGAATAGAGAATGATAACGAAGGGGTGTCGAATGAGAACAACCCGCGGCGCAACCTCCATCTGTCTGACGAAGAGCTGACGATGGTGACGCCCGTCAACGACCTCGGTTTCAATATGCTCCGCAAAGTCGGCAGCAAGGAGAGTATCCTCCTGTCGCCCTTGGGCATGACCTACGCCCTCGGACTGATTAACAACGGTGCCAGCGGTAAGACGAGGACGCAGATCAACAAGGTGCTGGGTTGCGACGACTCGAAGGCCGCCAACATCAACGACTTCTGCCGCAAGATGCTTACGGAGTCGTCGAAGCTCGACAAGCTGACCAAGCTGGATATCACGAACGAGTTCTTCTCGCACAAAACTTACAAGCCCAAGTCAGCCTTCAAGGAGGTGGCCATAGACTATTATGACACGAAGTTCAAAGAGTCGGAGTCAGGCCCGTCGCAAGGCTTTGCTTTGGTGAACACCATCTACTTCAAGGGCATCTGGACAGACAAGTTCCGCAAGGCTAACACAAGGGACGAGGTGTTCAAAGGTGAGAATGGCAAGGAGAAGACGATGCCGATGATGAACCAGACACGCAACTTCTTCTATACCGAGGACGACCTCTGCCAGGCGCTCTGCCTGCCCTATAGCAATGGCGCCTATCAGATGATGGTCCTGTTGCCGAAGGAGGGCAAGACCGTCGGCGACGTGGTCCGGTCGCTGACGTCTGATAGCTGGGAGAAGATGCATGACCAGATGAGAAGAGTCCAGGTGGAAGTGAAGCTGCCGCGCTTTAAATCGTCGTCCGAAGTGGTGCTCACTGACGTTATGAAGACACTCGGCATGCCCGATGCCTTCAGCATGGCGAAGGCTGACTTCTCCAACCTCTTCGACATAAAATCCTGGATTGCCAAGGTGAAGCAGACGGGCCGTATAGAGGTCGACGAAACGGGTACCGAGGCAACGGTCGTCACTGCCTTGCAGGGGCGTATTGCAGGACTGGATTTGGTGCAACCTGATATCGTTCGCTTCCACGCCACCCATCCGTTCCTCTACTTCATCAGGGAGTGGACAACGGGCACCATCTTCTTTATCGGGCAGTATATGGGGACATAGCTTGCAGGAAAAATTAAAAGATTTCCACGTTTACTTGCATCTATGCCATAAATTGCTTACCTTTGCATACAAATGTAACGAGATATGGCAAAGAAACACGAAATAAGAAACAGCACGGCAGAGTTCCTGATATTCCAGGTGGAGAATAAAGAACAGGGCATAGAGGTGATGTATGCCGAAGATACCATCTGGTGTACACAAAAAGCGATGGCGACACTCTTCGATGTGGGAGTGCCCGCTATCAGCAAGCACTTGGCAAATGTCTTTGAGACTGGTGAACTGAAAGAAGAGGCAACTATTTCCAAAATGGAAACAGTTCAACAAGAAGGCAATCGTGAGGTGAAACGTACGGTAGTGATGTATAAACTTGACGCCATCATTGCCGTTGGCTATCGCGTAAACAGTATCCGCGCTACCCAGTTCCGCCAATGGGCAACGAGTGTGCTGCGTCAGTTTGCCATTCGTGGCTACGTGCTCGACAAAAAACGCATGGAAAATGGAACGTTCTTGAGTGAGGACTACTTCGAGCACCTGCTTGCCGAGATTCGCGAGATACGTCTCTCCGAGCGTCGTTTTTACCAAAAACTGACGGACATCTATGCCACGAGCATGGACTATAATAAGGATGCTCCTACCACACGGATGTTCTTCAAGCGCATTCAGAATAAGATGCACTATGCCGTACATGGACGCACGGCGGCAGAACTGATAGTGGAAAGGGCTGATGCCGATAAGGAGCATATGGGGCTGACAACCTGGGAGAATGCGCCTGACGGTAAGATTGTGAAGACCGATGTTGTGATTGCCAAAAACTATTTGAAGCAGATGGAGCTGGAGGACATGGGACGTATCGTGACGGCGGTGCTGGAGTTTGCCGAGAGTCGTGCCAAACGCCATATCCCTATGACGATGGAGGACTGGGCCAAGCGTATCGATGCTTATCTGAGCAGCGACGAGCGCCCCTTGCTTGACAATGCCGGCAGCGTAAGCCACAATGAAGCCGTGCTTCATGCCGAGACAGAGTTCGAGAAATACCGCATCGTGCAAGACCGTCTGTTCCAAAGTGACTTCGACAAGTTTTTAGGGGCATTGCCGTTAGAAGAGGGAGATTCAGACTGACGCGAAGAGACAGTTGGATAAAGTCCTGCGGATATGGGCTTTGGCGGTCGTCTCGCTTAGGGCTATACTTTATTCTTTAACATCCGACTGATGGTATTCAGATAGTCTATTGGCGTGATGCCGAACGAGAATTTGAAGGCACTGTTGAAGGCTGCAGCATCTTTGAAGCCACACTTGCTGACAATGCTTTCCATTGAGCTGTCCGAGTGTTCCATGAGCAACTTTGCAGCGTACTCCGCCCGAAGGGAGTTGATATAGTCTTTCGTTCTCTCGGGATCCTTGTAACGCGGTATAAGCCTGCAGAACTCATCCTGACTGACGCCCATAAACTCTATCAATGCGTAATAGTCGAAATCAGGGTCCGTAAATGGCTTCTCCTTATTTACACGGGCATCCATCTTCACAAAGAAGGCGTGTTCCTCATCCATTGGGGCCGCCTTGGTTGTCTTTGTCTTCGCTGCCGATTGCTTTTTCTTCACCATCTCCTCCTGATCGTCCAGCGACAGTTCTCCGTTGCCCACTATAGCCCGATAGTCATCCAGCGCATTTAGAATGCGGCGAAGCTGCTCATTTCGCTGACGGATAATCCTGCTTTGACGCAGGCCGAGACCTCCCAGCACGAGGAGCACTATCACGATGACAACAAGTATCACGATGACGCCTTCGGCCGTAGCCAGCGTGACTACATGGGCATGACAGAACTGTGTTGTCAGTAATAGCAACAAAGTAATTACGGTAATCCTCTTTCTCATAAGCACGGTCTATATTTAGTTTATAGCTCCTTTGGCTGCAAAGATACTGCTTTTTTGTGATATATTCAACATTTTTTAGCATAAAATACTACCAGTTTTTGCATTTCTGCTATCAAAATGTGTGATTTGTTGTTGCTATTTGAAAGAAAAGTTGTAAATTTGCAACCGTAAAATGACCAGAAATGATACAGATTGACACAACATTAGTCCAATTTTTACAGTCCGTTGAGCAGAACGGATTGTGTGTGGCAAAAGAGGTACACGGTTCCCTCGTGACTGGCGTAGATGAAGTGTTCCCGCACGTCATTATCATTATGTGTATGCGCGGCACTGCACGTGTCATGTTCGACATGCAGGAATTGTCGATTGAAAAGAACGATTTCGGCGTACTCTTGCCCGGACATGTCTTGCGTCGCACTGCGTGTTCAGAGGATTACGCCTATTCATGCGTCATCATCTCAGCGGATATGTACAACGAACTGAAGACACATATCTTCAGCCATGACTATGATAAGTTCGCAACCGTGCCGAAATGCCATCTGACCGATGTACAAGCCAAGCGCATGATGGCGCTGAACGAGCTGTTGGGAGCAATCGCTTCGCACGACGTTTATGACCTTCAACTGCGTCGTCAGATGTTGCTGTCGCAGCTGGCTGTGGGCTACGAGTTCATCAATTACTACCGTCGTGAGCAGGACAGGCAATGGACGAAGAGTCGTCCGGCGGAGCTTTACGCGCAGTTCTGCGACCTGGTAGTAGAGCGCTACAGGGAAAATCGTAATGTTCAGTACTATGCCGCGCTGTTGGGCTATGACGCGCGCTATTTCTCAAAGGTGTTCCGCCAGTACAGCAACGGACTCTCGCCCCTGGAATGGATTCAGCAGTATGTGGCGACGCAGGCCAAGCTCATCATCGATGCGCATCCCAGGCAGACGGTGAAGGAAACCGCTTTTCAGCTCGGGTTCCCCACAACCGCCAATTTCTGCCGATACTTCAAGCGAGCCACCGGCATCTATCCGCAGGAGTATAAAAAGAGGATGAACCATGACTTACAGGAAGTCTTGGCAGTCCGATAAAGTCTGGCGGATATGGGCTTTGGCGGTTGCCGGTTTCAGGGCTTCGTCCAGGGGAAGGGCGGGAGGATTGATGCAGCGCACCTGCGAGAAACCGGCATCGAGCAGCAGCTGGCGGTCGGCCATTCTGCCGGCTATCAGTAGGACGGGAACCCCCTGACGCTTAGCACACTGGAGGATGCCGTAAGGCAGTTTCCCCATCAGCGTCTGACGGTCGGCCGCGCCCTCGCCTGTGACGACGAGGGAGGCACCGCTGAGGAGGTCGTCGAAGCCAACGGCCTCGAGCAGCAGGTCAATGCCTGAGCGGCAGTCGGCATTCATATATTGCAGGAAGGCATAGCCGAGACCGCCGGCGGCTCCTGCGCCAGGCACGTCCTGACGGTCGAAGCCGAAGTGACGGGCCGAGACTGCTGCGAACCGTCGGGCACGGTCGTCGAGGCTGAGCACCATCTCCTGAGTAGCCCCTTTTTGCGGCGCAAACACATGGGCAGCACCGTTGGGGCCACAGAGCGGATTGGCGACGTCGGTAGCGATGGTGAAGCTGACCTCGTCGAGCCCGCGGACATCACGCCACGAACCGCCCTTTGCCAGGCCGTCGATGACGGCACGAATCATGCCGATGCCGCAATCGCTGGTGGCACTGCCGCCAAGTCCCACGACCATCTTCCGACAACCGCGACGCACGGCATCGACCACGAGCTGGCCCGTGCCATAGGTAGTTGTCACCATCGGGTTGTGTTCTTCGTCTGTGAGCAGCGTCAGTCCGCTGGCCTGTGCCATCTCGATGACCGCCGTCGTGCCGTTGACGAGGTAGTGGGCCGTGATACGCCGCATCAGCGGGTCGCGGACGCTGACAGCCACCATCTCGCCACCCAGCGCACCCTGGAAAGCAGACAGGAAACCCTCGCCGCCATCGCTGACAGGTACCTGTACGACCTCAGCCTCAGGCATCGCTGAAAGGATGCCTTCCGATGCTGCCTCATTAGCCTCGGCCGAGGTCAGGCAGCCCTTGAACGAATCGATGGCTACGATGATTCTCATACGGGTTTTTCTGGGGCAAATATAGTGAAAAAAGCGCAATCATGTTTACATTCGTCGTCAGTTTTAATAAGTTTTGTGAAATGAAGGGGTTGTAGGGATTACTCCCTGAAGTTTAGGGAAAGTGGATGCTGATAGTAGGGAAAAGTCCTTGGGCAGTGGTTACGGTTTATGTATCTTTGCACCGTCAAACCTCTTAAAACTGTACGACGATGAAAAGAATGATCATGATTTCGATGCTGGCCGTACTGACGGCCGTGCCCTCAGTGGCACAATATGTGAGGCGTCCCTATAGCCGCCCCGTTGCTCCCTCCTACAGGAGCCAGTACACGACTGTCGCGCGTCACCGTTCGGCTCTTGACGGCTACTTCGGACTACGCATAGGACTGGGTGTGGCTACTGTCAATGCCGACGACCACTATCTGGACGGGGGAACGCCGAAGTCGGGGCTTAACGTGGGGATGGTGGCCGGGCTCCAGCTGGCGCCTGCTACGCCCCTCTATCTGGAGACTGGACTGTCGTATACGGAGAAAGGCGGAAAGGGTGGTCCTGGTGATGCCTACACCTACAGTCTGAACTACTTGGAGGTGCCCTTCCTGGTGAAGTATCAGCACAACTTCGACCCCCTGACCAGCATCCAGCCCTTCTTCGGCGTCTACTGTGCAGCAGGCGTCAGCGGCAAGATGAAGGAGATGGACCAGCGCTACTCCCGCAGTGCTTTCTCCGACGATGCCTTCAAGCGTTTCGACGGCGGTCTGCGCCTCGGCTGCGGACTGCAGTTCGATCACCTCTATGCGGAGTTGGGCTACGACATCGGCCTGGCCAACGTCAGCCGCGACGAGTTCAATACGGCGCATACGGGCTGCTTCTTTGCCAACGTGGGAGTGAACTTCTGAGACCCCTCCCATCCTCCCCTGCTTAGGGGAGGAGCTTTATTATAATAAGGTGGAAATGTTAAAAATGCATTTCCACTTTATTTTTTCTGCCAAAAAGTTTGGAGGGAACGCAGAAATGTATTACTTTTGCAGTGTCCTATTAAAGTGGTACACTAAAACAGTAACAGATATGATTGAAGTAAGCAACATTAGTTTCAGTTACCCGCACCAGAAGGAACGGGTGTTTGACGGTTTCAGCCTCAGGCTGGAGGAGAACAAGATTTACGGATTGTTGGGCAAGAACGGAACAGGCAAGTCGACGCTGCTGTACCTCATAGCGGGTTTGCTGCGGCCGAAGACAGGTTCCGTATGTTGCGATGGCATCGCAACATACAAAAGACAGGCGGAGATGCTGGAGGAGATTTTCCTGGTGCCTGAGGAGTTCGACCTGCCGTCGATGACGCTGCAGCGCTACGTGGAGCTGAACGCGCCCTTCTATCCGAAGTTCAGTCAGGAGCGTCTGGAGGCTTGCCTGCGCGACTTTGAGCTGACGACCGATCTGGACCTCAGCGCGCTGTCGATGGGACAGAAGAAGAAGGTCTTCATGTCGTTCGCCTTGGCAACGAACACACGGCTGCTGCTGATGGACGAGCCGACGAACGGACTGGATATTCCCTCGAAGTCGCAGTTCCGCAAGACAGTGGCGCAGAACATGAGCGAGGAGCAGACCATCATCATCTCGACGCATCAGGTGCATGACGTGGAGGCGCTGCTCGACCACATCCTCATGCTGAACCAGCGCGAACTGCTGCTCAACGCATCGGTGCAGGAGATTATGGACAAGTACGTGTTCGAGTACCGCCAGCCCAGCGAGATGGAGGGCGTGCTCTACGCTGAGCCCACGCTGCAGGGCAACGCCGTGATGGCCGTACGCCAGGAAGGCCAGGCCGAGACACAAGTGAACTTGGAACTATTGTTTAACGCTGTAACGAAAGGATTAGTAAAATGAAAAACTTCAATATGACCCGCTTCGGCCACGTGCTGAAGCTCGATTTCACCGAAGGCCGCAAGGCCATGATGTGGGGCGCCGTCTGTATGCTGCTGCTCTACCTGTTCTTCTTCTGGTTTGCATGGAACATCGGCATGCATTCTTACAATGAAATAGTGGACTTCTATGTCCAACACATTTGCGAGGCTGTTGCCGGCTTCAGCATGATGGCCATGTATATCTATTTCCTCATTACGGCCAGTACGCTTTATCGCGGTGAACAGAAGAAGCAGCAGCGCATCGCGTGGCTCATGCTGCCGGCCACGAATCTGGAAAAATTCCTGTCGCGCTGGATCTATATGCTGGTCTTTATGCTGGTGGGCGGTGTCCTGACAATTTTCCTCGCAGACTGTATTCACATGATTTGGCTACAAATAGCCGGACACCCTGTCCACAGTATGGCGAAAGCGCTGGTTCAAAACCTTCCGCACGCTAACAAGTATAATCCTTTGATAGAAATCGTGAATATTTATTTGGCCTTCGTTGTCATCCACTCCATCTTCCTGCTGGGCGGTGTGTTCTTTAAGAAATTCCACTTCATTGCCACTTCCCTCCTGTTCGCCATTGGTTTTTCTCTCTTCTTTGCAACGTTAAACTCACTTGGCTACCGTGATACCCCCACACAGTCAGACCCAACCCTGAGCTATATCATCTGGATGTGCATCCACATCGGCATCATCGCTGTCTGCACCTGGCTGGCCTATCGTCTGTTCTGCCGCTGGCAGGTTGTAACCCATAAATTTGCAAACGTATGAACTTCACGAACGACAAAGCAATATACATCCAGATGGCCGACCGCCTCTGCGATGAGATCCTTGCCGACAAGTACAAGGATGACGACCGCATACCGTCGGTGCGCGAGTATGCCGTGCTGCTTGAGGTGAACACCAACACAGCCGTCAAGGCTTACGACGAGCTCTCTCGCGCGAACATTATCTATAATAAGCGGGGCCTGGGCTACTTCGTCACGCCAGGCGCCAAGAAGCAGATTCTGAAGGAGCGCAAGCGGAAGTTCATGAAAGAGCGCCTGCCCGAGCTGTTCCGGCAGATGAAGTTGCTCGGCATCACGTTAGAAGATGTTAAAGTTGCGTACGACATGCAACAATAATGTGGGTTCTTGCGTCTAAAGAGTAAATCAAACTAAATAATGAACCAGTTTCGTACCCTACTTCTGCTTATGACGGCCATATTGTGGCCAACCACTCAGACCTTTGCCCAGCGTGGCGAAGGTCGTGTGGTGACGGGTAGGGTAGTAGAGGCTTTCACCAACCAGCCTATGCCTGACGCCTCTATCGTGCTGCTCTCGGCTGCCGACAGCAGCGTGATAGCCACTTTCCACCCTGAGCCTGCCGACACGTTTCTGCTGAACCACTTCGGCATGTTCGAACTGCCCGTCAAGGAGAAGGGAAAGTACCTGCTACGCGTGTCGTGCATAGGCTTCAAGACCCAGTACAAGCCCTTCGAGGTGAAGTACAAGCGCGAGGGCGACGTCGACATACGCCGTATTGAGATGCGTCCTGAGTCGAAGATGCTGAACGAGGTGACGGTGACGGGTACAAAGATTAAAATGGTGACGCGCGGCGACACTATCGTCTACAATGCTGACGCCTTTAACCTGGCCGAGGGTTCGATGCTCGACGCGCTGATACGCCAGCTGCCTGGCGCCGAACTGAACAAGGACGGCGAGATCAAGGTGAACGGCAAGAAGATAGACAACCTGTTGGTGGACGGTCGCGACTTCTTCGAGGGCGACCCCAAGGCAGCACTCGAGAACCTGCCAGCCTACACGGTCAACAAAATCAAGGTGTTCGACCGCAAGGGCAAGCTGACGCAGATGATGGGGCGCGACATGAACGACAAGAGCTACGTGATGGACGTGCGGCTGAAGAAGAAGTACTCCGTCAGCACGTTTGGCAATGCAACAGTAGGCGGAGGCACTGACGACCGCTACATCGCCAGCGCGTTAGGCGTCCACTCGAAGGGTAAGTCGCGCCTGTCGGTAAACGGCAGCCTGAACAACCTGAACGATGCAAGTGGCGGCTTTTCCACGTTGGGTGCCGACGCGGCCGCCTTTGAGCCGCAGACCGCCCAAGGCGTCAACACCATGCGCACTGTGAACGTGGGCTACAATTACGGTAACTTCGACGACAAGTTCTCGGCAGGTGCAAGCGTCTTTGCGATGCATAACAACTACCACACGGACACTTGGACTTCGTCTCAGACCTACCTTGCCGGAGGCGACACCTATAGCCGACAGGCCAACTACAACCGCAGCCGTTCGAAGAATATGGTAGGTAACGTCAACTTGAACTATTCGCCCGAGGGATTGGTCAGCAGGGGCATGTTCGCCGTGAACTACTCTTCGGACGACAGTTGGGGAAGCAACCGCTCAGCGCAGTTCGATGCCGACCCTGCAGCATACGGCGATCTGCTCGACGACCTCTTCGAGCATCCTGACAAGTACCGTCAGCTGACCCTCAATCGCCGTCAGACAAAGAGTCAGGGTGACGGTGAGACGATGGGCCTCAACGGTGATGTCTCCGTCGACGTGAAGGTAATGGCCGACGTCCTGTCGCTCTCGGCACAGGCCAGCTATACTAACAGCAAGTCGCACAACTTCCAGTTGCAGGACCTGTACTACATGAAGGCCAGCAGCATGACGGGCAACGACCGCGACTTCCGCAACACCTACACTGATGCGCCCTCCAAGAACTGGAACACACGCCTCGGAGCCGGCTATGGCTTTGGTTTGGGCAATCACACGCTGCGCCTTGACTACCAGCTCAGCCACGCCTACAACGACAACGAGAACATGCTCTACCGCCTGGACCATCTGGCCGACCACGACTCTACGCAGATAGACGTGCTGCCATCGACCAGGGAGGCCCTGCTCAGTGTGCTCGATACGCCCAACAGCTACAAGTACACCCGCAAGGACGACAACCAGCGGCTGTCGGCCACACTCTTCCTGAAGCCACGATTCCTGGGCGACGGTCACATCAGCATTGAGTTGCCCCTGAACTACGAGCGCAAGCAGCTCGACTACTTCCGCTTGACTCAACAGCATCTGACGCAGGATAACTGGCTGCTCAACCCGACGATAGGCATAGAGTATGCCCCCAAGCAGCAGGAGAAAATCAACTACTTCGCTGACGTGGCCCCTGCTCAGGCCATCCGACGCGCGAACTTCAACGTCGCACTCAATACCAGTGTGCCTGACATCATGACGATGGTGAACTACCGCGACGACAGCGACCCCCTAAACGTCAGCTATTCGAACCCTGACCTGAAGAAGACGCGGACGCTCAGCCTGACGGGCTACTACTTCCTGACGGGCGGTCCCAAACGACATAACTTCAACGTCTTTGCCAATTACAACCGCACTTACGACGCTGTAGCCACGAGCATGGTCTACGACAAGCAGAGTGGACGCACGACGACGAAGCCCGTCAACGTCAATGGCAACTGGCTCGTCAGCATCAACGGCACCTACGGCCGCCCTCTCGACAAGAAGGAGAACTTCAGTTTTGAGAACCGCCTCGGCGTGAGCTACAACCACAGCGTCGACCTGAACAATGTGGCAGGCATGCAAGCCGTGAACAGCATCGTCCACAATACGAACCTCCTCGAACAGCTGAAGCTGACCTATAAGTTCGGTGCCAACAAAGACGGTCGCGGACAGAATCAGATAGCAGCCAACGTACGCGGCACGTATAACCATGTGACCAGCGACCGTCAGGACTTCCAGCGCATCAATGCGGGTGACTTCAGCTATGGCGTTTCCGCCCTGCTGCTGTTGCCTTGGGAGTTGCAGCTTAGCACGACACTCGTCAACTACAGCCATCGTGGCTACAGTGACCCCGACATGAACCGCGATGAGCTGATATGGGGAGCCAAGCTGAGCCGCTCCATCATCAAAAGGACACTGACGGTGAGCCTCGAAGGTTTCGACCTCCTCGGCCAGCTCAGTAACCGCCGCTACAACATCAACGAACAGGGACGCACGGAGACCTACACCAACGTTGTATCGCAATACGTCATGTTGAAGCTGACGTATAATTTCCAGCGGTTCCCCAAGGGCAGAAACGGAGCCTCGCCGATAATATTTTTCTAATGTCATAACGAAATAACTAAATAAAAATGATTCATCTACAAGACGTCAACAAGACCTACTACGGAGCGCAGCCGCTCCACGTGCTGAAAGGCATCAACCTCGACATCGACGAGGGCGAGTTCGTCAGCATCATGGGAGCGTCAGGGTCGGGCAAGTCCACCTTATTGAACATACTGGGGATTCTCGACAACTACGACTCCGGCATCTATGAATTAGCGGGCGTCCGCATCTGGAACCTGTCAGAGACGAAGGCGGCCTCGTACCGTAACCACATGATAGGTTTCATCTTCCAGTCGTTTAATCTCATCTCGTTTAAAAATGCCGTGGAAAACGTTGAGTTGCCATTATTTTACCAGGGCGTGAGCCGACGCAAGCGCCACGCCCTGGCTATGGAGTATCTCGACAGGCTGGGACTGAAGGACTGGGCGACCCACTATCCCAACGAACTCTCGGGCGGTCAGCGCCAGCGCGTGGCCATTGCCCGTGCCCTCATCACGAAACCTAAGATTATCCTGGCCGACGAGCCGACAGGCGCCCTCGACTCGAAGACGAGCGTCGAGGTGATGGAACTGCTGAAGCGCCTGAACCAGGACGACCACATGACTCAGATTATCGTGACCCACGACCCGACCGTGGCCCAACAGACTAACCGCATCATACGTATCAAGGATGGAGTTATTGAATGAAATATGGCAGACGGCGCGCCGCAACAAGTTGCGCACCTCGCTGACGGGCTTCGCCGTAGCGTGGGGCATCTTCATGCTCATCGTGCTGTTAGGCGCAGGCAACGGCTTGATCAATGCCAACATTAAACAGAGCGACCGCTTCCTCTCGTCGTCGATGGTGGTCTTCGGCGGATGGACGTCGAAGCCCTATCAGGGACTGAAGGAGGGACGCGACATCCGACTGCACGAGAGCGACATGGAGATTACTGCGAAGGAGTTCTCGCAGAACGTCGACGAGGTGGGTGCTCAGTACAACACATCGGCCACCATCAGCCTCGGACAGCAGTATATCAGCACGAGCATCAGCGGTGTCTATCCCAACCACACGAAGATTAACAAGGTGGAGATGCTGCACGGCCGTTTCATCAACGAGATTGACGTGAAGGAGAGCCGTAAGGTGCTGGTCGTGGGCAACAAGCAGGCGAAGGAGTTGCTTAATTCACAATTCACAATGCACGATGCACAATTGGCTTCGCTTATCGGACAGTTCGTGAACGTAGGGACGCTTGCCTTCAAGGTGGTGGGCATCTATAAGGAACAGGAGAACGGACGCTCCGACGCCTTCTCGTCGTACACGGCCATCAAGCGCATCTTCGGCGCCAATACTGACGATGCAGGCCGCATCGAGTTCACCTTCCACGGACTGCCTACGGAGAAGGCCAATGAGGACTTCGAGCGTGACTACCGTCACCGTCTGAATGCTGAGCACCAGGCGCATCCTGAGGATGAGGATGCCGTGTGGCTGTGGAACCGCTTCACCCAGAACCTGCAGATGGAGCAGGGTATTGGCATCATCCGCACGGCCCTCTGGATTGTGGGATTGTTCACGCTGCTGTCAGGCATTGTGGGCGTGTCGAACATCATGCTCATCACCGTCAAGGAGCGCACCCATGAGTTCGGCATCCGCAAGGCCATAGGTGCCAAGCCCTGGAGCATCCTGCGGCTGATTATCGTCGAGAGTGTCATCATCACCACCATCTTCGGCTACATCGGCATGCTGTTAGGCATCTTCGCCAACGAGTATATGGACGCGACGATAGGCCACGAGACCATCGATACAGGGCTGTTCAAGGCCACGATGTTCCTCGACCCCACCGTCGGACTGGATGTCTGCATCGAGGCTACGATGGTGATGATTATTGCCGGCACGATAGCCGGACTGATTCCTGCCTTCAAGGCCAGTCGCATTCGTCCTATTGAGGCACTGAGGGCTGATTGAAGATTGAACATTGAAAATTGAACAATGAGAATAGATATTGATTCATACAGAGAGGTGCTCGACACCCTGACGCGCAACAAGAGCCGCTCGTTCCTGACAGGCTTCGGCGTGTTCTGGGGCGTGTTCATGCTGGTGGCACTGATGGGCGGCGGTCAGGGACTGAAGGAACTGCTGCAGCAGAACTTCGCCGGTTTCGCCACGAATTCGGCGATGGTGTGGGCACAACCCACGAGCAAGGCCTACAAGGGTTTCCGTAAGGGCCGTTACTGGCACATGGACTACAAGGACGTCGCCCGCATCCGTCAGAGCGTTCCTGAGCTCGACGTCGTCACGCCCGTGTTGTTCTCCAATGGCGGCACAGCCTACTACGGCGACCGCAAGGCCACTATCGGCGTCACTGGCGCCATGCCTGACTTCCAGCGCATCAACGAGCCGAAACTCTACTACGGCCGCTATATTGACGAGGCCGACATCAAGGACCACCGCAAGGTGTGCGTCATCCAGAAGAAGACCTACAAGGAGCTGTTCCCTGGCGGTGACGATCCCTGCGGCAAGCGCATCCGCATTGATAACATCTACTACCAGATAGTGGGCGTCGACTATAACATGGCCGAGGGCATCAGCCTCAGCGGCGAGGCGGGTACGGGTGTTATCCTGCCCCTCACCTTCATGCAGCAGGCCTACAATCGTGGTAACGCCGTCGACATGATTGCCGTCACGGGCCGCAAGGGCGTGGTCATGTCGAGCCTCACCGATCGCATCCGCGAGACGGTCGCACGTGCCCATACCATCGACCCGACGGACGAGCAGGGCGCTATGGTCTTCAACACCGAGGTGTTGTTCCAGCTGTTGGACAACCTGTTCAAGGGTGTCAATTTCCTCATCTGGCTCGTCGGTCTGGGGACGCTGTTCGCTGGTGCCATTGGTGTGTCGAACATCATGATGGTGACCTTCCGCGAACGTACCACAGAGATAGGCATCCGTCGCGCCATCGGTGCTACGCCCAAGATGATACTGTCGCAGATCATCAGCGAGAGTATCGTGCTGACGCTGGTGGCGGGCATGAGCGGCATCCTCTTCGGCGTACTCATCCTGCAGATGCTGGAGCTTGCGAATACGGAGGACGGCATCCTGGCCGCCCACTTCCAGGTGGGCTTCTGGACGGCCCTCTTCGCCGCTATCGTCATTGCTGCGATGGGTGTGTTTGCAGGACTGGCTCCCGCAGCGAGGGCCATGAGCATCAAGCCTGTTGATGCAATGAGAGACGAATAATCAAAAAACAGAATAATTATGAAGAAGTACATCAAACTGATTATCGCAGCCATTGTGGCGCTGATTTTCATCGGAACATTCGTGTTCCTGTGGCAGAAAAGCCTGCCCAAAGAGACGGTCTACAACGAGTTCGAACCCAAGAAGGAGGACATTCAGAAGACCACCATCATCACTGGTAAGATTGAGCCTCGCAACGAGGTGAACGTCAAGCCGCAGATCTCTGGTATCATCACCGAGCTGCTGAAGGAGCCCGGACAGTACGTCACCGCTGGCGAGGTCATCGCCAAGGTGAAGGTGATTCCCGACATGGGACAGCTCAGCTCGGCTGAGAGCCGTGTGCGACTGGCCGGTATGAACCTGAAGCAGGCACAGGTGGACTACGACCGCGAACTGGCGCTGCACGACCAGCAGCTGGTCAGCGACGACGAGTTCGACAAGGTGAAACAGCAACTGCGTCAGGCCAAGGAGGAGAAGGCTGCCGCTGACGATGCCCTGCAGGTGGTGCGCGACGGTGTGTCGAAGTCGAACGCCTCGGCTTCGTCAACCCTCATCCGAGCCACTATCAGCGGCGTCATCCTCGACATTCCCGTCAAGGTGGGTAACTCGGTCATCCTCTCCAACACCTTCAACGACGGTACGACCATCGCCACCGTCGCCAACATGAACGACCTCATCTTCCGAGGCAACATCGATGAGACCGAGGTGGGACAGCTGACCATCGGCATCCCCATGAAGATTACCATTGGTGCTCTGCAAGACTTGCAGTTCGATGCCTCCTTGGAGTATATCTCGCCAAAGGCTACCGAGTCGAACGGTGCCAACCAGTTTGAGATCAAGGCCGCCGTCAAGCTGGCCGAGGGCGGCAAGATTCGCTCGGGCTACTCTGCCAATGCTGAGATTGTGCTGGCTTCGGCTCAGCAGGTGCTCACCGTGCCTGAAAGCGCCATCGAGTTCAGCGGTGACTCCACCTTCGTCTACATTGTCAAGGGCGAGGGCAAGGAGAAGAAGTACGAGCGTACGCAGGTCACCACAGGCCTCTCTGACGGCGTGAACATTGAGATTAAGAAGGGCATCACGGCTAAGGACAAGGTGCGTGGCCCTGAAATCATCACCGACGACGATAAAAACGAATAAGCCATGAATACAACCCTCCGTTCGCTGTGCTGCGGCGCTGCCGCAGCCCTCATCAGTATCCCTGCTTTCTCCGCAGGCGACGACGGTGTCGTCGCTCCCCACTCCTGGACCCTCCGCGAGTGTTGCGACTACGCCGTGAGCCACAACATCAGCATCCGTCAGCAGGAGAATCAGCGGCGCCAGCAGGAGTTGCAGTTGGACAACGCCCGCAACAGCCGTCTGCCTGACTTCAGTGGCTCCGTAGGCCAGAATTTCTCGTTCGGACGAGGTCTGACTGCCGACAATACCTATACGAACACCAATACATCGTCGACGTCGTTCAGCGTCGGTGCCAGCCTACCATTGTTCACGGGTTTCCAGATTCCCAACCAGATTAAGATGAACCAGCTGAACTTAGAGGCTGCCACCGCCAATCTGGAGAAGGCCAAGAACGACATTCGTACGCAGGTGGCTCAGGCTTATGTCCAGGTGCTTTACAATCAGGAACTGGCAGAAGTGGCTCATCGCCAAATCAGCATCGACTCTATGCAGGTAGCCCGTCTGCAAGCTCTCGTCGACAACGGCAAGGCCAGTGGTGCCCAGCTGTCACAGCAACAGGCGACCCTCGCCCAAAGCCAGCTCACGGCCACCCAGGCCGACGGTAACCTGAATCTGTCACTCCTGACGCTGACCCAGTTGCTGGAACTGCCCACGCCCGAAGGCTTCAGCGTGGTTCGTCCTGAGGGGAATGGGGGTGATGGGGCTAATGGGGCTAATGGGAGTGCTGCCTCGGTTCCCTCTCCTGACGCCGTCTTTGCCGAAGCCCTCACGGTCAAGCCCGAGGTGCAGGCAGCACAGTTAGCCGTCTCGTCAGCTGACCGCAGCATCGATATTGCCCGTGCCGGTTACTACCCGACGCTCAGTCTCAGCGGCGGTCTTGGCACCAATTACTACACCACCAGCGGCTTCCCGTCCGACGGCTTCGCCACTCAGTTGAAGAACAACTTCTCGCAGTATATCGGCCTGAACCTGAACGTCCCCATCTTCAACCGCTTCTCCACGCGCAACAGTATCCGCTCTGCCAAGATTGAACGCGAAAACAGCCTGTTGCAGCTTGACAATACTAAGAAGACGCTCTACAAGGAGATTCAGCAGGTGTGCCAGAACGCTGTCACCGCTCAGGCCAAATACGAGAGCAGCCAGGTGGCTGTGCAGAGTTCAATGGATGCCTTCACGCTGATGCAGGCCAAGTACGAGAACGGTAAGGCCAACATCACCGAGTTCAACGAGTCGAAGAACAATTACCTGCGGGCTGCGTCCGACCTGGTGCAGGCTCGCTACGAACTGCTTTACCAGCAGGCCCTCATCCAGTTCTACCGAGGTCGTGACTTGCAGTTCTGAATTATCGAAAGAAGGAAGGCGTTGGACCTTCCTTCTTTTATTTTACTTCGGCTGTTCTGCCTCTAACTTCTCAATGTCGCCCGTCAGGGGATTCAGCCACAAGCGGGTGCCAAAGTGCTTGTTGAAGAGCTCGCCGCTCAGCAGTTCTACGTTGCCGAATTGGGCAGCAGGGAAGTCTTCTTTGGTGACTTCATCGTTGCCTCTGTAAATCGTAGCGCGGAGGCGTCCTGGTACGTTGTAGTAGAGCCCGGTGGCGGTCTTCTTCATTTTCTTGGCGGCTGCCTCGTCGGTGGGTGGCAGTTGGGTCAGGTTCCTGATGTTAATATAATAAGGTGTACCGCTAACATCGTCGGCATCAACCAGTCCGAAGTGGCGTGAGAAGCGGAATAGCAGCTGTTGCTGCAGTTCGGTGTCGGGGGTGATGACAAAGACCTGCTCGGTGGTATCGCAAGTGGTGACACCTACAAAGAGACTGGTCAACGCATGATCCTGCTGGTCCATCTGGCTGAGCATCAGTTTCATCTGCTCACCGTCCTTGGGCATGAAGTCAGCCTGTCCCTTTACCAGTTCACTTCGGCTGCTACGAATATCGTAGATTTCCTGTGCCGTCAACTGGGCCATCTTGGCCGTGCTGCCCGCAGCGAGAATCTCCTCGTTCATAAACTGGCGGGGATTGACGGCAGCTGGCTTTGCGACAGGCTGGAAGGGTATGAACGGCTCCTGCGGATGAGACTCGGCATTGACAGCCAGTAGCACACCGTCATTAGTCTGTGCCAGATTGACGGCTGACGTCTTCTTGTTCAGCTTGACGGCGAATGACTTCTCGGCATCGCGTACGCCAAAAGCCGTCTGCGTGACGGAGATGACACGATAGCTGGTTGAGGGCTCCATGCTGACGCCTGACAGCCGCAGATAACGCTCGGCATAAGGTGCGAAGTCGCCAGGAGTATAGGTGGTCTTCTCAACCTTCACGGCTACACGGATAGCCGTCTTGGGCAGGAAGTAGATAGCCCCTTCAGCCGTTACGCCAGGGATATACTTGTCCGTCTCAGTCTGGGCATGGGCAGTCAATAATGAGCAGTGGGACATGACGAGTGCCACTGCGGCAATTACAATTTTACGTTTCATATCTTGTTTCTTCATTTTTCACTCTTTCACCTTTAAGAAGGCCTTGGGCAGATACTTGATGATGTCGCGGGCGATAAGGCTCTCTTCGCCTACCTCACGGGCGGCAATGTCGCCCGCCAGACCGTGAATGTACATGCCTACGACACAGGCGTTGTAACGACTGTAGCCACGAGCCAGCAATCCTGTCAGGATGCCTGTCAGCACGTCGCCGCTGCCGCCTGTTGCCATTCCGGCATTACCGGTGGTGTTGAACACGATGTGCCCGTCAGGACAGCACAACGCCGTGCGGTGACCCTTTAGGATGACGTAGGCCTGCAATCGCTGCGACAGGTCGCGAGCCTTCGACAGGCGTTCAAAACTGTCAGCCGAATGGCCTTCCAGCCGGTCGAACTCTTTGGGGTGGGGCGTTAGGATGATTTCTTTGGGCAGTTGCTGCATCCAGGCACGGTGGTTGCTGAGGATATTGATGGCATCGGCATCACAGACCAGCGGGCACTGGGTACGTCTGATTTGTGAGATGATGGCAATGGCCGTCTGCTCGGTCGTTCCGAGGCCAGGTCCGATGCCGACGGCCTGGAAGTCGTCAGTATCGACAGCTTCTGAGAAGGTGGTCTCCTCGCGGTCAATCTGGAGCACGGCCTCTGGTACCGCCGTCTGCATGATGGTCACATTCTTGCGTGGCGAGTGGCAGGTCACCTTGCCGGCTCCCGAGCGCAGACAAGCCTCAGTGGCCAGGATGGAGGCTCCCGCCATACCGTAACTGCCGGCAATGATGAGGGCATTGCCCATGGTGCCCTTGTGGGCAAACGGATCGCGTGGCAGCAGCAACTGACGCACGTCATCCTCCTCCAGCATCGTATATTGTGAGTCAATCTTCTTGATGCCCTCGCGGCTCAGACGAATGTCGAGCACCTTCAATTCTCCGAGATACGGCTGGTTTTCGGCAAACAGCATGGCCAGTTTCTTCTGTCCGAGGGTCAGCGTCAGGTTTGCGCGGATGATGTTGGCACGGACGTTGTAGGTGTTGTCCTCCGTCATCAGGCCCGACGGCATGTCGATGCTCACTACCTCGGCGTGTGAGGCATTGATGTATTTCACCAAGGAGGCGAAACCGCCCGCCAGAGGCTTGTTCAAGCCGGAGCCGAAGAGACCGTCAATCACCAGTGTCCCGCGCTCCAGCTGAGGCGGGTCGAACTCCTGTGTTACTTCCGTGAATTGGCTTTTGGCCTTCTTGACCTCTGAGAGTCGGCGCCTGTTCTCTGCGCAGTCCGTCGACAGGTGCCCGCTGATATTAAAGAGGAATGTCTGTACCTGATAGCCGGCATCCGTCAACATCCTCGCAACAGCCAAGGCGTCGCCGCCGTTGTTGCCAGGACCTGCAAACACTACAATGGGCACATTCACCGACCACCGTTCCGTGATGGCTCGTGTCAGTGCCTTCGCCGCCCGTTCCATCAGGTCAATCGACTTGATGGGCTCGTGCTCAATGGTATAATTGTCCAGCTCGCGTATCTGAGCGCTTGTAAAAATTTTCATTCTGACCGCAAAGTTACGACAAATTCAGCAGAAGACAAAACATTTTACCGATTTTCTGCTGATTCTTCCGTTTTTTATTTGTAACTTTGCACCCAAATAGCATATCATTATGAATAGAATCACCATCAAGGACAAGACGTTTGAGACGTCGATGCCTGAAGCTGAGATTAAAAACCGCGTGAAGGAACTGGCCCAGCAGATGAGCCGCGACCTGGAGGGAAAGAACCCCTTGTTTCTTGCTGTACTGAACGGTGCGTTCATCTTTGCCGCTGACTTGATACGCGAGATGACCATCCCCTGCGAAATCTCGTTTGTGAAGTTAGCTTCCTATCAGGGAACCACGTCGACAGGAACCATCCATGAGGTCATCGGCATCAACGAGAACCTCAGCGGGCGCACAGTCGTCATTGTCGAGGACATTGTGGAGAGCGGACTTACCATCAAACGCATGATGGAGCAGATAGGAACACGAAACCCGGCATCGGTACAGGTGTGTACGCTCTTCTTCAAGCCTGAGCGGCTGAAGGAAGATTTGAAGCTGGACTATGTGGCATTCGAGATTCCCAACGACTTCATCCTCGGCTACGGACTGGACTACGACCAGCAGGGACGCGGACTTCGTGACTTATACACATTAGTAGGAAAATGAAGAATATTGTAATTTTCGGTGCTCCAGGCTCAGGCAAGGGCACCCAGAGCGACAAGCTCATTGAGAAGTACGGCCTTAACCACATTTCGACCGGCGACGTTTTGCGCGCTGAAATCAAGAAAGGCTCAGAATTGGGCAAGACGGCCCAGCAGTATATTGACAATGGACAACTGATACCCGACGACTTGATGGTATCAATCCTGGCTTCCGTGTACGATTCGTTCGGCAAGGAGCACGAGGGTGTCATCTTCGACGGTTTCCCTCGTACCATTCCGCAGGCTGAGGCCCTGAAGCAGATGCTCAGCGAGCGCGGCCACAAGGTGGCAGCCATGTTGGAGCTCGACGTGCCTGAGGAGGAGCTGATGAAGCGCCTGATACTGCGCGGACAGCAGAGTGGACGTGCCGATGACAACGAGGAAACCATCAAGAAGCGCCTCGTCGTCTACCATTCACAGACGCAGCCCCTCATTGAGTGGTACAAGCAGGAAGGTATTCACTACCACATTGACGGCCTTGGCGAGTTGGACCGTATATTTAGTGATATTTGTAAGGTAATAGATGGAATCTAACTTTGTAGACTACGTAAAGATATTGTGCCGCTCGGGCAAGGGCGGAAAAGGGTCGATGCACCTCAAGCACGTGAAGTACAATCCCAACGGCGGTCCCGACGGGGGCGACGGTGGACGGGGAGGCAGTATCTACCTGCGCGGCAACCACAATTACTGGACGTTGCTGCACCTGAAGTACGAGCGCCATATCTTTGCAGAACACGGCGGCAACGGCGGTCGCGACAAGTGTCACGGCACCGACGGCAAGGACATCTACATCGATGTGCCCTGCGGCACCGTGGTCTACAATGCCGAGACGGGCAAGTACGTCTGCGACGTCACCTACGACGGGCAGGAGGTACTATTATTAAAAGGTGGACGTGGCGGACTGGGCAATTTCCAGTTCCGCACGGCCACTAATCAGGCTCCACGCTATGCACAGCCTGGCGAGCCGATGCAGGAGATGACAGTCATCCTGGAGTTAAAACTGTTGGCCGATGTCGGACTGGTGGGCTTCCCCAATGCCGGCAAGTCGACGCTGGTTTCGGCTCTTTCGAATGCCAAGCCTAAGATTGCCAATTATCCCTTCACCACTATGGAGCCCTCACTGGGCATCGTGGGCTATCGTGACCAGAAGTCGTTTGTGATGGCCGATATTCCTGGCATTATTGAGGGTGCTGCTGAAGGTAAAGGCTTGGGTCTTAGGTTCTTACGTCATATCGAACGCAATTCGTTGCTACTCTTCATGGTACCTGGCGATACGGACGACATCAAGCGCGAGTACGAGATTCTGCTAAACGAATTGCGGCAGTTCAATCCTGAATTGCTCGACAAGCATCGGGTCTTAGCGGTCACGAAGTGCGACTTGCTGGACGAGGAGCTGATAGGGATGTTAAGGGAAGAATTGGAGACCCCCTCTAACTCCCCCTGTTTAGGGGGAGAACTGGATGCCCCCCTAAACAGGGGGGATGGGGGGTCTACTCCCGTCGTCTTTATCTCAGCCGTCACTGGGTTCGGCCTCGATGAGCTGAAGGACGTGCTGTGGGCAGAGATGAATGCAGAGTCGAACAAGCTGACGGCCATCACCACCACCGAGTCAATAGCTCATCGCGACAAGGACATGACCCGCTTCCAGGCCGAGATGGCTGATGAAAGGCAACGGGTAGGCGGCCTTTGGCCGGGAATGGGTGAAGACGAGGATATTGAGTTCGTCGATATGGATGATGTGGAAGAAATGGACGATTTTGAGTACGAAGAGGTGAACGAATAACACCTATTTATATTAATAGGCACTTTTTCGGAAAAAAAGACTGCCGAAATAACATTATATCGGAAAAATTAGTTAATTTTGCACCCGAAAATAAAGGTGAGGAGGGGTTTCGGCCCTTTTCTCGATAATATTCATTAACAAACAATTCAAAAAGTTTATGCAGAAAAGATTGTTCTTTCTGATTGCCACGCTGCTAACAGTTTCGCTAACAGCACTGGCACAAGTGACAACTTCTGGTATCAATGGTAAGGTGACCCTTGGCGATGCCAATGGCGAAACGGCCATCGGTGCTACCGTACAGGCTGTTCACCAGCCTTCAGGAACGCGCTACGGTGCTGTCACCAACGTTGAAGGTCGTTATTCGATTCAGGGTATGCGTGCCGGTGGACCGTACACGGTGACGGTGTCTTACATCGGCAGCCAGACGAAGACTTTCGAAGGTATTACCCTCACACTGGGTGAAAACTACAACCTTCAGGTTTGGCTGGAAGACGACACCAAGCAGATTGGTGAAATCACTATTATTGGCCAGGCTGGCCTGGCAGCCTCGCGCAACGGTGCTGCCGAGACTATCGGCGGAATGCGTATTGCCGAGCTCCCCTCGCTGAGCCACAGCGTAGCCGACGTTGCCCGCATCAACCCCTTCGTAAGGGTCAGCGAGAGCGGCGCCATGAGCATTGCCGGCTCTAACAACCGTTACAACGCCATCCAGATTGACGGTGCTATGGCTAACGACGTGTTCGGTCTTACCTCTAACGGTGCCAATGGCGGTCAGGCTGGTACACAGGCCTTCTCTATGGAGACCATCGACCAGCTGCAGGTCAGCATTGCTCCGTTCGACGTACGTCAGTCGGGTTTCACCGGTGGTTCTATCAACGCCATCACCAAGTCGGGTACTAACGAGTTCCACGGTAGCGTCTATGGCTACTACCAGGACGGCAAGATGGTTGGTAACAAGTATGAGATGCACGACGGATCAGAGTCTGCAGACTATGGTACAATGACCGACTACACATGGGGCGCTACCCTCGGTGGCCCGATTGTGAAGGACAAGTTGTTCTTCTTCGCTAACTACGAGCGCACCAACAAGGAGTATGACAACCCCTACAGCGCTAAGGGTTCTGAGACCCAGGTGGACTGGGATCTGGCCGAGAACTTGCTTGCTACGCTGAAGCAGCGCGCTGCCGCTCAGGGTGTCAACTATACCGGTTCATTAGGCACACCGAAGGTATACACCTATTCTGATAAGGTAGGCCTGAAGCTCGACTGGAACATCAACGACCATCATCACGCTTCATTGCGCTGGAGCATGGTCGATGCCCGTCAGAACAACCAGACCGCCGGAGCCAAGTCGCTGGTGACCGACGATTATTCTTACGACTTCGTATCGAAGACCAACTCACTGGTACTCGAACTGCAGAGCCGTCTGAACGACAACACCAGCAATGAGTTCCACGCCAGCTGGACCAGCGTTCGCGATAAGCGTAATCCTGGTATGGCCTTCCCGATGGTTTCTATCAGCAATGTCGGCGGTGGTACGCTGAACATGGGTAACGAGCGCTCTTCAATGGCCAACGCCCTGAATCAGGACGTCTACACGCTGACCGACAACCTGACATGGACGCTGGGTAACCACGCTATCACGCTGGGTACTCACGACGAGCTCTACAGCTTCGCCAACCTCTTCTGTCAGGACTTCTACGGAACTTACTACTTCAACTCTCCCGATGACTTCATGAACGGCAACATCGCCCGCTTCCGTCTGGGCCGTGCTATCGCCTCTGTGGCTGGTACCGACCGCTGGAGCTCGCCCTTCAAGGCTGCCCAGTTAGGTTTTTACCTGCAGGACAAGTGGGATGTGACCGACCGCTTCCAGCTGACCTACGGTGTCCGTATTGATATGCCGATGCTGCTGGATACTCCGTTGGAGAACAAGGATTTCAACGCCTGGGCACAGGAGCACGGTTATGACCTGCAGACCAATCAGAAGATTTCCGTCAAGCCCCTGTGGTCGCCGCGTCTCGGCTTCCGCTATGACGTGCTGGGCAACCACGCTGTCATCGTTCGTGGTGGTGTAGGTATCTTCACAGGTCGTATTCCTTTCGTATGGATTTCAAACAGCTTCTCTAACACGGGTGTTGCCCAGTTCAACTATGACACTGGTTCAGGCAAGGGCGGCGACAAGCAGTTCATTGTCAACCAGGGCAACATCATGCAGAATGTTCCCCAGACCTCTCAGGGCGCTCCTGCCTTTGCTGCACAGACCATCAACGTCTTCGACAAGGACTTCAAGTTCGGTCAGCAGCTCCGTGCAGACCTCGCCGTCGACGTTGTTGATCCTCTGGGCATCAAGTGGACCGTCGAGGGTATCTACTCGAAGACCCTCAACGACATCATCGTGAAGAAGCTGAACATCGAGGCTACAGGCAAGACCTGGGGCGAGACCAACGGCTTCGACTTCGACAACCGTCCAATGTTCACCACGATGAAGAGCACGCCCAACATCCTCTATCTGGACAATGTGTCGAAGGGTTATTCTTACAATGTGTCTGTCAAGGCTGAGAAGAGCTTCGACTTCGGACTCGACCTGATGGCCAGCTATACCTACGGACATGCCAAGACCGTCAACAACGGTTCTTCATCGGTGGCTGCCTCTAACTTCCAGTACAACTACACCCACAAGGACCCGAACGCTCCTGAGTTGGAGACCTCAAACTTCGACATTCCTCACCAGGTGATGGTTTCTGCCTATCAGCACTTCAACTGGAACAAGAATCCCGGTCGCACGTTTGACAACAAGACCACCATCGGTCTGATCTATACCGGTAACTCGGGTGCTCCCTTCTCTATCTACACCTATGGCGATATGAACGGCGACGGTGTGAACAACGACCTGATGTTCATCCCCACCGACGCTCAGATTGACCAGCTGTTGGCTGCCGGCCACTTCACCGCTACCTCAAAGTACACCTCTGAGCAGCAGGCTGCCAACTTCAAGCAGTGGATTGCCAACGACGAGTACCTCTCTTCACACCGCGGTGACTTCTGCGAGCGCAATGGCGACTACGAGGACTGGGAGAATCGTCTTGACCTGCACTTCGACCACAAGTTCGGCTTCAAGGTGGGCAAGGATATCCGTTACCTGCAGATTGGCTTCGACATCATCAACTTCACCAACATGCTGAACAAGGAGTGGGGTGCCACGATGTCACAGGGCGGCTACAACTACTACAGCCCGCTGACCATCTCGAAGGGTAAGTATCAGTTCACGCAGCCCGGAACCTACGACATGCGTTCTTACAGCGACTACTATAGCCGCTGGCGTATGCAGCTCAGTGCTAAGCTGACGTTCTAATTCATTCATTGTCAAACAACAAAGAACATTCAGAGAATATGAAGAAATACATTTTAGCTGCATTGACGGCGTTCTTCGCACTGTCAGCAAACGCACAAGAGTGCTGCGGCAAGGGTGGCGACTGCTGCTTCTCACCCTATTGGTATATCCAGGTACAGGGCGGTGTCCAGCTGCCCTACACCCCTGGCAAGCGTTCCGACCTCATCTCGCCCGTCGTGGGCCTGAATATCGGTCGTCAGATCAATCCCCTCATCGGCGTACGCCTCGGAGTGGAAGGCTGGGAGTCAAAAGTCCAGGACCTCTATAACGTTGACAACTATAATAAGTTCAAGTACTACGATGCCAGCTTCGACGCCACGTTGAACCTGGTGAACCTGCTGACCAAGAAGGCCGACAATGCCCTCAACTTTCTGTTGCTGGGTGGTGTAGGCTACAGCTGGTCGGAGGCTACGCTGACCAGTACCACTTGGTTCTCACCCTCTGTTCGCGTAGGTGCCATCATCGAGGCTAACCTCACCAAGAACGTTGCCCTCTCACTGGAGCACCGCATGACCAACACCTCTAACGAGTGGAACGGTCGCATCCAGGGCAGCAAGCACGACTGGTATTCGTCTACGCTGTTAGGCGTAGCCTTCAAGTTTGGTTATAAGGAGAAGGCAAAGCCCGCTCCTGTTGTTGAGCCCGAGCCCGTTGCGGAACCCGAGCCCGCTCCCGTTCCCGAGCCCGCTCCCGTCGTTGTCGAGGAGAAGAAGCCCGAGCCCGTTGTTGTGAAGGAAGAGCCGCTGAAGGAGACCTTCTTCTACCTCATCCGCGAGTCTGATCCCGATCCCGAGACCACCCTCAACAAGATTGCCGACTGGTGCAAGAAGTATCCCAACAAGACCATCACCGTCGACGGCTATGCCGACAAGGGTACTGGTACGCCGGAGATCAACGTCAAGTATGCCAAGGCTCGTGCCGAGAAGGTGGCCAAGGCCCTGCAGGACAAGGGTATCGCCGCTGACCGCATGACCGTCAACTCCTACGGTGACACCGTTCAGCCCTACAGCGAGAACGACCGCAACCGCTGCGTCATCGTTGTTGGCAAGTAATCTGATACACAGATAATTACATAGAGAGGGCGTTTCCGTTGGGAAGCGCCCTCTCTTTTGTTTTTAAGTGTTTACAGGGGGTAATCCTCGAAGGCGTAGAGCACGGTCGAGAGGTAACGCTCACCCGTGTCGGGCAGCAGCACCACAATCTTCTTGCCCTTGTTCTCAGGACGCTTGGCCACCTGGATGGCGGCATAGAGGGCTGCACCTGCAGAGATACCAACGAGCAGACCTTCCGACTGGGCAATCTCACGGCCTGTGCGGATGGCGTCGTCGTTCTCAACGTCGAACACCTCGTCGATGACGTCAGCGTCGTAGGTCTTGGGGATGAAGCCTGCACCGATGCCCTGAATCTTGTGGGGACCGCTCTGGCCACCGTTCAAGACGGGCGATGACTTGGGTTCTACGGCAATCACCTTCACGTTGGGGTTCTGCTCCTTCAGGTATTTGCCGGTGCCGCTGATGGTACCGCCGGTACCAACACCGCCGATGAAGATGTCTACCTGTCCGTCGGTGTCGCGCCAGATTTCAGGACCTGTGGTGGCATAGTGCTTGGCGGGGTTGGCAGCGTTTTCGAACTGCTGCAGGATGACGGCTCCTGGGATGGAGTCGCGCAGTTCCTCGGCAGCGCGGATGGCACCTGGCATACCGTCTTTACCGGAGGTGAGGCGCACCTCGGCACCATAGGCCTTCACAAGGTTACGGCGCTCAATACTCATGGTTTCAGGCATGGTAAGGATAAGATGGTAGCCCTTGACGGCTGATACCAGTGCCAGTCCTACGCCTGTATTTCCGCTGGTGGGTTCGATGATGGTGGCACCAGGCTTCAGGATGCCCTTGGCCTCTGCGTCCTCAATCATCGCCAGTGCAATACGGTCTTTCACGCTGCCGCCAGGATTGAAAAACTCTACTTTGGCAATCACGGGGGTCTCAAGACCCTTTGCCGTTGAATACTTGTTGAGCTCTAAAAGTGGGGTGTTGCCGACGAGCTCGGTCAGCTGTTTTGCAATCTTTGTCATATCCTTACCATTTTAAAATTAATAATAAACTTTTGATGGTGCAAAGGTACGACGATTTCCACACTCCCACAATCCCATTCGTATGGCATTCTATATACCAAACTTATGGTATTTGGCTCTTTTCCTAGCAATTTTGACGTCAGAAGTGATACATCACACCCAGGTTGAAGGTGTTGCTGAGGTGGGTTCCGGTAGTCTGGTCAGTGTCGTACAGACCAGCAGGCATCCAGTAGATGTTATGGGATGCGAAGAACGAGTAGTGGCGGCTGAGGCGGTAGGTGAGCTCTACGGCTGCGTTTGCTCCAAACTTGAGGTTGTCGTCGCCAAAAGCCAGTGCCGGACCGATATTGGCAAAGAGGTTCCAGCGGCGTTGAGGGTTGATGCCCCAAATCCGGTTGATGGCGTTGAGACGGTAGTCAGCTGATACGATGATCCGATTCTGACGGTCCTTGACGCCTTTTTCCCAGAAAACATCGGTGAGGTATTCGCCCGTTACCTTGATACTGCTCAGGTCGTTCAATTCATAGCCGGCAAACAGCAGACCGTTCTTCAGCAGGCCTGTATTATGACCGCTCTCTTTCTTGAAACGGGGCGTGTAGTTCCAACCGCCTCCAAGTCCGACGAAGTAGCCTGAAGGGAGCAGGGCGTCAGAGGTGGCATCAGCCTTGTAGCCATCGCCAAGCATCATCTCCATTCCCAACTTCAAGCGAAGCACATCGTCGGTAGTGGGGGTGTTGTCGTTGCCCTTGTGGGTAATGGCAGCATACTGCGGCTCAAAGGTCAGCCTCAGGTTATCGGTGATGCGTGTCCAGAGGTTGGCTCCTAACTGGAAACCGAAAGTGGCGTATCCCGTCTTGGCATTATTCTCCCTGAACAGGTATCCGCCTTCATATCCTAATAGCAGTGATACTCCTGCCGGATGTTGCCAGTCATAGCTGCGATTGAAACCGAAGGGGTTGACCATCAGACTGACGGCTCCGCGACGGTGGGCAGTCATCGCTGTCAAGCCTTTGCCTGCGGACCCTCCCCAGTCCAGATTGTCGGAGGCAATCTCACCGCGGATACCAATGGAGGACGACATCCACCAGCCGACGTATGCCGACTGTGCCAGTCCCAAGGACTCGCCAATGGTCCGCCCGTGTCCGCTGATGCCTGCCATTCCCGTTTGCAGTCCGACAATCATCGGCAGGTGACGATGAGCGGCAGGAATGTCCTCTAAGAAATATCGCTGCTGGCGGGAGTAGTTTTCCTTGAAGGTTCCGGCATTGCGTTCGGTGGTAAGTCGGTCGCCCAGATACTGGACGAAGGTGACATCGAGTCCGAAACCGATGCGGTAGCTGTAGTAGTCGTTCTCCTCGCGTACCAAGTCGATGCCCTTTGTCGATGCATAGACGTAGGGCTCAAAGGCGATGTCAGCACGAGGTCCGGCAAAGAACTTCAATTGGAAACCGCCACGGGCGAAGGCTGTCATCTTGCTGCGTTCAAACTGCTTCTCCCATTCGTCCTTGTCGCTCTTGAAGAGGCGTGAATAGCCGACGCCGACGCCGACGAAACCTGAGACGTCGAGAGTACGTTCAGGACGGTAGCCCATAAGAAAAGTGGAGATGCTGTAGAGGTAGTCGGCACCTATGGCAACACGTCCGTTGACGGACTTCAGTGAGGTGTCGCTGTGTGGTCGGCGTGTCATTCCCGGACCACCGCTGAGTCCGAAACGTAGACTGCTGAGACCGTTCAGCTGGTAGCCGAAGCGCAGGTTGAGAAGTGTCAAGGCTGACGGGTCGTAGACACGGTTATCATTGATGGCCATGCGCCCGAAGCCAATCTCTATAAAAGGCACTTTGTGGGTTGTGAGGTCACCGGTATATCGGTGCAGGTCATTATAGGAGAGATCCATAATGTTAACGGCGGAACGAGTCGGAACAATGTATTCCGTACTATCTGCTGGCTCCGTAGTCAGCGTGTCGGCATCTGTCCAGTCCTGGGCTGTTGCACCTAAAGAGGCCATTGCCAGACATAGGGTGAGTATCAGTGTGCTTCTTCTCATTTCGTAATATCTTGGAATTTCGCCCGATAGGTGTCAGCCAGTTTCGGGTCGTAAGGGTACTTCTTGCGTGTTTCTTCATCAATGTGTACATCGGAAGCATACAAACGGCGCAACATGGCGGGTTCTATGTCGAAAGCCCGTTGCAGGTAGGCAAGGAACGTTGGCGTCTGATTATCCTTCATACGCAGTGCTTCGTCGGCGCCATAGCGGTTGACCAGTTCCATGAAGTCGTCATCGCTGGTCTCAGCATTGCCTACAGCCATCATGGCCTTGATATACCATTTTCGGGCATTGTTGTTGTCGAGTGAGTCGATAAGCTGTTCTATCTCCTGCTGGCTGAATCCCAATTCAGGTGCCAGTTCATAGCTCAGAACGGCTTTGTTCTCAAGACTTGACTGCATGGCATACTGCAGGGCTTGGCGGGCACGTTCATCTTCTTCGGGGGTCTTGCCCTGCTTAAAGAATAATGTCTCCAGGTCAGTGAACATCTTGATGCCTTGAAATTCTGGTGTGTCGGGTAGCTTGCTGGCCAAAGTGGCGGCAGCGCCTAACTCCATCTGCTTGAAGAGCATGACGGCCTGATTGGCAACAATTTCGCGGCGGTTAATAATATATCGGTAGGGATTGTCAACAGATATCTGACGTTCCACCTCCAGCCCGGACTTCATGTCGATAAAGGGTTTAAGGATGTCGGTATCGATGCTGTCGTCAGCTAACGCGTAGCAGGCCATGCAGTTGGCGATGTAGGCGGCAAAGGGGCTGTAGCGTGAGGCCTGGCGTACGCTCAGTTCACGATGGATGCGGCTGATGAGTTGACGACGCTCCGAGGGGTTGCCTATTTGTTTCAGCAGGTTATAGTAGTCACCGTTGCTGAACTTGTTCTCGCCACCTTCAGAATAAGATGGGTCGTTGCGGTAAATCCATAGTGCCTCCTCAGGTTCCAGGACCTTGTTCTGACGGAGGAGATAGGCACATTTCATGACGCGCTGGTTCTTCAGTATCTGCTCGATAGCTGGATTACTGGTCATCATACGACGAATGGCAGCACGGTTGTTCTCCTGGGCATATTGTCGCAGCTCTTCGCCCTCCAGCTGCTGTCCTCGTGCGATGAGCGAATCGGCTACATCCTCCCAGGTGTAGACCTTTGCCGGCATGGTCTGTAGTCCGGCGCTGCCGGTGTAGGGGCTGATCATGCTCAGGGCCTTGTTGGCACGTTTTACGGCTAATTCAGCATTGCGTCCGGCATGACCGTCGGGCGAGGCTGTCGCTTGTATCTTGACATTAATGAGTTGCCGGCCGTAGGATTGTAACTCTCGTACTAACTGTTGGATAGTAGAGGTGTTCACCGAGTCGTCAGTCAGTTGCGCCTTTCCTATCTCAAAAGTCAACTGCAAGTCGCGGGCGGCTTCTCGTAATTGTGCTCTCGAGGGTTCATAGAACAGACTGTCCATCGTCATCTCCTTGCGGGCTATACCTGCGTTGAGCATCTTCCACGGTTTGCGGCTGTTGCAGCTGCCTTCCTTAGAGGCATCTTCATAATACACTTGTGTAAAGTTCTCAAGTCTGATGCGTGCTTGCCACTTGTAGTTATGGTCGAGGTTGGGCTTCTGGAACTGGCCTGTCCAGTGTATGGTGTCATCACCAGCTAACCGCAGATGGTTATAGGGAGCCAGCGGGTCGTTGCGTTGGTAATCATAACTCTTGAGTCGTTCCTGGGCCATATGGTAGCGGTCACCTTCGCCCACTATCGGATCCATATAGCGGACGATGTCCTCTGTCTGACAGTCGATGACAACAGGCTGCAGGATGAGTCGGCAGTCTGGGCGCAGGTACCCTTGTGGAAGGGTTAGCGTGACATCCCAGTATAGGGTGGGGCCGTCATCGATGGCCGGTAGTTCGCGGATGTTCAGCCCTCGCCTCTCACCTATGACGTCAGTGTTTTTAAGCAGGATACCGTTGGCATTGTCACTATTAATGACGATGTCGTAGTGCATGCGTTTGTCAATGGGGGTAACGATGACGTTTCCTTCGTTGATGACCACCAGTGCGCCTCCTTGTATTATGTCGGCTTCGAAGTGTCCATCGTAGTCGGGCTTCACGATGTCGCTGGCTTTCATGGTAGTGTATTCACCCTGCCGCGAAGCCTGTTGACGATAAAGAGTCGCCTGTTGACGGGCTTCAGCGACGCGGTCGAAGATATAGATGGGAACGCTCAGTGCTACCCGCTCGCGCTTGCCGTCAAGACCTCGCATTTCAAGATATAGGTTGCCCGTGATGTGGACAACCTGTGCGAAAAGAGAGGTTGTAAGGCTTATCAGCAAGATTGTGAGTAGTAGTCTGTGTCTCATCTGAAAATATAGGTCAGTGAAATACCGGCTTTGGTGGGAAGTGTGAAATTGTCGATACCGTGTTCACGGTCTTCACGATGGATGAGAGCCAAACCTGAGTGTAGGTCCAGGTTCAGATACTTGTTCAATGGCAATACGTAGCCAAAGGTAACGCCTATGCCCACAACGCTGCCTACGTACTTGCCTGTCTCCAGTTCTGTCTCGTAGGTGCCGATGATGCCTCCAATACCCACGAAGTGGTGGAACATGGGTCGTTCACTCAGATAGTAGCGCCATTCAGGCTGTAACAACACTCCTGACAGATCGTGGTAAACCCAAGGATGCTTGGCGGTCAGTACTGAAAGGTTGACGGTACTGGATCTGGCCACAGTCATCTCGGCACCAGCACCAAGGATGCCAGTACATAGCCAGGTAACATCCAGATTTCCCGCCAGTTTCTGGCTCTTGAGTGGTGTAGCGGCTATAAGCAGCAGGATGCAGATACACCAAAGCACGTTATTTCTCATTTCTCTTCCTAAGTTCTACTTGCTCCAGCGAGTCACGCTGATGTTTCTTTTCCAGCTCCAGTCTTTGTTTCTCGAATCGCCGTTCATAATCCATCTGTTCCAGCGAATCACGACGTTGTTCTCGCAATAGCTGTCGCGCTTGCTCCGTGGAGTCGCGTCGCAGCGACAGTTCGTTCTGCAGTGTGCGATATTGTTGGTCAATACTGATGCGACGGCGGTAGCGGTCGGCCACCGAAGGGCCGATATGATAGACGAACGAAACACGGAGGACATCGCACAGCAAGGTATAGGGTACTATTGCTGTCAGCAGACGGTTCTCCCGCTGTCGTGTTACTTCATATCGTATTTTGTCAGCAGAACGTACATACTCCTCGAAGCCTGCAAATATCAGTCCTAAGTTAGTACTGAACTCCAGGTCGATAGAACTGCCATTTCGATAGCCGTAGAGTGGGGTGATGGTACCGGCGGTAAGACCACCGATGAACCCATCTCCTCGATAGCCGGTATGACCTACCTTCAAGTCGAAATCGGCATAACCGAACCATCCGCCCACAAACCAGGAACGTAATAGTTCGCGGCTGTGCTTGTAGCAGCGTACTTCGGCACGAGTCTCTTTCATGTCGTGTACCAATGAGGGGGTGTTCCATCCTGTAGTAGCCCACATTCCCCGTCCGCTGATGCCGATGGTCCAACGATTCCAGTTGTGGCTGCCTAAAGTCATCTCTACGCCTACGTTTGGCGACAACATGAGCCATCCTAAGCCATTAACCCTTAGGTTAAAGCGTTCTGCCAGCATCAAGGTGTCCAGTTTATTGGTACGCAACATATTGCGGGGCTTTTCTTTTTGTGGCCCGCCTGTAGCCATTGCCAGCAGGCTTACCATTGTCAGGATGAGTATCAGCGCTTTCCTGTATGCCATTTCATTTATCGTAAGCGTGTACGGGATAGTCAATGGTGAAGTGCAGACCACGGCACTCCTTGCGCTCCAAGGCCCAGCGGGTAATGAGATAGCCCACGTTGATCATGTTGCGCAGTTCGCAGATGTCGCGGGTGGCGCGGACGCGCTTAAAGAGGCGCTCGGTCTCTTCGTAGAGCATGTCGAGACGGTCCCAGGCACGATGCAGACGGAGGTCGCTGCGGACGATGCCCACGTAATTGGCCATGATCTGGTTGACCTCACGGACGCTTTGCGTGATAAGCACTTTCTCCTCGTTGGTCATCGTTCCCTCGTCGTTCCATTCGGGCACGCGCTCGTTCCAGTCGTAGAGGTCGACATGTTGCAGCGAATCCTTGGCTGCGGTGTCGGCATAGACCACTGCCTCGATGAGTGAGTTCGAGGCCAGACGGTTGCCGCCGTGCAGTCCTGTGCATGAACATTCGCCAAGGGCGTAGAGCCGCTCGATGCTGGATTGTCCGTTGAGGTCGACCTTGATGCCGCCGCACATATAGTGAGCTGCGGGACGTACGGGGATGTAGTCCTGGGTGATGTCGATGCCAATGCTAAGGCACTTCTGATAGATGTTGGGGAAGTGGTGACGCGTTTCAGCCGCATCTTTATGGGTGATGTCCAGACAGACGTGATCCAGACCGTGGATTTTCATTTCCTTGTCGATGGCACGTGCCACGATGTCGCGCGGTGCCAATGACAGGCGCTCGTCGTATTTCTGCATAAACTCTTCGCCGTTGGGCAGCTTCAGGATGCCGCCGTAGCCGCGCATGGCCTCGGTGATAAGGTAGGCGGGGTGTGTCTCCTTGGGGTTATGGAGTACGGTGGGGTGGAATTGCACGAATTCCATGTCAGCCACTGTTCCCTTGGCGCGATAGACCATAGCGATGCCGTCGCCAGTGGCGATGACGGGGTTCGACGTGGTCAGATAGACGGCTCCGCAGCCGCCGGTACACATCACCGTAATCTTCGAGAGATAGGTGTCCACCTTCTCCGTCTCGGGATTAAGCACGTAGGCACCGTAGCACTGGATGTTGGGTGAGCGACGGGTTACCCTGACGCCAAGATGGTGCTGGGTGATGATTTCCACGGCGAAGTGGTTCTCCTTGATATCAATGTCGGGATTATTCCTGACGGCTTCCATCAGTCCGCGTTGTATCTCAGCCCCCGTGTCGTCAGCGTGGTGCAGGATGCGGAATTCTGAATGGCCACCCTCGCGGTGCAAGTCGAAGGTGCCGTCTTCTTTGCGGTCGAAGTTGACACCCCAGTTGACCAGTTCCTTGATTTGTTCAGGAGCCTTTCTTACTACCTGTTCCACTGCTGCCCGGTCGCTGATGTAGTCGCCGGCAATCATCGTGTCGTTAATGTGCTTGTCAAAGTCGTCGACAGCCAGGTTGGTGACCGAGGCCACACCGCCTTGCGCGAACGACGTGTTGGCTTCGTCGAGCGAGGTCTTGCAGATCATACACACGCGGCCCTTCTTGGCACGGGCAACCTTCAGCGCATAACTCATGCCAGCAACACCGGCACCGATAATGAGGAAATCGTACTTGTAAACCATAATCTTCTTACGTTGAGCGGTTGCAAAAGTACAAAAATAATTTGGAAAACCTTACAACTTTCCTGTTTTTTTGCTTAATCAACGTCTTGATGGCGGTATTTTCGCCGTGAAGACAGCTGTGCTTGCATGTACTGATTGAATTGTTTCGTAATAGGGTAGTGTAGCAATGCGGCTACAGCGGCGAGCAGCAGCAGGGCAGGCAGGATGCTGGTGGCAATGCAGATGCCCCAGACGGCGCTGTCGTTCTGCAGGGCGTTTTCACCTGGAATATAGCCGAACATACTGAGTATGAAACCAGCCAAAGCGCCACCCATACCGATGCCGGCCTTCAAGGCGAAGACCATACCCGAGAAGCAGAAACCTGTAGCCCGTCGATGACCTTCGTACTCTATATGGTCAGCTACGTCGCCCATCATGCTCCACAGCATGGGTACCGTTGGCGCATAGACCAGTGATTTCAGGATGCACAGCAAGAACATAAAGCCGATATCGCCAGGCATGGGCAGGAAGAATGCCGCCGTGAAGAGAGCCGTCAGCGGCAGACAGACCATAAAGGTCATGTGTTTGCCGAATCGTCGTGCCAACGGTTGCGACAGGGTGGCTATGCCGATGAACTGTACAAGGGCTCCTATTACGTTGAACAGTGAGAATCCGATGGTGTAGGCCTCGGCCTCGCTTTCAACGTTCAGTCCCAGGCCGCACAGGAACAGCTGCAGTTCATATTGATTGACATAGTGCCGGAAATAGAAGTTGCTGGAGGCTCCCCAAAGCGACAGCGAAATGAACAGGAAGAAGGTGAGTACAAACAGCGAGCGCCATGAGACGCTGGCGAACACTTCCTTGATGTCGCTCCTGATGCTTTGTTGCTGACGCGGTGATGGCGTGATACGTTCGCGTGTAGTAAAGAAGGTGATGAGCAGGCATACCAGACAGAAGACGGCGTATAGTCCAATTGTCAACGTCCATCCCCGAGCATCGTTTCCTTTTCCTAAAGAACTCACTAAGGGCAGTGTCAGTCCCATTACAACAATCTGTGCTGCCCCTGCTCCCATGAATCGTATGTTGTTCAGACTGTTACGCTGGCTGATGCTTCCCGTCATGACACCGCCTAAGGCGGCATAAGGGGTGTTGTTCAGTGAGTAGGTCACCATCAGCAGCACGTGGGTCACGGTGGCGTAGAGCGCCAGCAGTGCTTTGTCCTCAATGCCGGGATTGATAAACGCTAATAGGTAGAACACACTGAAGGGCAGTGCCGTCCACAATATCCACGGGCGGTATTTCCCCCATCGGCTCTTGGTGTGGTCGGTCATAATGCCTACGGCGGGGTCGATGAAGGCATCTATCACGCGTGCTATCAGAAGGATGGAACCGGCTATGGCACCTTCGAGTCCAAAGATATCGGTGTAGAATTTCAGTTGATAGACGACTATCATCTGAAACACCAGGTTGGCAGCTACATCGCCTAATGAATAGCCGACTTTCTCTCTGATTGTGATGTTCTCGGTATACATGAAACTGGCTGCAAAGATAGCAAAAACATACAAAAACGTATAACAAGAATATCTCATAGATGTTTTAAAATGTCTCATTCGTTTCCATATCTCGTTTTTTTTCCTTACCTTTGTCGGCGAAATGAAAAAACTGCTTATTTTTATCCTCTTGTCGGGGCTCTTCCTGACGATGGCGGCCCAGGAGACTGTCTTCGATAACGACACGACAGGCTGGTCCCAGCACCTTCAGGGACGGATGGACTCACTGATGGATTCTCCCCTGTTGCAGACCTCTCAGTTAGGACTGATGGTCTATGACCTGACGGCCGACTCGGCACTTTATACTTATAACCACCGTCAGACGCTACGCCCTGCCTCGACGATGAAACTGCTGACGGCCGTCACTGGCATCGACTATTTAGGTGGTGACTATCAGTTGAAGACCTCACTCTACTATGCAGGCAGCATCCGTAACAATACGCTGACGGGTAATGTCTATTGTGTGGGCGGTATGGATCCCATGTTCGACCGTACCGATATGACTGCCTTTGTCAACAAGCTGCGCCACTTGGGAATAGACACTATCCGCGGACGCATCCTGGCCGATGTGTCGTTCAAGGACGACGACCGCTTGGGTGAGGGCTGGTGCTGGGACGACGACAACCCTGTGCTGTCACCGCTACTCTACGACCGCAAGGACAACTTCACCGACGTGCTTTCCAGCGAACTGCGCCGCGACGGGGTGGTCATTGTCGATACACTTGTGAAGACCACCCGACAGAAGGCAACCTTCGTCAGCAGCCGCAGTCACGGCATCGATGAACTGCTGACCACTATGATGAAAGAGAGCGATAACCTGTATGCCGAGTGCCTTTTCATGCAACTCTCTGCAGGTGGTGGCAAGACGGCTACGGGCCGCCAGTCGGCCTCGCAGGTCAGGCGTATGATTCAGAAGGTGGGACTGAAGCCTGGCGACTATAAAGTGGCCGACGGTTCGGGACTCTCCTTATATAATTATGTGTCCGCCGAACTGGAAGTGCGGTTGCTGCGCTATGCATGGCAGCACCGAGGGGTGTATGCCCTGCTGTTGCCCTCGCTGCCCGTTGCCGGTATCGATGGTACGCTGAAGAGCCGCATGACCTCGGGAGCAACCTATCGTAACGTACGTGCTAAGACCGGCACGTTGACGGGCATTTCGTCGTTAGCGGGCTACTGTAAGGCACCCAACGGTCATGAACTTGCCTTCTGCATCATCAATCAGGGTGTGCTTCGCATTGCCGACGGACGTTCGTTCCAGGATGCCGTCTGTCACGTACTTTGTGAACCGTAAATACCTGTGAAGGCAATGAGCATCAGGCTGTTGAGTATCTGCATAGCTTGCCTTCTGGGTGTGGGAACGGCGAGAGCTGCTGACGGCGATTCCATCCCGAGTCATTGGGGATTTGGTGTCACCTACCATCCCAACTGGCAGATACCTCTCGACAAGTGGATACGAGCCTGGCTCTACGATCGCGATGCCTTTGCCGTCAATGCTGAGGCCACCTATTCCGCCCTACCTGCGGACAGTTCTGCCTATGATGCCGACTACGGCTACCCCACGCTGGCCGTGGGATTGCGCTATGGTGACAACAGCCACGTGACCATGCAGAAGCCGCGCACTAAGGACTACTTTTCCCACTTGGGCAACACGCTGACCCTCTACGGTACCTTCTCCAGACCCTTCTTCCGTACCCGCCATTGGGAGAGCGACTACACCCTCGGTACGGGCTTAGGCTACACCAATCTCATCTATAAC
>CACZDV010000017.1 GCA_902780025.1 uncultured Prevotellaceae bacterium
CGATGCCGTTTACTCTGCTCCCCGTATCCTCACCCAGATTGACGGTGGTAACTCGCAGATTACGGGTAACTTCACCATCGAGGATACCAAGGACCTGGCCAACACGCTGAACTCTGGTAAGATGCCGGCTCCTACCCGCATCGTACAGGAAGAGGTGGTCGGCCCGTCACTCGGTGCCCAGTCTATCCAGCAGGGTATCATCTCGTTCATCGTGGCCTTCGTGCTGCTGATGATCTACATGATTATGCTGTATGGCTTCATTCCTGGTCTGATGGCTGACTGCGCTCTGCTCGTCAATCTGTTCTTTACATTGGGTATCCTGACCTCGTTCCAGGCTGCTCTGACCATGCCTGGTATCGCCGGTATCGTGCTGACCCTCGGTACTGCCGTCGACGCCAACGTGCTGATCTACGAACGTACCAAGGAAGAGTTGCGCAGGGGTCTGGCCATGAAGGAAGCCCTGAACAAGGGTTATTCGAACGCCTTCTCGGCTATCTTCGACTCTAACGTCACTTCATTGATTACCGGTTTCATCCTGCTGTTCTTCGGTACGGGTCCTGTCAAGGGCTTCGCTACCACCTGGATCATTGGTATCTTCTGCTCGTTCTTCACCGCCGTGTTCCTGACCCGTCTGGTCTATGAGCACATGCTGAAGAAGGACAAGTGGACCAACCTCACCTTCGAGACCGCTTACTCCAAGAACCTGATGAAGAACCCGAAGTTCCACTTTATGGGTGCTTATAAGAAGTCATTCACCTTCTGGGGTGTGGCTGCTGTCATCTTCATCATCTCGTTCGCCGTCCGCGGCCTGAGCCAGAGCATCGATTTCACCGGTGGTCGTAACTACGTGGTTGTCCTCGACAAGGAGACGCCCGTTGAGACCGTCCGTCAGGCTCTTGCCGGTGCCTTCGTCAACACCATCGGTGAGAAGGCCAACCAGGAGGCTAACACCAGCGTTATCGCCCTGGGTACCGACGGTAAGACCGTACGTATCTCTACCAACTGGGACATAGAGTCGAACAATCCCGAGGTGGACGACAAGGCTGAGACCATTCTGTACAACGCCCTGAAGAAGGCTAACCTCATCAATCAGGCTGAGGTCAGCGCCTTCAAGAACCCCGATGTCCGCGAGGGTGGTTCCATCATTTCGTCGGCTAAGGTCGGTCCGTCGGTGGCTAAAGATATTACCTACGGTGCTATCATCAGCGTCATCATCGCCCTGATCGCCATCTTCCTCTACATCCTTATCCGTTTCCGCAACGTCGCCTTCTCGGTCGGTTCTACCGTTGCCCTGTTCTTCGACGCCCTCGTGGTCATCGGTCTCTACAGCTTGCTGTGGGGCTGGGTTCCCATGTCGCTCGAGATTGACCAGACGTTCATCGGTGCTATCCTGACCGTGATCGGTTACTCTATTAATGATAAGGTGGTGGTGTTCGACCGTGTACGTGAGAACATCCAACTGTATGGCAAGCGTGACCGCCAGACGCTGTTCAACGACTCGCTGAACCAGACACTGGCCCGTACCATCAATACCTCTGTGACGACCCTGATCGTGCTGCTGTGTATCTTCATCCTCGGTGGTGACTCTATCCGCAGCTTCTCGTTCGCCATGTTGCTGGGTGTCATCTTCGGTACCCTGTCATCACTCTTCATCGCTGCTCCGGTGGCTTACCTCACCATGGGTAAGACCATCCGCGAGGAAGAAACTGAAGCTCCTCAGGCTGCTTAATCAGCAGACTGACAAAATAACAAGGCCGGGCTCAACGTTGAGTCCGGCCTTATTATATATAAAGGTATTGCGGAGAAGATTACTTAACTATCAGCAGGTAGTAGTTCTTCTTTCCTTTCTGAGCCAACAGGTACTTGCCGTCGATCAGGTCATCCTCAGTCACAGGACGTTGGGGATCGGCCAGCTTCTCCTTGTTCAGCGAGACACCGCCACCCTGCACCATCTTGCGCATCTCACCCTTCGAGGGGAAGACAGGTGCAGCAGCCGTGAACAACTCGATAGCGGGCTGGCCTAACTGCGAACGGTCGATGGTGTGATGCTCAACGCCCTCGAAGACATCGAGGAACGTCTGCTCGTCCAACTTCTCCAAAGCTTCCTTCGTAGACTTGCCGAACAGGATGTTCGAAGCCTCGATGGCCGTGTCCAGATCTTCCTTAGAGTGAACCAGAACCGTGACCTCCTCAGCCAGACGGCGCTGCAGTACACGGCGGCCGGGGTCAGCACGGTGCTCCTCGATAAGGGCATCAATCGTCTCCTTATCCAATGAAGTGAAAATCTTGATGTAACGCTCGGCATCCTCGTCGCTGACGTTCAACCAGAACTGGTAGAACTTATAAGGTGTGGTGCGCTTCGGGTCAAGCCAAATGTTGCCTGACTCCGTCTTACCGAACTTCTTACCGTCGGACTTCGTAATCAGCGGACAGGTAAGCGCGAAGGTCTCCACCTCATTGCCTAATGTGCGGCGAATCAGCTCCGTACCCGTGGTCATGTTGCCCCACTGGTCGTTGCCGCCCAACTGCAGTTTCACACCCTTGTGCTGATAGAGGTACAGGAAGTCGTAACCCTGCAGCAGCTGGTAGGTGAACTCCGTGAACGACAGTCCGTCGCGGGCCGTACCATTCAGGCGCTGCTGCACACTCTCCTTGGCCATCATGTAGTTCACCGTGATGTGCTTACCCACCTCGCGGGCGAAGTCCAGGAACGTGAAGTCTTTCATCCAGTCATAGTTGTTCACCATCTCAGCTGCATTCTCATCCTTCGACTCAAAGTCGAGGAACTTGGCCACCTGAGCCTTAATGCACTCCTGATTGTGGCGCAACGTCTCGTCGTTCAGCAGGTTACGCTCCTGCGACTTACCGCTGGGGTCGCCAATCATACCCGTGGCACCGCCAACAAGAATGATGGGTTTGTGTCCGCAGTGCTGCAGGTGGCGCAGCATCATGATACCGCAGAGATGACCTATATGCAGCGAGTCTGCCGTCGGGTCCGTACCGAGGTAGGCCGACACCATCTCCTTCTGTAACAAATCTTCTGTACCAGGCATCATCTGTGCCAACATTCCGCGCCAGCGGAGCTCTTCAACAAAATTCTTTCTCATCGTTATCTTAATTCAATTCTTCTTTTTTATTAAGCGGGTGCAAAGGTAGTGGAAATCGGCCGAACTACAAAATTAATTCTGAATTATTTTTCAATTCATCAGCTCGGACAGCTTGTCTAACAGCCCGACACCGCGAAGGTCTTTGGCAACAATGATGCCCTGCTGGTCGATCAGGACGTTTGCGGGAATGGAGCGTATGTTGTAGGTCTCGGCTCCGGCACATTCCCAGCCTTTCAGGTCGCTCATCTGCGGCCAAGGCATCTCTAACTGGCTGATGGCTTCTACCCATGAATCGTGATCCTTGTCGAGCGACACACCGATGATCTCCAGTCCTTTGGCATGGAATTCAGTATAAGCCTGAGCGACGTTGTGCATCTCGGCTCGGCAGGGGCCGCACCAGGATGCCCAGAAGTCTACGAGGGTGTACTTGTTCTTCGACACATAATCGCTGAGCTTGACGGGATTGCCCTGAATGCCAGGAAGCGTGATATCAATATACTTATTGCCGATTTCCCTTCCCTCAGCGGGCCCCTCCGTTTCGTTTTCCACGGTTTCGGGAACCTCCTGTTCGACAGCTGTATCGATGGTATTGTTTTGCGAATTGTCTTTCTTGTTGCAGGCAACCAGCAGCAGTGCTGCAAAGCTGAATATAAAAAGTCTTTTCATTTTTCTTGTTTTTTGTCGTTAGCAATAAGTTCTAATAAACGATCGACGGCTTCAGCCTCAGGGATGTTCTTCTCCACACACTCCTTCCGGCGGTAGAGCGAAATTTTCCCTCGTCCAGCTCCAACGTAGCCGTAGTCAGCATCAGCCATTTCGCCGGGACCATTGACAATGCAACCCATGATGCCTATCTTCAGTCCGACCAAGTGGCTGGTGGCAGCCTTGATACGGGCAATCGTCTCCTGAAGGTTGTAGAGCGTACGCCCGCAGCCCGGACAACTGATGTATTCGGTCTTGGTGAATTTGATACGGGCAGCCTGGAGGATGGCATCTTCTAATTGGTGGAGGGTGGAGGGTGAAGGGTGAAGGGAGTTTACCTTCAATTGCAGCTTTGTTGCCTTGCGGTCGATGAGCAAGGCACCGACGGCCATGGCGGCCTTCAATTGCAGGGTTTCCCAATCGGGCGCATCGACTTCAAGGGTAATGGTATCGTCCTTGATGCTGGCCTCAGCCTGGGCACGAAGACGAGTACATTCCTCGATAGAATCGACGATTTTCCGTGCTACGGGAATCTCAAACTCAGGCTCTTCACTAAGACTGACACGGATGGTGTCACCAATACCTTCAGTCAGCAGAGCTCCGATGCCGACCGCACTTTTGATACGCCCGTCTTCACCTTCGCCTGCTTCGGTGACGCCAAGATGCAGGGGATAGTGCATGTCTTCAGCATCCATTGTCCTGACCAACAGACGGACGGTCTGCACCATCACCACCGTGTTAGAGGCCTTGATGCTGATGACTACATCATCAAACCGTTCACGACGGAAGATACGAAGGAACTCCATACAGCTTTCGACAATACCTTCAGGGGTATCACCATAGCGAGACATGATGCGGTCGGAGAGCGAGCCGTGGTTCACACCGATGCGGACAGCCGTGTGACGCTCCTTACATATATTAATAAAAGGTACAAGCTTCTCCTCTATCTTCTTAAGTTCCTCGGCATATTCCTCATCCGTGTACTCCAAATGCTTGAAGGTGCGACCTGGGTCAACGTAGTTACCGGGATTGATGCGTACCTTTTCACAATACCGTGCAGCCACGTCGGCTGTATGCGCCGTGAAATGGACATCGGCTACCAACGGTTGCGCATAGCCGTCGGCCTTCAGACGGGCCGAGATATTCTTCATGTTCTCAGCCTCACGGACACCCTGCGTGGTGAAACGTACCAGTTCGCCACCGGCATCAATGATGCGCTTGGCCTGTGCCACACAACCCTCAGTGTCGTTGGTGTCGACAGTAGCCATAGACTGGATGCGTATCGGATTGCTACCACCGATGGCGAGATGGCCTACATGACAGACACTGCTAATTCGTCTTATACTCATATTTGATTTCGGCTAAATCCTTGTTGGCCTTTTCTATCTTTGCCCGCAGATTCCCCTTATAGACGGCAAGCCGCTGAGCCAGCGCTGCATCGCTAAGTGCCAGCATCTCGACAGCGAGGATGGCGGCGTTCTGTGCGCCGTTGACACCAACGGTAGCTACGGGAATGCCCGGGGGCATCTGTATGATGCTCAACATGGCGTCGAGTCCGTCGAGCATCCCCTTGATGGGTACACCGATAACGGGCAAGGTAGTAGAAGCGGCTATAACTCCCGGCAGAGCAGCTGCCATTCCGGCACCGGCAATGATGACCTTCAGTCCGCGGTCATTAGCCGTACGGGCAAACTCCTCGACGGCAACAGGTGTACGATGAGCCGAGAGTGCATTGACTTCAAACGGAACCTGCAGTTCGTCTAACAGTTTGCAGGCCTTTTCCATAACGGGCAGGTCGGAAGTGCTACCCATGATGATGCTTACTAATGGTTTCATATTCTTTCTTATTTCAAAGTTTCAAAATGGCAAAGAGGGCGCAGACAAAGCCGACAAGGAAGCCGACAACCACCTGCAACAGTGTATGCTGTCGTAGTATCATGCGGCTGGAACCCAGTACACCGGCAATGGCGAGCACCAGGCAGAACCACCACATAGGATTAAAGCGGAATACCTCAGAGAAGACAAACAGTGCTCCGGCCACGCCACCGATGGCTGCCGTGTGGGTAGAGATTTTCCACCACACATTGATAATAGCACACACTATCTGAACAATCAGCGCAGCAGCCACGATGCTGCGCATGAAGTAGGGGATTTGCATCCGCTCCATCAGATAGAGACAGGTAAAGTAACAAAGGATAGAAATAATGTAAGGAACGATTCGCCGCTCCTTATGTCCCAATTCGATGAGCGACCAGTTCTGATAGCGGCGGTAAAGATGGATGAGGAACGTAGGCAGCAAAATGGTAAAGAAGTAGACTACAGCCAGCACTTGGAACTTGAAGTCAAGCGGGTAGCGGCTCAGATAGCTCAGAAAGAACAGGGCTATCAGTCCCAAGATAGGCAAGTAGAAGGGGGTGAACACCATGCTGATCACCCTTGCTGTCATGATGATTTGCTTTTCTCTCGTCATACGTTCATTTTCTTAATCTCGCTACAGGGATACCCATTTGCTCACGATATTTGGCTACCGTCCGGCGGGCTATGGGATAGCCGTGCTCTGTCAGGAGTTTGGTCAGCAGTTCGTCGCTCAGCGGTTTCCGTTTGTCCTCACCGTCAATAATGTCGCGTAGCGCTGCCTTAATCTTACGGGTCGACATCTCCTCGCCCTGTTCCGTTACATAGCTATCGCTGAAGAAGTGACGCAGGGGGAAAGTTCCCCAACGGGTTTGGGCATACTTGGAGTTACAGACGCGCGAGACGGTCGACAAATCCAGACCCGTTCGCTCGGCAACATCTTTCAGTATCATGGGGTGTAGCGAGGCCTCATCGCCATCAATGAAGAACTGCCGCTGCAACTGGATAATCGTCCGCATAGTGACGGTCAGCGTGTGGCGCCGTGTACGGACGGCATCGATGAAACCTTGTGCTGCATCCACCTTTTTCTTAATATAGAGCAAGGCCTCCTTGTTCTGGCGACTCATGCCTTCTTTGTTCTGTTGATACTCCTTCATGGAGTCCGCAAACGACTGCGACACCTTCAGTTCAGGCAGTTCGCCTTGATTCAGAACGAAGGTGACGGTGCCATCGTCCTGCGTGTCGACAATGAAGTCAGGGATTATCTGCTGCATGCTCCGTCCCATCGCCTCGCCCAACGACGCTCCTGGCTTAGGGTTCAGCTTGCGCAGCTCAGCAAAGAGTGCCCTTGCCTGAATGTCGGTCAGTTTGAGTGCCGACTGTATCTTGCTCCAATGTTTTCTGGTAAATGCCTCAAAGTAATTGGTAATCACCTGAAGCATCAGCGTCTTTACTTTCGAGTCGTCGCGCCGCTCTATCTGCAACAGCAGACATTCCTGCAATGAGCGGGCACCGATACCAGCGGGATCAAACTGCTGTAGTTTCTTCAGTGTTTCAATGATTTCCGCCTCTGTGGCTTCAACATTGTGAAAGACAGCCAACTCATCGCTGATAGCCTCGGGTGTTTTCCGCAACAAGCCATCGTCGTCGAGAGAGCCGATGAGATATTCCATAATCTTCGACTCGTGCTCCGTCATATCGACGAGGTTCATCTGCTCTTTCAACTGGTCATAGAAAGATGCCGTTACACCATAAATCATCTCCTCACGATCTTCTCCCACATTGCTGCCACCTTGATAAACGGGCAGTTCCTCGTCGTCGCGACCAATGCCCTGCAGTGCTTCGTCGAGTGCTGACTGGCGGTCCTCTCGCTCACGCTGCGTGTCGAAGTCTTCGGCTGTTTCCTGAGCATCCTGACTGTCTGAACTTTCAAGATAGTCTGGATAATCTGTGCCGTCGGCGTTGACCTCCAGTGCCGGATTGTCGTCCATCTCCGTATTGACGCGCTCAACGAACTGGGTAATGGGCAGTTCCACCAATTGCGCAACCAGCAACTGCTGTTGCGATATGTTCTGCGCAAGTTTCTGTTCCTGCCTGAACTCCTGTATCTGCCCTTGTCTCTCGCTCATGTTTGTTTATCTGTCTCCACCGTAATACAGTCTCAACTGCTGGGCCAAACTCGCCAAAGCTTCCGTATCACCATTGCCGTAACGCTGCCAAACAGCCTGACAAGGTAACAGCAACCGACTGAAGGTTACATCGCGACGATTCAGGTAAGGGTCACAATGCTGGAACACCTCCAGCACCTCCACCACGTCAGCGCTACTGATTTTTATGGTCTTCGCCAATTCTTGCACTTCGGGCGTTTCCTTTACCATTGTGGCAGGGGTCAGCCTGAAGTAGAGGTCAAGAATCAGTGTCAGGATGACAGGCGTCAGTTGAGGGTTCTCTTGTAACGGTTCCCAGTCTTTCTCCCAGGTCTCGTTCACCTCAACTCCCTCATAGAACGCATCGGCACGCCCGAAGCCTTTCATCTCACGAAGCAAACGGGCGGCACGGGCCAGCTTACGGGGATTGTCACTGTAGGTCTGCCAGATGCGCTCAATGCGCGGCGTTTCCAACGTTGCAATCTCCTGCATCTTCGTTGCCAGCACTTGCGGAGCAATATGCAACTCCAGTGCCAACGTCACCATCTCGCGGCTGTATACAGACTTCGGTCCAACAGGTTTCCGCAGGTAGATCTGCATCAGCAGCAGCCAGTAGTCATCGTGCCATTTAGCGTTTTTTGCCATAGTCCTATATTTTACGCCTTAACTTCTGAAAGTCAGGAAAAGTAATCATCCACCAGAAATCAGCGAGCCAGCCAACGAGCCGGGTTCTGGGCGGTCTTACCGTTACGCAGCTGGAAGTGGAGTATACCCTCGCTACTGACGGCTCCTAACGTCTGACGTGTGCTGACACGCTGTCCGCGACGCACACTGACCGACGAGAGGTTGGAGTAGACAGAGATGTAGCTGCCATGTCGTACCATCACACCCATCACACCACCGATATTGAACACCGCACAGACCTCACCGTCGAAGACACTACGGGCCTGCGCACCTGCCTGTCCCTTGATATTGATGCCCTTGCTGTCGACCTTAACGCCTTTCAGACCGTCGACATCGTGTTGTCCGAAGCCACTAACAATGCGGTAGCCGCCAGTAATAGGCATAGGCAGGCGTCCGCGATTACTCTCGAAGTTGCCGCTGAGACGACGGTCTTCTGTTGAGACAGTAAATGTCTCGCGCCGCTCCTCTCTGACTTCCCTCTCTTCTTTCTTCTTTGCCTCGGCTACCTCGCGTTCATGCGCTTTGGCTTCTTCTGCCGCCTTGCGTTCAACCTCACGACGAGCCTCCTCTGCCTCACGGGCAGCAGCTTCAGCAGCCTTCTTCTCTTCAGCACTCTTCTTGGCGGCGGCAAGTGCCTGTTGTTTAGCGCGCTCTTCGCGGGCTTTGGCCTCAGCTATGCGTCGGGCATTCTCGCGGGCGGCAGCTTCAGCGGCGGCTTTTTTACGGGCCAGTTCCTCAGCTCGTTTCTTGGCAGCGGCCTCGGCAGCCTTACGCTTAGCCTCAGCACGGGCTTCGGCTTCGGCGCGAGCTTTGGCGCGAGCCACTTCCTCAGCTATCAACCGGTCTATCTGTGCGTTGAGGGCAGCCTCTTTCTTACGCTGTTCGTCTATCAGACTCTGGATTGTCTTCTGCTCTTTCTGTAAGGTATTCACTACCTGTTGCTGTTCAGCCTGTTTGCCTTCCAGATTCTTACGTTCCTGTTCACCACGGTTGAGCAGTGTGTTCTTCTGCCGCTGGGTGGTTGCCAGTTCGTTCCGAGCCTCTTCCACTTCTACCTGCAACATCAGAATAGCTTCGCCCTGCGCCCGTTGATACTCGGCGTATTCACGGATGAAGCGCATACGGCGATACATTTGCGTGAAGTTCTGGGCGCTGAAGATGAACATCAGCCGATTCTGGACGGAGTGGTTACGGTGCATGTAGCGCATGGAACGCATATAGTTGCCTTTCCGCTCTTCCAGTTTCTTCTCCTGATTCTTCAGTTGTATATCGATGGTGTTGATATTGTCGACCAATATATTCAGGTCATGACGGATGGTATCGATAGTGCGCCGCTTGTCGGCTATCTCACTATTGATGATTTGCAAGTTCTCCAACCGCTGCTTCACGTTTTTGCGATTGGCCTGCAACTTCTTCTCCTGTTCCTTGATTTGTTTCTGCAGTTGCTGACGCTGGTTTTGCAAACCCTTGACAGTGGGCTGTTGCGCTTTCTGAGTGGTCTGTACTTTCCTGGTAGTCTGAGACTTCTTGGTATTTTGCGCTTTCTTCGTCGTTTGGGACTTCTTGGTGGTCTGTGCTTTCTGCGTAACCGCAGGCTTACGCTGCGCAGACTTACGAGTCTGTGCAGGAACAACACCTACGGCTAACAGGCAGCAGCCGATAGCCAGAAGCCAACAGCGGAATTGTCTCATCGTGGCAGGTTACAGAGCCATGAAACGTTGCAGAATCTCGTCGATGGTCACCTCACGGTACTTGTTGGAAATCTCCGTGCGCGTTTCCCATTCACTTTCGTGCTTGATGTAGTTCAACTTCATACCCAACTTCACCTCCTTTTTCGGAGTAGTCAGTATGACATTCATGTCATTGGGGAACTGCTTGTTGTTGCTCTCCATCGGGACGAAGTTTGAATAGTCCCAATTTAACTGTGTATTACCGTTCAGGCGGTCTTTATACAGAATGTTGGCCATCTTCAACTTACCGTTGCTCTGTCCTGCCAGCCAGCTGTAGTCTATCTTTCCGTCCTCAAAGGTAATGATGACATCCTCGGCGTCGGTGTTCGTCTGAAACTTCGTGAGATCTTCATCCGTCAGCGCAGACTTATTAGGCTGGAACAATTCGTTCCAGAAGAGTGCCTGCAGGGTATAGAAGTTCAGCCCGCTGTTGCGCAGGAAGTCTATGTGCATATAGGGCGCTTTCAGATACTGCTTGTTGATGCGATCCATGATGAGTACATAGTCCTTGGTAAACTCCAACCGGGCTGCTTCAACGAATCCGAAGGCCATGAGCTGCAGACGGATAACGTCGTCGCGTTTCATTTTCAGGTTGCCGGTCAGCGTGATATCCTGGGCACCGGCCTCCACGCTGAACTTCACCTTCGAAGTGATAAACTTCGTCTGTTGGGCATTGGAATTAACCTTCTCCAGGAAAGAGTCCTTCTCCATATTGACGACTTTGGGCGTCGGAGCCTCAATCACTTTCTTTTTCGAACCGCAAGATGCAAGCATCAGGGGTACTGCCAAAATGGCCATCTTCAGGAAATTGGTTGTTTTCATTTCTTCAAGTATTTTTTCTGTTTTATTTTTCTAATCAATATCTTGTTCTTCGGATCTTTCTTCAAAGCTTGCTGCCACAACTCGACGGCGCGCTCCGGGTCATTGTTCTGCACATAGATGTCGCCGGCATGTTCGGTGATGACAGCATTACCGTCAGAGTCGTTTTGCAGAGCCTGCTCAATGTAGATTTTTGCCTCTGCATAGCGTTTTTGCATGAACAATATCCAAGCATATGTATCCAAATAGGTGGCGTTCTTGGGCTCGGCTTTCACCGTTTTGTAGCTCATGCTTTCGGCCTTCTCCAACTGCTCACCGTTTTCGCTCAGGAAATAGGCGTAATTGTTCAGGCACATCACGTTGTCGTCCTTCCACTGCAAGCACGAGTCGTAGGCCTCATAGGCCTCGCGAGTCATTCCTTTCTGGTGCAATAGGTCGCCCATGACGGCGTAGAAGTCACTGACAATGGCAGGATTGCTCTCTTCGTTGATGACGCCGATACCGTTCTGAAACGCCTCCAGCGCCTTCTCACGATTGTCCTTCTGATAGTAGGCCATACCTTGATAATAGTAGAAGGCCATCTCCTCGGGGTTATACTGACGGGCATCCTGACACAGGCTGATGACCTCATCCTGATCTTTGCGATCCCACGCGTAGCTCACCAGTTGCAGACGGGCAGCGGCGTTGTCAGGAGCTATGCGGAGCACCATTTGCAGCATATCCTGCACACTGTCGCGCGGCATCTTCTTCAAGTCCATATAGGCAGCACAAAGCGTGGCGATGTCAGCATTTTGTTGCGGCTGGGCCAGCATCTTATGGAACATCTCCAATACCTTCGTACTGTCGCCACCGTCACGTTCACTGTCACTCACCATCTGTCGCATCAGGTAGATGCGCTGCTCGGTTGTCGTGTTCTTGTTCAGCAGCACCTGCTCGGTCATTGAGTCCACCTTTTCGGTCTCGCCCTGTACCCGATAGTAGCTGCGCAGCGAAATCTGTGCCCGTGTGTTGTCAGGCTCTTCGGCCAATATTTCCTTGTAGAGCTTTAGCGCCTGCAGCTCTTCGTCGTTGCGCAACAGCATGTCGGCCAGCATTCCGCGGTAGTTCAGATCATTAGGATATTGCCGCGCCAGCGCCTCCATCTCAGCGATGGCGGCTTGCTTGTTACCCAATTTAGTGTACAACTCGCTCTTCGTATACGACAGCCGCTCACTCTTTCCCTCGGCAGCCTCAATGCGGTTCAACGTCTCGATGGCCTTTTCGGTATTATCCGTCTGCTGGTACAGTTCAAACAGCATCTCCAGCAGATCCTCGCGGCTCTTGTCTTGATTGTATAATTGGTCCACCACCGTGATGGCCTTCTCAAACTCCTGACGTCCGATGTACGTCTGCGCCACCGTCTCAAGGTAAGTGGCGTTGTCAGGCTCCAACTCGGCAGCCTTCAGGTAACACTCCTGCGCCACGCTGTCGTTCTTCATTGCCAGATAATACTGGGCCAAATAATAATAAGCCTCAGAAGCTTTCGGGTTCAGTTTGATACAGTGTCTCAGCAAGTCGAACGCCGCATCGTTATTACCTTTCTGCCGCTGCACCATTGCCTCGAGAAAGAAAGCGTCGTAGCTGATTTCTGATGTTTGAAATACATGATTACCTTGTGCGTCGATGTTCTGGGCCTGAACATTCGCGCCCAGACACAACCACAACACCGAAATTAACGCAAGCTGACTCATCATAAAGCTCAAGTATCAAACTTCAAAATTAAGAAATCACTTCACTCCAGTATGTCCGTAGCCACCTTCACCACGCTCCGTTTCGTCTAGCACTTCGACTGGAATCAACTCGCCATGCTCATGACGGGCAATCACCATCTGGGCGATGCGCTCACCGTCATTCACCACGAACGGTTCCTGCGACAGATTAATGAGCACCACACCTATCTCGCCACGATAATCGGCATCGATGGTACCCGGCGTATTCAACACCGTTATACCTTTCTTCAGAGCCAGTCCACTACGCGGCCTCACCTGCGCCTCATATCCTACAGGAAGTGCAATGTGAAGCCCTGTGGGAATAAGCCTTCGCTCCAGCGGCTGCAGCGTCACCGCCTCCTCCAGATTGGCCCGCAGATCCATGCCTGCACTTTGGGCAGTGGCATACTGCGGCAGCGGTTGGTGTCCTTTATTTACGACTTTGATTTTCATACATCTTATATTTTAGCTTGCAAATTTACTCATTTTTTCTGACACAACCATATTTTTCGACCTAAAAATTGTAAATAACATAAAAACACACCTCCGGCCTGAGCAAAGTAAACAAGAAAAAGCAGGAAGATTGTTTGGCAGTTCGCCCATTTATTTGTATCTTTGCCGCTGAAATGATGAACTGGCAACAACTGATAAGCAACAAACGACTGGGGCAGGAGTACCGGCATACCGAGCGGCACGACGACCGAACGGAATTCAAGCGCGACTACGACCGACTTATCTTCTCGGCACCGTTTAGGCGGTTGCAGAACAAGACGCAGGTATTCCCGCTACCTGGTAGCGTTTTTGTCCACAACCGTCTGACACACTCGCTCGAGGTGGCGTCGGTGGGTATGTCTTTAGGAAATGACGTAGCCCGTCTGCTGACGCAGCGGCATCCTGAACTGCGTGATACTTTATTCGATGAAATCGGTCAAATCGTGTCCACAGCCTGCCTGGCGCACGACATGGGCAATCCCCCGTTCGGGCACTCCGGTGAGAAAGCCATTCAGACTTTCTTCTCTGAAGGGCCTGGCAGCGACTTACAGCAGCTTGTCAGCTATGAGTTCTGGGACGACATCACCCACTTTGAGGGTAATGCCAACGCCTTCCGTCTGCTGACTCATCAGTTTGAGGGACGCAGACAAGGCGGTTTCGTAATGACCTACTCTACGCTGGCCAGCATTGTGAAATATCCCTATTCATCGTCTGCAGCATCAAAGAAAGGTAAGTTCGGATTCTTTTGCTCGGAGAAAGAGATTTATCAGAAGATTGCCGATGAATTGGGTGTTTTTTGCGTCTCCCAGCCTGACGAACCTTTGCGTTATGTGCGTCATCCGTTAGTATATCTCGTGGAGGCTGCCGATGATATCTGCTATGAGATTATGGACTTGGAAGATGCTCACAAGCTGAAGCTATTAAGCTATGACGAGATAGCCAGATTACTGTTGGATTTCTTCGATGAAACCGTACAAAAACGTATTTTGCAACGCATAGAGGACGAGGGGTTGACCGACGATAACGAGAAGGTGGTCTACCTGCGGGCATGCGTCATCGGCAAACTGGAGAACGAGTGCGTGACAACGTTTGTCGACCATGAGGACGAAATCCTCAGCGGCACCTTTGTGGGTAGTCTTATCGACCACATCGCGCCTCTGCAGGCCGAAGCCTATCGCCGTTGCGCAGCTTTGTCGAAACAGCGTATCTACCGCAGCAAGGTGGTACTCGACGTCGAGTTATCAGGTTACAAAATCATGGAAACATTGATGCAGCAGATGACGGAAGCCATCATGCACCCCGACCGCTACTACTCGCAACAGCTCATCGGGCGTGTCAGTAGTCAGTATGCCATCAACAGTCCCGACCTTGAGACCCGCATCATGGCCGTCATCGACTATATCTCGGGAATGACCGACGTCTATGCCCTTGACGTCTACCAGAAAATCAACGGCATTTCACTACCCATCGTATAACGCTACAAGTACTCCATCAGCACATCCCAAACGGCAATAATATGACAGACGGAGCCGGCAAGGACAAAGAAATGAAAGATGGAGTGCATATACTTACGCTGATTGAATGAATAAAAGACGGCGCCTGTGATATAGCAGACGCCCTCTGCCACTATCCAAACGAAGGCAGCGGTTGAGACGCTGTCTATAAGGGGTTTAAAGGCTACAAGCACACTGAGTCCCATACCTATGAAACAGAGTGTCTCGAGGTTGGAATGTTCTTTCAGGCGGATGAAGCTGACGATGGTACCGGCAATGGCACACAGCCACACAAAGGAAAAAAGCCCCCACCCCCAATAACCTTGCTGACGCAACGCCACAAGTGTCAGCGGCGAGTATGAACCTGCTATGTGCCAGTAGATAGCGGCGTGATCCCAGCGGCGCAACCGTTCCTTCCAGCGGGAGTGATGACGGATGGAATGGTAGAGCGTGGAGGCAACGTATGAGCCAAGCATGCCGAAGAGATAGAGGATGACGCCAATGCGTGCCCAGTCGTTGTCGCCTCGAAACACCCATACCAGGAAAATGATGCCGATGACAACGCCCAGCAGGACACCGCCACCGTGGGATGCCGAGTTCCAAATCTCTTCTTTCTTTGTATAGCGTATCATCTTTTCCTGATAAGGGTAAGGCCGTCGCGCATGGGCAGGATTACCTGCTCCGTTCGTGGGTCTTGAGCCACATATTCGTTGAAGCGACGGATACCTTGCGTCTGCTGATCGTTGTCGTAAACGGGGTCGATGACGTGACCGTCCCACAAAGTGTTGTCAGTAACGATAATGCCCCCTGGGCGCAGAATGGATAGCACCATATCGTAGCACTCACAGTAAGTGCGCTTGTCGCCGTCGATAAAGGCCATGTCGAACTCCACACCCAGTCGAGGAGCCTCCTGCATGGCATCGCCAATGAGGAACGTAATCTTGTCCGCAACAGGTGAGTTTTCAATCCACGGCCGTGTAAAATCCTCCATTTCATCGTTGATTTCGAACGTGTAGAGCCGTCCGCCTTCGGGTAGTCCCTCTGCCATCGAGAGCGCTGAGTAGCCGCTGAAGGTGCCCACCTCGAGTACCCGTTGCGGCTGAATCATCTGTACCAGCATTTTCAGCAGCCGACCTTGCAGGTGTCCGCTGGCCATCCGTCCGTGAATGGTGTGGATATTAGTTGCCCGCCAAAGCCGATAAAGATAGTCGGGCTCGGGCGACGTATGCTGGAGAATATAGTCTTCGAGGGTCACTTCTTCAACGCTTCAATGGCCAATCGATAAGAATCAAGCCCAAAGCCGCAGATAACCCCCAAGCAGGCACATGATATCAGCGAGCGATGCCGGAACTCCTCGCGCTTATGGACATTACTAATATGTACCTCAACGACGGGACAACGCAGCGAGCGGATACAGTCCTGCAGAGCGACGCTGGTGTGGGTATAGGCACCGGCGTTGAGCACAATACCGTCACAGGGGTTAAAGAATCCCGCCTGCTGCATCTTATCGATGAGCTCGCCTTCGACGTTGCTCTGGAAGTAGTCGATGTCTACATCAGGATATTTCGCCCGCAACTGTGGCAGATAACTCTCAAACGACTCCTGGCCGTAGATGCCCGGTTCGCGCTGTCCTAAGAGGTTCAGGTTAGGTCCGTTGATAATCAGGATTTTCATAATTCAAAAGTTTTTTGTATCTTTGCGGCGGCAAAGTTACAAAATAATAATGGAAGAAAACAACAAATCGCAGGAAAAAATTGTCAGGAGCTATGTCAGGTACCTGAAACTGGAACGCGGACTGTCGGCCAACACCCTCGATGCCTACCAGCGTGACCTCGAAAAGCTGTTGGCGTTTCTGGAACACCAAGAGAAGCATGTACTCGACGTGGAACTGTCCGACCTGCAGACGTTTGCCGCCGGACTCCACGATATCGGCATTGGTCCTCGCTCACAATGTCGCATCCTGAGCGGCGTTCGCTCGTTCTTCCACTTCCTGATGGTGGACGGCTACCGCGACGACGATCCTACGGAACTGTTGGAGTCGCCTATACTCGGTGACCACCTGCCTGAAGTATTATCGACAGCCGAGGTGGACCAGCTGGAAGAGAGCATCGACCTGTCAAAGTGGGAAGGCCACCGTAACCGCGCCATTATCGAAGTGCTCTTCTCTTGCGGATTGCGGGTGAGCGAACTGGTTAACCTAAAACTGTCGAATCTCTATTTAGACGAGCACTTTGTACGTATTAACGGAAAAGGTTCAAAGGAGCGGTTAGTACCCATCTCACCACAAGCCATCAAGGAACTGGGCTACTGGTTCGACGACCGTCAGAAGATGAACATCAAGGCGGGCGAGGAGGACTACGTGTTCCTAAACCGTCGCGGCGCCCATCTGACGCGTACCATGATACTTATCATGATTAAGCAGCAGGCCGTTGAGGCAGGCATCAAGAAGACCATCTCGCCCCATACGTTGCGCCACTCGTTTGCCACCGCTTTGCTTGAAGGTGGTGCCGATTTGCGCGCCATCCAGGCTATGCTGGGACACGAGTCGATAGGTACGACAGAAATATACACACACATTGACACTTCCACACTGCGACAGGAAATACTGGAACATCATCCGAGAAACAGGGCGAAAAGTAAAAAAGTGTTGGAGAATATGTAGTTTTTTGGTGAAATACGACGTCTAATCAGAAAAAAGCAGTAATTTTGCACCCAAAATCGTTAAAAGTCTATTATAATGATGAAAAAGATTCTTGTAACACTTGTGCTGGCCGTGGCCGGCATCATGACGGTGACTGCTCAGCAGATGCCACCGATTCCCGTTGACCCCGACGTACGTATCGGCAAACTTGACAACGGACTGACTTATTACATTCGTCACAACAACTGGCCCGAACAGCGCGCCGAGTTCTACATTGCCCAGAAGGTGGGCTCTATTCAGGAGGACGACACGCAGCGCGGTTTGGCTCACTTCCTCGAGCACATGGCCTTCAACGGTTCGAAGCACTTCAAGGGCAACGAACTGCTGCGCTGGTGCGAGTCCATCGGTGTGAAGTTCGGTAACGACCTGAACGCCTACACCTCTATCGACCAGACGGTCTATAATATAAGTAATGTACCCACTACGCGCGAGACGATTGTCGACTCCTGCCTCATGATTCTGTGGGATTGGGCCGACGGTCTGCTGCTCGAGCAGGAGGAGATTGAGAAGGAGCGTGGTGTCATCCATGAGGAGTGGCGCCTGCGCACTTCGGCTCAGATGCGTATGCTGGAGCGCGACCTGCCCAAGCTCTATCCCGGTTCGAAGTACGGCTACCGCATGCCCATCGGCCTGATGGAGATTATCGACAACTTCGAGCGCCCCTTCCTGCAGCAGTACTACGAGAAGTGGTATCGTCCCGACAACCAGGGCATCATCGTCGTTGGCGACGTTGACGTCGACAAGGTGGAGCAGAAGATCAAGGACATGTTCTCACAGATAGCCAAGCCGGGAGCCGATGCTGCCCAGGTCAAGGAAGAGGCTGTGCCCGACAATGCTGAGCCTATCATTGTGATCGACAAGGACAAGGAGCAGCAGTATAATATTGTAGAGGTGATGTTCAAGCACGAGGCCGTCCCCGATTCAGTAAAGGGTTCGCTGGAGTATCTTGTGGCCGACTACCTGAAGGGTGTTGCCACAGGTATGCTGAACAGTCGTCTGAGCGAGCTGGCTGAGAAGCCCGACTGCCCCTACCTGCAGGCTGCGGTGAGCGACGAAACCTATCTGTTGTCGAAACCCGTGGATGCCCTGACGATGGCCATCGTACCCAAGGACGGCATGATGAACGAAGCCGTGAAGACGGTCTTCGCCGAGGCTCGCCGTGCCGCTGAGTTCGGTTTCACCCAAACGGAGTATGGTCGCTCGAAGGCCAACACGCTGAGCACCCTCGACAAGAAGTACTCTAACAAGGATAAGCGCTACAACTCAGAGTTCGTCACTCGCTACGTACGGCACTTCCTGGCCAACGAGCCCATTCCTTCTTTGGACGACTACTACCAGCTGATGAAGCAACTGGTGCCCGCCATCCCCGTGGAGGCCGTCAACCAGCTGATGAGTCAGCTCATGCCTCAGAACGACTCTAACCTCGTTGTGCTGAGCTTCAACCAGGAGAAGGAGGGAGCTACCTATCCTACTGAGGAAGGTCTGCTGGGTGCCATCCGCAATGCCCGTAGCGAGCAGCTGACCGCCTGGGTGGACAACGTGAAGGACGAGCCGCTGATGAGCACGCTGCCCAAGCCCGGCAAGATTGTAAAGGAGGTGAAGAACAATAAGTTCTTAACGAAGACAGGTGAAGGCGTCGAGAGCGGATTTACTGAACTGACGCTGTCGAACGGCGTGAAGGTCTACCTGAAGCAGACTGACCTGAAGAAGGACCAGGTGATACTGCAGGCTGAGGGCTGGGGTGGCTCAGCACTCTACGATATCAAGGACTTTGCCAACTTCAATATGTTCGACGACGTGGTGGAGGCCAGCGGTCTGGGTGCTTTCTCTCATACCGAACTAATCAAGGCCTTGGCAGGTAAGATTGCCGGTGCCTCGCTCTCGTTGAGCGGCCACCGCACCAATATCAACGGCTCGTCGACGCCTACCGACGTTGAGACGATGTTGCAGCTCGTCTACCTCTATATGACGGGCGACATCAAGAAAGACCAGCAGTCGTTCGACCAAACCATGAAGACGATGGAGATTCAGCTGAAGAACCGTCTGCTGCAGCCCGAGGCTGTGTTCAGCGACTCGCTGCTGCTCACGCTCACCAAGCATAACCCCCGCAACAGGAATATGGACGTCAACGACCTGAAGGACGTCAACTACGACCGCATCCTGCAGATGGCCAAGGAGCGCACGGCCAATGCTGCCGCCTTCACCTTCACCATCATCGGTAACTACGACGAGAGCAAGATTCGTCCGCTCATTGAACAGTACATCGCTTCGCTGCCCGCCCAGAAGAAGATTGTGAAGAGCAAGGACCTGTCGACCGACTATACAGGCAAGGTAGTGAACGACTTCAAGCACAAGGCCGAGACGCCAAAGTCTATCGCCGTGCTGCACTGGTACTCGAAGAAGGTGCCCTACACCCTGGAGAACATCATCCGCTCGCAGGCTGCCGGACAGGTGCTGCAGATGGTCTACCTGAAGGAAATCCGTGAGGAGGCCAGTGCCGCCTACACCGTACAGGCACAGGCTGCCGTCAGCCGCGACGATTTCGCCGACGAGTCCTCCATCTTCGCCTACTGTCCCATGAAGCCCGAGAAGGCCGACGTTGCCATCGACATCATGCGCCGCGCCGTCAAGGAGTTGGCTGCCGGCAAGTGCGATGCCGACATGGTGACCAAGGTGAAGGAGTACATGCTGAAGAACCTCGGCGACCAGCTGAAGACCAACAGCTACTGGGCCGGACGCATCAATGCCTGGCGCAAGTGGAACCTCGACCTCCATACTGACTGCGAGAAAACTATCCAGGCCCTCACTCCCGAGAGCATCTGCCAGTTCGTGGCTGAGGTGTTGAAGTCGGGCAACGAGGCTGAGGTGGTCATGCTGCCGGCGGAGTAAAAAGGTAAAAAAGTAAAAAGGTAGAAAAGTAAAAGGGGAATGTCATATTTATTTTCATCAGAGTCAGTATCTGAGGGCCATCCCGACAAGGTGGCCGACCAGATTAGTGACGCTATACTCGACCAGTTCCTGGCATACGACCCGAAGGCCCGCGTGGCCTGCGAGTCGTTTGTCACGACAGGTCAGGTGGTGCTCATGGGCGAGGTCAGCAGCGACGTCTATATCGACCTGCAGACGATTGCCCGCAACACCATTAATAGGATAGGCTACACGAAAGCCGAGTACCAGTTCGACGGCAACTCGTGCGGCATCCTGAGTGCCATCCACGAGCAGAGCCAGGACATCAACCGGGGTGTCGACCGCGCCGACGAGGAGGAACAGGGCGCAGGCGATCAGGGCATGATGTTCGGCTATGCCACCAACGAGACGGAAAACTATATGCCCGTCTCGCTCGACTTGGCCCACCTCATCGTGCGCACTCTTGCCGACATCCGCAAGGAGGGTAAGGAGATGACCTATCTGCGCCCCGATGCCAAGAGTCAGGTGACCGTTCAGTACTCTGACGCCGGCATCCCTGAGCGCATCGACACCATCGTGGTCAGTACCCAGCACGACGAGTTTGACGAGGACGAAGCGATGTTTGCCAAGATCAAGGACGACGTCATCAACATCCTCATTCCTCGTGTCAAGCAGCAGATCCACTCGCAGAAGGTGCTCGACCTCTTCGGCTTCGACATCAAGTACTATGTCAACCCGACGGGTAAGTTCGTCATCGGCGGTCCCCACGGCGACACCGGCTTGACGGGCCGCAAGATTATCGTCGACACCTACGGTGGCAAAGGTGCCCACGGCGGCGGAGCCTTCTCAGGCAAGGACTCGTCGAAGGTCGACCGTTCAGCCGCCTACGCAGCCCGCCACATTGCCAAGAACATGGTGGCTGCGGGTGTGGCCGACGAGATGCTGGTACAGATTAGCTATGCCATCGGCGTAGCCCGCCCCATGAACATCTATGTCAATACCTACGGCCGTTCCCGCGTCCAGATGAGCGACGGCGAGATTGCCCGTAAGATTGAGCAGCTGTTCGACCTGCGCCCCAAGGCTATTGAGCGTACGCTGAAGTTGCGCCAGCCCATGTATGTCGAGACGGCTGCCTACGGTCACATGGGTCGTAAGAACGAAACCATCAAGAAGGTATTTACCAGCCACTACCATGAGACTAAGGAAATAGAGGTGGAGCTGTTCACCTGGGAGAAGCTCGACCGCGTTGACGACATCAAGCGCGAGTTCGGCCTATGAGTGAAGGCAGCCTGCCGCTGTACTACCGCGAGTCCTTCTTCTCGAAGGACTCGCTTCTGCACCCGGAGCTGAAAGCAGGCCAGCCAGGCATTGCAGGCGACCCGGTGCCCTATACCGTACGCGGCGACGATGCCATCACCTGTGTACTGCTCTTCTGCTTTGTCGTGACCCTCTTGTCATTTGCCCATTCGCGCAACTACATTCTGCACCAGCTCAAGAGTTTCCTATATTTCCCATTATTCTCAGCCCACAACTCACAGTCCGAAGGCGAAGGAAAATTCTTCATACAGCTTTTCCTGAGCATCCTGACCTGCCTGTTGCTGGCTATTTTGTCGTACTTTTACGTCACGAACTTCATTACCGAGACCTTCGTACTCGATGCTCCCTATCAGGTGATTGCCATCTACTGTGGCGTCTTCATGCTTTACTTCCTCTGTAAGACTTTTGTTTACAACTTGGTGAACAGCATCTTCTTCGGCGGTAAAAAAAGCCGACAGTGGACGTGGACATTCACCTTCATTACAGCATTGGAGGGTGTCGCATTGTTCCCCGCTGTCATGTTGCTCGTTTATTTTGACTTGAACATGCAATATGTCGTATATTACTTCACATTTGTACTCTTTTTTACCAAAATTCTGACATTTTCCAAGTGTTGGCTCATCTTTTTCAAGCAAATTAGTGTTTTTCTGCAAATAATTTTGTACCTTTGTGCCCTCGAAATCATACCCTTGCTTTCTCTTGCAGGAGCATTGATATTGATTACTGACCAGTTAAAAGTAAATTTTTAGGACATAAGGAAATGATTAAGAAGATTCTGGTTTCACAGCCAAAACCCTCAAGCGATAAGTCACCTTACTATGACATCGCAGAAAAGTTTGACGTCGAGTTGGTTTTCCGCCCCTTTATTAAAGTGGAGGGAATGTCGGCAAAAGAATTCCGTACGCAGAAGGTCAACATCCTGGACCATACCGCCATCGTGTTCACCTCACGCCACGCTATTGATCATTTCTTCACGCTGGCCAAGGAACTCCGCGTAACGATTCCGGAGGACATGAAGTACTTCTGCGTCACCGAGACCATTGCCCTCTACATTCAGAAGTACGTGCAGTATCGCAAGCGCAAGGTGTTCTTCGGGACAACAGGTCGCATTGACGACCTTCTCCCGACGATGATCAAGCACAAGACCGAGAAATACCTCGTACCCCAGAGCGACGTCCATAACGACGCCATCAGTCAGCTGCTCGACTCCAAGAAGCTCAACCACACGGAGTGCGTCATGTATCGCACCGTCAGCAACGACTTCACTCCCGAGGAGGTTGAGACCTTCGACTACGACATGCTCATCTTCTTCAGTCCCTCAGGTATTGAGTCGCTCACCAAGAACTTCCCCAACTTCCAGCAGGGCGATATTGCTATAGCCACCTTCGGCCCCTCTACCGCCAAGGCTGCCAAGGACGCCGGACTGCGACTCGACATTGAAGCCCCCAACGAGAAGTACCCCTCGATGACGGGCGCCCTGCAGCATTACCTTGTGATGTTGGATGACTGACCTTTCCTTCAAGAAGCGTGAGCACGTCGTCAGCACCCGTCTGATAGAGACGCTCTTCGGCAGCGGCAGTCTTTCTGTGGCAGCCTTTCCCATGAGAGCCGTCTACAAGATGGTGCCGCGAACAGCGACAGACGTGCCCGTACAGGTCCTGATTAGCGTTCCCAAGAAACACTTCAAGCACGCCGTCGACCGCAATCGTGTCAAGCGGCAAGTACGTGAAGCCTACCGTCACCAGAAGCAGCCCCTCATCGATGCTGTCCCTGCCGACAAGAGTCTTCTCTTGGCTTTCGTCTGGCTTTCTAACCAGCTGGCACCTTCGACCACCGTTGCCAACCGCATAGAGAAGATGGTGAGGCGCATTGCTGAAAAAGCGGCCTGCGGCCTAGTGAAAAGTGAATAGTGAAAAGTGAATAAGCCCGCCCGTTTGCTCGCAAAGCTCCTGGTGCTCCCCATCCGCTTCTATCAGGTGTGCATCAGTCCCCTGTTGGGACCTTCCTGCCGGTTCACCCCCACGTGTTCGGAATACGCCCGTCAGGCCATCCTCAAGCACGGCCCCATCAAGGGCCTCGGACTTGCCATTTGGCGAATCCTCCGCTGCAATCCCTGGGGCGGCTCCGGCTACGACCCAGTACCTTGATTACTGCCATCATGTAAGAATTAGGGGAAAAAAAGCGGTATTATTTTGTTTGTTGTCAGCTTTTTTATACCTTTGCATGCTGAATAATTGAATAATCATAAGAACAATGATGATAAAGGTATTACGGATAATGACGTATGTGGCTGTTATACTGCTGTCGGTTCCTGTTAACGGGCAGTGTAAGTACTGCAACAACTATGAAGACTTCCTCGCGGGACGGTGGACAAAGATGGATACCGTCTATGCCGTCCACCACAGTAAAGGACGCCAGTTCTGGGGGGGCGGCAATGACTATACCCTGAAAACGGACAATAGGTCAATGAATGAGAAACTGAAAAAGGAAGTGCTTGTAGTGATGCAGGCGGACACCCTGTTCCTGAACTGCCGCAACCTAAATTACGAAAAGACGTATTTTGGTAATGGTTATACTCGTGCGATGCGTATCGGCGAACGGAGTCTTCTATTTGTCAATAAGATGATTGGCCGTAATGCCCAGAGCGAACAGATAGCGGCAGCCGTTATGTTTGGTGCCATCGGAGCTTCGATTGCGGGCAGCAGCAAGCGCAAGCAACAAGTGTGTTATGTTATTTCCTGCGGTGCAGACAAGTATGGCCAAATCAATATCCGACTGATTGACGATGACCTGATGAACCAGATGATTTCCGGACACGAGGACTTGCACGAGGAGTACTACTCAGAGAAAGACGTGAAGAAACGTCTGCTGGCCAACCATATCGTTCCCATCCTTGAGAAGGCAGGTCTCTTTGACCAGGCCAAACAGAAAACAAATAAGAAGAAAGAGTCATGAGATACGGATTTGCCCATACCTGTGTCGTCGTGACGAGCATCCTACTCGTCCTGTCATCCTGCCAGCCACAAGTGTACTCTGACCTCTACACTTATGAGTATCCCCCGATACCCAAGGACTCTGTAACGGTTCGACATGCTGGCGACAGCATACCTGACGATGCATTGGCCATCGGGAAGATTATCGTTGCCACCACAGCTATTGCAACCAAGTCGCAATATGAGAAAGTACTGGGATTGGCTGTCAGAGAGGCCGCTTCGAACGGTGGCAACTTGCTCGTTATCAATAATCAACACCCTACAAACAATAAACTGTATGAATGGGCAACCATCGCCCGTACAGAAAGTGTAATACCCGCAGTCACGGAACGGGCTGACAAAAAGGAGAAGAAAAACAATCCTGAACCCGTTCCTGTCAAAACGGCTGCACAGATGTTGGAAATTGAGCCTAAATCCAAGGAAGCTCTCCGCAAACGACAACATCCCGCTGCCATTCTGAAGGCTGGCATTGGCCCCATGTGGACAACATCCAAGATTTATGCCGTATACAATAGGGACTATAAGCAGGGCATTCGAGGCACTGGCTTCGGCGTGTCGATAACGAGTCTGCCGTGGGGGAGCTTCGGTTTTGGCATTGACTGTTATGGTAACCACGCGTCGTTTGACAATACCGATAGGATGTATGGCCGGAACGACGAATGCAGTTTTACGCAATTATACATAGGCCCCAGCCTTACTTGTAGCACCCCCATTTACGGTCCTTTGCTATTTGGGGCTTCGTTTGGTTTAGGACTGGGCGTCCATTCAAGTGAAGAACAGCATGAAGCAGGCTTAGGGCTTCGTTCTACAATCGGGCTGGAGTGGATGTTTACCTCTAAAATAGGCATTGGTATTGAAGGTGTTGCCCAGACATTCCGATTTCCTAAGCCCGATGGCTATGAACCGTATAATAATGAACACTACGGTTATCAGCACTTAGGCATCCTACTGGGAATTAGGATATATCCCTGATCAAGTATATTAAGATAGAACATTTCAACCATATTTAGAAGACGAACCTTAATCAAGGTTAAATTAATGCGGTTTGAGTGTGCAGAGGTGCAAGATTTCAGACCTTCCTCGTTGAGATAATATAGATCGACTTAAAATACGACTAAATGATGGAAAAGAGATTATCCCTTATCTTGCTAACGGTGTTCGTCACCATAACTGCAGCGGCACAAGTACGCCCGTTTGTCCAGGCTGGATTAGGTAGCAGCCAGTTCTGGCTGATGAACGCTGAGGGAACGGAGGGACGCTTCGCCTATCATGGCGGTGTAGGTGTAGAGTTTCCAATCAAGGAAACACCTTTAGGCATTCAGGCGGCTCTAATAGTAACATCAAAGGGCGCCGATGCCCCGCCAACGAAAGACGACAACATTGAGACCAACATCAACCTTATTTATCTGGAAATGCCGTTAGATGTGACTTACCGCACAGCCATCGGTGGCGCTTGGGGGATGAAGTTGGCCGGTGGCCCTTATTTCGCCTATGGAATTGGAGGGAAAACGGAGGTAGAGACTCCCCGCCTCCGCACCCGCTATGACAGCTTCGGCAGTATCAGTCGCATGAGACGGTTCGACGCTGGTCTGAACGCCCAGATCATCTTTGAATACAAGAAACTGTTCTTTGGCATGAATTGGGACTTGGGCTTCATCCCCATCCACGAGAAAGAACGCGAACTTGACAACAAGACCTTTCCCAGCAATACCTCGACCGCCATCACCATCGGTATGTATCTGGGAAACTAAGGGACTATAATCACATATCAAGAAGAATGTATGGATAGAATCGTTTGAGGATGACAGGAGGGTGACAGCTTTTAAGCCGGGCAAACTCAGTTGAGGATTGGCGCTTGAAAGATATAAGGCTTGGAAAAGCGGCTGAATTCTCTCGAGAATTTAAACGTTTACCGGCACCTTAGCAATCGTTAGGTGGCACCTAACGGCTAAATTCTCGAGAGAATTCAAAAGTATGTTTGAACCCTGTCTTTACTCGAAGCCCCTCTTCGTCCGAGTTTGGTCGGCAGAAGAACGGTGACGGATGACCTAATCCTGTTCTGTAAGGAAAAGTTTTTGCGGTTTTGTGGCGGTTTTTCAAATAAAAGCAGTACTTTTGTTGCCAGAAAAGAAAAGGAATGGAAAGACAACGCCAAATCTACAAAGTGACGCTGGTGGGCGGTGCGGTAAACGTGGTACTGCTCGTCTTCAAGTTCGTGGCGGGCATCGTCGGGCATAGTGCTGCGATGGTGGCCGATGCCGTCCACTCGCTGAGCGACTTTGTGACGGACATCATTGTGCTGGTCTTCGTCCGTATCAGCGGTAAGCCTAAGGATAAGTCGCACGACTACGGACACGGGAAGTACGAGACGCTGGCGATGACCATCATCGGTATGGCGCTGCTGGTGGTGGCTATAGGCATTGTCTACGGCGGTGTGATGAAGATTGCCGCCTGGCTGAATGGGCATCAGCTGGAGGCTCCGGGCACCTTGGCGCTTTGGGCTGCCCTCTTGTCGGTGGCGCTGAAAGAGGCTGTCTACCGTTATTCGATGGTGGAGGCCCGTCGGCTGAACTCACAGGCTGTGGAGGCTAATGCCTGGCACCATCGTAGTGACGCCCTCTCGTCGGTGGGCACCGCCGTCGGCATTGGCGGCGCCATCTTCTTAGGCCAGCGGTGGACGGTGCTCGACCCGGTAGCCTCTGTCATCGTGGGACTGTTTATCGTGAAGGTATCCATCGACTTGCTGCGCAACGGCATCGGCGACCTGATGGAGCAGTCGCTGCCCGACGAGGTGGAGGCCGAGATTCTGCAACTGGCGGCTTCGGTGCCTGGCATTGCCGAACCTCACGACCTGCGTACCCGACGTATCGGCAATCACTATGCCATCGAACTGCATATCCTGATGGACGGCGACATCCCTCTGCGTACGGCTCACGACAGGGCTTCGGAAGTAGAGGATCTGCTGAGAGCCCACTATGGTGAGGAAACCCATGTGGCCGTTCATGTCGAACCGAAACAGTAAGTAATAAACGCGATATGGAAAACGAGAAGACAAAAATAACAGACCCTCACGTGGAGGCCTTGATGCAGCAGTACCGCGAATTGCTGCCCACGCTGGAACAACTGGCTAAGGAGGCTTACGACCTGCTGCGCCGGGCACTCCGCGAGAAGCATATCTACGTCACCGCTTTTGAATACAGGGTGAAGACCGAGCAGTCGTTAGCCGGAAAGCTGGAACTGAAGGGCGCGAAATACAAGACGATAACTGACGTGACTGACCTCGTGGGCCTGCGAGTCATCACCTTCTATACCGACGAGGTGGACAAGGTGGCAGCCATCGCCAAGCGCGTGTTCGACATCGACTGGCAGGAGAGCGTTGACAAGCGCAAGCTGCACCATCTGGACAGCTTCGGCTATAACTCGCTGCACTACATCTGCAGGTTGAAAGAGGAAGGAGAAACGAAGAAGGAGCAGGGCATTCGCTTCGAGCTGCAGATGCGTACGGCGCTACAGCACGTCTGGTCGACTATTGAGCACGACACGGGCTACAAGGGCGACGTGAAGATTCCCAAGGAATATAAGCGGCAGTTCAGCCGCCTGGCAGGTATGCTTGAATTGGTCGACGATGAGTTCAGCCGTCTGCGCACGGAGCTCACCGACTACCGCCGACAGATCCAGGGAATGGTGAAGAGCGGACAGCTCGACGACGTACCCTTGTCTACCGACTCGTTCCGCAGCTTCCTCGAACTGAATCCCTTTGACCGGCTGAACAAGCGCATTGCCGCTGTCAACCAGGCCGAGATCTATCCTGTATCGCTGATGCCTTACCTGCCGGTACTCGAATCTTTCGGACTGGAGACCCTTGGCGACTTGCAGCGCTTCATGGACGAGAACTACGACGACGCCCACCACCTGGCGCTCTCGCAGCTGGCCATCACCGATCTTGACATCCTCGCGTCGAGTGCAGCCCTGCAGTATCTCTGCCTCGTGCATGTACTGAAGCACAACGGTGGGTACAACGGCCTGAAGTTCGTCTACGACACCATCAACGGCAAGGACGATGCCAACGGCATGCTGGCCGACATGATACTGGAACAGGCCAAGACGCTGGCGTTTATGCAGAAGAAAAAGTAAAAACCAATATACAGCATGAAGAAGGAGAAGACAATTGACACCGGGCTGATTGACCGCGCCATCTGCTTCGCCACGAAGGCTCATGAGGGTATCGTCCGCAAGGGTTCAGATTTGCCCTACATCATCCACCCGTTAGAGGCGATGACCATTGTGGCCACCATGACCAGCGACCAGGAGCTGATGGCTGCCGCCCTGCTGCACGACGTGGTGGAAGATGCCGGCATCACCATCGACGAAATCAGCCGTGAGTTCGGCCCCCGCGTGGCTGAGCTGGTAGATGCCGAGACCGACCGTGAGGTGCCCGGACTGACCCACGTCGAGAGCTGGCAGCAGCGCAAGCAGGCTACCATCGACCGACTGGCAGCAGCAGATAGAGATACCCAGATGGTAGCACTTGGCGACAAACTGTCGAATATGCGGGCGATGGTCCGCCACCTGCGGCAAGTAGGCGACCGCCTGTGGCAGCGCTTCAACGAGAAAGACCCTGCCCGCCATGCGTGGTACTATCGGCAACTGGCAGCAAGTCTCGCCCCATTAAGCGGCACCGATGCATACCGTGAGTTCACGGAACTCGTGGAACAGGTGTTCCCTTCTGATAAAAAGAAATAATCAAGGGTTGTGGCCCTTGATTACTTCTGTCCGATGTATAGTAGGATGATGTCCACAATCTCGTCTTCCGTTTTGCCGTCGGCCGAGATGACGAGGTCATAGTTGCGGGTGTCGTAGCGCGAGGTCTTCGTGTACTTGTTGACGTAGTTCTCACGCATCTTGTCTACCTTTTCAATGACTTTGCGAGCCTCCTCGGGAGTCATGTTCTGCTTGCGGGCGACACGCTCCACACGGAAGTCCATAGAGGCCTGGATGAGAATGCTCAGGCGGTTGGGATGTGAGCGAAACACGTAGAAGCCGCTTCGGCCGGCAACGATGCACGATTCATCCTCGGCAATACCTTTCAGGATTTCCTGCTCGGCCTTGAACATCTCGTCGGTGGTCAGCATGTCGGGCTCCTCAACCATCTTTGCCTGATAGTACTTGAACTCACCCTGCTGGGCACCAATACTCAACGAGCGCTTAAAGTCAGCCCACCAGCTATGATTCCTGCCCTTCAGCTTCTCAATCTCGGACACGTCAAGATGATACTTCTCCTGCAGCGCCTTGATGAGTGCCTTGTCGAAGAACGGGACTCCTAACTTCTCAGCCAACTTCCGGCCAACGGTGCGACCACCGCTGCCGAGCTCACGATTAATCGTAATGACAAATTTCTCGTTTACATTCATGACTTCACCATTTTCGCTTTTTTACTTGTAAGCCACCCATTCTCAGGCCATCCGTCAGAGTGCGAAGAAGCCGTAGAAGTAGAGAACAGCCACCTTGCGGCGGTCAGCTGTGGTCATGTTGCGAGCCTCGCCTATGCGTGAGCCATTCTTATAGACATCGCCGTTGGAGCGAATCTCGCCTACGCGCGAACCGTTCTGATAGACGTCGCCGTTGGAGCGGACTTCGCCCACGCGCGTACCATTCTTATAGATGTCACCATTGGAGCGAATCTCGCCCTGACGCGAACCGTTGACGTAGATATCACCATTAGAGCGGAGCTCACCTTTGCGCGAACCGCCGATATAGACATCGCCGTTGGAACGAATCTCGCCCTTACGCGAACCATTAAGGTAAAGGTCCATATTCTTGCTGGAACTGCTGAAGGATGACGAACTGACCGAACGGGTGGTCGTTGCCGGACGGGTGGTCGTGGTGGTTGTACGCGTTGTAGTGGCAGCTGATGTCGTTGTGGCAGGTGCCGTTGTAGCTGTCGACTGCGTAGTGGTGGCGGCAGGTTGCGCGGTAGTCTGCACCTGATTGTTGTTGGTGCCGGCGATGCTTCCAACGGTGCTTTGTACATTGTCGATGGTGTACTGCACATTGTGGATATCGTACATGGCGCTGTTGATAGCCGACATGGTGTTGCCGCAACCACAGAACAAAGTGCCGAGGGCGACAACGGAAAGAATGGATAACGATGATTTCTTCATAATCTTGTTTTTGGTTTATGTTAGTTAATTGGTTTACATGATGCTTTCGCCCTCGATGTACTGTGACATAAACAGATGTTCGCCATCGTAGACGACATAGCTGAACTGATTGATCCAGTCGCCGAGGATAATCATCCGCGAACGGCGCGTCAGCTGCAAGTCAACCTCAATGTGGCGGTGACCGTAGATGAAGTAGTCGACGTTGGAATGATACTGTATGTAGCGCTTGGTATAGAGCACTAAGTGCTCGCGGTCTTCACCCATATAGGGCGGTTCCTCACCTCCCGGCCGCTTCATGCGCGAGTGTTTGGCCCACGTCAGTCCGAACCACATACCCCAACGGGGATGAAGACCTGAGAAAAGCCACTGGCAGGCACGGTTGTGGAAAATCCACCTGATGAGCTTGAACGACTTGTTGGGGTCTCCCAGCCCATCGCCGTGAGCCAGGAAGAATATCTTGCCATAAATCTCAGTGGTCAACGGCTGATGATGAAGAATGACGCCACACTCCTTCTCCAGATAGTCGTAGGCCCAGATGTCGTGATTGCCGGTGAAGTAGTGTACCTCGACGCCCATGTCCGTCAGTTCCGACAGTTTGCCAAGGAAACGGGTGTAGCCCTTTGGCACCACATAGCGGTACTCATACCAGAAGTCGAACATATCACCGAGAAGGTAGACAGCCGCCGCCTTCTCCTTGATGCTGTCGAGGAAACGCACAAGTCGCCGCTCCTGCATCCTACCGTGGTCAATAGCCCACGAACCCAAATGAGCATCACTCAGAAAATAAATCGGTTTCATATCGCTTCCTCACTTTTCACTTCTTCACTCTTCACTTCTCACTCTTCACTTCTCCACTTCTTCAGTCAAACCCCAGTTCGACCCTCGCCTCCTCGGTCATCATGCTCTGATCCCAGGCGGGCTCGAAGACGAGGTTGACGTTGGCATTGGTGATACCCTCGACGCTCTCCACCTTCGTGCGCACATCTTCCAATATGAAATCGGCAGCAGGACAGTTGGGAGCAGTAAAAGTCATATCCAAATCCACCGAGAAATCATCTTGCACGTCAATCTTGTAAATCATGCCAAGATCAAAGATGTTGACGGGAATCTCCGGATCGTAGACCGTCTTCAGTACGTCGACGATACGTCCTTCTATCGTTGTTTTCTCTTCTTGCGTCATATCATTACATTACAGGAATCTCAAAAGCAGGAATGCTGGTGTCAGAGGGAACGAAGCGTACAGCGATAATCTTGCCACTGGTATTATAGATGGGTGAAATCGTAGTGAACAGCTTGCAGGCATCGCCGTCTAATCCCGGATCACCCGTTTCACCCTTTTCACCTTGGTCGCCTTTGTCGCCCTTGTCGCCTTTGTCGCCTGTTTCACCTTTGTCGCCAGTTTCACCTTTGTCGCCAGTGTCGCCTTTATCACCCTTCTCACCCTTGTCACCTTTCTCACCTTGGTCACCCTTGTCACCCTTGTCACCCTTGTATGGGCCAGAGGGAATCCAAGTGATACCATTATCGAGCGATATTTCCCAGATGTTGTAGGTGATGTTGATGCGTATCTGAGGTAACGGCAGGTCGCCTTCAGCGGTATCACCTGACGGACCTTTTTTTCCGTCGGTGGGGGAGGCTGTTACAGGAGCACCAGATCCGTCGGCTTTGAGGAGTGGCTGACCATTAAATGACCAATAGTACTTACCGTCGGTGCCCAAATAGACACCCAACTGTGCTTGGCCGGCATCGCCCTGCTCACCCGGGTCGCCTTGGGCGCCTTTCTCGCCTTGGTCGCCAGTGAGACCTTTGTCACCTTTGTCGCCTTTGTCGCCAGTGAGGCCTTTGTCACCCTGATCACCTTTCTCACCCTGGTCACCCTTGTCGCCTTGGTCGCCCTTCAGACCTTTATCGCCAGTATCGCCCTTGTCACCCTTTTCTCCGTCCTTTCCATCCTTGAGGACAATAGGCGAGCGACCGTCGTTGAAGGTAATGATGAAAGCCGAGTCGTTCTGCTCGAGCTTCGTGATGTAGCCGCGTGACTCCACCACACTGATGATACGCTGCAGGGCCGTGAGGTCGTCAGTGAAACTGAGCGACTGGCTCTCCAAGACTTCGACACGCTTACCGATATCGCGAAGGTCGTTGCCATAGTCATTGCAGGCTTCAAACATCGTGCAGCCTGCTGTCAGACCGATGACTGCTAATGTTGTTGTTAACTTTCTCATAACGTCTCCCTTTCTTGGTTATCTCGTCGTGTTAACGGGAATGGTGAACTGCCAATCATTCTGCAGGATGAAGGTCACCTCAATAAGCGTATTACCATCGGCACCGATGACGGGGATAATCTTCTTGAACATGTCTTGGGCGTCATTACCTTTCTCGCCTTGGTCGCCTTTCTCGCCTTGGTCGCCTTTGTCACCCTGGTCGCCTTTGTCGCCAGTATCACCCTTTTCACCTTGGTCGCCTTTCTCGCCTTGGTCACCTTTGTCACCCTTATCACCCTTGTCACCTTTCTCGCCCTTATCGCCAGTGTCTCCTTTGTCACCTTTCTCACCCTTGGCAACGATAGGCTTGTTGGTGTTGGGGTCATAAATGGTCTGCCAGATGATACCTCCGTCAATAGAGATCTGCCAGATACCTTCATCATTGATGCGGACTTGGGGAGCCAGTCCTTGGTCACCCTTCTCACCGTCCTTACCGTTGGCACGAATCATGACATCGTGACCTGTGGCATCCTTAATGGTCAACGGTTTGCCGTTGACATACCAGTAGACATTAGTGTCTGTGGCATCATTGGGGTTCAGGCCAACGCTGATAACGGGAGCTACAGCGTCGTCGCCCTTTTCTCCTTTCTCGCCCTTCTCACCTTGGTCGCCTTGGGCACCTTTGTCGCCCTTGTCGCCTTGGTCACCTTTCTCACCTTGGTCACCCTTTATGCCCTGGTCGCCTTTGTCGCCCTTGTCACCTTGGTCACCCTTGTCGCCTTTGTCGCCTTTGGCACCCTGGTCACCTTTGTCGCCTTTCTCGCCCTTGGCACCGTCATGCACAATGGCAGCCATGCGCAAGGTCTTTCCAATAACGCTGTCGCCCGTAGCTACGTCGAACTCGTCCTTACGGAAATTGATGACATAGCCGCCACCTTCCTCTTCAGGCAGGTAGGCCATGCTCTCAATATACCAGCCGTCAGCCCATGCATTGACGACTTTCTGCAGATTGGAGATTTCCTTATTGGTCTTGCTGACCAATGACTCCAAGGTATTGACACGGTAGTCCAGGGCGTCGATCTCGTCCTGATAGTCAGTACATGATGTGGTGGCCATCGCTCCGGCAGCCACTATCATGGCTGTGAGCAAAATTGATTTGAGACTTCTTATCATGGTCGTTATGTTTATTGATTATTGTCATTACTTATTTCTTTCTTCAGACCTTCCTCGATGACTATACAGATGGTCACGCGGTTGTCTTCGTTCACCTGGAACGGCTGTACGCGGTCGCCCTTTGCATAGCGACTGATGCGACTGCTGCTGATACCTCGGTCAATGAGGAATTTCGAGACAGCCAAGGCGCGTTCTACCGAGAGGCGCTGGTTGATGTCAGCATTACCCGTCAGCTTGTCTGCGAAACCTGTCAGTTCAACATGCGACTGCGGATGGGTGTGCAGATACTGTGCCACACGGAGAATCTTCTGGTACTCACTGCTACGGATGACACTCTTGTTCAGTTCAAACTGTACGTATTCGGTCATTGCCACTGCATCATCGTCCTGGAACTGCCTCTGACGCTCGTCCTGAGGAGCAACAGGAACAGGCTGCAGTACATTGCCGTACTGGGGCTCTACCAGTCCGTAACTCGGGCCTAAATTCACGCGAAGGCCTACGAGCAAGTTGAAGTGCCAATCGCGATTGTCTCTCCTACCCCGCTTCGAATTGAAGTGGTCGGGCAACATATTGGCATTCGCCTCGACGGTGAGCGCCAGGTCGTCATTCATCCAGAAGTCTGCTCCCACACCACCCCGAATGACAGGGTTCCAACGGTGGCCGTCCCAGATCTTCTGGAAGTCGACACCGAATCGTTTGTCGGCCTTTTGGGCATCGTCATTGTTAAAACTCAGGGCCAGGCCGGCACCCAGGAAAGCATACAGGTCATACACCCGCTCAATATCACGGCCCATGAAGATGTTTGTCAGGTTGGCCCTGACGTCGACCGATGGCTGGATGAAGTTCCACTTATATTTTTCCAAGGGGAAGGCATACTCATTCCTGGCCCATAGTCCGCTAAGACCGGCGCGGGCTCCTACGTATTCATTGAACTCGTAACCAATGGTAGCCTGAAGGGCAGGCGACAACAGGTTACAGAACTTTGCCTCACCGATATCATAGGCAGCACCTGCCTGAACAGTGAAGTACCAATGGGGAACGAAAAAGTCGAAGGCTGGTGCCACCAACTGTCGCAGGGGTCTTACGGTTTGCTGTGAGAAAACGTTGGCACTGCTTAAAAGGAGCAATGCACAGAGTGCTGATTTGCAGAAATGTTTTTTCATGTTGGTCACAATTTATGTTACCTTTCTGCAAAGATAGGGAAAAAATGTGACAAAGAAGCCTACGTAATCGTTAAAAAAGCAAAAATACTATAATTTCCCCTGTTCGTGATAAGAATAGTAATGTCCGTCAGTCACGATAACGTGGTCTGAGAACTTGATGCGCATGACTTCACAGGCGCGTCTGATGGATTGTGTCAGCTGATCGTCGGCACCGCTGGGACTCAAACTGCCTGACGGATGATTATGGCAGACAGCGAGGATAGTGGCATTACAGAGCACAGCTTCGCGGATGATAATCCGCACGTCGACGCTCACTTCCGAGATGCCGCCATGAGCAATGCATAGTTTCTTGATGAGGCGGTAGTTCTGATTCATCAGTAAGAGCCAGAACTCCTCCACGTCCATATCCTGCATTTTAGGATGCATGTGGTTGTAGATACGTGTGGCAGTTCCTAAATCCGGCCGCTCCTCAGGTTTCTCTGCCTGTCGGCGCTTGCCAAGTTCACAGGCTGCCATGATAGTGATGGCTTTTGCGGGGCCAATGCCATTGTATTGGCAGAGGTCATGGATGCTCTTCTTGCCTAATGTGTTGAGATTGTTGTTGCAATCGTTAAGGACACGCTTCATCAGCGTGACGGCATCCTCCTTTGTCGAGCCTGAACCTACAAGAATAGCTAACAGCTCGGCATCACTTAACGACTGCGGTCCGAGCCGTTCCAACCTTTCCCGCGGCCGGTCATCCTCCGACCATTGGTTGATGTTCAGTTTGTCACTCATTTGTAGAAGTTCTTCTCGAAAGCCGTAAACTCATCCTTGCCCAACACACAGCGCTTCCACCAGGATTCAATGAAACCGAATCCGTAGCCCATCAACTGGGTGAAAGCGGCCGGTACTGACAACAAACCCACCTTGACGCTATGGTTCTTGATAGTAGAGTCAATAAAGATGACACCACTATATAATAAGATAGGTAACCAAGGAGCAGCACAAAGCCAATACCACTTGTGCAGGTCATCATAATGCATGAGTACACGACCTACGGCCGACAACAGTATCAAGCCTATCACACCGACCGTAAAGACGGTGGGCAGCAGGTGAACAAGTTTCATCGTGCCCGGATGACGTTTCTCCAGATTAATACGGGCGATACCACTGTTGTAGACCTGACGGAAGAACTTGCGGAAATCTGTACGACGCTTATGCCATACCCAAGCTTCCGGAAACAGACGGGGACGGAAGCCTGCTTCAACAATACGGTAGGAGAAATCAATATCCTCGCCGAAGCGCATCTTCGAGAAGCCACCAAGCTGTTGGTAGACATCACGACGAATACCCATATTGAACGAACGGGGATAGAACTTATCCAATTTAGCTTTTCCACCGCGGATGCCGCCGGTAGTAAAGAATGACGTCATCGAATAACTGATGGCTTTCTGAACGGGCGTGAAAGACGGATGGGCAGCATCGGGACCTCCGAAAGCCTCAGCAGGGCCCCCCTGCAGTTCATCTTCGATGGCTTGCAAATAACCCTCCGGCAGTACAACATCGCTGTCGAGAATCAGGACATAGTCGCCCTGTGCCCGTTCCACACCATAGTTGCGGCTCTGTCCAGGACCGCTGTTGTCCTTAAAGTAATAATGCAAATCAAGGATGTCTGCGTACTTGTCGCAAACATCCTTGCATGGTTTCTTCGAACCGTCTTCCACAATGACAACCTCAAAATCCTTCAGGCTCTGCCTGGTCAGGCTATCAAGCAACTCGTCAACTTCATCAGGACGGTTGAAGACGGGAACGACAATTGAATACTTCACTTTTCACTTTCCGTTTTTCACTGGCGAGGCGCTTTACTCCTTTGCACGAGCCAGATAAGAACCGTCGCGGGTGTCAACCTGAATAAGGTCGCCCTCGTTGATGAACAAGGGAACGCGAACCTCAACGCCAGTCTCCAGCGTAGCGGGCTTCAGCGTATTGGTGGCAGTGTCGCCCTTGATGCCCGGCTCAGAATGAGTGACGCGAAGAACAGTCTTCACGGGCATTTCAGCGTAAAGGATGGTGCCGTCTGTGGTGTCGCTGACAACTTCCACAATGTCGCTCTCCTTCATGAACTCATGACCGATGACAAGGTCGTTGTCGATGGGAATCTGCTCGAAAGTCTCCTGATTCATGAAGATACGTCCTGACTGATCCTCATAGAGGTACTGGTAGGGACGACGCTCAATGATAACGTCCTCCAGTTTCTCACCGATGTTGTAACGACGCTCCAGTACACGGCCGTCGCTGACGTTCTTCACCTTAATGTTCATGATGGTGTTACCCTTACCCGGCTTGCGATGCTGGAAATCGATGCAAACCCAAATGCCGCCGTCCATACGAATAGCGGTTCCTTTTTTAATGTCTTGTGAGTTAATCATACAAATAAAATAATGTAATATATTGGAATTTGGGTGCAAAGGTACGAAAAAAAGTGAAAAGTGAAAAGTGAAAAGAGAAAAAATTAGCAATAAATTTGCGTAATTCAAAAGAAATGAGTACTTTTGCACCCCAAATCGGTAAATAAACAACAAAAATAACAAGAATAAAGCAATGAAAAGAACATTTCAGCCGCACAATCGCCGTCGCGTCAACAAGCACGGCTTCCGTGAGAGAATGGCCACAAAGAATGGTCGCCGCGTGTTGGCTTCACGCCGCGCTAAGGGCCGCAAGAAGTTAACTGTTTCTGACGAGCATCACGGAAAGTAAACGGGTATCTCAGAAAGAAAATGAAGGTAAAACAGAAAGAAGTGGAGAGAATTCTTTGCTTCTTTCTGTTTTTTCATTATCTTTGCACGGCAAAAGCAAGTGACAGATGAAAATAAAGGAATTCTTCGGTAAGTTTTTAAGCCTTTATCTGTGGGGGAACCTGTTGGCCATGCTACTTGTCGTGGTAGGGTTGTGCTTCGGTGTGAAGTACGGCCTGGAATGGTACACCCATCATGGCGAAGGCATTGAGGTGCCCAAACTGGTGAATATGACCAGCAAGAATGCCCGCCTGCTGTTGGCGGAGAGCGGACTGGAGCTGCAGGTGAACGACTCCGGCTACAACAAGCGGTTGCCTGCCGACTGCATCCTGGCACAGTCGCCAGGACCTGGCATGAAGGTGAAGCCCGGACATATCATCTATGTAACGGTAAACTCCCCATCGTCACCTACGTTTGCCATCCCCGACGTGATTGATAATAGCAGTTACCGCGAGGCCGAGGCCAAGTTGATGGCTTTGGGCTTCAAACTGCTGCCCCCGAAACGCATCGTCGGTGAACGTGACTGGGTGTATGGCATCCTGAGCAGAGGACGTCGCCTCAACACTGGCGAGCATGTGTCCATCGACACGCCACTGACACTGCTGATAGGCAACGGACAGTTCGGCGACGACGAGGACATTGACTATACGGAACCGGAGTATTACTTTAGGGGGGAAGAGATCGATGATATCGATGACACCGATGATGAAATTGACGAGTTCAAGGAAATAAAGGAATCTGACACCCGCGAACAAACGGACGAGGAGCCTGTAGAATAAGCGTAATGGACGACGAGGAACTGATACTGAACGACCAGGAACTGGACGATGAGAGCCAGCAACTCTACGAGCACTTCCGCATAGAAGTGGATCGTGGACAAGAACCACTGCGCATTGACAAGTTCCTGACCGAACACATGCAGCACTCCACCCGTAACCGTATCCAGCAGGCTGCCGATGCCGGTTTCATTCATGTGGGTGACCGGCCGGTAAAGAGCAATTACAAGGTACGCCCTGGTGATGTCATTACGCTGATGCTCGACCGTCCACACTACGACACCACTATCGAGCCAGAGGACATTCCGCTCGACGTAGTCTATGAAGACGACCAGCTGATGGTCATCAACAAGCCAGCGGGACTGGTCGTCCATCCTGGCGTCGGCAACTTTCACGGAACGCTGGTCAACGCTATTGCCTGGCACCTTCGTAACCTGCCCACCTACGACCCCAATGACCCCAGCGTGGGACTCGTCCACCGCATTGACAAGGACACCAGCGGACTGCTGGTCGTTGCCAAGACGCCCGAGGCCAAGACCAAGCTTGGGGCACAGTTCTTCAATCACGACACCCACCGCTCATACAACGCGCTGGTATGGGGACACTTCACTGAAGACGAAGGACGTATTGAGGGCAATATCGGCCGTGATCCCCGTGACCGTCAGCGCATGGCCGTCTTTCCACCCGATTCTGACACAGGCAAGCCAGCCGTCACCCATTGGCGGGTGATTGAACGGTTCGGCTACACCACGTTAGTGGAATGTGTCTTAGAGACTGGACGCACACACCAGATACGTGCTCACATGAAGCACATCGGCCATCCGCTGTTCTGTGACGAGCGCTACGGGGGCACAGAAATCCTGCGTGGCGAACGCTCCAGTACGTACAAGGCTTTCATTCAGAACTGTTTTCAACTCTGTCCGCGACAAGTGCTGCATGCCCGTACGCTCGGCTTCGTCCATCCTACGACGGGCCAGCAGATGGACTTCACCAGCGAGCTGCCTGCCGACATGGGTGCTGTCATTGATAAATGGAGAATATATATAAAAGGTAATACGAATAATACACTATGAAGAATCTAAAAAGAAACATCGCCATCGTCTGCGGTGGCGACTCTTCCGAACACGATGTATCGCTGCGCTCAGCACAGGGACTTTACTCCTTTTTCGACAAGGAGCGCTATAATGTCTACATCGTCGATATCAAGGGACAAGACTGGCACGTAGAGCTGCCTGGAGGACTGACAGCCAAGATTGACCGTAACGACTTCTCGTTCATCGAAGACGGTAAGGCCATGCTCTTTGACTATGCCTACATCACCATTCATGGCACTCCGGGCGAGAACGGCATCCTGCAGGGATACTTCGACCTCATCGGACTGCCCTACTCAACCAGCGGCGTACTCGTCGAAGCGATGACGTTCGACAAGTTCGTTCTCAATCAGTATCTGCGCGGCTATGGTGTCGCCGTGGCCGATTCATTGCTGATTCGCAAGGGGTATGAGGAATTGGTCAGCGACGACGAGATAGAAGAGCGCATTGGCATGCCCTGTTTCGTGAAGCCTGCTGCCGACGGTTCGTCGTTTGGTGTCAGCAAGGTGAAATGCAAGGACCAGTTGGCCCCCGCCATCCGTAAGGCAATGCTGGAGAGTTCCGAGATTATGGTCGAGAGCTTCCTGGAGGGCACGGAGATTTCGCAGGGTGTCTACAAGACGCGCGAGAAGACTGTTGTGCTGCCAGCCACCGAGGTGGTGACGAGTAATGAGTTCTTTGACTACGATGCGAAGTATAACGGTCAGGTGCAGGAGATTACTCCCGCCCGTCTCTCAGCCGACATAGCCGAGCGCGTCAGCAAGATTACCAGCCACATCTACGACATCCTGCATTGCAACGGCATCATCCGCATCGACTACATCATCTCGAAAGAAGGTAAGATTTCCATGCTCGAAGTGAATACCACGCCGGGTATGACCGCCACCAGCTTCATTCCCCAACAGGTACGTGCCGCAGGCCTCAACATGGCCGACGTGTTGACGGATATTGTAGAAAACCAATTCTGATATATGAATGAGTTCGACGAGATAAGGCCCTATGAGCCGGAGGAGATGAAGCAGGCCTTTGAAGAACTGCTCAGCGACCGTCAGTTTAATGTCATCATGAAGGGCTTTGCCCCGTGGTTACCGAAAACTGTACGTAACGGACTGTTGCGCTTGGCGTTCACGGGCGTGAAGACCCCACTCGACTTCCAGAAGCGGTTCATGAAGCCCGTCGTCAACTACATCATCCGCAAACACACCGACGGTTGCTCATTCGACGACAGAGAGCTGAGGGCTGCCATTCCGTCCGAGGAATCCGACAGTCAGCGCTACACCTTTGTCTCCAACCATCGCGACATCGTGCTCGACTCTGCCTTTCTCGACGTACTACTGTTCAATAGCGGCTATCCCACGACGGTAGAGATTGGCATTGGCGACAATCTCCTGATTTACCCCTGGATTAAGCGGTTGGTGCGCATGAACAAGGCCTTTACTGTCCGCCGCGGACTGACAGCCCATGAGATGATGCGCTCCAGCCAGCTCATGAGCCGCTACATCCACTACGCCGTCACGCAGAAGCGGGAGAACATCTGGATTGCCCAGCGCGAGGGACGTGCCAAGGACTCCGACGACCGTACTCAGGAATCGGTGCTGAAGATGTTGGCGATGGGGTATGAGAGAGGAGAGAGGAAAGAGGAAAGAGGAGAGAGGAAAGAGGAGAGAGGAGAGTACGCTGACGCTTTGCGCGAACTGAACATCGTGCCGCTCACCATCAGCTACGAGTACGACCCCTGCGACTATCTCAAGGCACAGGAGTTCCAGCAGAAGCGCGACAACCCCGCTTTCAAGAAGAGCCGTCAGGACGACCTCGACAATATGCGGACGGGAATCCTCGGCTACAAGGGTCGTGTCAGCTATCATTGTGCAGCTCCTGCCAACACGTGGGCCAGCGAACTTGACAACCTGCCACGCAATGAGTTCTTTGCTGCCTTTGCCAGTCGTATGGACCGCGAGATTCATCGAGGCTACCACCTCTATCCCTGTAACTACATCGCTGCCGACCTGCTGGCTGGTAACAGGGAGCATGCCGAATACTATACGGCAGACGACGAACGTCGTTTTGCGCAGTACCTGAAAGGGCAGATGGCCAAGATCACCATTCCCAACAAGGATGAGGACTTCCTGCGTGAACGGCTCCTCACGATGTATGCAAACCCTGTAAAGAACTACCAGAACGCGCTATGAGACGACTACTGCTGCCCATTTCCATCATGGCCATCCTGACGCTCTTCGCGGCCTGTGAACAGGACTTCTACGAGAAGGGCGACAGCGAGAACTCCTACCTGCGCGCCGACTTCGTCGAAGCCGTCGTGGGCAGCAACAAGCAAGTGCAGTATGTCGTTACCGACGAGAACGTGCAGCTGCCGTTGTCAAAAGCTTATACCGCCAACTGGATACAGCGCGCCGACACCGTCTACCGTGCCGTCATGTACTACAGCCAGCGCGAGAATGCAGCTGAGGTGAGAAGTCTGTCACGGGTGACCACCATTCCCCTCACACGCGATACAACGACCAACGGCAGCACTTGGACTTCCGACCCCGTAGGGTTTGAGGCAGCATGGATAAGTACCAGCCGCAAGTACCTGAACCTGGGACTGATACTGAAGATGGGTGCCACTGAGAAGAGCGCCAGACCCCAAAGCATCGGCATGCTGCTCAACCGCGTCGACACGGCTGCCAAAGGCCAGCTGACGGGACACCTGCAACTGATACACAAGCAGGGCGACGTACCCGAATACTACTCACAACGTGTCTACATCAGCCTGCCGTTGCAGGAGCTGACTGTAGACACGCTGTACCTGACCATCGACACCTACGACGGCGTCGTCAGGAAAGGATTCCTACTCTCAAAGGACTGACATCATAGCGCCTCGAGCATCCGCTTCAGGACTACTGAGCACGAAATCTCGCGGTTGGCAGCCTCGGGGATGACAATCGAGTTCTCCGACTCTATCACGTCATCCGTCACAATCAGTCCGCGACGCACGGGCAGACAATGCATGAACTTGCCGTTGTTCGTCCACGACATGTGTTCCGTATCCACCGTCCACGACATATCCTTCGATGTAATCTTTCCGTAGTCCTCGGGGTTGGTCACGCCGGGGTTCGACCAGTTCTTGGCATAGATGAAGTCGGCACCTTCGAAGGCTTTCCGCTGGTCGTACTCCACCTTGATGTCGCCCACAAACTTCGGGTCAAGTTCGTAGCCCTCGGGATGGGTGATGACGAAGTCAACGTCGGCAGCCAGCATCCATTGGGCAAACGAGTTGGGCACAGCCTGCGGCAGGGCGCGGCAGTGGGGAGCCCAGGTCAGCACCACCTTCGGACGAGGCCCAGACCCCTCCAACCTCCCCTGTTTAGGGGAGGCTACTGATTCTCCCCCTAAACAGGGGGAGTTAGAGGGGGTCCACTCCTTGATGGTTATCAAGTCGGCAAACGCCTGCAGCGGATGCACCGTTGCCGTCTCCATCGCAAACACAGGGCGGCCGCTATACTTGATAAACTGGTTGACCACCGTCTCAGCGTAGTCATACTCGCGATCGGTCAGCCCCGCAAACGAGCGAACGCCGATGATGTCGCAGTAGCAGCCCATCACGGGGATGGCCTCCAGCAGGTGTTCACTCTTGTCACCGTCCATGATGACGCCACGCTCCGTCTCCAGCTTCCACGCACCCGCATTCACGTCGAGCACGATGACGTTCATGCCAAGATTCATGGCCGCCTTCTGTGTCGACAGTCGTGTGCGTAGCGAGTTATTGAAGAATATCATCATCAGCGTCTTGTTACGTCCCAAGTGCTGATACTTGAATCGTTCGTTCTTAATCTCCATTGCTTCGGCCAGCGCCTTGTCCAGAGGACCTATGTCGCCGACGTTCATAAAAGTTCGAAAATTGTTACTCATTACCTGTCATTATTTAGTTCAACTTATCAATTCCGCTGCAAAGATAAGCAAAAAAAATGATAACCCGCACCTTATTGATGAATTTTGACCTCCCTTTGGACAGCAGCAATAGGCTTTGTCCGCGATTTGTCCATTATTCGGTGGTTTGTCCACACAACTTTGAGAGAAAAACGTGGAAAAACATCCGAGGCGGTGAAAATCGTCCTAACTTTGCAGCGGAGAGATGAAAACAAGAGTATAAACGTTTAAAGAAAAAAGACAATGAAGACGACGAAGAATTTGGTGAAGATGATGCTCATGAGCATTGCTGCCACAGCTACCGTGATGTTTACCGCTTGTTCGGACGAACTCAATGAGATAGGTAATGGGAACAACCAGATGCCCGAGGGCGCACAGACAGCCCTGCTGGAAGCCTACGGTCTGACATACGAGAACTTCATTAACGCGGACGACGTCATCATCCTCGATGCCGACACCACGCAGTTGAGCGTCAGCAAGGCCTATGCCGAGAAGATGGGCATTACGACTTTCGTTGGTCACCCGATGGGTATCTGGCACAAGATCGAACAGTTGCCCTATATCCGCAAGGCTACCGCCGAGAAGCTGGTGGGCGACCGCTACATCCTGACCGTCCAGCCCGCCACCATTGCCGAGATTATCGGTGACAAGAAGGTGCAGCTGAACACAGGTGTCTACGTGAACCACGATGCTGAAGGCGGCGACGTCACCCGTGCCGACGGTTCGGTACTTCCCAGTTATGCTGCCAAATACATGGACGAGAACGAGGTGCTGCACCCCGCTGTCATCCACCTGACCGACCCATTCGACTATGACAAGGGTTATCATACTGATGACGACCAGCCCGTGGCCCAGACCCGTGCCGACGGCGGCTACCAGTACTTCACTGCCGACGAACTGGAAGAAGGTACCCGTGCCTCTGCCCGCTGTCGCATCCTGTCGTTCAACAGCAAACTGTCAATAGACAAGAACTTCCATTGTGGAAGTGACCCGAGAGACTCCATCAACATCCGCGCCGAACTGCCCATCGACTATGAATTGAACTACTTCATCACCCTCAATGGTGGTGTGAAGTGGCACATCGTCATTCCTGATCCCTACGTGGAGAAGTTTGAGGCTGGCGTCGACGGCAAGTTCGCCTTCACCCCTCAGTTCAAGATTGGCTTCAAGAAGGAGTGGAAGCTCGACAAGGATAAGTGGAAGAAGAAGCTGATTGAGTTCTCGAGCTACACCTTCACGTTCTGGGTAGGCCCCGTGCCCGTAGTCGTCAAGTGCGACCCCAGCCTTTACCTCAAGCTCGACGGTAAGGTCAGCGGTGCTGTTGACGTCGGTTTCAAATATGAGTACGAGAACAGGTTCAAGGCCGGTGTACGCTATACCGACAGCAACGGATGGGGAGTCATCAAGGAGTTCACCGAGGTGAAGAACGACTTCACGTTCATCAAGCCTGAGCTGCAGGTTCACGGTGAGGCCGGCGTCGGCCTGTACTTCGGAGTCGACGTGATGATCTACGGTGTGGCTGGTCCCGAGGTGGCCGTCGGTCCGCGCCTCGGCGGAGAGTTCAACCTGACGGTGTCACCCTTCGACGAGAAGAAGTTCGACCTTAACGCAGCTGTGAAGGTAAGCGTCAACGCAACGGCCGGTGCCAAGCTGAAGATTCTGGGCTACGACCTGGCAGAATGGAGCACCACTTTCCTCATCGCCGGTCCCTGGACACTCTTCAAGTACCCCAGCGATGGTACCGAGCACAAGGTGAACCCTTCGTTGGTATCAGAATGGATGTCGCTGTTCGATTCGATGAAGACCAGTTTGTACAGAAAGGCATACAATGCCAACCTGCAGGAAGCCGTCAACATGCTGAAGGCCATTAAGGGTATCGACGATGAGACAGCTGAGAAGCAAATCTACGCCACATTGATGAGCAACTGGGACCACTGCCCTGAGAAGAACGAAGGTACCTACTTCAGTCTGCTGAACGAGTTAAGCAGGTACCGCGAAGAGCTTGCCAAGGATTACGATGCCTATGAGTACCAGCAGCACGCCGACCAAGGCGACATCGAGTGGATCAAAGCCTACAACTGGCGAAAGATCTGCGAAGAACTGAAGACCAACAAGATTGCAGGCAACAGACACAGCTGGTTCGACACCGTCTCCGACGAGATCCGACAGTGGTTCCTCGAAGAGTTCAACCGCGAACCCACGCTGGCTACTACCGAGGATATCGAGTGGCTCATGTCGCACATCGCCAACTACGACTACTACAAGGCTGCCACCATCAAGCCCAGCGCCGAACCCGCCGACGCCACTGAGAAGGATGAGAAGTACAGCAAGGAAGAGTACGAGAAGGAGCAGCAGGAGTATCAGCAGAAACTGGAACAGGCCTGGCAGAACATCCGCCAGCAGATAGAGACCCTCTATCCCCAGGAGTTCGAAGGCCGCTCACCGAGAGGACCGAAGATCCTGAACAACATCCGCCGCCACTTCTACGAGGAGTACCATCACGATCCAGGTACCCAGCAGGGCGACTACGAACTGATCCTCCGTCTCTTCACAGCAAGACTCTGACCAGCAACTCACCTGTCAGCCAACGCGGCTACTCTGACTCGCACACCTCATACCAGCGCTGGTGGAACACTTCGTACCAGCGCTGGTGGAACAGCTTCAGGGCCGTAGAGTTCTTTCAGCCGCATCGCTTAGTGAAAGCGGCGAAGCCGAGCGGATAGGGAGGCGGTCGATTTCGGATTCCATTATACTGAGTTGTCAGTCACCTGCCTCTTTGGCATTGATTCCACAATTACCACGGTTCATAATCCTTTACATAATGCAGTAGTGGATCGACGGCCCACGTCAGTTCCGAAGGGAATTCTACACGCAGGTATATCCAAGTGCGAGGCTTCAACAAGATATCCTTCTCAAAGTATAGTCTGTTCTTACCGCAGCTCCCTGCCAACGTGAACGAGCTGTCAGCCAACGACGTTGTAACTGCCGACTGGCTGACAGCCTCGAACTTCTCTTGCACAGTCATATCGTATTTGTCATCGCAAGTGCTAACAATCATACTGATGCCCTGATACTCCAAGCGCAGGTTCCTTTCCCTATCACGGCCATCTGACTTCCGTTCCATAACAGCGGGGTATTCCACTCCATACCCATCTTCATAATTCTTCCAATACGCCTTGTTGGGAACTGCCAACTGTCTTCGCAACCACTTCGCATCAATATATACCTGCTCATGCTTTGGCACCACAAGTGTATCCTTGTAAATCGTGTCATGAACGACAACAGTCTTTACATCATTTTCTTCTCCTTCTCCCAGTTTTGGAAGATAAACAAAAACGATGCCAACAACAATGACAGCCAAAGCACCCAATAATAGTTTCCTCATACTAAAACCTTTTCTTCCAATGATACTGATTATTGTTGTTCGGATTTCCATACCGCTCCTTTCGGATTTGCCACTTCACCCATTGCTGGTCACTCTTCGTTGCATAGTTAAACGCCATAGCTATCTGCTGCTTATCCCTGCCAGCTTTATAGCGTTCCCTCATCTCCTTACGAATCAGCAACACATTCCCACTTTTCTTGTCCTTGAACTCTTCTATCAGCTCGTCAGTCGATAGGTTCTTGATTCGTTCTTCCCGCTTTCCAATCTTATCATAGAACATCTGCCTGAAGATCTCCTCCTTCAGCACCTTCTCATCTTTAATCCACTTGCTGGTATACAGAGCCGTTAGCTCCTGGCGTGATAGTCCCACCAGCTTATCCACACACTTCCTTAACTCCTCTTCGCTCCACTTCGTGAAGTGGAACTTCCTTGCCTGTTGCAAAATGTACTCGTAATCTGTCATAATCACTACATAATTAAATTTGGTTGCAAAGGCTGCGACTAAGCGAGAGCAAAGAAAGCTTGCTTTCATTTGCCGAGCGTGAGCAGTCTCGCGTTGTTTATAGCGCAAAGTTAGCCATTTCTAACTCGGCAACCAAACGATTATGCCTCACAAGGCTTGCGGAAATGAGATTTTAATTATGTAAATGCAGAAAAAACGGGAAAAACTTGTTTTTCTGCAATAATATCCTTATCTTTGCTGCCGTAATCAATAGTTATATAGATAGATATGGGTATTTCGATTGAGAGTGTTTGGAGCAAGGCACAGCGTCTATCCGCCAGTGACAGGTTGGCATTATCGCGCCGTTTGCGCGAGAGTGTCAATGAGACAGATAGCGTTCGTCAGGCACGTGTGGCCTCAGAAATTGACCGATTCTTTGGCGGTTGGAGTGACGATCCACGTACTACCGATGAAATCATGCAGCAAATCCGCGAAGGACGCACAGAAAACACCTATCCGAAGTTCTGATTATGACCACTTTCAAGTATCTTTTGGAAACATCAACCTGCATTGAGTTATTGCGGGGTAATGAGATTGTACGCCAGAAATGCATAGAGCAAAATCAATATTGTTGTATTTCTGCTATTACGGCTATTGAACTGTTGTATGGGGCTCATAATGCTCCTGAAAAATATCGTGAGCAAGAACTGACAAAGGCAAGACTGCTTATTGATTATTACACGATAGTCGGCATCGACGATATTCCAGAATTTTTTAGTAGCGAGAAATACCGCTTGGAGTCAATTGGCAATATCATTGAGGATTTTGACCTCATGATTGGTACCACTGGCGTTATTGGCGATTTGACAGTAGTCACCCATAACACCAAGCACTTTAGCCGTATTGAGGGCATAAAACTTGAAGATTGGACTCTATAATTATTTATTCCCAGGCCACCAGGTCGCGAGGCAGGGCTATCTTCTTTGCTTCGCCACGCCTACCATCAATATAATAATACTTGGCGATATGGTTATCGAACTGTCTCAGAAAAGCGCCACGAATTCTGGCACACTTCTCGTTGATGGAGTTCAGCAGAGGATTCGTCACATCCTCAATGCTTTGCAAAGCCCTATCCGTCAGGCCCCAAGGCCTCACCTCAGAGTATATTCTTGTCAGTTCCTCGCGATAGTCAGGCAAGTCCTTGAATATAATCCCTTCCGGATGTTTTAAGAATAGCAGATAAACAGCCTTTACAAGCGGCTCCATGTGAACCTCAATACGGTTTTCTCCAAGGAATAGCCTATAGTTTTTGCTGACAGTCAATTTGAGCAACGGCTGTTCAGTATGTAAAAGGGAGGCAATATCTTTATCTGTTATACCTAGTTCCTTTAGTTTCTGCACCTTCTCTTTTACCTCTTCTACAAGATTGTTGTAAAGGTTCAACTTCTCGTTGTTGATGTCTGTGTTTGTCATAGTAGTTTAGTTTTGTGGTTTTTGTAATAGTGTCGTTATCCTTTATCCTCGTTGTCAAATGTTTCACTCGTCAGTGAACACCTGATTCTTAATCAGTCGAAGCAGGTATTCTACTGCGTTTGGAGCTTTCTCACGAGCTGTAACCAACTTCTGAGCAAACTCTTCTTCCGAGATGTCAGAGTTAAAGTCGTCCACCAACTCACGAGAATCATCTGATGTCTTCATCAGCGACAATCCTTTTCGCTTCATCAGGTAGCGGAGCGACAAGATACCCTTGTTGTACTTTGGCCTTGCCTTGATAAGTTCCTGCATCAGGTTCAGGCCATTGTCGCCAATGTGCAACTCATTGAGCATCGCAATCATGTAGAGCACCTTGGTATCTGGCGTTGACATATCAAATACGTCACCCATCAGCACATTCACAGCATCAGCCTCTTCGTAGCGTTCAAGCTTGGCCAGACAGCGTGACTTCACATAGAGCGCTTCCTGACATTGGTGCTGCGCCAATACGCTATCAGCATAGGTCAACGCCTGCTCATACTCACCTGCATAGAGACATAGCAGGGACACAAGGAACTTTGGTGCCCAATGATCAGCAGCCTTCAACTCTGCCGGAACTTCGTCTATACTTCCAAAGAGCTCATCATCACAGATTACTGTATCGAGGAATCGCTTGGCCTGCTGCATAGCCTCCTTGATGTCGCCATTCACAGCCTTCTTCTGTACCAGCATAAGATACTGCTTTGCTGCTTCATCATAGTCGTGATGAGCCAACAACTGATAGACAGCCTTACCACTTTCTATCTCGCTGTTGATAATCTGCTCGTCGTTGTATCCGCTGGCATACGCCAACACCTCACGACTCGTATGAGCATATTGTGGAATAATGGGACGAGAGAGGTATAAACCACCCAATGAACGAACACGGCTCAGTGCTACATATAGTTGACCTGCTGCGAACATTCCTCTACTCAGATCAAGGTAGAGCTTATCGAAGGTCATACCTTGGCTCTTATGTACAGTGATGGCCCAAGCCAAACGAAGCGGATATTGGGTGAAGGTTCCCATCAGTTCCTTCTTCATCTTGCGAGCCTCTTTGTCGTACTCGTAGCTGTACGATTCCCAAGAGCAGTTAGGCACCACATAGGTAGCTTCCCCATCAGTAGTCACCTGTATCTCGTCCTTCGCCAATTTGGTCACAGTACCAATGGTTCCGTTTGCCCAACGCTTATGCTGGTCGTTACGAGTGAACATCACCTGAGCGCCCACTTTCAGCTTTAGCGTCATATCCACAGGGAAGCGCTTTTCTTCGAACTTACCCGTCACCGTTCCCTCGTAGGTGTATTCCTCAGCCTCAATCTCAGCCAGTCGCTGTTGATTGATGGTGTCGGCAGTCCTGTTGAGCGAGGCCAGCGTAATCACCGTGCCATCCTCCTTTGTCGGCTGACAAACGCGCTCATTCAGATGCATCAGATTCTCAGGAGTTGTCTTGTTCAAACGCACGTTCTCCAAGATGCGCAGGAAGTCCTGATCTTCCTGACGATACACCTTCTGGAACTCAATCTTCACCAGCCGCATCCGCTTGATGACGTCTGCCTTGTAGAAGAAGAAATCGTCCGTATGGTAGAGGTCGTGCATCAAGTCGTGCTCAGCGCCCTGCTTCACCACTGGTGGCAACTGGAACATATCGCCCACGAAGATTACTTGCTTGCCACCAAAAGGCAGCGAGGAGCGCAGTGTCTTGCGCATTGTATAGTCGATGGCATCAATGATGTCACAGCGAACCATCGAAACCTCATCTATAATAATGGTGTCCGTATGAATCAGCGTCAGAATTCTCGCCTCGTTCATCTTGCCCATCGTGCCTGGCGTACAGACATCCATAGGCAGTCCGAAGAACGAGTGGATGGTGTCGCCCCCCGCCAAGATAGCAGCCACACCAGTAGGAGCCAGTGTGATAAACTGCTTATCCACCATCTGCTGCACCTTGCGAAGGAATGTGGTTTTACCTGTTCCTGCACGTCCTGTGAGGAAAAAACTACTGTTCGTGTTAGCAATCAGGTCGTATGCCTGCAACTGATGCTTGTTCTCTTGGTCGATCATGTTCTCCATAGTTATCGCTGTTCTAGTTTTGGGAGTATTTGGGTTAAACGTGTATTGAAGTCTGGATCAAGGAAGCTCTTGTAGCATCCGTTGATCAGTTCAGAAGCCTGTGCTGCAATCTGCACTGCAGGGATGCAGACGTGCTGTGTCTTCATCACACCTGTCAGATAGTCCTTCACCATCTGCTCCGACTCCTCGCGGACGAACTCCTCATTGCGGAACACCTTGTCGTAGTCGCGCTTATGGATGAGTTCCATCTTCTTCCCGTTGAAGGCATAGAGTTCGATACTGTCGATATACGTCCAGCTGTGATACAATCCCACTTTTTCTACTATGACGATACGGTCACAGAAGCGGATTCCGAGATAGTAGCGATGTCCGTTGCCACTTTCGTACTCGTCGCAGATAAACATCTTCTGGCTGTCATCCCAAACAGGAATATGAACGCGCGGATTGCCAAACGTTGGCAGGATGCTGTCAAACAGGTTCTTGTTGATTGCTTTGGTCAGTGTAGCCATTGTTTTGTCGTTATTTGTTGGTTATTCGTTGAAAGGGCAGAATTGATTCTTCACTCTTCACTTACTTCAGGCTAACTGCTTGCGCTGGGTCTCTTCTATCATACCTCTTGCGAAGTTCGTAAGTTCCTGGTCGCTGACATGTGCTCCCTGCAATCTCAACTGCCCTTCTAAGAATCCCCTAAGCATGAGGATACTCTGTTCCTTGGCGAACTGCTCGTTGAAGATGCGATAGTCACAACCACCCCAGTATTTCTGAGCTATAAGGTTAGCCTTTTGTCCATCAAAGCAATACAACTTGATGCCATTCAGGAAGGTATGTATATAACCCTGCCCGAGATCATAGTACACCATCAACCTGTTCGAGAGGCGGACAGCCTTGTAGTACATGTTCCCTGCCGCACTGGTATACCCTTTCGACAAGAATACGTTCTTGGCTGCGTTATAGGTAATCGACTCGCCTGAGAGGGCCGGAAGGTTCTTCGCTACGATTGTCTGGAGAGCTGTGTTTGTCATAGTCTTCGAGTTTTTATGTTCCCACCATTGCATTTGCAGCATCAATCTCGAGGTGGTATCGATGATTGACGTTGCAAAGATAAGGCGATTTCCGCAACCTTGCAAGAAAAACAACCTTGTGAACGGTTCCGTTCTACTTGGAACCGTTTTTATTCTTTTATTTGCCGAATATTAAATGCAAAAAACGGATAATGTTCTTTGGTCTTCTCATTTGTGTTCTCACAGAAACCTATAACCTCAACTTTTGCACCAACACCTCCATGTTGATTTGCCTTGACTGGCGTTAAACTATACTTCTTCCCTATGTGAAAAATATTATCATGTACTTCTATTATTCCAATTTCATTCGTTTTTTCATCCGCGCCACCATTCTTCGTTATATCTAGTTTAACACATTTACTTTTATTCTTTTCAACATTTGGATTATCTTCGAAATACTTAAACATCCAAATAGCTATTTCATATAGATGAAAAGCAAGACTGAATAGAAGATAATGCGTCTTGGTATTCTCATTAGGATGAGAGAATTCATTGCCAAGATTCTTTATCATTGAAATCATGTCCTCTATGTATTCCGGCACAATTCTTTCGCCAGGTTGACCATATCGAACTCCTGCATGGTATGCTGGATCTCCCACCAAATACCTATAGCATTGATCAATAGTAGGTCTGCCACCGTTAAAACACTCATCAGGGATAATACCTTTTTTGTTTGCCTCGATGAAAATACATTCCAATGCTTGCCGAATCTGATTATAATATAGTTTTGAATCAAAAGAATCATTGGACTCTGGGTAATGCATCTTCTCAAAAATACATATAACAGAATCACTTATTTCTGGATTTATTCTCTCCAGAAAGTCTATCACCTCCTTATATAAGGTTTTTACCCTAAATCTTTCTATGTTATCAATAGTTGTTCTAATATCATCAATCAGTTTCTCGTCATCTATGTCCTTTATATAAATGACTTCATCCTTAAGCATTTCATTATCCTTTACCTTATCCTTTCCTGTAGAAATAAAACGAGGTATTTGTCTATTTGCTGGAAGGCTTGCAAGATGCATAAGTGCATTTAGCAAGCCTTTTGTAGATGGTTCTTCATGATCTGTTTTGTCTTTAATTTCTCCATCTAATATGACTGCATCCCACGAATTAGGATGCTTGTCCAACTCATCCATACCAGCCTTTTGATATGAAAAACCCTGTAAATGAATGCCTAGCTCTTCACATTCATCTTTGAATTCCAGTTGCTTTTCCCACTCATCATCTATCCAGATGATATTATACACTTTCTTCATATGATTTACTCTTTGGTAAAAATATACTTACAACAACCCAATCGCCATCTTGTGATATTGCATAGTCACCGTTATAATGCTTAACAGTATCTGCTACTTCATATCCGCCAATACCTGTACCGCCAGTTTTTCCAGCATACTTTCTATTTTCGCCATAGCTTTCCTTTGATAATCCATCAGGTAAAGGGTCACCATTATTGCGGAAGTCTATCTGATACATTTTCCGTTCAGAATCCCAGGACAAGACAATCTCTATCGTATAATCATCCCGACTAGTATCAGTAGAGAAACCATGTATCCTTGCATTTTCTAGTATATTTCTAACGACCTTGCAAAAATTGTACTCTGCAATATCTACATATACGAATGACTTTTCCTCATTAATGCGATTGATGGTTTTAGACCTATCAACCTCATTCATATCATTTAATTCTTTTCTATGTGATTCAACATATTGTTTCAATACCTCTTTTGAGACTTCATTGGAATATGCGATAGGGTATGCATCAGAGCCAAAATAGTATTTGAACCCTTTTAGGCAATGGTCTATATCAAAAGGAACAGCTTTCCCATAAGTATTCTCTTCGTTAAGGCGCTCAATATCTTCAGATAGATACAATCTATGTGTCTTGATCACCTCTAATCTCTCATGAAGAAAAACTTTGATTTCCTCTGAAGATTCCATACCATTAATAAAACGTTCCATCCGACGAACAGAAGAACTAATCTCCCTAATATGCTTTCGCATGGCATGCTGATAATCTTCAAGTTTAGTCATGTATTTATTTTGTCCTGCCTCAAAGTCCTCGTTCATCTCTTTTGTGACATTTTTTTCCTTCTTCATACGGGCTAGTTCATCTCCGATGACACGTTTGTCCGTAGGAACAAGTATATCATCAAGATGGGCTCCAATCCCAAACTTTTGATATGCCAGTAATTGTCTATATACAATAGGCAATCTAAGTATTGCCATAAGAGTTTGGGCATCAGTGCCCTTTTCGGAAGAAAACACAAGAATCTTCTTACTGACAGCAAAAGGCCTATCAGTTGCACGTACCAATGCCATACGAACTCCATCTTCAGGATTTCGTTCATATAAGATGACATCGTTATTGCCATCAACGTATGTGCAGTTTCTATAGTCAAGAACACGATAGCCCTTTGTCGTTTTCACCTGAGACCAGATAGAATCGACAAACTTACCATCCTTGTCAAATGCATAGTCTTTACTACCTTCAACAAATGAAGGACGATTTGGGCAGTCAGCTTTTCTAATATCTGACATATTCAAATCCCCCGTAAATAAAGGGGTAAGATCACTCATGGTAATCCAAGGCGTTTCTTCAGGTAAATCAAATTGAACATCGCGAACCAATGTTGATTCAAGCTTGCATAAACTTGACAAAGGAACAGGATGTTCTATTTCTGACGGTCTTTCGATTGTATAAACCTGGGGAACTAACATGTGTCGTGACATATTTTCATTGGATATCTTCACAACTTTCCTTAATCCCGTATTTGGGTCTTTTCCGCCATTTTTCAAGATGGCATCAAACTTCGCCATATCAAACGATAGTCCGAAATGCCTGGCATCCAAATCAATAAATGCAGTCCGAGCATCAATGAGAGTCACATCACTATCCTCTTGCCCCTTTTCCGCAATTAGCAGGCAATAGGTGTCAGATGAAGCATTATTACTCATTACCTGAGGTAACTGGATGATTTCCTTGATAGTTCCATCCTCTACCATTATTCTTCTGAATGATGCACATGCGTCTTCCCATACAGTATCCTCTTCTAGTTCATTCCTAACAAGTAAATTCTCCTTGTATTCCAATGTTTTTGTTAGTCTTCTTTTCTTTGAGGAGTTGTCTTTCGCTGCTAATACAGAAGATTGGCAAAGAAGAATTAACTTTCCACTTTGTGAGAGATTCTCAAACACCTCACATATATGCTTGATAGACCACCAGTCTTCGGAAGGGATGTATGAGACTATCGCATCATACGACTGTTGCGTCATCTTACCGTCAACGAACTCTGCGTCTATACCATTTGCATATACAGCAACTCGCATCCACGCATTATCTCCACTACAGAAAAACTTACTATCCTTAAACAAGTTCGTTAATTGTGCAAAACCCGCATTAGGATAATAGATTTTAGAACCTTTTTCCAACTCCAAACGAGAGCCTATAAGGCCCATAACTTCACTTGGAATGGTTAATGCATCCTTACTATCATAGCTATGTACCCATTCTAAGCTATCATCACAAGGAGTCAGAATTATATAATTCACCATTTCCTTAAAATGAGACTTCAAGAAACATTCTTCCTCCTCCGTAAAGACAGTCTTATCGTAGACATTCGGTAGTAGTTGGTCAAGAACACTCTGTTCTGCATCTTTGCCTGCCACTTCTGCATAAAAATGTCCAAGCAGCTGCTCATTGACCATCAAGTACTTAGTCCAAACTTCAGTGTGAGGACCTGTGCCATAAATGCCTCCTGCTGGTAAGCCTTCCTCTATTACCATATTTACAGATTCTTGCTCCCAAAAATCGGAATCGGCTTTGGCAGCTTTGGCTATCTCACTTTCCTTACCCACCTTAGTGCGATAACGATTAACGAGGTTCATTACCCTCTGCTGGATCTCCGTGTTCTGTGCGTTCTGCATAGTCTCTTGTGTTTTTGTTGTTAGTACTCTATTTCAGGCATTTGTGTCTCAAATGCGCTGCAAAGGTACAACCTATTTTGGATTGCTGCAAGGAAATCATCATTACGAACGGTTCCGTTCTCCGTGGAACCGATTTTTGATAATGTAGTAGCCACAATAAAGGTATTTAGTCCTGTCATATTCATACTCTTTAGATAGTGCAAAGATACAAATTATATTGGGAAAAGAGCTAATTGAAATACTGTTTATTATCATTTTTCTCGTTTTTTATTCAAATTATGACTCAAAAGCTTGGAATTATCAGAAAAAGAACATATCTTTGCGCCAGTTTTAATGATTATCGAAGCGAGCCATTGAGCCATAATCAATAAAACGGGGTGAGCAATAGTGCTCATTCCAATATAAACATTTAAAATTATGGATACAAAAAAGAAGCTGTTAGTAACAGCAAAGTATGGCCCGCTGGAATTTTCCGAAACAGCAAGACCCTACAATGAGAACGCTCATGACGAGCAAGTAGAATCATGTCTTGAAAGCATCGCCCGACAAATAGACGATGCAGGAAAGGCAGAAATGACAGAAGCTTTTACTGTCGAAGAACAGATAGTAGAAGAGTAAAATCCTTGGAGGGTTATCAAAGCCCTCCAAGTTTTATACATAAATATAATATTAGGTAATAAGTCTTTGCTGCGATAATTGACTATTTTACATTTTTGAACGCAGTTGATCCCAATACGGCTGTAAATGAGTTCGAATAAGAATGCCTACATCAGTAAAGGACAATTGCTTGCTGTACTTGATTCGTTTGAGAAATCCTTTCCAATACAGAGAGCGATTACTATCAGTGAAGAAGTCCTCGCTGAATAATGGGTGATTCTCTTTATAATCAGTACCACGATTGGCAAAAGTAGCTTTGATAGCTTCCGAAAGGGTATCAGGATCTAATGTCTGCTTTAACAGAATTTGGTACACGTCGAAGAAGTCCTTCATACGACTGTTTCCAAGCGATAGTGAAATCATGGCCTGAAACTTCTCTGCAACAACAGTCTCCAACGAGTAGGCCAAGATATTTGCACCTGGGGCAGTGCCAATCAAAGCAGGAAAAGCCAACTGTTGAGGAGATGGGGTAATGACATCACCAAACCCTATATCCATGGAGATATTCTGCTGGGCAGTGTCAAGATGTGCCAAAAGAGAAAGACGCACTCCATGATATTCCTTGGAAATGGCAATCTCACTGGTTTCTATCGTATCAACGTCAAACACTACACCATCTTCTTTACATTCAATCTGACAAATCTCTTGGAATATCTTCTTGATGTTCGACATGTCGTTGCTGACATTCTTCGCCATGAAATCAATATCCAATGTTGGACGTGCTTGAAAACCATCGTGAGCATAGAGCAATGCGCCACCCTTCAAA